>CAIONQ010000136.1 GCA_903859705.1 uncultured Chthonomonas sp.
AGACCGTAGATAACCTGATGCCATGGTGCGAAGGTATCCAGAGCAAATTCGCAATCCCAAACAAAGCCACACAATAGCTTAAAGTCAGAAGAATTAGGCCACCTCAAAATTCTCTTGAGGTGGTCATTATTTTACGCTTACCGTCGGAGAGCACGGCTGCTGCCGGGGAATCGCCATCGGTGATATAGTTGCGTGTGCCGCTGGAATCTACCTTTTTTGTACGCAGATCGTTGCCGTTGTACTGGAAGGTATTGGTAGCGCTGGATGGGTAAGTGATGCCGGAGACACGGCTCTCATAGTCGTAACGAGAGACAGGAGTTGAGAACTGCAATTTCTACCGCGCTGCGCTTGCTGGTGGTTACGGCAGTGCCGCCGGTTCTCAGTGTTTGGACGTACAGTGGGCAAGGGCAAATGAAAAATATGTGCTATTGACCGTCAACTCTCTGGAAATGCATGTCAGAAAATAAACAATCGTACCAGACATGAGCGTGTCACCGGTACTTCTTAAGCAAAGTTCTGGTTTCGTGGCTGCCGTATTTTCGAATTATCTCAACCGCTGTCAAACCTGTTTGGTCATGTTGTTGTGGATTCGCGCCAGCACTTAGCAATAAGTTTATCATCCTGGCATTGTCATGCAAGCATGCGCGCATGAGCGCTGTAGTCCCATCGATTCCTGTCGCATTGGGATCAGCACCTGCATCAAGCAATGCGACCAGACAATCAGGATCCTCAGAACTTGCGGCATAGACGATGAGCGGCATTTCATCAAACTTCAAATCGGCATAATTATGTTCTTTTAGCACACGGCGAAGTAAAACCGGATCACAGCTCTGGTAACATAACAAGTGTAGGGCCCGCGGTTGAATAGGGCAACCGTAATCTAACAACTGGTTTGCGAATCGCCGCTTCCTCGTGATTAGCGTTTTGTCGCTCATTAAATCCTCAGGTAGATCAACAGCGTATGTAAATACATTTTCACCTTCAGAATCGAGGTAATTAACGTTCGCACCAGCCTTCAAAAGGCATTCGGCAATGTCATACTGTTGGTTAATGAGTGCAAGTTCAATCGGTGAAAGCAAACGATTGAACGGACGTTCATACTGCTTAGTAAACAATCTCCGGAAGTGCTCAACTGTACCTATTGGTTTTTCCCAAGAAATACAGTTAATGTTTGCTCCATTTTTAATCGCCAATTCAACACCGCGTATATCGTTGGTTCGGATAGCATAAAACAGAACAGCATCCAATTGTTGTTGTGATCGATAATGATACAAGTACAGAAGACAGACAATCACAAAAGAACAAAGCAGCGTCTTGATCGAGTTCTTCAAATTTCCTATCTCCTCGATTAGGGGGTGGCACAAGCTACCGGTTCAACTCAGGCATTGCCCTGGCAACCAGTGCCACCGTCGTAACAACAAACTATTTAACGATTAACTCACCGGGAATTTTTCTATCGATTTTCCCGTTAACCGAAGTTTGTTTGCCGCCTGGCCGATATTTGCGCGGTCGAGTCCGACCGATAATAACCAAAAGCTTGTCAAATGGCTTACTCCTCGGGTATGGCTGCATCGTCGGGTCACTGGGAACAGTGACGCATCCATCAGAAGCGTTACCAGCGTGTAGGTTAAAGCAGTCGCGGTGTATCGTGACACCAGGTAGATCAGGTGAAGTTATTGATCCACCTCCACGATAAGTGTACGATCCATCGCCCTTCGGGACATAAATCTGAAAGTGTCGGCCCATATGCGGATCGTTAACTTCACCACCGATTGGATACGTGCCGCCGGGTATGGTTCCAGTCCCGCGGTTTCCGGCGCTTTTAGGATCGTTTGTATCACTACCATTCCCAGAAAACACACCACCTATGGTAATGAGGGTTTTGTGTGTATCAACATCCACAACAACCAATGTACCCTTCTGACGGTCAAAGGTTATCTGGACGTAAAGCCCCTCCGGATCCGTCCCGCCCAGCGGATTATTCTCGCAGTAGGCATACCAGTTGTCTCCGGCGTAGATGGGATCCCTGGAAATAAACCTCCCTATGCTCGCATCGTAGTATCTGTGGCCAAGCAGCATCAAACCCGAGTCAGTATCGGTCTGATATTGTGAGCCGCCCACAAACCCGAAGGGCGTGGGGTTTGAACCCGAAGATGCAATCAGCATGCCGAAAGCATCGTAGCGTTTGGTGTCGGTTACGCTCTGGCTGGAGCTCGTCTGGCTTCTGGTAGAGCCGAGGGCATCGCCATGATAGAAGCTGCTTGTTGAACTGCGGTGCTCGGAGAGGCCGGGAGTGAACGTTGCGAGTCCGTCGGAGAGCACGGCTGCTGCCGGGGAATCGCCATCGGTGATATAGTTG
>CAIONQ010000137.1 GCA_903859705.1 uncultured Chthonomonas sp.
ATCTTGCCCAGGTGTGGCATCCAGACCGGTTTGCAGCATCTACACGCCTTCAAGATCGTGCTCTCGAAAAAATGAAAGAGATCAATGAGGCGTACGAATTTCTGAAGAGCTACGAGCCGCCGCGTACAGGTACTGCTACCTCTCAACCGGGAACCTACTCACGGCCAATTACCTATTCGGAACCTACGCGAACGTCTAGCCGAGCACCAACGGAAGGCAAACCGGAAGTTTGGTGCATGCGTGGCCACACCGCCCTCGTGAGCTCTGTTGCATTTTCACCATCCAGTAAGCTGATAGCATCTGGAGGATACGATAAAACTGTACGCATCTGGCAGGTTGGCACCGGCCTCGAAAAGCTCTGGTTTCTCGGCCATTCTGCGGCTGTAACGGGCGTGTGCTATGGGCCGGATAACAGAGCGGTGCTTTCTGGCGGTATGGATAATGTGCTGATGCTGCGTGATTCGGAATCCCGAAAAGAACTACAGTACTGTTATTCTGGTGCGGTAATTCAGTGTGTGGCAATGTCGCCAGATGGCAGATATGCTGCATCCGGAACCGTAAACGCTGGTACTCAGTTGTGGGATTTGAAAACAGGCAGAGAACTGCGACGCTTTGGTGCGCGGGAGTTTGTTAACAGCGTTGCCTTTTCCCCTCGTGGTACCCATGTGGCCGCTGCTACTTCGGACGGAGATGTGTTTCTGTACGATCGTCTTGATGGCAGATTGTCCCATTCGTTCCGTGTGGTACGTGAAGGGGTTGGCCAGATGGTAGAAGCACTTCGCTTTTCACGCGATGGCGGTTACCTCCTGACTGCCAGCCAGAGGCAGGTGCAGATCTGGCACCTTGGCACGGGCAGGGAAACGGGGCGTATGGAAGTGGGCAGCAACACTCTTACTTCAGCAGACCTCATGCCATCTGGGGCAGCTATTGTGGCCGGGCACACCGATGGCACAGTGCGCATCTGGAGCCTTAATACTGGCACCGATGTACGTGTGTATAAAGGGCATACCGAAGCCGTTAAAACGGTGGCGTGTTCGCCGGATGGCCAGTTGATTGCATCCGGCGGCATGGATAAAACTGTGCGCGTGTGGCGAGTTTTCCCGGAATCCGGGATCTAAGAGGACAACCGTTAATGCTAATCTCGAAGTCGAGGACTAACTTGTGGCGGACACTCGCAGCGGTGCCTCTTGCCTTTCCCATCTGTTCTGCCAGTGCGCAGTCGGTGCGTCCGTCCGTTGGTCTTAAGGTTGACCATGCGGTTTCCTTCGTGCGGGGCACATACCATCTAAAGCCGGCTGGCGTTGCTGCCGTTGACATTTCTGGGCGTGGGTACACCATAGATTTCAAAGGGGTTACGCTCCTTGGTGACACGGGCTCGGCGGATGGAATTAAGATAACTGGCGAAGACATTACAATTCGCAATCTTGATGTTTCTGGCTTTAAGTGGGGAGTGGTTCTGGAAGGGTGTAAACGCATTCGGCTCGAGAACTGTAATACCAGCTGGAACGCCAATCTGAAACCGGGAACTGTTATTGACGAAAGCGGTAACGCGCCAGAAGATGATCACGGCGGCGGCATTGTTGTGCGAGACTCAACGGATTGCCACTTCGAACGCTGTACTGTACAGCATCAGTGGGATGGTATTGACCTTGTGCGCAGCTCCCGGGTCACTATTCAGAACGGCGACTTCTCGTACTGCGGCAACTGGGGCGTTCACCTCTGGAACTCCAGCTTTAATGTATTCCGACACAACCGTGCAGTGTGGTGCACCACGGGCGGTGGATCCCTGTATCAGGCATTATCGGGTTGGCAAACATATGATGCACAGGCGGTGGGCATTGATCACAATAGCTGTGATAACATCATCGAGCAGAACGATCTGCGGTTTGGTGGCGATGGCATTTTCATCCGGGCAAACGAAGGACCAATTACTCCCGGCACCGTAGTGCCAGTTAAGAATGGGTCTCATCGCAACAAACTGCTCTTCAACGATTGCTCGTTCAGCCCCAACAATGCCATTGAGGTGGATCTTGTTGATGACACTCAGATAATTGGCAACAACTGCTCGTTTTCAAATTATGGGCTATGGCTGGGATACTCGCGCAGGTGTATCGTTTCTGGCAACACCTGTGTGTCTGATACAAACCACTGTGTAGAGATTGAAAATGGCCAGGACGATGTGTTCAATTACAACGTATTCTCTGCTGGTGAGAATGCTCGCGCAGACTACCAGATGGTATTGCTAAGGCAAAATGGCAGAGACAAAACTCCATCGGGACCCTATCTATTTGATCACAATTCGTTTTATGGTAAGGGCACTGGCGTGGTGCTTACTGACACCGCTGCTACACTACAGAACAATACCGCTTACATGCCGAAGGGTGCCCCTTCCACCGCGTTTACTATCGTTAAGGCAGACGCTGCAAGCAAGGTGACGGCCGCTCAACCTTTGATTGGCAACACTCGCCAACTCAAAGCATTGTTGCCAACCCATACTCTTGTTCCCAGCAAAGATTTCACATTCCGGCTGAAAGAGGACATAGTCGAATGGCCGCTGCCCACAGTATCTCTAAATGGAATTCCAATGTGGGTGCGCAGCAGTAAACATGGAACGATTACAGTCCATGTTCCTGAGGATAACTGGCTTCGGCCGGCTGCAGACAGCATGCTGTTAACCATTGTATCCGCCAATGGCGATACAGATAGTGTGCCTGTAAAGGTAGCGTGGTCTGTATCGCATGCTGCGGTTACTTCCGTCACCCCGCAAACCGGCACAATTGGCAATAGCATCGTGATTGAAGGCCATGGGTTAAACTCAGGAAGCATCTTGCTGAACAACAGGCCGGCTGAAATCGAATCTAAGTCCGATACAAAGGTGGTTCTGAAACCACTCTCGGGTATCCTGTTAACCTCCAATTACAATCTTTTATGGCAATCTGGCGAGGGGCGCGATGCCAGATTATTGTGGCCCATGAAGCTAACCGTTGAGGTGCCCAGAGAGCAGATGCCGCATCTTATCGGTGCAGAATTCAGCCCCAAACAGTTACATGTTGGGGATCTAATCAAGGTAAAGATGACGGTTCGAAACAATCTTCCAATTGATGCGCGACTTACAGTTTCCCCACCGCCGCCGTTCACCTACGACGAAACCCAGGCAAGCTATGAGATGGGATACAACGAAACTGAAGGTTACCTGCACTTACGGGTATCCACCGATTTCTTTGTTGGGGGGCATCATCCTGGATCCTGGCCATGGCTCTTCGGTTTTGATAAATCATTGCTAAAGCCAGGTGAAACCATAACTGTAATGGGATATGTGCGCGCAAAAACACCCGGCAAACATGTTTACCGCATCGGGCTTGTGGCGGGCGGGTTCCGCTTTATCGATGACAACGCGTACCAGACTCAGATCGAAGTGCTGCCGTGAAACAGAGTGTGCGCTTTGAGCCTGCAGGGTTAGAGGAGCCCGTTTACCCGGGAGATACCCTTCTGGATGTAGCGCTGGCAGCGCGCATTGCCCTGGAGCATGAGTGTGGTGGAAACTGTGCCTGCACAACCTGCCATGTAATCATATCAGGCGGCGCTGAATACCTTACTCCGCCAGAGCAAGTTGAGCTTGATCGGCTGGAAGAAGCGGAAGCGCGCTGTTCGCAATCGCGATTGGCGTGCCAGGCGATTATACGCCTCACAGCGGAAGAGTTTACAATCTCGGCATTCATAGCCGGCGAAACCGCAGCAACTGCGCAGAAGGAATGTTAGAGCAGCAATGAGTTTGCTTGTAGTTAATAATCTTGAAAAGCACTTCGGTGCAGATATGATATTCAGCGGTGTAAGTTTCAAGCTGGAATGGCGACAGAAGTTGGGACTGGTTGGCCGTAACGGCACCGGCAAAACAACTCTTTTGCGGCTACTTACGGGGCAGCATGAGCCAGATAAAGGAACCATCAACTTCATCCGTGGTATCCGAGTAGGTTATCTTCGTCAGGAAGACTCCGTTAGCCCCGAAAATACTGTGCTGCGCGAGGCAGAACTGGCATTCTCTCACGTGCAGGAGATGGAAACACGCCTGCGTGAAACCGAAGCCTTGATGGCAGAAGCAACTGGCACTCCAGAGCTGGAAAAGGTGATGGAGGAGTACGGCATTCTTCACGACCGCTTTGAAGCAATGGGTGGTTACGATAACCTGCGCGATATTCCGGGCGTGCTGAAGCGGCTTGGTTTCAATGCGTCTGACCTGAGCAAGCAATGTGGCAAGCTATCTGGCGGCGAGAAAACCAGACTTGCCATTGCCAGGCTCCTACTATCTGGGCCAGATATTCTTTTACTGGATGAACCTACCAACCACCTGGATATTGAGGCGGTAGAGTGGCTAGAGAGCTTTCTGAGGGACTTTGGTGGAGCTGTAGTGCTTGTGAGCCACGACCGCTATTTCCTTGATAAAGTTGTTAACTCCATTGCAGAGATCGAGTACACCCACCTAACTATGTACAATGGCAACTTCTCGGCATTCTGGCAACAGAAAGAAGCGAACCGATTGCGGCAGGCCGAAATGTATGATCGGGAACAGCGAGAGATTGCCAGGCTGACAGAGTTCTTTGAGAAATGGAAAAACACGCCCTCTAAGAAGAACCAGGCTGTAATGCGCATGCGCTGGGCAGAGCGTATCAAGCAACACGGCCTCGGTGGGAAACTTACTGATACGGCGGCACAAAAGGTAGCCCCCAAGGCTGGCACAGCAAAACTCGGCATAAAGGCAAACCAGCTCAGCGGTAACGAAGTGGTAGTGCTCGACCATGTGAGTAAGAAATTTGGCGATAGGGTGCTGTTTGATGATGTCACCGCCCTCATTCGGCGTGGCGAGCGCGTAGGAATTGTTGGACCAAATGGCGCGGGCAAATCTACGCTCATCAAATTGCTGCTTGGTAGAGAAACGCCCACTAACGGAATGGCCCGCATGGGGGCCAGCGTTACCGTTGGCTACTTCGCCCAGGATACGAGCGATCTGGACCTGGAGGCAACCGTTCTCGAGAATATGATGGCAGTGGGGGAGATGGAGCCCGAAGCCGCCAGAACACACCTCGGGCGGTTCTTGTTTACGGGCGACGATGCATTTCGTGAAACACGGCTGCTCTCCGGCGGCGAGAAGAATAAGCTAGTGTTGGCACAATTAACCTACATGAAGCCCAACTTGCTGATACTGGATGAACCTACCAACCACCTGGATATAGATTCCCGCGAAGCTCTAGGCCAGATGCTGAAGAATTACGACGGCACTTTGCTGCTCGTATCGCATGATCGGTATCTGCTAGATCAGGTTTGCACTCATATCTTTGAAGTGTCGAATGGCCAGCTAACCATATTTGAAGGGGCTTATGGCAAGTACAGAGCCGAGGTCGGCCGGCGAGCAAAGCAGCCTGCTGCCGAAAGGCAGAAAGAGGCAGCAGCCACGCCAGGCAACAGTCTGGTTAGTGATCTGTTGGGGCAGGCTCCTGCCAAGCCTGGTATGCCTGCAGGATTGAATTTCCATCAAATGGGCCGAGAGCGCCAGCGTGCACGTGCACAGGTGGCGGCTGCGGAGAAGCGAATAGCAGAACTGGAAGAGCGCCTAAAGCAGATAGAGGCCCGGCTTTCGGCTCCACAGCCCGGAGATAATATTCTGGCGCTAAGTCAGGAGCACGGTGGTGTGCAAGTTGCTCTTGATGAAGCAATGCACGGCTGGGAAAAGGCCGGTGATTACCTGGAAGCACTGGGGTAGGAATTTTCACATAAATAGGTGCACAACAACAAATCGCCCGTAAGAAACTCACGTTTCTTACGGGCAATCTGCTTTAGCTTTTTCGCTGCTGGCGTTGTATCAGTCTACAACGAATGGCAGGAGGGCTACCTGTCGTGCGCGCTTCACAGCTTCGGTTACCATGCGCTGATGATGTGCGCAGGTGCCCGTTGTGCGGCGCGGGACGATCTTGCCTCGCTCAGAGATGAGCTTGGTGCGGTAGCGGCCAAGAATCATCTGCTTGTAGTCTACGCTGGTAGCAATCGGCTTCTCTGCGCAGAACATACATACTTTGCGACGCGGCTTGCGGAATTTGCCAGGTTTGCCGGAGGGCCGGCTGCGGGGTGGCGGAACCATCTTTTAGATTTCCTTCGTTCTTCGATTAAGAGCAGCGCTGCGGCGCGTTATTCGTCTGCAAATGGGTCGGAGTCATCGTTGTCGATTGGAACTCTGGCCGCAGTGCGGGGCGCAGCGCCACCGCCCATTTGTGGGCCATCGTCCGAATTTACCGGGCCGTCACCTTTACGATCAAGGCCTTCGATATTATCGGCAACAATCTCAAATGCCGTTCGCTTCTGCCCCGAAGCCTGGTCTACCCAGCTGCGAGTCTGAAGTCGGCCATCGATCGAAATCAATCGGCCTTTAGAGAGGTAATTGTTACAGAACTCTGCAGTTCTGCGCCATGCGGTTACGTTGAAGAAGTCCGATTCGTACTCGCCCTGTTCATTCTTCGTTACACGGTTAACCGCTACGCGAAGCTGTGCCACGGGAACGCCTGCAGGCGTATACTTCATTTCGGGATCGGCGGTTAGCCGGCCCACCAGTACCACTCTATTTAACGACATCTTGGCTCTCCTTACCCTGATGAACGCGTTAGCGCTCAACGGTTCTCATGCTTTTGTTCGAATAACAACGCAGCTGCGTCGCCCAGAAATGCGATTTAAGACACCGGCAATGCCGATGCCACGGATGTCATACGCTGCTGCTTACTCTTCGTCGGGATCCTGGCGCACGATGATGTGCCGAACGATCTCGTCGTTGATCTTAAAGATGCGATCCAGTTCCTTCGGTACATCGCTGTTAGAAGTGAACTGCATCAGGAGGTACATGCCCTCACGCCTCTTGCCGATCTCATAAGCGAGCGGGCGACGGCCCTTGTCCCACTTACCTGCCTCAACCACTTCACCACCGGCTTCGCTTACAACCTTCGAGTACTTTACGATAATACCGTCAAGTACTTCGTCTGGCGTGTCCGCATCGACGATGTACATCGCCTCATAATGGCGCATTGTTTTGTTATCTCCCCTCGGTCTTTAGCGTCTGCGTGCAAAGCACGGCTTATGAACGCGATTGGCTCCGGACCAACCCGGAGCGGGAAGGACATGGCGGCACATTCAAAACGTGCCAACCCCGGGCTGTAACCCAATCATGCCCGAATAGTGCCTATTTGTCGGTGTATTTTACACTGGAAGAAGGCGAATTGCAAGATAATTTATGAATCTTACAACGATTTTGGAGTTGGCACAGGCACCGATTCAAAACCACTAACCGCATTAAACAGAATGACCCCGCTATTAACGTCTGAAATCAGGCATCAAACAGCGGGGCCAATTCGGTTCAAGCTATTAGATCGAAGCTGATCAGTAGATCGCCTGCTCGGTTTCACGGTCAAACAGATGTGACTTCGTCATATCTATCAGAACATCAATCTTATCGCCCATTTTGGCAGAGGAGCCGCTATCAATCATAGCAATCAGTTGCAGGCCACCAATGGTAAGGTACATCTCAACGTCGTTACCAAGCGGCTCAATCACGTCCACATCCACCGTAATGGTGTTGTCCGGGGTAGCGGCCACCAGGGTGGGAACCTTGCTGTCGTATAGGTCTTCCGGGCGGATACCGAATGTTACTTCTTTGCCAACATAAGGTTTAGCCTTGGCTGTAAGTGCTTCAGGTAACACAACCTTAAAGCTCTTGCAGTCTATAAATAACCTGCCGCCTGTCTCAACTACTGTTGCCGGCACAAAGTTCATAGCCGGCGAGCCAATAAAGCCAGCAACAAACAGGTTGGCCGGGTGGTTGTACAGCTCAAGGGGCTTATCGCACTGCTGAATAATACCGTTGCTCATAACGGCAATGCGATCTCCCATCGTCATCGCTTCCACCTGATCGTGGGTAACGTAAACGGTGGTAATTCCAAGCCGGCGGTGAAGCTTGATTAGCTCGGCTCGGGTTTGAACGCGCAACTTTGCATCCAGGTTGGAGAGCGGCTCATCCATCAGGAAGACTTTTGGTTCTCGCACAATGGCGCGCCCAAGGGCAACGCGCTGGCGTTGACCACCAGAAAGTTCTTTAGGCTTACGCTCCAGAAGCGGCTTAAGGCCAAGCATCTCTGCAGCTTCCTGAACGCGGCGGTCAATTTCAGCCTCGGTAAAGGTGCGCTTGCTGTTGAAGGGCCAGGGCCCTCCGCCTTCTGTGCGCTTCAGGCGCAGGCCAAAGCTCATGTTGTCGTAAACCGACATATGTGGGTAGAGGGCGTAGTTCTGAAACACCATGGCGATGTCTCTATCTTTAGGTGAAACATCGTTTACAACGCGGTCTCCAATAACGATTTCGCCACTGGTCGCCTCTTCAAGCCCTGCGATCATGCGCAGCGCTGTGGTTTTTCCGCAGCCAGACGGGCCAACAAGGACCATGAACTCCTTGTCCCGAATTTCCAGATTAATACTGTTAACTGCGGTGACTTTGTTAAACGATTTCGTGAGATTCTTTAGGGCAACGCCGGCCATGGGAAGACACACCTCTCATTACATTGCACTGTGGCGAGCACTGAGGCTTTGGCAGTATGCAACGCGCTATTCACTTGAAATCTATTGCGCACCTGTGGCGCACGGTTCGGCTATGATAGCTTCCGCATTATAAAGCCTGCAGGGATACGGTGTCAAGGTATTTCAGATAGGTGCACTGTTCAGACATAAACTGCCCGGCGGGCCGGTCTTCTTTTGTCCTTAAACGGCGATACCATTACAGCCACCAAATGCCCATAACACCAGTTGCCCGCCGTTAGATCAGCGTTAGCACCTGATCCACGTGGTACATATCGTGCCCTACCAGGAAGTTGGCCAGGTCCTCTGCACTCACTTCCCCACGCTCAGGGTGCAATACTACATTCTTCATCACCGTGGGAGATAGGGCTTTAACAAGAGCAGTTGTAATGGCACGCTCTTTCCGAAATAGCTCCAGCTGTTCTATAGGGTTTCGCTCAGCATACTTGCCATCAAGAGCCATCTGCCCTTCGTCGTAAGCCGTAATTACAGAGCCTGGATTTGCGGCTGCCTGCTCTATACGCCCGCGCATGATGGGTTCCCAGTCTGCCATGTGTGCGGCCACTTCGCGCACGCTAAATCTGTCCGGACCAGTAGGCACGTCCCAGAGGGATTCTGGCACCATCAGCGTTAGCTTAAGCAGTACTTCTGGCCCTTTTTCCATTCCTGGCAGCAGATAGGGGTTCATTGTGCTTCTCCTCATTGTTTCATTGGCGATACATGCTAACTACCGGCGCGTTCCAACTCTAACAGGCTGCGGCGCTGTTCAAGCCCATCTTCAATCTTGCGTGCAGTGGCCATGGCATCTGCCACCACCTCTGCCGGATATCCACGGCTCTCCAGCAACCGAAGAGCGTTGCGTGTAGAGCTCAGGCCAGGCCGAAGTAGGTAGTCAAACTCGAGTTCGCCCTCCACTACAGATTCTCGGAAGTGGTACCTATCAAAGGGCGTCTCAAGCAGGTTTGGAAGCTCCACATCATGTGTTGAAATCAGCACAATATGGCTTCTACCTGGCTGGTTAAGGCAATCCAACACCGCTTTGGAGGCAGCCACACGTTCGGTGGTGTTTGTCCCACGGAATATCTCATCGATGATAAACATGCATGGCGCCTCTCCATCGGCTTCTTCCAGAAAGTCACCAATGGTCTCAACTTCATCCATATAAAAGCTTCGGCCTTCCGAGAGGCTATCAGATCGTCCTATCGAACTTTCAACGCCCATCATCTCCGCGCAGTAGCTCTCCGCCGTGCAGGTGGCAATCGACTGTGCGAGCAGAGTATTGATTGCAACGGTTCGAATAAACGTGGTTTTGCCACTCATGTTTGAGCCAGTGATTAATATGCCGTGGTCATCAATCTCAAGCGAGTTCGGCACGCCATCTGGCAAAATTGGGTGCAGGGCGCCTTGAAGGCTCATTTTTCGAGAGTTGGCATGAAACTGGGGAACGCACCACTGCTTGATGGAGTGCCGGTAGCTCGCTACGCCAATAAGTGCATCCACCATGCCAATCGTTTCGAACAGTTTTCCTAGAACTACGTGATGCTTGCGTATTGCTTCCATGGCAAACAGAAAGCTGTTCACATCCAGCAACAAAATCATGTTGATGTATTCCACCAGTATCATGATTGGGTCGCCGCTGCTGTTGCGCTCAAATAGAAGCCAGCGTGTGGTTCGGTCCAGCTCAGCCAATGCGGGGCCAGCATCGTTAATCGGCTGCACCAACCGTTTAAGGCCAGCACAATCGCCACTGTTTACGGTTTCTGCCACTTTGCGAGATTGCCGAACCAGCGTATTACATACCCGTAGTGGGTGAATCCATGCATCTACGCTATCTCTAAATACCTTTGCAACCGCCAGATTGGTGATCATTAGCGGGATGGTGACGATCACGAGTCCATGGTTGAATATGGCTCCCGCTATGGCAGCAATCATTAGCAAAGTAAGTACCGGGCAGGCCCACCAGTATGCCGGCCGCAGCGGCATCTCAGTAAGAAATAGATTGGGAAGCTGCGCGGCATCCTCGCTATTCAGCGCATCCAGCAACTGCTGCAGGTTCTCTCTCTGGCCACTCTTTACTGATAGACTCTCGATAACTGAGTTTCGGTTAGATATCTCCTCTGTAGAGAAGCTCGGGCAGCGCAGCATTCTGTACAGTATCTGGCCACCGGGTGCGCTGCGCGTATGGCAGATCTGCGCAAATACCTGTGGCATAAACAGGTCGTTCCACGTTCGGTCGCCCAGCGTCCAGGTGTCGTCGTCTGCCGATCGCAAATCATGATACAGTCGGGCATCTTCCGGTTTTGGTGCTCGGGCAGCTGGGTGTCCCCAGGATTTCCGGAGAGCATCAAGGCTTTCACTTTTTCGCCTATAAGCTGCAGCGGCGGTCCGCCCAACTGCCGCAGTGGCGGCCGTAGCCACAATAATAACTATCAGCGGATCCATTCAATCTCCGGTGTTGCATCTGTTACAGGTTTGGTGGGCGGAGTCCGATGGATTAGATCTTTGCCGCCACTGTCATTTTCCCTTTGTCGGCCGCCTGTGCATTTGCACGCGCTTCTTCTTTTGCGGCTGCCATCTCTTCCACAGTTTTGGTATGCAGCCTTGCCGCTCCCTCGGTTTCTATTAGCTTAACTCGTGTGCCATCCTCTTCTGCTGTACGCATTCGGTCTGCTGCCTCCGGAATCGCATCCGCATAGTTTGGCAGCCACCTGGCCTGTGCCAGCAGCATATGATCTGTCATCTGCCATATCTCCACCGGGTCGCACACGGCACCAACCAGCGGATCGTGCAGCATTGCCTGTTTTAGCAGGGTGACATCGCCATGAACTGCGGCTTCCATGCCCATCTCTTGCACGCGTACGCTTGTACTGCAAGTTGCAGCACAGGCAAGTGGAAGATCACCCACCACGGGCATGTTGATTCCATTGCGGTCAACATAACCCGGTATCTCTACAATACAGCCATCCGGCAGGTTTGTGATATTCCCCTTGTTCACTACGTTGAAGTGGCCGCGGTAGGTTCTGCCGGTTTCCAGCGCTTCTATTATGTAGCTGCCGTGTTCCTCGCTGCGCTTATCCTGGCTGAAAACGGGTGGCTCCTGTGCCAGCCAGTTGGGATAATCGGTTTCAAACCAGTTTCGGCCCTCGGTACAAACGCGCAGGTAACCGCCAGTTTCTCCATTTATCCAGCTGGATAGGTCAATCCACCTGTTGATTTCGTTTACGCGCTTGCGGTACCACGGCACGTACTCGCTAAGATGGCCATTAGATTCGGTGCTGTAGTAACCAAATCTCTCAAGCACATCGATGCGCACTTTTTCTGTAACCGGATACTCCGGGTGCTGCTTAAACAGATCCAGCATCTTCGGAATGATATCGATGCCGCGCCACTGCGCCTTCACAAACCATGTTTGATGGTTTATACCGGCGGCAACAACATCTACATCATTTCTATGAACCTGTTCTTCTGGCCCAATCAAGCCCTCTTTGCGTGCCCAGTGTTGAATACATCTCGCAATTTGCCAGTGGGCACCCTGTACGCCGTGGCAAAGGCCAATAGTCTTCACGCCGCCATACTTGTTGCAAGCCCAGGTGTTCATTGCCATGGGGTTGGAGTAATTAAGAAATAGCGCTCCTGGCTTTGCAGTTTCCCTAATGTCTTTACAGAAATCTAAAAGTGCGGGGATTGTGCGCTGCGCGTACATGATTCCACCTGCGCATAGTGTGTCACCAACGCACTGATCCACACCGTACTGTAGTGGGATATCAATGTCGGATTGGAAGGCTTCCAACCCTCCTTGCCGGATCATGCAAATCACGTAATCGGAGTCTGCAATCGCTGATCTACGATCGGTGGTGCTTTCAATACTGGCTGGCAAACTATTACCCAGCACATCCCGGCGTGCAAGTTGTGTCACCATCTCCAGGTTTTGAGCGTCTAAATCTGTGAAGGCAAATCTGGTGTCGGCAAACTCCGGCACGGTAAGCAGGTCTGCCATTAGGCGGCGCGTAAAACCTATTGAGCCGGCGCCTATCATCGCGATCTTAAGAGCCATTGTTTGCAAATCTCCGCAATTGAGTTGTGTAAGCCTGTTTGTCGTCGGGAGGTGCATTTCCTCTCATTCAGGCATCAAGCTGCTAAGAGAAGTCGTCACCAGGTGGTTGTTAGCGCGGGAACTCAAACCTACGGACGGGTTGATCAGCTCTCTTTTCACAGCCTCTCACGCAGGAATTCCAACGCCAACATTGCCAAATAACGGGTATCCGGCAAGTGCAGCCACATCGGTCCATTAGCCGAGCTGCCGGATCAGGAGGCATCCATTGGAACTGTTTACCGGGCTTGGTAACATCTATCAGCTCTCATCCGCAAAGACGCGACTGATAACAGCAGAGAATGTATTCGGCGACAAGGGCAGGGGAGGAATGGCAGAGCTATCGGCAGATCCCCAGCTCGAAGTAGAGAAGATTGGGCAGCAGTGGGATGGCGCAAACTCGTGTGCCCGTGAACTGGGGCAGAAATGGAAAGTACGCCCTTGCATCACGCTCCCGCCCGGTTCCACAACCACACTTATGGATGTGGATGGCCCCGGAATAATCCAGCATATCTGGATGACGCTTACGGATCAGAGATACCGGGATCAGATTATTCGGATCTACTGGGATGGCGAAGAAACTCCCAGCGTAGAGTCTCCCGTGGGCGATCTGTTCTGTTGTGGATTTAACGCCCGCGCAAAGGTAACAGCGCTTCCAATCAATGTAAATCCAAGCGGCGGGTTCAACTCCTATTTCCCAATGCCGTTCCGCAAACATTGCCGGATAACTGTGGAAAACCGGCACGTGCAGCCACTAAGCGGCTTCTTTTATGCCATCACATTTGCACAAACAGAGGTTCCAGAGAGTGCAGCCTACTTCCACGCACAATTCCGGCGAACCAACCCACTTCCATACGGTACCGATTACACCATTGTGGATGGTATCACCGGCAAAGGGCATTACGTAGGCACTTACATGGCGTGGCAGCAGAACAACAGCGGCTGGTGGGGCGAGGGCGAAATTAAGTTCTTTATGGATGGGGATGGAGAGTTCCCAACTCTTTGTGGCACCGGCACGGAAGACTACTTTGGGGGTGCCTGGTGCTTTGGTGAGACATTTAGCGCGCCTTATCTGGGCTATCCCTACGGTGATGCTTCTAACAGGGTGGGGGCGCGCCACGGCCTGTATCGATTCCACATCATGGATCCTATCCGGTTCGAATCAGATTTGCGCGTTACCATGCAG
>CAIONQ010000138.1 GCA_903859705.1 uncultured Chthonomonas sp.
AGATGCAGCGAAGAGGGAAGTGGTACGGCTCAAGCTGCCTTTCGATTAAGCACAGCTACGTTCTGAAATGCATGTGTCGCGCAAGCAAGCGTAGCGCGGTAGGTATTGCTTTTCATTAACATCATGCCATGCGTTGCGCGAAGAGATGCAGCGAAGAGGGAGGGCAAAACAACTGCGCTGTGTAGAGCTTTGAACGTATCGCAAACTACCATCCCCCTCTCTAACTCTCCCGCCCGGGGAGAGCACAAGATTCGCGCCTGCCGGATGGATGGTTTCTGCGTAGAGGTACCATCCCCCGCCCGCCCGCCAGGGGAGGATGCTAATTGTGCGCCGGCCGGACGTGCGGCGGTGCGTATCGGTAGGTTTTTCAATGGCTCGCTCGCGCATCTCACCCGGTCGTGGCTCTATAGTGAAACCTGCGCCTCAACGCACAACACAACATCTCTCGATGCTACTGCTCGTAAGGGGCGTAATTGTGGTACCGATCTTCCTCCAGCACCCATCCCAGCTAAGCGAGCGCATGGCAGGAGTTCTTCTATGTAAAACACAATACCCATCTCCGGGAGGAAGCGATAATATGAGCTGGAAAGTTCTTGTAACAGCCCGTGCATTCTGGGTGAGTGGGCAGGAGGCGCAGGCGCTGCTGGAGGGGGCTGGCTGCACGGTTGTGTGGTCTGAAAAGGCCGGCCCGTTGCCCGTGCCAGAGCTGATTTCTGCCTTGCAGGGCTGTGATGCCATCGTTGGCTCCAGTGATCCCTACAATGCAGAAGTGTTTGCTGCATGCCCGGATCTTAAGATTGTGGCGCGTTGCGGGGTTGGTACAGACTCCGTGGATATGGCCGCCGCAACTGCCGCCGGTATAATTGCCACCAATACGCCCGGTGCTATGGCCGAAGGCGTTGCCGATTATACTTTCGCACTGATGCTTGGAGTTTGCCGCGATATCCCCGGTGCCAATGCAATGATGCGTAACGGCGGCTGGGGCGAGATCCGCGGCGCATCCGTTTTCAAGAAAACCCTTGGAATGGTGGGCACAGGCCGCATCGGGCAATCGGTAATTCAACGTGCACATGGTTTCAGCATGCGGGTTCTCGCCTACGATCCGCCAATGCAGGCCTCCGGGGCAACTTTAGATGGTGTTGAGTTTGTTGACCTCGATACACTGCTGGCAGAATCGGATTTTATATCGCTCCATGCCCCGGCAACGCCGCAAACGATTGGGCTGTTTAATGCCGAAGCATTTAAGAAGATGAAGTCCACCGCCTACATTATCAACACGGCGCGCGGCTCGCTCATCAATGAACCCGACCTCATTCATGCCCTTGATAACGACATTATAGCCGGTGCGGCACTCGATGTTTATTCTCAGGAGCCGCTGCCTGTAGATCACCCGTTGAGAAGCGCGAAAAAGTGCGTACTGAGCCCTCACAATGCCTTCAACTCCCTGGAAAGTACCATGGAGATGAGCCTTCAGAGCGCACTCAGTGTACTGGAGCTGATGAATGGCGACGTACCACGCAATGTGTGCAACCCTGCCGTATGGAACTCTGCCGCCCTGCGTGTTGAAAAACCCTCTGGTTTGTGATTAATTCAGATCTGAAAGAGCGAAACCATGAAATCCAATTCTGTTAAGCATGCCCTGAACGCCGGCGAAGCGCAGGTAGGCACCTGGCTCTCCCTGGGCAGTGTGATGGCTGCGCGCTATATGGCGCGCACAGGCTTTAAATGGCTTACTGTAGATATGGAGCATAGCCCCATCGATTGGGAAGTGGCTGCATACCTGTTCGGATGTATTGCCGATGCGGGCTGCGTGCCGCTGGCTCGGGTGCCGTTTAACTCCCTCGAAAATGCAAAGCGCTGCCTGGATGCTGGCGCCTATGGCATTGTTTTCCCGATGTGCAACACCGTTGAGGAAGCACAGCAGGCTGTAGAGATCTGCAAGTACCCGCCAACCGGAGTGCGCTCTGTGGGGGGTGGCATGCATGCCCTCAACTTCGGCACTTCGCCAGGTGAGTACTATCGCCGTGCCAACGATGAAATTCTGGTGGTGGTGCAGGCCGAGCACATTGATGCCGTAGACAACGCAGAGAAGATTTACAAAGTGAAGGGCATCGATGCGATGTTTGTTGGCCCTAACGACCTGCTATCTTCTATGCACAAAACCGCGGCGATGGAAACCGACGATCCTCAGTTTGTTGCCGCGCTGAAGCATCTGCGAGAAACTGCCGCAAAAAACGGCATCGCACCTGGTATTCATGTTGGCGATGCTCCCATGGCACAGCGCCGCCTGGCCGAAGGCTGGAAGTTTATTGCCGTGGCAAGTGAGCTCGGGTTTATGGTGCAGGCAGCGCAGGCTGCCGTTGCCGCAACAATTGGCGAAACCGGGGCCAGTGTTGCACGCTATTGATGGCGCTGCCGTAAGTTTGGAATAGGAACCACAAGAGAATGCAGTATCGTGTGTTTGTTAGCCGCCGTTTGCCTCAAGAGGCGCTTGATATCATATCGGCCGTAGCAGAAATTGATCTGTGGGAAGGGGATGCACCACCGCCACGGGATGTGATTGCAGAAAAGATTGCTGCTGCGGACGGCATGCTGTGCCTGCTTACCGATAGGATCGATGGGCCACTGATGGATGGTGCGTCCCGGCTCAAAGTTGTTAGCCAGATGGCTGTTGGCTACGACAATATCGATGTGCCAGCCTGTACACAGCGTGGAGTTAAGGTTGGGAATACTCCCGGTGTTCTTACAGAAACAACCGCGGATCTGGCATTTGCATTAATTCTTGCTACAGCGCGCCGGGTAGTTCAGGCTGACAATGAACTGCGGGGTGGGGAATGGAAAACCTGGAGCCCCCTGCAATGGACCGGCACGGATGTACACGGCGCCACCCTGGGCATAGTTGGATTGGGCCGCATTGGGTACGAGGTTGCTCGAAGGGCACGTGGCTTCGATATGAAGGTGCTGTATTGCAACCGATCGGCACACGAAGGGGCGGAGAACGACTTCGGTGCGGTGAAGGTATCCATGGAGGAACTGCTGGCACAAAGTGACTTCGTATCGCTACATTGCCCACTCACCACGGAAACACGCCACCTATTTGGCACCGAACAGTTCAAGCAAATGAAGCCCTCTGCAATTCTGATCAACACAGCGCGTGGGCCCATTGTAAATCAAATCGAACTGGCACAGGCACTTCAGGATGGCGTGATCGCGGCTGCTGGCATCGATGTGTTTGAGGCCGAGCCTGTACCGTTGAACGATCCTTTGCTTCAGGTACCCGCAGATAGAATTGTGGTGCTTCCGCATATCGGTTCTGCATCGGTTAAAACCAGAACCCGCATGGCAGTTCTTGCCGCCGGAAACCTGGTGGCCGGTATTCAGGGGCTGCCGCTGCCTCACCCTGTAAACTAACAGAATTACAAAAACAATTAGCCCGCCCATATTGCCTTACAGGGGCAATGGGGCGGGCTAATTGCGTTTTCGGGATTACTTGCTTTTGCCGGTTACGCTACGGATAAAGTCCACTTCATCCTGCTTATACGGTGTGCCATCGGTTTTAAAGATATCGTGGAACCAGAGCGGCGGTTCTGCGGTGTATTCAGTGGTCCAGCTATCCCATGGGTAGATGGTTTGTGTTTTGCCGCTCACAA
>CAIONQ010000139.1 GCA_903859705.1 uncultured Chthonomonas sp.
CTAGAAGCCTGATGAAAAACTCTCCCACACGAAGGTACCAAACGCATTAGAATCGAATCTTACCATATCTTGGAGACGTAGATTTTGGGAGCTGTTCCAATGCTTGGTAAGCAAGGTGACAACACGGATCTGTTTCAGCTGGTAACGATGGATGCTCTGGTTCCAGCGAACCATCGCCTTCGGCGACTGCATGCAGTTCTGGATATGTCATTCGTGGCGAAGTGTGTTGCTGACTTGTATTCAAACGTCGGACGCACGTCAATTGCACCGGAAGTTGTTGTCCGGATGTGGTTGTTGCAGTATCTCCATGGGTATTCCGAACGCGAGCTTTGCGAAGAGATGCAGATGCACGCTGGTTTCCGCTGGTTCTGTGGCCTTTCATTCAATGACAAGATTCCAGATCAGTCGACGCTTGTTAAGCTACGCACGAAGATGTGGGCAAATAGCGGTATTCACGAAGCCTTCCTAAAGGAAACTATCCGGGCATGCGAAGCTGCTGGTATTGCCAGCACCAGCCGGCTTGGTGTTGACGGGACACTGATCCAGGCCAATGCTGCGACTGTTTCGCTCGAAGAGATACCTGCCGCTGTAACGATTGTGGGTAGTGCCCTGGCACAAGATATGCAATCAGGCGGTAGCTCTGCTCCTGACAATTCTTGTATGGCGGATCTCATTGATGACAGCCTTTCAAAGAGTTTGGATGGCGTGATCGATATTGCTTCTCAAATCGAGCATTCAGAGCAGACTGACTCTAATGTATCCTTCGAGCCGTTGCAAAGTGATCGCCGCGAAACTGTCTCACCATCGGGATCTGTTACAAATGAAACGCCGCACAGCACTACAAGCAGTGAATTACAGATACAAGCTGGTGGTCGGCGGAACGGCAAACACCGGAGTGGCGATCCAGATTGGCACGGAGAGAAGTTCTCTAATTCTACACATCGATCTACCACAGACACCGATGCGCGATTGTACCGCAAGAGCAAGAATCAAGATGCAAAGCTGAGGTATATGGGGCACTACCTCACCGATATCAAGAGCGGTGTCATCTACGGAGCAATGGCAACTCAGGCAACGGGAACTGCTGAGCGTGAAGCAACGCTTGTGATGCTGGATAAACTCAGTGCTATGCCATCTGAGCTGGCTATGGACCTTGGCTATCGAGACGGAAATTTCTTAAGCGACATACTTGAGCGTGGTATCACTCCCATGGTTCCCATAGGAGACCAGAAACTGGAGGAGGTACCGACATGGAAACGGCCTGCTTCAACCGAGGCACGCCAGGCTAAGCGAAATGCAACATATACTGCGGTTGTTGCCCGAAATACTGTGCGATTGGCCAATCGTGGCCGCCACGCCACACGCGCACAGCGTCAGCGAACCAAGCTGGAACATCTCTTCGCCGAAGGTAAGAACAATCATGGCCTCGCGCAAGCACGTGTACGAGGAACCGCGAAGGTAGATCAGCAGGTTAAACTGACTGCAGGGGTACAAAACCTCAAACGGCTGTTGAAGACTCGCCGGAGGAGGAATACTGGTGGCAACATCGCAACATGCGGGCAAAACGGCACGCTTTTACGTGTATTTATGCGTAAACTGGCACGCACACACCGCCGTAGCAGGGCACTACACCCTTTCTGGGCGATGATTAAGCAATTTTAGCGGCCCTGGGATGAATGCCGGGATAACCTGATAATTATTCACATGAGTGCCGGAAAATACCCGTTCTTCATCAGGCTTCTAG
>CAIONQ010000140.1 GCA_903859705.1 uncultured Chthonomonas sp.
CCCCTTGTTCCGAAAGACAGCTGGAGCTACTTCTGCCTGGATTCCGTAACGTATCACCATCACAAACTAACGATAGTCTTCGACCGCGACGGAACGCATTATCACAGAGAAAAAGGACTAACCCTGTACGTAGATGGCAAACGGGCAGCCCATGTAGATTCACTAAAGAGGCTAACTGTTGCTATTGCAACTCAGCCACTACCGTGACAGCAGCACAGATCTGCACGCGATACTGCTACTTACTGCCTCATAAGATTTAATCAATTCAGAACATGTAACGATAATGCTGAAACAGCCAGTTGCTAAGGGTTGTATTACTTGTGAGGTTTTATTTGCTGGCGAAAGTTCTGGGTACTGTACACGGCCATAGCATGAACCATAGCATGCCTGCCCGTTGTGATGCATGCTGTGCTATTAATGGTTGAAAAACGCTATGGCGGGCATTACACATCAAGAGATGGTGCCCCTGCGTGATATGTAACATACGGAAGCTTGTACTGCAGGGTATGCTATCCTGTCGGTGAGGCAATTGTTGGTATTCCGCTCTCTGCCGACCCAAGTTACACCGGGTAAACGCCGCAGGCATGGAGACTTCCCCGTGACGCCAGAAAAGAGTAGCGACATCTCGTTGGATATATTTGCAGACGACGAGCACCAGAAGCGTGCAGCAGCGCTTGCAGATAAAATTCGCAGGGCTGATGTGCTGTATTATGGGCAGGCACAGCCGGAAATATCGGATGCAGAGTACGATGCGTTAATGCGCGATTTACGTGCCCTGGAAGCTCAGTATCCCGAGCTGGCAACAAAGGACTCTCCCACCCAGCGTGTGGGGTCTGGAGCAGTAACAGGCTTTGAACCTGCTCCGCATGTGGTTCCCATGTTGTCACTGGATAATGCATTTGGCGCAGAAGAACTAATGCTGTGGGACGAACGGCGAAAACGCCTGTTGGGGCTGCCCGCAGAAACGCAGATTGAAAGCGCCTGCGAGCTGAAGATTGATGGCCTCTCTGTTTCTCTCACCTATGTAAATGGTAGCCTGGTGCGGGCCGCAACGCGGGGAGATGGCGAAACCGGGGAAGACATCACATCCAATGTGCGCACCATCCGTGCCATACCCACCGTTTTATTAAAACAGGCGGGCGCCAGCCTCCCCTCCCGAATAGAGGTGCGTGGCGAGGTGTTTCTGGGGCACCGGGAGTTTGCGCGGATAAACTCAGATATTGAGGAAACGGGCGGAAAAACCTTTGCCAACCCGCGTAACGCCGCCGCGGGCAGCCTGCGCCAGAAGGATCCCAATGTAACTGCCAGCCGTAGGCTGGATGCCTTTTTCTATGGCGTGGGAGAGTGTGAGGGCTACTCATTCACCTCTCAACTTAATTTGCTGGCAACGTATAAAAGCTGGGGCCTGCCTACAAACCCTAATGTGCAGTTATGTGCTACGCTTGCGGAAGTACAGGCGTTTTGCGATATCTGGGAAACCGGCAAGCAAAAGCTCACCTACGATATCGATGGTGTTGTAATAAAAACCAATGATTTTCGGCTGCAGTTGGAGCTTGGCGCAGTTAGCCGCTCGCCGCGGTGGGCCATAGCATACAAGTACCCTGCCATTCAGGTTCGTACCACTGTAAACTCAATTGAGATACAGGTAGGCAGAACTGGCGCGCTAACACCGGTAGCTAATCTCGAACCAGTGGCAGTGGCCGGCGTTATAGTATCCAGAGCTACGCTACACAACCAGGATGAGATCAGGCGCAAAGACGTTCGTGTGGGAGATACTGTAGTTATTCAACGCGCCGGCGAGGTTATTCCAGAGGTAGTAGAGGTAGTAATTGCGGAGCGCAAGGGCACCGAAGAGCCATTTGAGATGCCCACCACATGCCCATCTTGCGGCACAGATGTGGTGCGCCCGGAAGGCGAAGCCGTAACCCGCTGCCCCAACCTGAGGTGCCCACGCAAAGTAGAACAGCAGATAGAGCACTTCGTATCTCGCGCTGCAATGGATATAGAGGGGCTGGGTGAAAAGCAGTGTGAGTTATTAACAAGTGAAGGTACTGTAAAGGATGTTGCAGACCTGTACACGCTCACGCTTGAAACCTTACTGCGCTTTGATCGAATGGGAGAAAAGCTAGCCACAAAAATACTTTCCAACATCGATGCCTCAAGAACCCGCCCACTTGCACGTTTGCTCCACGGCCTTGGAATACGGCATATTGGCGAGCACACTGCTGAGGTACTGGCCTCTCATTTTGGATCGCTCACCCGCCTCGCTGCAACCAGCGTAGAAGAGCTTGCGGCCGTACATGAGATAGGCAAAACTACAGCAGAGAGCGTTTGGAAATGGTTTCAAAACGAGGAAAGCCAGCAGCTTCTTGTAAGGCTTCAGGCCGCAGGGGTTACCCCCACAGCGCCACAAGATAGTGAGCGTTCTACCGTACTGGCCGGGAAGATACTGGTGTTTACGGGCACCCTGGTGCGGCTTAGGCGGGATGAAGCCGAAGGGCTTGTTAAGCGCCTGGGTGGCCGGGCCAGCGGAAGCGTAAGTAAGAACACCAGCTGGCTGGTGGCAGGGGAAAGCGCAGGAAGCAAGCTTACAAAGGCCAACGAACTGGGAGTGCAGGTTCTTACAGAAGATGAGTTCATAGCAATGGTAGAGGAGTTGCAGCATAGCAGCGCACAACCGGAGCCAGCAGCCGAGCAAGAATAACAGCTTGCTTTAGCCTATTGGCGAAACCATAAGCTATTGGTTGCGTCTGGAACATAACGGCATCAGCCGAACCACACCATATTCCCCGGTTGTTCCAATTATCACCCTGAATTGCCGGAAAGTACGTTTGAAAGGATGCCGGATGCCGGTAGCCAGTATTAATAATCTAACCGTTAAATACGGCCGCAAAACGGCTGTAGACGGCCTCACTGTAGAGATACCTGAAGGTTGTGTGGGCCTGCTTGGCCCCAATGGCGCTGGAAAATCTACTCTATTGAAAACCCTTTTGGGCTTTCTAACACCCTCCTCTGGATCTGGCGAAGTGCTGGGATTAAACGTGGCGAAAGATGGGCTTTTGCTGCGCCAGAAGATTGGCCTTATGCCTGAAATCGATTGCCACATTCCAGGCATGAATGCCGTAACCTTTGTGGCATTCGCGGGTGAGATGTCTGGGATGCCGGCCGCCCAGGCCCTGAGCCGCGCCCACGAAACCCTGCAGTATTGCCGCCTTGGTGAAGCCCGATATAGAAACATCGAAACCTATTCTACAGGCATGAAGCAGAAGGCGAAGCTGGCGCAAGCACTGGTTCACGGGCCCTCTCTGCTCTTTCTTGATGAGCCAACCAATGGCCTGGACCCCGAGGGCCGCGATGAAATGCTGGATCTCATCCGTGATATATCCCATGGTAAAGGCGTGAACGTTATCGTTTCGTCACACCTTATGCCAGATATTGAACGCACCTGCGATTC
>CAIONQ010000141.1 GCA_903859705.1 uncultured Chthonomonas sp.
AAATTAGAGTTGGATTTATGTGTTGTTGAGGGCTTATTTCATGCATCCAATAAGGCCCCGCATGTTAACAGTGTCAAATTCTGAATGTTGGGCTACCTTTTTTTCCAATGATCCGGTGCACATAGTGCGCCGCACTTTGTCGGATAACGCCTGTTCTTAGCATCCAAATCTGGATTTGTTATCTTCCTAACCGGATCAAGTATCGGCATATAAACAGGTCTGCGGGGATTCGATGGATCAATCACCGGCCGACCTGTACGGTCTACCAATGGATAGTCGCCTGTACAAAAGCAGTCAGTGGCTGGTGTTTGGCCAGCCTTCGTTGACCAGCTTCCATTTTTGTCCTGCCGATACCAGTGGTAATCCAGAGAATCGTCTCGCAAATACACCACCACTTTGTGCCAATGTTTCGGACACTTGTTACTTGAAGGAACTGCAATTAGACCGTCCTGTTTTGATAGCTTGAGAATAGCTATGCAGCTCAAGTTTCCAAACCTGTCAAGCATCGCTGTCAGTGGGATCCCAGCCATCTCGCCCGGGTTGAGTCCACCCTCGTGAGTACCATTGAGACACCAGGAATAACACAAGCAGTTGTTGTTTCTCACTCTATGGCGATCGTTCCAGTACTTAGGATTAAAAACAGGCGGCGGGTCAACGGGATTAGGAACATCATTCATGGGAATAGGCTCAAATCCAGTAGGGTCAACTAAGCCAACAGGATCATTCTCCGCATACCCGTACGGATGCTCACCCGCCTTCTGATACTCAATACCCGCCCTACTAATCCACGTTCCATTCACCGGATCGTAGTAGCGATTACGCACATACACAAAGCCTGTGGCGTCTGTGTAGTAGCCATATTGCCCAACGTACTGCAATGGCTCTGGCTGTGCGGGAGGTGTGGAAACCATGTTGCCAAAGGCATCGTAGTTCATCAAGTTTTGCCAGAAGCTTGTGCCCTGGAACCAAATGTACCCATTTGGCCTGATTGCTGTCAACACGTATAAACCGTACGACACCGCCGCAGCGCAGCAAGGATCAAGGTGCCGTACCAATTCAAGAAGACCTGGTTCCATACGGTTGCTTCCCTGCGCATCAAACATCGGTATTACGAAGTAGCCGTCCTGCTCCTGGTAGGTCAGGTCTCCCCAAATGTACCCATTTGGCCTGATTGCTGTCAATAGCCATAAACCGTACCGCGCCGCCTCGCTTGCGAGGAGTCAAGGCGCAGTACTCAATTGCACCAAGCCTGGTTTCAGGGGCATCGCTCTGCCGCTCTACGATGTTGAACCCGGCATCGGTGGCAATCGCAAGGTTCTGTTCGTCCCACGCGAAGTTACGGGGTGCTGACACTCCCGCAGAGAGTTCCACTGCGGGCATCTGCCGCCCACATGGATCGGTGGCATCTGGCACCATTACCGGGTGAGACTGTGAGCAGCGCAGCGTTCTACCACAAACTGTGCGCAGGGTGAAGCAGAGATCGGAGGTGGGCACAACGGCGGCAATCTCTACGCCGCAGGGCTGCCCGTTGGCATACCGGCTAAGTACGATATCGCAAGCTTTCAGTTCACAGGCGGCGGCACAGCCCGCGGGATAGAGCGCTATGCGCGTTTCTACGTCAGCAACAAGCGTAGCTCATGGTCGTTTAGGATTGCTGCAAAGTCACCAGGGCTCACAAATGCGAAATCCGATACATCTTTTCGCGCGCCCGCTGCAATTAGGAGTTTCACAATATCCTTATGGCCCCACCGTGCGGCGTTGTGCAGCGGAGTTCTGCCTTTTGCATCGGTTATGTTCACCGCTGCACCACATTCCACAAGCAATGTGCACAGATCAGTGGCTCCGTTCCACGCAGCATACGATAGTGGTGACCGGCCATCAATATCCTGCCGGTTAGCCTCATCGTTATCTGCAGACTGAAGCAATTGCTTAGCTACATGGGCGCCCTCAGAGCACAGGCAATACATTAAAACTGTACGCTTATACAGATCCTGAATCGAAGTGTCAAAACCAGTGCTTATCAGCCACTCAACAGCGTCCCAATTCCTGTTGATTGCTGCACGTGTGCTGTTCCTGAGCGATGCGCATTTGCATTAACAAGAGCAACAGCAATATTTTAAGCCATAAGCACTAAATAATCCAGGCACTTGGCGGGCGATACCTATCATAGAAGTGCCGTATATTTTGCAAGTGACAATGCACGAAGCCTGGGATGCAGCAGAACACGGCAAAGACATCGGTGTATTCTTTTGACTGCAACCGGACTATCGGGAACCAGGTGTGCAGTTAGCGCAAGGTTCAATCTTGTGAAGCGTGTCAGTGCGCCTCTCCATCGCGGCGCAATATCAGGGCAACATCGTAATATCCCCATTCTGTGGTAATCATCAACAGCGTGTTGTTGTCTTCATGTCTGCGATCGAGCGAAGGATGTCTTTCAACGAGCAATTGAACCACTTCAGCCCGGTCTTTAACGGGATCAGATGTTCACCTCCGCGGAGTTGCCTGGTACTGCTGAAGCGTCTTTAAGAGCTGTGAGTTGTTACTATTGATCGCCTGTTCTTTCATCTGATTATATTCATCTGTATAGACGCCTGATTCTAAAAAGCCTGGGTATAGAAGTACCTTGTGATCATGTATTGCTGCCTTTACCGCAATACTATCTTTTTCAAGCGGATGACCGCCAGCCTTAATTAAACTGCGCAGTATTGTAACATCGCCTGCCATAACTGCCGCTTCAATTGGTGTGTTATCGGTGTAGCCCGTGCTTCCAGCCCCATCTGGGGATGCACCATAGGATAGAAGTATATCGACACATCGTGTGTTTCTGTGTGTCACTGCCATTGTGAGCGCGCACACCAAAAAATCGTCCCCCACCTCCTCGCAGGAATCTGGGTCGGCACCTCTGTTTAGCAGCATTACCAAATCTTGGGGGCGGTTGTTCCGCGCAGCATCGCATACCTTTTCCTGAATCTCAGGATCGCTCTCGCGTGTAAATTCGGAGCTTTTTGGATGATTTATGATCACACCGCCCATTGCGAATATCAAAACTGCCCCAGGCAGCAGGGCCAACAGATCATAAATACCATAAGGCCTACCCTTGTACCTCGCGCGTTGCCTTCCGGTAAGCAGAAGGAGTATACATAACAAACTGGAAACAGCACCCAGAGTGCAAAATATGTTGAATCGGCCAATACTGTCGGTCGCTGCTGGTAACGACAATACTCCAGGGGGCGTTGTTCCCTGAGCGAAAGCCAGAATAACAAAAACAACCAGGCTGGTGGCAACAAAAGCGATGGCTAGCATGAAGCGCCGCGATGGCGGCCGTGAACTATTATTCATTAATCGCCCTCCTCCTTTCCTATCGATAAACAAGGTACTGCCGTGTGAGTTCGACTCCACGGCATGTGCACGTTACCAGCACCTGCATGTGCGTGACGGTGAACCTCTTAATGACTTAGCAATTGGCAGCAAACAAGGTACCGTGACCGGACATACTCATTGTTTCACTGGAAAAAACATTACGACTCACGTCATTTTTAGGCAACCGATAAGCGGCGGGAAACCTAAATTTGGATTTGTCGGGATGCTCTTGCGCTGATTTTGCAACTTGCGACATGGCAGACTATTCGAATTAAAAGGCGTGTTGATTATCCAGTTATTGTATTTTAAGCTGCATGCTGCATGGCAATTGCCTGTTGCAGACGCCGCTACACCGGCAGCACACTGGTCCAGGCGCGAATTTGATTTAGATTGACCGGCGTGATATCGCGTATCCTGAGACAGTTGCATAAGCAATGCACATTGCTGACCAGCAACCCTGGTTAGTACACAGCATGCCATACAGTGGGCATATCCAGCATTGCACGCGTGAAGTGCTGGCTGTCCACCGATAGGTACTACGTGCTTACGGTGACTTTTCTTTTCTTGTTCATCCGTTTCAATCGTGCCTATGGTAGTATCACCCATCCAGAATTGACGGATTGCAGATGCACATGTTGCACAACATGGATTCGTAGTAGCTGTTGCTGCACCTGCAAGCCCCAGAGATTTGAGTTGATCTATCGCACTTTGTTTCCTGCTCTGTAGCCCGCTCGGGTCGATATCGCTTGCTATGTCGTTGCTACCATAAATATAATCGTAAACATCACCACCCTCAAACCCAATCGGATCCCTGCTATCCCATCTCCCCTTCACAGCATCCAACCACCTTGCGCGTACGTAGTACAGGTTAATGAAGGTCATGTAGTAGCCATAGAGGCCGACATATCGGAATGGATTAATGGTGCCGCTGCCGTTGAGGAGTTCTACCCCGAATGCGGTGTAGACGTACGTATCGGTTACTGCACCCGCAGAGTTTGTGAGGATGCGCACCGAGCCCTGGCTGTCGTATCCGTAAAAGGAGCTTGTTCCGCTTCTGTTCTGGCTGGTTAAGCCTCCCCAGTAGCCCGGGAAGTCAGTGTATCTGGCCTGAATTGCGTTACTGGTATCGGTTTCCAGCAACAGGTTTTGTTGGTCCCAAATCATGCCGTTTCCAGCGCTTTCGCTACTGCGCAACGCGCAGGCGCCTTGGGCATGTTTTCATGAGCAGCTTACTGGTACAACCTGCAGTTGATTGTGCCGCCGCGCAGTGTGTTCGTTGATGTTGCAGTGTATTGGTTGAACAAGATAGCCTCCAGCGGAAGCGAGGTGCCGGTATAGTCACCGGTTGAGCCATTGTTCAGCACACGATATTGTGCCCGTTCAACGGTTCAGTTGCCAATGATTCTTTATCTCCTTCTGCGCCGTCGGTCAATCGATGAACGGAAGAGAATTTTAGCGATTTGAGTCGCCACAATCCCCCCAACAATGATTAGAACCAGAACGCTGAATATGAAAGTGTATCCTACATGATTTGGCGTGTGCATCCCCTTACTCCTTTTCAACGGCACCCTGGAATGGCCCCTCATACGTGAGTACATCAATCAGGGCGGTTAAAGCAAGTAAATTGCTTGAATCCGCTATATGCTGCGCAGCCGCATTGAAGCATATCCTTTACAAAGTTCATGCACATGTAGGCTGGCGCAATGTAGTTGGCGGGGCTTGCGCATGCCTTTTCAATGCACTTGCATACTTCCAACTCATAGTGAGGATCTGAGTCAATCTCGACACAGGTCGTTCGATCCTCCGGATTAGGCTTACCGGGGATGTAACGGCCCGTCTTCTTGTCTCGGGCTAAATGATCATCGTCGGTCCTACATTGCCCTTTGCTGACAACGCCGCTAGTTGGGTAGAAACCCCGTGACCCGCATCTATTCGTGGATATAAAACAGTGTGACAAAAAAGGATCGAATACACAACACTTGTACACCGCCAACCCGCTCGGATCGCTCTCACCTATCGGATCATTTCCAACATACTCTTTCGTATTCCAGCTACCCCCACCAAACCCAATCGGATCCCTGCTAATCCACGTTCCATTCAACGGGTCATAGTATCTGGCTCTTACATAAACAAAGCCGGTGGCATCCGTGTAATAGCCATATTGCCCAACGTACTGCAATGGCTCTGGTTGTGCTGGAGGAGTGGAGACCATGTTGCCAAAGGCATCGTAGTTCATCAAGTTTTGCCAGAAGCTTGTGCCCTGGAACCAGAATGAGAACCGGTTGCTTCCCTGCGCATCAAACATCGGTATTACGAAGTAGCCGTCCTGCTCCTGATAGGTCAAGTCTCCCCAGGCATCGGCGGCATTGGTCTGGCGTTCTATCATGTTGAAGCCGCCATCTGTTGCGAGGGCCAGGTTCTGGTCACTCCATGCGAAGTTGCGGGTGCTGCCACCGCTTGTTTTGGAGGCTCTCAACCCGTCCTCTCGGTAAGCATAGGATTCTGCGAGGGATGGCTGTGTACAACTGGTCAGGCGGTTTTCAGAATCCCATACAAGGGTGGTGAGTGCACCGCCTGTGTTGGAAAGTGTGAGATTTCCGTTTGCATCGTATGTGCGGCTGGTTGAGGCACCACCAGATGGCACTGCCGTTAGCATGGAGTTGGCGGCATTGAAGGTTCGGGTGGTGGTTACCCCACCGTTGTTCTCAGATACACGGTTTCCAAGGGCATCAAAACTGTAGGAGATGCTGTACGGGTTGGTGCCCGTTCGGATCTCACTTACTAACTGGCTAATGGCATCGTACGCATAACTGACGTTGCTTCCTCCAGATTCTATCGCTCCAACCCTGTTGTTCACAGCATTGTACTGGTAAGAGAAGCTGGGTGCGAAGGGAGCATCGGTGTTTACCGATGTCACGCGCCCTGCCGGATCGTACGTAGTACTTACGGTTGCTCCAAGCAGATTAACCTGCTTCTGGATCTCTCTGCCAGAGGCATCCCGCACAAAGCTGGCATTTACCGGCAAAGCACTGCCGAAGACTACCGCAGGCGGAGCCTGCAGGCCTATCAGCTGCGAAACTGACTCGCAAGTGTCAAAGACGGGGGGCAACATTGGTGATGTCGGTCAACCACACATAAATGTACTCTGCATGCACTTAACACCATATATTAATCTAATGCTCAGCAATGCGAAATCGCCACGCTCATGGCATGTTTACAACATCTTGAGATAGAAGTCTCGCATTCCTTCACAGGTATCAAAGAAATCAGGATCGATATCACTCATGCAGAACACCGCCAACGCATATGCTCGCTTTTGCTTCTGCGTGTACGTATCCACGCGCAACGGCCATTGCGGAGCACCATCGGTAGATTTTGGTGTAACTATGGTATCCGTTACCAGATATTGTGACATGCTATCGGCAATATCTACGGCAGCGGGATTCAGTGCATGAATAAGCAACGCAGGAGTATAGTAAACCGCAGCTGGTATCGTCATAATAGCCCAGTGGTTGTAGCAAATCTTCGCCCAGTCAATACGCGTTGTTTCGGTTACTGAGCGTTCCAAGCGTTTCAACATGTCTTGCCAATCCATGCCAGCTATTTCAGATAGGAACTCCTTCGTCATAAAATCGCCAAACTGAAGTATCGCCTCCATCGTAGGAGCAGGTTTCGGCACGCCTTCGAATGCGACTGTGATCTCTGCGATTATAGATTCACGTTCCTCTTGTGTGCACATCGGCTACTCCATATATTCCGAAAAAGTGACATAACGAATAGTAGATTGAAGTGCAGAATTGCTGCCTCGCGAGCCGTGTCGTTGGATTGCGGTCTCTGCCGGGATTTAGTCACCTGGACGAGAGGCTTATCCATAGTAAATATCTGAATTACCAGGCTTTTCGTCGTGGGTTGATTCATTGGGAGCGAATCATATAGAGTAAATGTTAGCTGTATTTGCGAGTTCCGGGCGAGCTGAACACGGATGCGCCCATCATATTCTGGCTGCATCCCATAGCAATTTCATCGCTTTCGGTATTTTCATTCTGCCATGTACCACACCGCGCCTATCAGCAATTACCAGGCTGGAGGTAACGAAATCTGTATATGCACATTCTGCACGCCCAGACGTCTCCAGCATTATGCGACTGCATACCGCTAACAACCTCCATTCATCCTCAGCCGTTCCACGCTTTCGTATGTAGGCGTACATATACGCATCAGACGCTACAAGCCCGCTGTTATTTTCAAGTCCCACAATAGTGCAAAGATGCAGCGGATAGCGGATCTCCGACTGCGCCCCCTTGCCAAAATCAGTATGACTGGTGAGGATCTCGGGATCAGAGTAAGCCATTTCAGCCCACTTAATTACCGATGACAATTCTTTCGCCGACATGAGGGTTTCGGCCGCACCCATGGAACCGGTTGAAATGACAGACGGAATGTCCACATCGTAAATTTTTGCCATTGACTTCGGATTTGATTGATCGCCCTTTTTAACAGCTTTGTTTTGCATCACAGCCTGCAGCCTCCTATGTGCCTGCACACATAAATTAGAGTTGGATTTATGTGTTGTTGAGGGCTTATTTCATGCATCCAATAAGGCCCCGCATGTTAACAGTGTCAAATTCTGAATGTTGGGCTACCTTTTTTTCCAATGATCCGGTGCACATAGTGCGCCGCACTTTGTC
>CAIONQ010000142.1 GCA_903859705.1 uncultured Chthonomonas sp.
AGACAGAAAAATCGACAAAACGGTCACCGGTACGCTGGGAGTACCCACGTAACGCCAGAATGGACGGCCGGAAACGCAAACGATGCGCTCGAACAGCCATTAATTGCAGGTATGTCTGAGATTCATGAATAATCCGGGCTAACGCACAGAGCAGTGGCTATATATATATATGACGGACTTTGGAGATGGCGCGCTAGATCGCTTCTCCTACACCTATACAGGTGGCACGTATACATTTAACCCGGCGGGCAACGTGGCAGGGAATGCGCAATACATAACCGGCAAAGGCATGACATCCGGGTTTGTAGGCACAAGGAATGATCTGATCATTGCAACGGGTGGAAGCAGCGAAACCGGGCCAACAAATCTGGCGCGCTACGCTCTCAATGGCTCACTCATCGGAAACATCACGGTTGCCAATAATGGATTCACCGGGGGAGGCAATGGCTCAGCACAAACTGGTACTGCAAATCATACCTTTGCTGGGATCAATGGTATGGCCATTTCAGGCGATGCCAGGTATCTGTTTGTAACAGAGAGCACATCGGCTACCAATGGAATTATTAGCAAGATAGATCTTGCAACCAGCCAGATAGTTTCCCAGGTTAGCTTTGCTGGCGCTCATGATGTAACGGTTCTCTCCGATGGCAGTATATATGCGGCGGCGCTAAACTCAACCTCGGCATCAAGCCGTGGTATGTGGCATTTTAGCTCAGCTTTAGTAAAGGATGCAACTGCCGCTATTCCATATTCTACAAGCACAAACCCACCACCAACCTACACTGGCATTGACCACGTTACATTTATGAAGGTTGTTGGTAACAACCTGTACGTAGCAGATTCAGATACGAATGCGGCGGGTGCCATAGCGGTTTATTCACTTACGGGTTCGGGCTCTATAGCAACACCTGCTATCGTAAACGTTTATACGCCTGCTACTCCAAGTCTGGATAACTTCTATGGTGCGGCAGTGGGGCAGGATGGCAATCTTTACATCGCAGATATCGGTACCGGCAAAGCCAACGGAAACAATACTTTTACTGGCTCAACCACGTACGTAAACGGCGTCTACTCCTTCAATACGTCTTCACCTTCCAATACCGTGTCTACTGCGATAGCAGGCTGGAACAACAGTACAGGCACAACTTCCAACGGCCTCGATTCACCGATATACATCTCTTTTGATGCTAATTTCTCGGGTACCAACGATCAGGGAACACCGGAACCAGGCAGTATTGCGCTGGCCTGTTGCCTGTTAACGGTGGGGGTTATCGTTCGTCGGCGGAAACGAAACCGTACCAATTGCATCACCCGGAACTGAGGACATGTAGATGTACGCAGAACTTGCACGGTTGATAGGATTTCTCAAGAGTCATGAGCCGACCTCCGCTGAAGTGTGGACATCGGGAATAGCAGGCACTGCACTCCTGCTTATGGCTATCTCAATAACTGTCCGTCGCCGATCTGCGCGGCGCCAATCAACATTTTCCCCGGATGCAATAGCGGCGGAAGTGCGCAACTACAATCAAATAGACGAATCTGATGAGGTTGATACGAGCTGGAGGATACGTGCAGGGAGGCTGTTGCAGCCTGCCTTTGCTATTGCCGGGCTGGCTATGGTTCTGTTTGGTTTGCATGGTGTTATTATCCGTACGAACCTGGATGATGGCGATCAACACTATTTTCTGGGCGACTATGTAGGGGCATCGCTGAGTTATCATCGGGCTCGGCGTTTTGCACCAGATCTTGACAGAGCACATCTCATGGAAGCGCGCTGCCTTATAGCATCTGGCCGACTCAACGCGGCGATAACAGAGCTTAAGCTGGCTTCCAGTACTTCAAAAGGTGCTGAATGTTTTGCTTTGCTGGGCAAAACCCTCCTGGGTGCCCAAGAACCTCAGCAGGCTGCCGAGGCATTTGAAACAGCTCTGCAACGGATGCCGGATGATGAAACCTGCTTGCTTGCTTATGGCCTGTGTATGGAGAAGGCCGGAGACTTTGATAGGGCATACAGGGTATATAGCCACGCTGTTGATATCAACGATCAGGATGCCCTGTGCCGAATCCGATTGGCAACGTGCCTCCTTACCCATGGCGCAATGGATGAAGGCATTGCAAATTGCCGCAAGGCAGTAAAACTGGCGCCACGTAGCGGGCTGGCACACTACACGCTTGCTACCGGCATGGCGCGTTGTGGCGATTTTTCTGATGCTCTCAGTGAGTTCAGGCGATCAGCCGATCTCGACCCAACAAGTATCAGTACGCGCCTTAACATGGGCGTTACATTTTCTATTCTTGGCCAGAAAGAACGTGGAGCGGCTGAGATTGAGACGTGCCTGCACATGAAGCCTGTAACCGAAGATGATACTCAGGCTATTCGCACAGCCCGTACCTTGCTGAGCCGATTGCATACTGCATCTACAGCTTCTACTGAAGTTGGCCCGAGAGTGAAGGATGAATTATGATTGCTTTGCTTCACAGTGCATCCCACCATCTCACTGTGCTGTGCTTCTTTGTTACGGTGCTCAGCAGCGCACTGGCCCTGCGCTTTAGATTGGGATGGCGCAGAGCCCGCAAACCAGATTATGACGATATGGCTGCATATTCCCGAGCGCTGTTTGCTGAAGACAAAGAGCTAATAGCACTCAAGAACCCATCTTATCGCATTATTGCTGAAATGAGGAGCACAGGCATTCTTAGTGCGTTGGCAGGTTCAGGATGTGTTGTGTTGGCAGTATTGTCACTGGCAATGGGCATACGCTCCGAAATGCAACGGTCACTCATACTGGATGCGGATGTTCTGGCACAAACCAGGCAGTATTCGCAGGCTAAAGCAAAGTGTCTGTCAGCGGAGCGCCTCGACGCGCTTGCACCCGCACCGCATGCTATTCGCGGCAGAATACTTGTTGCGGAAATGCACTTTGCGGAAGCGGTTCCAGAACTAACACTTGCTGCTAATCAACAACATTCAGAACCAGCGGCGGCACTTGAACTTGGAGGCTGCCTGCTTCGGCTCAACCGCCAAACCGAGGCAGAATCATGGTTTCGCAAAGCTCTGGCGATGGCACCCAGAAATTGGAAGTGCTATGCAGATCTCGGGCAGTGCCTTGCAGCAAGTGGCAAATTGGATGATGCGGCACGGCTTTTTCGCTTTGCCGTGGCTCTCAACCCGCAGAGCGAGAAGGCCAATAGCTGCCTGGGTATGGCACTTCAAGCGTTGGGGGATAAAGAGCAGGGGCTATATTACCTTGAAGTAGCGGCTAAGAGTAACCCCAACTCGCTGGTAGCGCTAAACGCACTTGGCACGAGCTATGCCAATGCAGGGCGCTTTGCCGAGGCTGCGGCACAGTTCAGGGCAGAGATAGCACAGGAGCCACGATTCGCTGCCGGGTATTTTAACCTTGCTAGAACGCTGGAACAAATGGGAGATGAAAGTGCTGCCAGGGCGGCTTACTTATCCTATTTCAGAAGATGTGCAGCCAGTCCAAACGGCACGATTGTTGCCGCGCCTGAGGCGTCACGTGCCTTCCAGAGGCTGATTGTTGCTGGTGCCCACAGGCAACAATCTGCTAAGCAGAACAGGGCCAAATTGGTAAACTAGCGGGTAGTTTAACAGGTCACAAAGTGTGACCAAAATTGTCACGGTGCAGTCACATGTTTGCGCGCATTATTAAGTGGGTGGCCTCACCTGCTGCAAATAGAGGCGGCCTTTCGTATAGAAATACCACCATTACGATTGGCCTTAAGGCGAGCCAGTTATTTCCCGATGAATCCTGGCTCGCTTCTTCTTTTCTAAATTCTGCAAGTGTTGCTCCGTTGGCCTGGCTCCCCACAAATTGTATAGTGTGTTTGAAACCCATGTTCTAACCTGAATTGGCAGGTAAATTCATATGATGGTTACTGCAGAGTATGCTATTCAACTTGCTTCCAAAAAACCTCGCATCGCCTCGTTATCGTCACGATAACCGGTGTTTGCCTATGCTAATAAGCATAGGTGGCGTCATCAGAGCATAAACTACCAGTCTGTATCTACTAAGTTTGTCAAAATCATATCCAATAACTGTACCTATATGTCCTGAATTGTGTCACACCTGCGTCACGCAGGTTCCCGTATACTTTAGTTGTGCAGGGCGATATAGAGGTTTCATCGCTATATACTCGGCGGCATTATCTAGTGGCAATCGCGTGTACGCTGAGACGTGTTTAATGGCAAGATCCTAATACTCCCGTGAAAGAGCCCGTCCCCATGATGGGACAAGCGAACCGGGCCTGGCTGATCATTCAGCCGGGCCCGAGCCACGTGTGGTTGCACTCATATCCCCCACAAACCCTGGATAATGATTAAGAACGCATTGGTAAAACATGAGGTTGGCAAACCTTCAATTGTGATCGCCAGCTGCCTGGCGTTGGTACAGCGATTGTTGCTGTTTTGCCTCGCCGATTTCGTTACGAATAAGCCTGTGTGATGCGTGCATCACTTGCCCGAAGTGTCACAAATTCAGGGCAAATTTTATACGGCTCGGTCTCAATTCTGGCCACTCAGTCATTGGTAAGGCATGCACAATCGCATAAAATATGTAGTTACTGGCTAGTAAAGCACTTACACCCAAATGTCGGCTAAATTTACTTGTGGCGTTCAGGGGGTCGTATAACACGAAGTTTCAAGATGCACTGTGTGTAAGGGGGGTCCTCGTGACGGGGCATGCTAACGTATAACCAATCAGTTCACGGCGTTGTTAATTTAATAGGCCCTGCCGGAATAAGCGCTACTATGCGACATGGTAAGTTCTGCGGCTTAGATGCCAATTCAGGGGCAGCAATACATTAAAAATGTGGGCGAGGTGTGGATGATCTGACCTAATAACTGGATTCTGGTACATAAGGAACCGCTACGCGCAACGAAGCTGGAAGTATCGAGGCTTCAAAGTGCCGAAGCGCATCTTCGGTGCCATCAACGCGTGCCAGTATGGGGCTGTTCGCGTCTAACACCACATTAGTGCCCTTCAAAATCCGCACACCCTCCATGCCAACATGTGCGCCAGACATCAGGGCGGGAATAACTCGGCTAACAAACTGGTCTGTATTTGTATCGATAATACATACGTTCAGTTTGCCGGCAGAAACCGCAGAGCCTGGTGCAGCTTTAATTCCATTGCCAGCATACTCACCTATGCCAACGGTAACCATAAGTGGAGCGCCTTTGTACTCTTCTCCATCTACCGTAATCTTAAGGCTGGTTGGCACAAATTCTCTAACCTGCCTTACAAGCCGGTATGGATATCGAAAGCTGCTGAGGATACGTGAACTGTTGAGCTTGCCAGGGCGGGGCACAACGGTATCCAGGCCATAGGCAATGGAACCCATGAATGCCGAGCCATCCACAGTACCTGTATCCATACTCGCAAAATGGTTATCGAGAATGGTAGCCACTGCCCGTTCTAAATCCTGGTGGATCCCAATGGAGCGTGCTATGGTATTCAGCGTTCCGCAGGGGATTATACCGAGGGCAGTGCCAGTTCCGGTTAGAACGGCGGCAACGCGGCTGATGGTATCATCACCGCCTGCCACCACCACCATTGAATCCTGAGCGGCAACGGATTTACGCGCAATTTGGATTGCGGCGTCTGTATCCAATGTTTCAACAAACTGCCACGAAAAAAGATCTGGCAAGCTTCGTACCGCGTACGTTACAGCTTTACCAATCTGCTCTCGCCGCGATATATGCGCATTGCGTCCTGCCTTTGGGTTGTACAGAACCGTGAAGCGCCGAATCTGGCGGCTGAGCTGATGTCCGTATTGTTTGTATGTGTCCGTCATGCTACTTTGCGATGCGGCAGTCATCTTCATGTTACTCCACCGCGGTTGTTGGCAAATACCATTCGAAGTTGGTACATCTACATGCTAACATCTGTTCTGTGACGGCAGGGTTACAACTTTCTGCGCCAGAACCATTGCATATCAATACTGTGAGACATTGGCACTTACTGTTAAACCGCCAACTATTCTGAACGGTTGCGACAGTGCCAGGTATATGCTGGGCCAAAAATAAGATGCGCACTCATTTGCGCTAAGAACGGACCTGCAACGCCGGCCCTACGAACTGAACTCTCCCATTACAGGTCTGGAAAACTCACCAGAATCCACCTGGGCCAGAAGGACATACAGATCAAATACCCTTTGCGGAGCGCACCGGGCCGATACTACGTACACTCTGATCTCTTCGACGCCGACCGGCAACAACATGTTCCAATCCGTTGCAGTCTGCAGATGTGACTGTTACAATATATGGTTGCACATAGCCTGTGTATTGTTCATTAATTTAGAGCCATGAATAAGATTATCCACCAAATTGCAGGCAAGTTTAGGCACCGACGCTTTATTTGTACAATGCAGAGACAACTTCTAGTTCCATCTGCAATCTTGCGAAGTAGGTGAGCAAAGCTTGCTTTGCATTATTCCATGCGTGCTGAATCATGGCTCCTGCGTCACGATACAGTCACGATTTTAGTCACGTCGAAGTCACGGCTGAGGCAGTAAATTAGTAAATGCCGCTCAGGTGTCAGCCCGCACTGGCACTTGAGTGGCAATTCCATCCGTGTCCCCTGATAACTTTAACACGTCCTGACAATAGTATTCATTCAGTGTTTCCCTATTTATGGTAACTGCAATACCAGCGCAAGATGGCGGAACCACACATATGGCGCATTTAGCCACAGTAAACTTCCTGCATCTTCCAATCTCATTATAACGATTGCCTCGATTAAATTCCAGATTTGGTGGATAATATAATAACTACGATCAGATGTTGTGTGGTTTCTATTCCTGTTCCGTTGCAGTCATGGCTGTGGGGAACCCTGTATGGCATCAGTATCGTATGAATCTTTTAGATGTCTTCGCGCACTTTTTCCTAAACTATAGTGCGTGCATGATGCGCTTCTGTATTGTGAGGCCGAAGTTACCAGTAGCGAACTGAAGTTCGCTGAACGGAGAGTTGTTAACGGATGCGATGTGATATTCCAAGAGGAAATAGCTGGATGAAGTCCGCCCGCGGTGTGTGCCTTGCAGCAGTCATTGCGGCGGCGTCAGTATGGATGAGTGTGTCTCCCGCTGTCGCCGGTCCCATCAGGAATGACCCTGTTACATCTCAAAAAGAAGATGCCAATGCTTTTATGAACCCGGGCTATCTGGTTGCTGCCGCCGGGCTTATATTAAGTATTCTAGTTTTGCTTCGAATCCGTAAGGAGTACCGCCTTCTGCGTCACGGCGAATACGGATGGAATGCTGACTATCGGCCAGATCTATTGGATAGCGGAGATACCGTGCCCACTGGCCTTGATCCTGCATCCATTGCTCGGCGGCGTGGTAAAAGGTTTTATGGTGTTATTACCATGCGTCGGGCCCTTACCCTTGTGGTTACGCTTGCAATGTTTAACATTGGAGTAGTTACGGGTACGCAGTTCCTTTACACAGCCATTTGTGTTGAGAATGGGCGTGTAGCGGTGGCAAGTAGAAATTATTCTGGCGCTATCGATGAATACAACAAAGCGTTGCGTTTCGACTGGGGCAATTCTCAGCTTCATTTACTGATTGCAGATGCGTTTCTACGCCAGGCAAAAATTGGCAATGCCATCCCGCACCTTTTGATCTCTACCAAGGCTGAGCATCCAGATCCTCGCGCCTGGGTGATGCTTGGCGATTGCCTGCAGGTAGATCACAGGCTGGATGATGCAGAAGAGGCATACAGGGAGGCCATTGCTCTTAGGCCAACAGATGACGATACCTATCTCAAGCTCAGTATGTGCCTTGAGAAGCTCAATCGCCGTGAAGACGCTGTTCGTGAACTTCGGCGCGCCATCAGGATTGACCAAACCAACGTTCGTGCACAGTCCAGCCTTGGCCGTTTGCTGATTACCCTTGGGTTTCTGGACGAAGGAATAGAGCACCTACGCGCTGCTTCGGCTCTGGTTCCAGAGGACATCAGTGGGCACCATGCTCTCGCTGATGCTTACGTAACAGCGGGCCGATTTTCAGATGCAGCTGAACAGTTTAGGGCTTCGCTTGCCATTCAGCCAGAGTACGCCCGAGATTACTACAATCTTGGATTTGTGCTTCAGCAAGTTCATGACCCTGCGGGTGCCCGTGAGGCCTACCGCATTTATGTTGCCATGACAACGCACAAGTATGATCCTGCAGACGTGGTTATGAAGAAGCAGGCGCAAGCGCTCATAACAAAATCTGGTACTCCATCTATCGAAAGCAGTACCACGCCTCATCCAGTAACCCTGCCACAGATGATCAGCGTGAAGCAGGCTCTGGATCAAATCAAAGAGTTGGAACCGGTCAATTGAGATATTTGGTCGGGAGCACGAAGTGCGTACCTGCCGAAACTAGAGTGTGTACCGACCCCGGAGTCGGAGAAGGATCTTTAGGATGCTCGTTCGGATCATCCTGATGCCGTTGTGGGCGATACTTGCGGTAGTGGTGTGGGTTTCCTTAAAGCTACGCCCACTGCGCGCAAATCTATATCGCTACACTACGGCTTCAGATAACTGATAGCAAAACAACCGCCACGGGCGCTAGCGCCCGTGGCGGTTGTTGCATGTTGGTTACTTCCTACTCTTTATCAAGCAACACCGTTTCCACGTCAAACCGCAAGCCATCCCCGGCTGCTGCCGGGTTCTTGCCTACCAGCTTGATAAATATCTGGTTCTGGCCCTCGTTTAGCTCCAACGTTCCAAGGGGCATTGCAGCATGTGGGCCCCGCTTTGTTGCGTAGGTGTCTGCCTTTGGACCCATGGCTCGCTCATTCTGAAATAGCTGCACTATGCAGCCATCCGGGCTGGTTATAGGCTCGATGGATACCCTGTATTTGCCAGCGGCGGGCACCGTGCAAAGAAACGATATTAGGTGCTCTCCAAACATGTTTTCACCCTTTGCCTGCAAAGATAGGCTGCGATGTTCCCTATCGTACTGCTCAGAGAGTTTGGTGAGCACGGCATTTTGCATTGAAAATGCATGAATTGGGGTGTACCAGCCTGGCGAAAACACCAGTCTGGTTGGATCCGTAACTGTGCGTGCAGCCACATCCGGCAGGCTCCACGGTGTGGTGGGTGGCTTCTCAAGATACAGCCAGGTTACACTTGTATAATCTGCAACAAAATCGTTGTGCTCTGGGGCGTGTTCCATGTCCAGCTTAAGGGTGTGTTTAAAGCTGTATTCGTCCTGCAGAAACAGTCGATACCCGCCGCTCCGAGCCATTGGGCGGCTGTACTGCAAGCAACCACTTAACGGGTAGCTTGCCCGGGCTTCCCAGCGCCCTGGCACATCGTACCAGCCACCATTAAAGAAGTCTTCCGATCCTGTGCCATGGATGCGTAACTCGCCATCCAGCCATGCCTGATCGTCTCCCTCAAAAAATGGGGTTATTCCTGGAACAGAGCCCTGTGCTTGCAGTGCCACCCCAACTACATGGCCACGCCCTTCTACAGTTACGTAATTGAATGGCTTACCCTGTGTGGTTGGGCTCTCTCGCCGCCATGTGGAATAGAAGTGCCCTTCGCCCGGTTGAAGCGGCTTATCGGCAGTTATTACATCCGCAGTTACATCTATCGCCGAATCCCCGGGGGCATCCGAGGAAAGTTCTATTCTTGCCGATTTCTGAAACGGCATTGGAAAATAACAGTAGTCAGTGTCTGAAACCGCATCGGTGCCTATCATTACGGAGCGCATGGCTGGCTGCCCCCAGGCAGCACCAAAGAAATCTCCGGCCGGACAGAGTATAGCCGGAGACTTGTTGCCATCCCAATAAGCTCGCAGCACTACGGCTCTATCTTTGCGTGCCAGGGAGTGGGCGCCCTTAATCCGGATTCCAAGCACACGCCCGCCACCCCGTGCGTTTAGTAGCGAAACCGTGCCGCCTGGCTTTAGCTGGCCAGTAACACGTGTAACCTTAACATGGCTGCCTTCTGGTGTGCCGAATGCAGAAACGTCCCCACCCGTTGTGGCGAGCAGTTTCTGGGCACGCTCCATGGCAGGCCCTCTTAGCTCCGCTGCATCAGGCTGAAAGGTGGTTACTGGCGCAGCGGCATCGTAGGTTGCGTAGTTTATCTGGTAGAACTGCATCAGCTTGCCGCGCAGCACTACTTTGCACGATTTTTGATAGGGCATTGGCACATAGCAATAAAACCCGCCAGAGCCATATCCGGAAAGTGGCGCCACAAATGGAGGCTTGGTGCCAAGAAATAGTTCGCGAAATCCTATAGTTACACGTGGCGTAGTTTCGCCATCAAAGTAAAACTCCAGTGGATCGTCGGTAGGAGTGGGGGTCCAGATTCTGGTTATACAGCCAGGTCCCTTCAAATCGGCAACAACCAGTCCATCTCCCTCTTTACGCACGAAAGAATAGCGGCCAGAAAAGCCATCATCGTTTCCACCAGTGCGATCGTAGCTGGAGATTGAGTCGGTGCGTACTGAGGACTTTAGCTGAGGCAGCAGGTCCATCCGTGAGAAGTTCGCTATTCCGGGCGGAGGGATTGCCTGTGCGCTGGCAAACCCTGTGGCCGCCACACATGCGGCAGCGATGGGTGCAATCAATCGGGGCATACTAACGTTTCTCCTCCGAAACTACTGTAACGGTTTCCTGCGAAAGTGGGGTGATTTGGCTGCCAGCATCATCGAAGTTTCTGGGCGCCAGCCAGCGCTCGAACTCCATTTCTCTTATTGGCCATTCTTTATCGATTACTGAGTACCAGGCCGTGTCCCGGTTTCTGCCTTTTGTAACAATGGCCTGCCGAAACAGCCCCTCAAAGCTAAAGCCTAGCCTGAGTGCCGCCCGCCGAGATGGAGCATTGAGTGCATTGCATTTCCACTCGTATCGCCTGTAACCCAGCTCAAAGGCGCGCCGCATCATCAGGTACATGGCCTCGGTGGCTTCTGTTGTGCGTTGCAGAGCGGGCGAATAGGCCAGGTAGCCCACCTCAATGCATCCGTTTAATGGATCAATTCGCATAAAGCTTGCCATTCCAACGGCCCTGTCAGTTGCCTTCAAAACGATGGCATAAAATTGAGGATCGGTCTTAATTGCACACTCATGCAGCCACGAAAGTGTGTCTGCTTCGGTAGCAAATGGGCCAGATGGCAGGTAAGTCCACATAGCTCCTTCCGCATCCTCCGCAAATGCAGCATGCAGATCCGCGCCATGAACAGAAACGTTCAATGGCTCCAGCCTGCAAGTTCTACCTGCCATAACTTCATGTGGGGGAAATGGTACCCCGGTCCATTCTGGTATCGGTTCCCCTACGGGCAGATCTGATCGCCATATGAGGCTTCTATCCAAGTTGTGCATCCCTGCTCCTATTTACTGTTGGCTTGTTCCTGCCCGTACTGGCAGGGTATCCCAATCCTGAAGCCTCGGCCCCTGTGTTGGTGCCTTCCAGGCAACAAATATGGGTGTGCTGCTTCGCTCCCATCCTCCACTGCCTGAAGGATCGCTCATTGCATATTTTGCCTCACCCGTGGCCCGGTTACGATACTCGTATACCGGGGCTTCAGCGCCAGAGGGCGCGTGGCTTGATGGTAACGCGTAAAACAGAGCGTTTTCTGCGGTTATTTGCAGCTTCCCGGTGAGTTTGTCCTGAACGAAGCCCATGGTGCCCTGTGTCTGCCGACCGGGAGGCATGGCTAGAAAGGGGATATCAGCAATATCAGCTGACTTAAATTCGCCGCTTTCCCCGTAGACGTTCAGGCGCTCCCGGCATACGTAGATGTTTCTTTTCCCTGTTCTCAACGTGTAAACCGGGGATGGCAGGTAAAGCGCAGGGCTATCCAAACTCAGCCCATACATCATCTGGTTGTACTCGTAGCGAGGGGTGGGGTCCTGGTTTTGTGTGAAGGTGCGCGTGTAGGTTCCCTCCAAAAAGATTCGTTTGCCTCCACTGGCATCTAGGAAAGGGTGCTGTGTTGGGTTGTAGAAGCTGTAGTTTTGATGAGAGATAATCTTGCGCCCATAAACCCAGGGGCCAGTAATTGTATCGGCCTCTGCATACCACACTTCACCCAGGAGGCTGCTGCCACCGATCTCCTGCACTGTCATCACCCAACGGTGCCTGAAAGCATTCCAGAATACGGAGCCGGTTGCTGGCCGAATGGCCTTGCCTGTTTCCACATCCCGCAGGTTGTACAGCCCTTCTTCAGGTTTTAACAGCCCCAGCTTAACCAGCTCTTGTTGGCGGGCAAAATCCAGTTCATCTGTGGCAGGCTTCCAGGAATATGTAAGGCTGCCATCCAGATTTCTATCCAGTTTCGTTTTGCTGCCGCTATATTGCGTTCCGGCTGCTATAGGTGTAAAAGCCTCATAACTTTGTTGGCCAGTAATTTTATCGAGATTCGCCGGAAACCGCACGATTGGGATGGGGGTCATATCATGCGAAGCTGTGTTCACCATTGATAAGCCATGCCAGCCTGTTTTAACAGGATGGCCGGCGGGTGCTCTCGGAACCTCTATGCTCAGTTGCACCGCGGGTTTGAACTCTGCGGCTTGCTCATCAAAAACCGCGATGCCTCGTTCCACGGCGGTTCCGAGGTTCTTCATCCGCGAGTAGGTACAGATCAGACTATCGGTGCCGTTGCGAGCCTTAACGGTACACAGGCCACCAATCCAAATAGGGCCGGCCTGGCTGGTTTTGAACATCCCTCGCGCAAAGCCATCGCCATCAGTTACATAGTTGAGGTTTATGCCAGTTTCCGGATTCAAACCACCAACACCTGGCAGAAGAGATGTTGCCCCCGATGTGTGAAAGTTGCCCAAGGGGTAGGCCGGGCGCGCTGTATCCCCATAAAACCACCACAGGCGCCCATGAAAGGGCGCGGCCATTACAGAATCTTGCCCGCTAACCTGGCCATTAAGGCCTGGCTGCAGTGTGGGCGCCGGCAACCCCAGCATTAAGGTATCCCTGTAGATTCCTTCGCCGGTGATTCTATAAAGCCGGTCGGCAACGTTCGCTGCCTTCTTGATTCGGATTGTTGCTGAGCCCCCTGGCTTGATCTCGAGTTTGAGGCCTTCATACCCAAAGGAGTCTTTAGGATACTGATAACCATGGGAGCTAACCGTGAAGAACACAGTTCTGTTCATAAGGGCGGCGTCATCAAACGCTGCATTGCCGGCGCTATCCGTAAAGTAGCGCACCTCGGCAGTGGTGCGTAGCTCTACCAGCGGCACACCACGGCCCGTAGCATCATCTACAACCGATATTCGGAAGCGACCGGATACATCGCCCTGCAGCGCCCCTGCGGGACTGGCAAACAGGGCTGAGATCAGTGCAAAACACAGACATCCACGCTTGACGGCGCGGGCGATCATGAATTCGAACCAACCGCAACCGGAACGGTTAGCCCTGCAGCCCGGTCGGCAGCGAGCTGTAGGGCGGGAAGTACTCCGGCGGGATTATCCAGATAGAAGTAACAGGTGCCGCTCCAATCATCCTCTCGCCAGAAGTTGCACCATCCTCCACTAAGTTCTGCACTCTCCAGATCAATCGGCTGTGGCAGGTCCATTAACTTTGTAAAGCCACCCTCTTCGCCAGTGTCAATACTGATGGGAATTAGCTTCATGCCTTCCTTATGCATCCTAACTACTTCGGATTTATCCGCCCCGCCAATGGTTTGGATGGCAACCTTGCAGCCCCCTTCAAAGTAGATGGGGTCTGGAATATGGTATCGGTAGAAGCAGTAATGGCGGGCTTCTTTATCGGCTATCAGGCATCCCTGGTGCCGATGGCTGTACACACCCTGGCCCCAGCCGGTACCTATATAGTCTTCTGTGCCTGTGCCACACAGAGTGGGGTTATCTTCTCCGCCGAACCATACCTTCACTTCGCCCTCGCCCCACCAGGAGCCCGCGTACCCGGGGTCTACAATCACGCCCAGGTTGCAGCCCAAAAACCTGCCACATCCCGTTACCTGAGGCAGAATGTCAAACTCTTTGCCCAGCACATTGGGGGCTTCCCGGTGCCAGTAGGCATGAAAGTACAGAGTGTCCTGGGCATGCTGCACATTCATCAGTAAATCCACATCATAGAACAGATGAGAGAGGCGCTTTTCTGATTCGTTGGTAAGTGTTATGCGTGCAGCGGTTCTGAATGGCATTGGAATGCTGCAATTAAAGCTTCTGCCTTCAGGATCGGAGAACAGGGCATTCTCAAAGGCAGTTTTTCGCCCAAGCCCAACTCCAAAGAAATCACCAAGGGGGGCTGATACAGCAGGTGTGGTGGCGTTATCCCAGGTTATATCCAGGCGCAGGCTGCGCAGCATCTCCGGGCTACGATCGTTAACCGTTACCCAGATGCGCGTAACCAGTCCGCTTCCCTCCACATTCAATAAATCCACCGATTCACCGGCAAGCAGTTGGTCAAAAGCATGCCCCTTCGAACCACGGTTCTCCAGGCCAGCACTACCCCTGCCGGCACACCGATTTTCAAAACTAATCCAGCGAGTTTCCGCACCCTCTGGTTTCTTATACAGTTCCATTTCACGCTCCCATATTGAGGTTCATCGAGCGGCATATTAGCGAGAAGCGGCAAGAAAGCCTGCATCTGCTGTTGGATACATATAACGGTAAAAATATGTACACATCTTTTGCGACTCTGGTGTACAATTAAACAGTTGTCTACTTAAGTTGCCTGTGGAGGTACTCCATGCTCAGCTGTGCTCCATCCTTTAGCGACCGGCCGCGTCAATTCTTCATAGATATGAATTCGTTTTTTGCCTCCTGTGAACAGCAGGATAGGCCGGAACTGCGCGGCAAACCCACTATAGTTGTGCCTATGATTGCAGACTCTACCTGCGCACTTGCGGCCAGTTATGAGGCCAAAAGTTACGGAATAAAAACCGGAACCGGGGTAGGAGATGCAAAAATCATCTGCCCACATATTCAGATAGTGGAGGCTCGGCCAAGGCTGTATCTGGACTTCAACCGGCGCATTCTGGAGGTGCTGAACGACCATTTTGCAACCATAAACCCGTTATCGGTAGATGAAATGGCGTGCCGCCTTCCCTCTCTTGTAAAGAACAGGGAAGATGAAACAAGGCTTGCCAGAGGCATCAAGGAGCACATGCGTTCTGCCCTGGGCCCCTGGCTGCGCTGCTCGATTGGCGTTGCGCCCAATGTGTTTCTTGCGAAGGTTGCCTCCGATTGTATGAAGCCTGATGGTCTTACCATATGGGATGAAACAAATTTGCCAGTTGCCCTATTTAAAGTGCCGATACAGGATTTGCCCGGAATCGGCAGAGGCATGAAGAAGCGGCTCGCTGAGCACAGCATCTATACAACAGAGGATTTGTGGGGGCAGAGCCCATCAGACCTGCGGCATGCCTGGGGCAGTGTACTGGGTGAACAGTGGTGGTACATGATGCGTGGTAGCAGTGTAATGGACTATGCGCCCTCACGGCAGGCCGGAGATGTGCGCAAATCCGTAAGCCAATCCCACGTGTTAGGGCCGGAAAACCGAACACGGGAGGGTGCCATGAGGGTACTGGCAGAACTCTGCGAGAAGGCTTTAAAGCGCATACGTACCTATGAGCAGGCTGCCGGGCATGTATCCATTTCCGTGCGCTATATGGATAAACGGGGAGCATCAAAAACGGAACGAGGTCTCAAATGGCATGCACAGGGACGCGCAGCAAGCAGTGCAAGCGATGATCTAACATGGATGCGGATAATTCGGCCGCTTCTAACCACGCTGCCAGATGGTGCTTCTGCAGGCGTACCGCTATCCGTGGCTATTGTGTTTTCAGAGTTAGTGGGCGTGAAGGATGTGAACCTCTCACTGTTTGATGAAACGGTTGAAAGCCAGGCTCTGGCTGAAACAATTGATCATCTCAATCGCAAGTACTCTGGTGCCGTCGCTCTTGGCAGGCTTGCACGCAAACGCCAGGTGCCACTACGCATTCCATTTGGTACGCCAGAGCAGCCAAATATACATCCATACTCATAAACAGAAAACTGGCCGCCATAGTTGTAGTTGGTGGCGGCCAGTAACAATGTACGAAAATACCGGTTGGAACTATCTAACTACCGGTGTGGAGCGTAGCATTCCCGTTATCAGAATGAACGCTAACCTTTGCCGAGCCGCTGCCCATCTGTACAGTAGAGCGCTCGCTGCTACTTTCGGTGGCAGCCATGCCACCGGGTACATCTGCTCGGCCGTTTGAGCTGTCTACAGTAACTGTTGCACTGGCAGTAGAGGGAAGCGTGATGGAAGCTTCTCCGTTGGCAGAGCGGACGTCTGCAGAAAGCAGTTTAAGCGTGCGGGAAATCTCAGCCTGTGCGCTGCCACTATCTGATTCTGCCGTTAGTTCTGAAACATCTCCGTGGTAAGCAACAGCGCCGCTGGATGACTTTAGCTCCGAGTGTAAGGCGCCACCCACGGCGGAAATGTCTCGCGCCTCTACGGCACCATTGTCCGATGTAAGCTTCAGGGTGCCACTTACCTTGCATCTGGTTACTGTTACTGCCCCATTGCTGGTTTCTGCTTCAATAGAACCCGCGCTGTTGCTAACAGAGACTGCCCCATTATCACTATGCAGTGTAAGCTGGGTTGCTTTTGGAGAGGCATCAACCGTAATCTCTCCATTGCTTGTATCGGCAGTAACCCTGCCACCAATGCGATTTATGGTTATTGCGCCGTCATCAGTTTTCAGTGTGGCACTTGAAATGTCTTCTGAATCCGCAACATCCACCGAGCCAGCACTTGTCGTTAAAGTAACCGCTCCTGCGCAATTGGTGGCAGAAACCGTGCCAACATCCGAATGTGCCGAACCTCCTCCACGCAGCCCTTTGAGGGTTATGTTGCCTGCACTGGAGCGCAGTTCATATAGCATGCGCTCTGGAACAACAATCACATAGTCTACCGATGCGCTGCGCCCGTTCTTCTGAAGCTCCGGCGGAACAACGGCTTTAACCACAAGTGTGTGACCATCCAGGCTGGCGGTTGCCTGAATTTTGGAGAGCATTGGCTTCAGTGCCTCTGGCGCTTCGTTGCCTCGCACACTTCTTCTGGCTACGATATGAATTTCATTGGCCGCTGCCGGAGATGAGGTTAGCTCGATAGTTCCCGTATCGGTTTCTGTTTTAACCGTAGTTACCGTTGCCGCCTCAAACTTCTGCTGCACAGAATCGGTAGCAGAATTTTTCCCGACCTCATTTCCATTAATAGTTATGGAGTTGCCATTAATGTTAACAGTTGCAGATGTGCCGCCCACGTGGCTGGCACATCCAGAAATGCCTAACAGGGCTGCACCGATTGCAATGCAGCCTGCTGCTATCTTAACGGGGTAGCCCATGGCAGATTTCCCTTTCAAAGCTTGCTTCCGGCCGGACCTCGAAGCACGAGGGATGCAGCGCCACCAAGGCCCATCAGGGCGATGCCGAGTTCCAAGAACAGGCCTGCAACCCCAAGGCCAGGGCTAATAACTCCCAGAAATACACTGAGTATAAAACATGCGAAGATACCGAAGCACACACGCCTGAACTGTGATTTGGCTGCTGGACGGTTAAGTTTCGTGGCAATCATATCGCCAGCGTAACGCATTCCCGTAACCCAGCCAAAACCCAGCAACAGCACCGGTGCGAAGGCAATCATAATTCCGAATGGGGCCCACAGGTACTTAAGGAGAGGCATCTTCAGCAGGAGTGCATCCAACGTAACAATTGTGAGCATTGCCACGCCAAGAACTGCACCGATCTTAAGATCTTTGTTCGGATTCTCCCACACGTGGTCTGCCACTTTTCGTGACGCATTGGGAGCAATGATCCCGGCCAAACCAGCACTCAGTACCCCGAAAATCGCCAGTGCAAGCTGGGCCTGAAACCAATCCGGTTTGTAGTGGACGTTTCGCGCAGCGTTCCTTACCTTCGAAACATGCGTTTCTTCGTCACTGTTTGAGGCAGATTCCTGATTGGTATCGGCGCTCTCTCCAGGCACGGGCGTTTCAACGTGAGGAACTATGTTTACTTTGAGGCTGGAGTGGTTCTCAACCGTTGTGCGGTCATCCACTTCAATTTGTCCACCAATATTCGCGCCTTTTACCAACACCAGGCGTCCTGCACTAACATGTACATCATGATTAACCGTTCCGGCAATCACAAGGGTGCGTGCATGCACGCTTACAGATTCCACCTTCGTGTTGGCTCCAACGGTAACTGTAGGAGAGTTACCATTGGTGCCGGGCAGTTCTCCAAGCACACTTGGGTGAGCATTATCTGCCGGCACATCAATGGGTTGGGGTGCAGAAGTGGGCTTAACCGGCTTAAGATCTACCTGTTGCGCCGCAACGGGCATCACACAGGCCATGGTTCCACCTAAAGTTGTTATGGCAGCAATTGCTGCGGCCAATTTCAGCATTAAAAGCTCCTCAAAGCCGGCGTAGCCCGAAACTATCTCTCTGCTTGCGCACTACCAGGAAGTAGTAACCGGCAATGCACACACCTATATCCATCGCCAGCCCGCGCACTGCCATATCGCCAACCGTGCGATAGGTGCTGCCAAGAAGATCGCCCATTTCAGCCAGTGCTGTAAACACTACCAGCGCCAGTCGGCCAAACAGTGGGATCTTTCCAAGTGCCTGCCCCATCTGATCCAGCCATGCTCGCACTGCAGTCAGGTTTTGGCCAAGCATCTCTTTTCCCCACGAGGAGGAAACGAAGAAGGCCATAATTGCTGCCACAACGCTTCCGGTCATGAGCCGTTGCATAAGGCTTTGCTGTGATGTAACACTCTGCGTGAGAACCGAAGAGGATTGTGTTTTCTTGAGGCCAGAAACCGCCGCAGCGTTCATTGTTATGTTGCGCTTGTGGATAGCTTCTGCGCCTTGCGGTATGCTGCTGCCAAATGCTCGGCCGCCGATAACGGGTGTAACCACGGCCTGTGGCTGCGATGAAACTGCATTCAGCTCGATACGGCGCTGTACTACTCCGGTGAAATCCATAGGGAGTTCAACCTGCGGCATAGAATCCAGCAGAGCAGTTATGCGCTGCTGTTCATCAAACAGGTCGGAACAGCTATCACAAACGCTCATGTGCCCATAAAGTGCCCGTAGGATATCCGCCGACATCTCTCCATCGGCGTTTTCAAGCATAGCAGGCAGATGCTCTGCGAATCGGCTGCACATGCTTAGGTCATGGGGCATGCCTGGTATTCGCTGGGAAGCGTTCTGCGCCTTATTTATGCCTGAAACAGGAGGCGGGGTAGCATATGCCCCCCATCCCTGCTCCTCTTCGGGCGGGGTATGTTCAAATCTATTTTCCATCCGTTTCCATCTCCAATACCGGCCGGAGTCTGCCCCGTAGCATCTCACGGGCTCGGAATAGATGTGTTTTGACCGTGCCCGTCGGCAGTTCCAGCACGCGGGCAATCTCTTCTACGCTCATATCCTGAAGATGCCGCATCACCACGACAGCGCGATACTTATCGGGCAGGTTGAGAACGGCATTGTGCACCACTTCCTGCACGGATCCGCGAATTGCAGCCTCTTCCGGGCTGCAAGAGCGCATATCTGCCGAGGGTTCTCTCCCCTCCTCAAGTTCCACTTCGAGTGACAGCGTGCTCTTTGTTTTGCGTGAGCGTAGCTGGTCTATGCAGAGGTTGGACGCGATCTTGTACAGCCACGTTAGGAAGCTGGCGTCCTGGCGAAACGACGACAGGGCTCCGTAGGCGCGCAGAAAAGTATCCTGAACCAGGTCTCCTGCGTCCTCGGCGTTGCCCAGCATCCGGTAAGCCAGGTTGTATACCTGCCTCTGATACCGCTGCACAAGCCCGTTATAAGCCGATTGATTACCGTTAAGGGTTTGCCTTACCAGATCGGCGTCGGTTGTTTCCACCAGTGTATTCGTCCTCGTCTCCCCCCTGGTTACGAGCGCTTTCAGGGGGATTACGGGTCTATTTGCAACCCGGTTTCAGAATCGTCACAGTGGTGAGAAATCTCTCACACTATTGAGTTACGCCAAGCAGTTCAGCCCCGCCGTCACAAGTGGGCGGGCGGGGCTGAGGCGTATTAGTTACGGTTGGTTGCATTAAATTCCGGTAACACAGAAACCCCGGAAACTATACAGATGGGCGCAGTAGCTCCTCAACGGTTACCGTGGCAACACCCGCCTTGCGCACAACGCAGGCTCCGGCACGGTTGGCAATCACCGCCGCCTCATAGGCTTCGGCGCCCGCAAGCAGTGCAAGGGTCATAGCACCTATCGTTGTGTCTCCCGCGCCAGCCACATCCGCCACCTCTACCCTGTGTGCGGGAACATATCGGTAGTCTCCGCTGCGTTTCCAGTAGGATAACCCGCGGGAACCCCATGTAATTACCAGCGTATCCACATTCAATTCGCTGCGTAGCGCTTCGCCAAAAGATCTCTCATCTTCCGCACCGTTTTCCATGTTCAGGCGGCGCCGGCCAAGCTCTTCTGCCTCCGCTCGGTTTAGCGAAAGCACCGATGCCCCAGCGAGCCAACCTGCGCTGGAGGGCTTTGGATTGGTAATAAGTGGCTTGCCAGCAGCCTGGGCTATCTTAACGCATTTCGCTGCAGATTCCGGGCTCAGAACGCCCTTTCGATAATCTGAAACCAGGATTGCATCCACGGAACCTATAGTGTTTGCTACATGATCCACCAGCTGATTAGAAACAGTTTCTGAAACCGGATTGGTCTGCTCTCGGTCGACACGCAACACCTGTTGGCTCTGGGCAATAACGCGTGTTTTGCGTGTAGTAGGGCGCGTTGGGTCCGAAAATACGCCGCCAACATCAATTCCCCAGGATGCCATTTCATTGCGTAGCAAGCGGCCGCTTTCGTCGTCGCCAACCACGCCGGCTATGCACACGCGCGCGCCCAGCGCACGCAGGTTATTGCCTACATTGGCCGCACCGCCAGGCTTAAATTCATCCGATTCCACTTCAACTACCATTACCGGGCCTTCAGGAGAAATTCTGCGTACGGATCCGCGCAGGTACTCATCCATCATAAGGTCGCCGAGTACAAGCACAGATAGAGATTCAAATCTCCCAAGTATCTCCCGGTATCGCTCCTGCCCAATCTCTTCCATAGTGTCCATCTCTAAAAGCAACTGCTCGGTTTCGGCCGCTTAACACCGCTGCCGTGCCTGCATTCTACCGCAAACCGCCCTCATTTGCGGCAAAGGCATGCCTTAATCCCTGCGTAAGCTCTGGTACAGGCAGGTGTGAATACCTGCCGTTTCCCGTTTTGTTAGCTAATATCTCCGCCACTCTAAATGGTATCATAGCCTGTTGCAATCGGTACCGAAGTGCCAGGCCACCAGTTGGCCTCAAAAGGAACATGGCAGGCAGAATATGAGCAAAGAGGTAGTGGTAGTTGGTGGAGGTTTTGCGGGCGTTGAGGCGGCATGGGCCGCCGCAGAGCGCGGTTGCACGGTTACACTTTATGAAATGCGCCCAAACCGGCCCACGCAAGTGCACCGCACGAGCGATCTTGCAGAGCTTGTATGCTCCAACTCTTTCAAATCCAATTTGCTGACAAATGCCAGTGGTGTTCTGAAAGAAGAGATGCGCCGTCTGGGCTCTGTAATTCTTCCCATTGCTGAGAAAAACCGGGTGCCAGCAGGAGAGGCCCTGGCGGTGGATCGGGAGAGTTTTGCCGAGGAAGTTACACGCACGCTGGAGCAGCACCCCAACATTACAATAGTGCGTGAGGAAATTACCGAGATTCCCGCAGCCCGCCCACTAATCATCGCCACAGGCCCTCTTACCAGCGATGCGCTGGCTGCCCAACTGCAGGGGCTAACAGGAGGCGAATCGCTTTCATTTTATGATGCAGTGGCACCTACCGTTACCGCAGACTCCCTGGATATGAGCAAGGTGTTTCGGGCTTCACGCAGGGGCAAGGGTGCCGGTTTTGCTACCGCTGTTGCCGAAGAGGAGAGCTCTGAGCCCGCAGAGGGGCCGGGCTGCGCCGGAGCACCGGAAGAGAGCGCCGACTACCTGAACTGCCCGTTTGAGAAGAATGAGTATATGGCCTTCTGGCAGGCACTTACAGAAGCAGAGCTGGCCCCAATGCATGCTTTTGAAGAGGCAGACAAAGTAGAGAAGATGGTTTTCTTCGAAATGTGTGTTCCTATTGAGGAGCTTGCGCGCAGAGGTGCCAAAACCATGGCGTATGGCCCAATGAAACCTATGGGCCTAATAGATCCTCGTACGGGCCGACGACCCTATGCCGTTGTTCAGCTCAGGCAGGAGAACCGTGAAGGTACCCTGTGGGGGCTGGTTGGGTTTCAGACACGTATGAAGTGGGGAGAGCAAAAGCGTGTTCTGCAGCTTATTCCTGGCCTGGAAAATGCAGAGTTTATACGTTACGGCGTTATGCACCGTAACACCTACGTAAACGCCCCTAAACTGCTGGATTATAGCTGCCAGTTTAGAGAGCACCCGGGAATATTTCTTGCCGGGCAGATGACGGGTGTGGAAGGCTACCTGGAATCTGCCGCCATAGGCATAATCGCCGGCCTAAATGCCGCACGCATTACGCAGGGGCTATCCACGGCGGTGCCGCCAAGAGAGAGCGTGCTGGGTTCGCTATGTGCCTATCTGGTAGAAACTGAGCCGAAGCGCTTCTCACCCATGAACTCTAACTGGGGCATTGTGCCAGAGTTGGAGGGGCCAGTGATTAGAGACAAGCGTGAAAAGGCACGCCGCAAAGGCGAACGCGCCCTGGCGGCTTTTGATGGCTTTCTACAAACACTCTAATCTGTGGAAGAAATCAGCACCGGCCGACACCAGGCGCCGCTATGCCCACGCAGGTTAATGGGTAACGCCTGAAATAGCTGTGGCATTGGCAGGGAGCAGACATCTGGAGGCAGGTTAAGCTCTTCACAAATCCAGATTCCGGCACCTAGCAGAATGGTATGCACCAGCGCATCATTCTCTTTATCCCAGCCACCAATGCCCCAGTGATCTATCCCAAGCCCGCGTAAATCTGCCTGCACCATCCATCGGGCAGCATCCGGATGCAGTCGAGGGCTGCCGAATAGCCAGTGATCGCTGCGCTGGCGAACATCGCCCCAACCGGTGGAAAGTAGCAGAATGCTCTGTGAAGGCAGCCCAATGGGAAGTGCAGATTGCAGCATCTCGGGCGTTATCCAGTCTCTTTCACCCTGAATATCGGCCCGTAAATCTACAATGTAAGCCTTGCCAGTAAATCGTTCCAACGGTATCGCATCTATTGATGCGCCACCCGCAATCTTATGCAGGGGGGCATCCAGGTGGCTGCCCGTATGGCTGGCCAGGGTAAGCGTTTCCCACTGCCATTCCGCTTTGCCGTGTTCTGAGGTAACCTCTGATCCAACGGCAGGGTGAGCCGGGCAGTTTGGGCCGCCATTAAAGATCGGCTGAGAAAGATCTATAAATCGCAAGGCGCCCTCCTATTTGCGTATCTCAATAGGCACAGAAGCATGCGGAGCTTACCCCAAAACCATTGAGTTTCATTGCAAATATCAATCGAGATGGCAAACAGTTTGCTATCCAATGAATTCGTGAGATAGAATGACTCAGCAATGAGTGTGCCTGAGAAGGTGGAAGGTAAATATGCGAGGGATAATCATGGGCGCCATGGGCCTATTTTTAGGCATCATGTGCATAGTGCTTCAGGTAACAGGAAGATGGGCGGGCAAAGTTACCAGCGGTTGGCTGATAGGTGGCCTGCTAATTGTGTTTGCTATTTATCGAATTGCCAGCGGAATTAAGCGGCTCTAACCGGGAGAAATTCATGACAGAGCAGCTATGGGCACCCTGGCGCTTAAAATACATCGAAAATGCAGACAAGGCTGAGGGCTGCATCTTTTGTATCTTCCCTGCGGAAGGTACAGATAACGACGAGAAGAACCTGATACTGCATCGGGGGAAGCACGCGTTCATCATTTTGAATGCGTTTCCGTATAGCAACGGGCACCTGATGGTGGTGCCATACCGGCATACCGCAAGCTTTGATGCCTTTACGGATGAAGAGATGCTGGAGGTTATGCACTTTACGCGGCTCTCAATTCAGCTTCTGGAGGAGACATTCCATCCCAACGGCTTCAACCTGGGGGTGAACATGGGGCGCGTTGCCGGGGCGGGCATCGCAGATCATTTACACTGGCATGTGGTACCACGCTGGAATGGAGACACAAACTTCATGCCTGTGCTGGCAGATGTGCGCGTAATACCGGAGAGTTTGAGTGTGGTCTACTCTCGATTGAAGCAGACCCTGGCATCTAGATCGGGCGGATGAGCCCGGTACCTTTGTTCGAGACGAAAGGGGAGTATCAATGAACTGGGTTCTTGCGGTGTTGTTCGGTGTTCTCGGGTTGTTTCGCATTTTTCAGGCTGCTACAAACCAGTTGCCCAATGCTGCCAGTGGCTACCTTTTCGGCGCGCTGTTCATCGCATTTGCTGTTCGCAGGGTGATGATGGCTATGAACGGAAGATCGCTCTAAAGGGATGACGGCTACAGATTCCAACAGCATCCATGCGCGGATAGCTGCCCTTGCCACCGAGGCAGAGCAGTGCACGCGATGTGGCCTGGTTAAAACCCGAAACAAGTTTGTATTCGGCGAAGGCAATCCGGTTACACCCATGGTGTTTGTTGGGGAAGGCCCAGGGGAAACAGAAGATCAAACCGGCCGGCCCTTCGTTGGCCGCGCCGGTTTGCTTTTGGATGAGTGTATGCGGGAAGTGAAAATCACTCGCAAACATGTGTATGTGTGCAATGTAGTGCGGTGCCGGGCCTGCGTAATGGATGGTGGCCGCTTAAAGAACCGCCCACCCACCACAGATGAAGCAGGTGCGTGTGAGCCCTGGCTGCGCCGAACCCTGGAAATCATAAAGCCACTTGTGATTGTTTGCCTGGGCGGCCCCTCTGCAAGCACCCTTATTCACTCAGATTTTAAGATTACGCGAGAGCGCGGGCACTTCTACGAAACCGTGTACGGCCCCATTGCAATGGCCACATGGCACCCCTCTTACGTTATTCGGCAAGAAGGGGCCGCCTTTGCGCAAGTGCGCGCCCAGCTGGTGGCGGATATCGATGCCGCAAGGCGCAAAGTGATTGAACTGCGTAAGGCGGCCGGTTAGAAAGCTTCGAGCGGAAACGTTCAAACGGTGCGCCTTTGGCGAGTACAACGGTTCACATTCGTGATCAATGGTGGTGCTAACGCAATCTCTCAAGCAATCGGATCGCTTCGGTGCGGACCCTGTCCGCCTCGGAGCGATCTTTTTTGTCTGCCCACTGAAAGCTATTTACGCCTTGCGCCTCGGTAACTCGCCGCGGGCCATCTGCCAGAACCATGCGTGCTCTTTTCACCAGTTCCAGTTTTTGGTGCTTCTTTGCGCAGCTGTCTGCGGCTTGTCGTAGCAGCGTCAGCGTTTGAAAATCGAACATCCCTTCTCGGATGGCCTCCATGTGCTTTGAGGTGGTGAAGCCCTCACCATCCAAAAACTCGGGCGCAAACCCTGTGCTCTTTGCTGCCAGCTCGTTCCAGCTGCTGCCTTCCCCTGCATCCCCAAAGGCCCAGAAACCCATGTGCACGCAGCCATACCGGAAGCAATCCCATGCCTGCAGGCGGTGGTAGCTATACGGGTCCAGGCTTCTTACCGGCCCAGAGCAGCTATAAAACGCCAGCTGCTTGCCGCGTTTTTGTTGTTCGGTAAACACCGCTTCATAGGTTCTGCGTTTTTCTATCCACATTCCTCGGTTGGGGCACAGAATATCGCTTGCGGCGTACATGGACTGAGCCGCCATCCGTGGGTCTTCCCATATTGGGTCTTCAAACACCTTCACCTGCGGCTCCGCCCGGTGAATGGCTGCCGCATAGCTCACAATTATCTTATCTACCTCGCCTGTGCGTGGTTCATCCATCAGCAGCAATCCCAATTGATCCGGGCGAATGCCACGCTTCTTTAAGTGGTTCACCCAGAAGGTAATCCAATCATGGATACGGCGGTTTGCTTCGGGCGTTTGCGGCAGCACATCTGGATAACTGCATGCAATAAAGTAGAATCGTGAGCCTTTCCAGCGGTTCAGCCACACATCCATTTTCTCTGTGGATGGGGCCTTAACCATATGCCCATCCGTGGCATGCTCTCCAAATGGGATTACAGAATCGTGCGCCCACGGCGCATCCACATGGTACTTCTGCAAGAATTTCACCGCGGCATTCAGCGTGTGTGCTGTTATTCCGTAGGTAGGATCATTCGTATAGTCCCAGCCTCCCAGCGAGAGATCCAGCTTGGCAGGCATCCTCACATGCGATACGGATGCTTCCAACGGAACTTCCGTAACCACGCTAGCGCCAGAAAATATCCGGATCTTGCCTTTATGGGTCCCTGGTTTCAGCTTCGCGCTATCCACACTTATCCACAACTGCGTGGTTAAGCCTGCAGGGGCTAACGCCAGCCATGCACCGCCTTCTTGTTTGCAAGGCACTATTGCAGAGGCCGTTGCCCCGCCGCTGCGGGTTCCGGTAAAGGGAACGGTGTTCACAGTAACCGCATTGCTCAGCCCCTGAACACTTATTTGTAGACGTGACGATGCGGGATCTGGATTGGTGACATTCAGAGATTGACCACGGATCTCATCTCTAAGCATCGTAAAGTCGAGATGTGTAGAGTTGCGCCGCTCCGCTGGCAGATCATCTGGCTGCAGTGGTGCCCACGGGTTGGATGCCCAAACCAAGTAGTGCACGCCAACTTTTTGCCAGTAGGCGGCGCGTAGCGCCTGAATTTGAGCATGCTCCGGGCTGTACGGAAATATGGCTCGAGATTTCGGCGGCTCTTGCCTTAATTCGGATGCAAGTGTAATCTGTTCAGCCCTGCGGACAAACTGCTGCTTTTCGGCGGTGGGCAGGTTGGACCTGGCACATGCGGCCAACAAATCGGCGGCTTCCCCATGAACTCGCTTTGCAAACAAAAACCCCAGCTTACGCACACGGTAGCTCTGGACTAAATCCGTGATGGTTTCACCCCTGGCAGTTTCGGCCGCCCCGACAGTAAGCTCCGATCCATAGATCTCAAGCTCATCACAAAATGTGTAGCCTGCGGTTGCAATCTGCAGGGCAACGTAGCGCCCACGGCAGCGCAGCGCATCGGTTGTAAACCTGTGAAGTGCGTAGCCCTTGCCGGGTGGCATGCTGTGTTTTAAACTGAGCGATGTTAGTTCACCCGCCGATCGCCACAGCTTGCCATCATCCGATACGGAGATATACATTGCAAGCGGCCATTCCACGCCTGCCACCCCGGCCGCAGTGCTGTAGCTCATCCCGCCAATGCTGCACTGCCTTTGCAGATCCACCACTATCTGCACAGGGTCTCCGCCATTCCAGCCCACCGTGCTCAGCTGCGTCCAAAAGTGCCCCTGTGTGTATTCTCCATCGGTAAGCTGGGTTGCGTCTCCGGAATCTGTGCAGTAGCTATAGTCCGGTTTGGGAGACAGAGTGTATGGGCGGCCAAGTGACACGTTGTGCGACGGGCTCGGCTGCGCATGGGCTCTGGACAAAGCCAGGGCAATTAGCACCAGGCTGGCAAAAGCAACTGCAAAACAGGTTAGGCGGGTTCGCATCGGTAGCCTCATACTGGCATCGTTGCTTATTTGTCTGCTAAAAGCAACTCTATTTCCTCTTATTAGCCGTCCCAATCGGCAATCCGAAGGAATAAGCGCTGTCGCCTCCGAATCCTTCCTCACAACAATTGTGCCCTGCGCAGTGGCCTCCAGCTGCCAGGCAGTTCAGGAGACCCGCATGCCCCGCAGTATTCAGGCAGACGACTTTTACAATATCACCATGGTTGCCGACCCACAGTTATCGCCAGATGGCTCGCAGGTTCTGTTTGTAAAACGTTTTATTGACCGTGATAAGCAAAAGTATCGTTCCCAGCTCTGGCTCAAGCAGCTTGGGGCCGGGCCAGCACGCCAGTTTACCGGTGCGGCAAGCTCGGATGGTGGCGCACGCTGGTCGCCAGATGGCACTCAGGTAGCGTTTCTCTCGGATCGTACAAAGCCAGAGTCTCAGATTTTCGTTATCTCGGCAGCTGGCGGCGAGGCAAGGCCACTCACATCCAACACTACTGAGGGGGGCTTCACGGCTTTAAACTGGTCTCCCGATGGCTCTAAGATTGCCTTCCTGTTTCGCAAAACTCCAGAGGCTTACACCAAGAAGGCATCTGAAGAGCGCAAAGCAAAAGAGCTGCCAGCCCCTGTTCGTGTGCACAAGAAGATGAATTACAGGGGAGATGGCTTCGGGTATTACGATGGCGAGTTCTGGCAGCTTGGGGTTGCAAACGCAGCCACCGGTGAAATAACCATACTAACCTCGGGAGATTATGACTGTGGTGCGCCGCAGTGGTCGCCAGATGGAACTACCATCGCGTTTATATCGGATCGCAACGAAGATAGCGATCTCATACCCGGCAGAGATTTTATCTACACGATTTCCGCATCTGGTGGCGAGCTTACAGAACTGCCAACTCCCATCGGATATAAGGGTGGCCTCTCGTGGTCGCCCGATGGAAAGTGGTTTGCATATCTCGGCAATACTGATGTCGGCGATCCGTGGGGAACGCGCAACACGCGGGTGCTGTTGCTGCCATCGGTAGGTGGGGAAACGGCTGCCGATCTCACCGGGCATTCAGATATCTCGGCGGGGTATCTCACCCTCAGCGATGTGCACGAGTCTGGCGCAGGAGACTCTTTCCAGTGGTCTGCTGATTGCTCCACCCTCTACTTTGTTATGAGCTCGTTTGGCGATACGTATCTCTGCTCTGTGCCAATCACTGGCGGAGAGGTAAAGAGCCTCTCGCCGGAACTGCATGAGCTCGGGGGCTTTAGCTATAGCCCGGTAACAGGTGCCCTTGTTGCCACCCTGGCAACCCCGGTAAAACCGCAGGAGCTTTACCTGCTGAGTGCCGATGCTCCGGAGCCACTTACAGATTTTAATGCTTCGTGGCTATCCGAGGTATCTGTGCTGGAGCCACTGCCGTTCAGCCCGGATAATGGCGAGGGCGGCACCGTGCCTGGCTGGATACTAAAACCGCAGGATGCAAGTGCAGACAAGAAGTGCCCCCTTGTGCTTTATATTCACGGTGGCCCACATGCCCAGTATGGCAACACGCTGTTCCATGAACTTCAATGGCTTGCTGCCGAGGGCTATGTGGTTCTGTACACCAACCCCCGTGGCAGTAAGGGGTATGGCGAAGAGCATACCCGCGCCATATGGGGCGATTGGGGTGGGCCAGATTACCGAGACTTAATAGCAGCCGTAGATCAAGCTGAAAAGCTGCCCTATGTGGATGCCTCTAAAACGGCCGTAATGGGTGGCTCCTATGGTGGATACATGACTGCTCTGATAGTTGGCAGAACGGGCCGCTTTACCTGTGCCATCGCAGATAGGCTTGTTGCCAACCGGCACAGCATGAGCGGCACTACCGACTTTGCCTGGCGGCACGATGTGTACTTCAAGGGTAATTCCTGGGATAACCCCGGCCCACTGCTGGATTGCTCACCGCTATCGCTGGCTGGTAATGTAACCACTCCTCTGCTATTGATTCACAGCGATGGCGACCTTCGTTGCCCCATTTCTCAGGCAGAGGAACTGTTTGCAGCCCTACGGCTGCAGCGCAAAGCTGTGGAATTTGTACGTTACCCGGCAGAAACTAGCCACGGCATGTCTCGCAATGGGCCGCCTACCCTGCGCCTGGATAGGTTGGAGCGAAATCTGGAGTGGCTGAAGCGCTATCTCAATTAATTCCGTACTGAGAATTGTTCTTTCGGAGGTGCCGCGTTGTTCTCTAACTCTCACCTGGGAATTGTGATGGTAGTTGTATCCGATATGGATGCATCTGTAAAGTTCTATCGCGATGTTCTGGGAATTCCTTGTCAGTACACCTCGCCAGATTGGAGCCAGTTATCAATTGGCGGGGTGGGGCTGGGGCTGCATATCCAGGGCGAGGGCCTACCCGTTAACTCGGCAAGCGGCATCTCATTTGGCTTCTACGTTAAGGATATTGAACCCGTGCTTGCCACGCTCGCAGAGCGTGGCGTAACGCCGGTTCGAGTTACTCAGGAAGACTTTGGTACGCTGGCAATAATCCCGGATCCAGATGGATACGGCATTCAAATCTGCCAGAGCAAATACAACGCGGGGGATTAGCTGCCCGGCCAGGCATGGCTGGAGGATAGGAAGGCATGAGCAAGGTTCCGGACTCAGAACTAACACTGCGAATCCTCAAAACAAACCGCACCGAATACCTTATAGTGGTGGATGACGGGCAGGATCTTGAGGGCCTGTACGCGGAATGGTGCCGCCTTGACGATGCGTTTTGTGAAGGCGAACTCGCGGAAAAAGAGTGGATGGAAGTAGATCAGTTCCTGCGCAGCAAGGGTGTGCAGGTAATTGCTCCTACCGAAGTGCAAGTGCTTGCGGAGTTTTACTGAGGGCCCGGGCTGCAAGTGCCCGGGCCTATAGTTGGTGCTTCCTAATCCCGGGCTCCCTGCTCATATAGCGCTACACAGGCACCTGCCGGATCTTTGATTAATGCAAATAAGTCTGTACCCATCTCACGAGGGCCATCCACTACGCTTCCACCAAGCGCTACGCATTTCTCGATGCTGGCCGCAATGCTCTCCACAATACTATAAATCAGCCATTGTGGCGGCAGCCCGCTGTTGCTGCCATGGGCATGGCATATCCCGCCAGAAGGGGCGGAGCCTTCTGCAGCGCCTCCCGGATACATTGTATAGTCCGAGTATCCTCCCATATCCACCGCTTCAGCACGCCAGCCTGCAACCGCCTGGTAGAAATCACGCACGTTATCGGCATCTGGCACAGTAAGATCGTGCCACATAATTGTTCCCGTTCTCATTGTCGCCATGGGTGCTCCTGTTTGTTAGTCTAACAGAAGAACGGCCCGAAGATTAACTCTTCAGGCCGTCTTAATTTTGGAAGCTATCACGCTCTTTCGTGTGAGTTTAGTTGCCGGTTTTCTTTTTACCTGCAGCCTTCTTCCCTGTTGTGTTCTTGGCGGCATTGGCTGCCCGGCGGGCCGTGTTCGCAGCCCGGCGCGTGGAGTTGGCGGCGCGGTTTACAGCCTGGCGAACAGTGGCCTGGCGAGCCGAACGCCGCTGGGTGGCCACCTCCTGGCTGTGCCTGGCCTCAATCTTCTTGCCAAGCTTCTGCATATCGTCCAACGTGCCAGTTGCTTTCTTAACATCGGCATCAATCTTGGCGTTGGATACACCCTGCTGTGCCATGGCGCCAAAAGCTACAGTGCTAAGCGCAATTGCTGCTGTAAAAACAGCCAGGTACTTCTTAACCATCTCTGTGAACTCCTATTAGGTATGTAGTTATGCTGCGGCTGATATTGTAGCCACGCGGGAGGGAATGCCTGAGCTTATGGACGAATCACTTTAATCTATGTTCAGTTGCATACGCAGTTCTTCAGGCATTACCCCGAAATTTCCTTTACAAACACTGCCCATCTGTGCGTCTCGGTAAAGCCACAGGGCGTGTATACATGAATTGCTGTTGCGTCCCCGGTCCACATAAACCACGCTTCGTTATGCCCTCGCTGGTGCATTTCGCGCAGCGATTCTGTTAACAGTACAGAGCCAAATCCCTTACCTCTAAGTTCAGCACGAATACCAAATGGGCCAAACCGGCTGCCTTCTACATGTGCGAAGCCCACTACTCTACTATTGAATCTGGCAAGCATCAGCTCGCCTGCTGGCCGCAAACCACGCAAAATCTCTTCCATAGTTCGGAGCACAATCTGCTTCCAATCCTCCGAGAACTCTGCCATTAGCTCTTGTATATCAAACACATCGGAGGCACAAAAGGGCGAGCAGAAAACTCCGGCGGAGAATCGGGGCGAGGTTTCTGAAGTGAGCGCGGTCCGCATGGCAAGCGGCCGGCTGCATACCCGGTAACCGCGTTTCTCAAGGAGCTGTGTGGCCGCAGTATGGCGCACCGGCTCTGGGCCAGGAATCCAGTATGCTGGTCCGTATGGCGCTATGAACACACGGGTGGCACCCAGTTGTTTCAGGCGAGCCTCTGCCTCATAAAACAGTGCAGTGGCTATCCCGCGTCTGCGGCAATGTTGGGAAACTGCAAATAGCGTTATGTACCCATCGCTTCGGCCGGCAATGGGCGGAAATGCCTGCATATAGCCACAACATTCCGCGTCGCAGCTGGCAACAAGGGCAAGTTCGGGAAGATAGCCGGGGGCAAGTACAGATCGGCGAATTAGCAACTCGGCACTGGCGTTTAGCTCGGGGAGCGCTTCCTGTACAATGTCCAATGCATCTTGAAAGTTTGATTCGCTCAGGGGTGCTATGTGTGGCGGAGGCATAACGGTGAGGAAGGAAGAGGCCCCCGCATGCAGCATAGGCCACATGCAGGGGCTCTCAAGCAGTGGCTAATCGGTAGACAATGAAGAGCCTGTAGACTTACCGCCGGCATTCAAGTTGCTGCCAAGAGCAAACTCTGCCGTATTGATAAATGTATCCTTGTCCTTGATAATAGCCTGTGGAGGAAGCGTTGCAGAGGCGGTGGCAAGGCCAGGGAGCCTCTTCACCGCGGTGCCAATTGCCAGGAACTCGATAATACCGCCTCCCAGCTCGTAGACGTAGGTTTTAATGCCAACTACATCGTCTGCACCGCACGCGCTTGCATCTTTCGCAATGCGGCCAATGGCGTTCTCACGTGCTTCATAAATAAGGGTGGTGAGCTCACTGATCTCGCCTCGCCCAAGAGATTTGAATGCCGCGGTGATGCCGCCAACCAGGCCAAGCGAGTAAACCGAAACACCTAACACCAGCTGCAGTGGAGAGTAGCCCATGTTAACCATGTTCCACATCTCTTCGTTGGTTAAATCGCTGGTAACCGGCTGCTGGGCATACTGGGGTGGCAGAGCCTGATTGTGAGATGCGGTGCCGATCATTACCATTTCTTGTATGCCACGGAATGGAATGATGGATGTGCGGATGCCAACTACCGAGTTGGCGCCTGCCTGCCGCGCTTCGTTTCGAATGCGCTCCAGGGCCAGGTGGCGAGTAGTGTTGAACACCTCTGAATACTGTGGAATCTCGCCGCGCTGCAGGCTCTTAAACGCGCCGCCAATGCCGCCGCCAACGCCAATGGAGTAAGCAACATTGCCGAATACAAACTTAACTGGTCTAAAACCCGCATCTATCTGGCAGTAAAGCTCCTGGCCATCGGCAGAGCTGGAGAACTCGAGCTGCTCTGCAGTGGCACCTTCGCGATGCACGCAAGATCCAACAGAAAGAAATTCTACATTGCCGCCGTGCATTACCAGTTCATTGGAAACTCCCGTAATCCCAATGCCGCCATGTCGGCGCGCCTCTTCATGCATCCGCTCGTAAGATTTCACGCGTCCTTCGTGGATGATGGAGGTGATCTGGGTTACTTCGCCGCCGGCAAGGGTCTTTAAGCCCGAACCAACACTTCCAAAAACACCCAGAGAAAAGACGCTGTTGCCAATCACAAGATCGCCTGCCTGCAAACCCTTCTGGTGCAGACAGTACATCTCATTTCCCGAAAGCCCGGTCATAACTGCCATGTGCTGAACCTCTATATCGTGTGTGAATGCCGAATCCGGCATCAAAAAATTATTGGCTTATCCGAAAGCCAGAAATGCACATATAAAACGAAGTAGGCGAAGGTTGCCATACAGGATGCTAACCATACTGTTAACCGTGTACGCAGTAAAACCCTGCCGTAAACAGAAGCGCCGCCCTGTCGCTCCGCATCCTGAAACAGGTTGACGGAGTTACAAGGCGGCGCGTTTCGGTTGCCGTACTAAAGTAGCATTTTAGCCTAAAAATAGAGACACATTTGCGGCAAGCCAGGCATCAAACGGTTGCTGGGGGCGGCCGGTTAGCGTTACAAAATCTGTGCTTATCCCAGCAAGTTCACCCAACTCAACAGAGGTATCTATTGAGGCGAAAACAGTGGCAACATCCTGTGGGAAGCCGTGCTGTTTCAGCCCCTCAACAATTGCATCCAGTGGTACGGGAACCACCGTAAGAGGCTTGCCAGTGGCCGCAGATATCTTCTTTGCCAGCTCTTCCGTTGTAAGGGCTTCTGCACCGGTGAGGGTGAGGGTTGCGTTCACAAATTCTGTGGCCCGTACAAGGGCTGCCGCCGCCGCCGATGCGTACTCGGCGCGCCCAAGGTAAGCAACCGCTCCGTGGCCCGCTGCCGTGTACCACTTGCCACTGGCCAGCGCACCCGGCACCGCCATCAGCAGGTTCTCGGCGTACCAGTTGTTGCGCAGCAGCGTGTAAGCAAGCCCGCTTGCCTTTATAGCAGCCTCTGTGCCCGCGTGGTCTGGCGCAAATAGTATGTGTGAGGTTTCCGGATCTGGCAGAGAGGTGTAGAACAGATGCTTCACGCCAACAGATTTGGCGGCCTCTACAGCGTTCTTGTGCTGAGCAAGCCGTTTACCGGTTCCCAGGTCGTTCGTGCTAACTATCAGCACATTCCTTGCACCGGCAAAGGCAGCAGATATTGTTTCTGGTAGATCGAAGTCTGCCACACGCATCTGCACGCCCAAATCAGCAAATGCTGAAAGAGATTCAGCCGTGCGGCTCACTGCAGCAATCTTAGATGCTGGCACATGCTGCTCTTCCAGCAATGCCTTTACGGTTAGTCCCCCAAGTGCACCGGATGCCCCGGTTACCAGATATTCAACCTCGCCATAAACGCTCATAGTGTTATCTCCCATCAAAATAATCCCCTGCTTTGTATTGATTTTGGTATACAATGGATACTAACTAATGAAAGGATACTGGAGTTCCCTCAATGCTACAAGAGAGGACAAAATAATTAGTCAGTATCATCACAGTAACCAAGATGAAAATAGATAACCCAACTCTGGAGGGCTTTTATACCTGTTGCCCTATTCGAAGTGTGTTAAATCACCTTAGCGACCGCTGGACTCTGCTGGTGATGATCGAGCTGCTGAAAGGCACGCGCAGATTTACTGAGTTACGCCGCGCCGTGCCGGATATATCGCCCCGAATGCTCTCTCGCACTGTGCGTCAATTGGAAGAGGATGGCCTGGTGTTGCGCACGGTATTCCCAACCATACCGCCCAGGGTTGATTATGAAATAACCGATCTTGGCAGTAGCTTTGTCGAATCACTGCAGCCTCTCGTAACCTGGGCAGCCGATAACCATCACCGGGTAATGGCTGCTAGAGATGCCTACATCCCACCTCCCGCGCAGGAGCCAAAGTAAGTGTGCCGCGTTCACCCTCTGTTACTTCTATTGCTAATGGCGGTAGCCTCTGTATCTGCGCATGGGCAAACTCTCACTCAATTGCGCCATCAGCACCCCACGCAGCTTGTGGTGCGCGGTGCCTCGCCGGCGCCATTTGAAACCGATGTGCCTGTTGGGGCAACGCCCGTGCATTACATAAGCCATGGCCGAAGCCTGCTGGCATGGTTTGCAATGCCGATGGAGCCCACAAACAAACCCATACCGGCTGTGCTGTATGCACATCAGGGCTTTGCATTAACGGCACAGGCATGGGAAGATGCGCGGCCTTTTGTGCATGCGGGCTTTGCCGTGTTGCTGCCCGCCTGGCGTGGTGAAAACGGCAATCCGGGCGAGTTTGAGCGTTACTGCGGTGAAGTGGAAGATGCGGCAGAAGCGCTTGAGTACTTGAGAGCGCAGCCTGGCATTGATAAAAACCGCGTTTATGCCGCCGGAGATACAATGGGTGGCACCACCGTTTTTCTGTTGGCCGAAAGCGGTGCTGCCATACGTAAAGCCGCCACATGCAGCCCGTTTCCAGATATCGCGGATGCCATCCGGCATGGCCTCACCCCGCAGCGCTGGCTGTTTCCATACAACTGGCAAAACGATTCTGAAAACTCTCTCCGATCTCCCGGGCGGCACTTGAAGGATCTGGTTTGCAACTTAAGTATCTACAACTCTTCTTCCGATCCGCTGTACCAGCGGCAGGCAAGGGCGCTGCCTGCGCTGGCAAGAAAATATGGCAAAGTGATACCTACCCGGGAGTTTGCCGGTACCGATCAGCGCACCGTGGTGAAGCCAGCCGTGGATGCAATGATAGTGGAATTTCGTAAAGATCTTTTAGCTAAATAGTGAATTTGCAGTATTTATTCTTGTTGTTGATGCGTCTTATTTGCACAATGTCTATCCAAAACGTCTCAGTACCTTGTGGTTCCGCACGCCGTTAGTTCGCTAAGTGATAACCCAGCCTCGGAGATAATTCAATGGTGAGTATTCTTAAAGTTGCCGTGCGTGTAACGGCAATACTGGCCTTCGGTTGTGTCTTGAGTTCGGTTGAAGCACAGGCACCGCCGCCCTTTCCTCCCACTCCTGCAGATATCAAAACGGGAGCCCTCTTCTTAGCAATTAACCACTCTGCTCCTTCGGATGTTTCTACTGTTCGCGCTGCCGAAGCGGCCGGCGCCGATATCCATCGTAAGAACTGGCTCGGTTACACACCCCTTATGTGGGCCTCTGTTCGGGGCAAAACGGCAACCATAGAAATGCTGATTAAGCAGGGAGCGCATATCAACGACTCCAGCCCGTATGGCTCTGCCCTCACCTTTTCACTTATCGGCAGGCAGCGCACGGCCGCTCTTGCGCTTCTGGCACACGGGGCAAGCATCAAGCCAGAAAGGCTGGATAGAACCACGCCGTTGATGTATGCCGCAGCCGATGGATACGACGATGTATTGAAGGCGCTGCTAAAACGGGGCGCGAGAGTCAATGCGGCAGACCTGGAGGAAGTTACCGCCCTCGTCTATGCCGTAAGAACGGGCCACCGAACCTGTGCCAATCTGTTGCTAAAAGCCGGAGCCTCCGTATCCGCTGTGGATATACATGGCAGAACTCCCCTGATGGAGGCAGCCATGTGTGGGCAATCTGAAATCGCCTCCGATCTGATTGCAGCGCATGCAAATGTAAATGCAAAAGACAAATCTGGCAATTCAGCCCTGGCCCTGGCGGCCCGTTATTCTGGCAACCCCGAAGTGGTACAACTGTTATTGAAGCACGGAACGGTTGCCGGAAGCAGCCTGAGCATTGCAGCAAACACCGGCAGGGCCCAAACAGCCGCCGTAATTGCCGCTTTTACCCATGCAAAGTCTCCAGCCATTCCAACAATTACACCGAACTCCGTTATTGGCGCATGCGATAAAGGCGTGCGCGCCATAGAGAACGGCCTTGCGAAGTTTCAGAGCATGGCGCCCTGTGGGGCGTGCCACCATCAGGGACTTGGATTGATGAGCCTGGGAGTTGCCGCCGAGAGGGGCGTAAAGGTAGATGGAAAGGTGATAGGTGCCTACCTGCAACAGTTGGGCGAAGACGGCAAGCACATGGGGCCAGTTATCCACAATGCCCTTGCTCACCCGGAGGTTAAGGGCAGTGTACAGGCTGTGGATATAGAGGATATGGCAATTGGTGCTGGCTATATGTTCAATGCCATGCTCTCTCACCACGTGCCCGCCAACCCTGGCCTGGCAGAAACGGCCGCCTTCCTGGCATCGCTGCAAGCTGCGGATGGCCGCTGGATCTATGGCATCGATCGTGAGCCAATGCAGAGCAGCCAGGTAACTACCACCGCAATGATCTGCAACATACTGGTGCAGTATGGCGGCGGCGCAGAGGGCCCGTTGGCAGAGAATATCCGAAAAGCAAAACAGTACCTTGGTTCGGTGCAGCCCACAGAAACGGAAGATGCCGCAATGAAGCTGATGGGCCTCCATTGGGTTGGAGCCTCTGCGGGCGAGATTGCAACTGCCAATGCCACACTGCGCAAAATGCAGAACAAAGATGGAAGCTGGAGCCAGAAACCAGGGACACCCGGCGATGCGTATGCCACCGGAATGGCGGTGTACGCTCTGAGAACGGCAGCAAATGCCTCTGCAGAGGAGAGCGCCGTAAAGCAGGGAGTGCGCTATCTTGTTTACACTCAGGGGCCACAGGGGGCGTGGTTTGTAAATAAACGCACCAACTCTGCAAATAACTACTTCGATTCCGGTTTTCCATATGGCGAAAGCCAGTATAGCTCGCTGGCAGGCAGCTGCTGGGCAGTAATGGCGCTCTCAACCCTGCATTAACGGGCCTGCTTTGGAGACTGTGAACCCGGCAATGGCTGCATCTCACCCCCGAAATCCGGTAACATCAGAAATCCTGAAACGGAGTGGGCAAGCATGCACATAAGAGATGCCGATTGTGGCGATATTCTGCAAATTGCAAGGGTTCACATCTCCAGCTGGCAAACCACGTATACCGGCATCGTGCCGGAGGACTATCTTTCAAATCTAAATATAAAAGACCGTGCACAGCGCTGGCTTACCATATTCAATGCTGGCAAAGAGTTGTACGTAGATGTTGCAGTTACGGATGCGGGTGAAATCGTTGGCTTTGCCAGCAGCGGACCGGAGCTTTCGGGTATGCATCCAGGTATGGCAGAGCTCACTTCTATCTATATTCTGCAAGAGTATCAGGGCATAGGAATAGGGCGGCAGCTTTTTGAAAGGGCTGTAAGCCGCCTGAAGGCACGTTATTCCACCATGTTGGTTTGGGCACTCTCACAAAATCCGGCCTGTGATTTCTATATTCGTATGGGCGGTGTGCCTGATGTTGAAACCACCTGTGAAATTGGTGGGGTCACCCTTCCAGAACGGTCGTTCCTGTTTCCTTTAGAGTAGTACAGTCGTCGACTTTGCTTCTATCTGCCCGCCTGTTGACCCCAAGGTGTCAGTTAGCGCACTCCGGGTGCGTTCGAGATAAGTAGGTAATCCAAAGAGGAAATAGTAATGCCATCCCATGATTCTCCATTGTGCGTGTCGACCAAGAAACTCACAGGAGAACAAGAGATGGCGATGGATATTTCGACAGATGCGGTTAAAGACC
>CAIONQ010000143.1 GCA_903859705.1 uncultured Chthonomonas sp.
AGCAAGCGAAGCGCGGTAGAAATTGCTTTTCATGAAGATCCGCTTCTGCGTTGCGCGAAGGGATGCAGTGAAGAGGGAGGTAGTACTGCGCATCCTGCCTGTCGCTTAAGCAGAGCTACGTTCTGAAATGCAATGTCTCGCGAAGGAAATGCAAAGCACGCGAAGAGATGCATCCAAGAGGGAACTAGAACTGCTCTATATGCCTGTCGCTTAAGCAGAGCTACATTTTGAGATGCATTTGTCGCGCTAAGCAAGCGTAGCGCGGTAGAGATTGCTTTTCATAAACATCAGCAAGCGTAGCGCGGTAGAATTGCTTTTCATGAAGATCCGCTTCTGCGTTGCGCGAAGAGATGCAGTGAAGAGGGAACTGGTTCCATTCAAGCTACCCTCCACATAGGTAAAACGTTGACCTTACAAATCAATCAGAACCACGATCCAGAAATGCAATGGTCGCGCTAAGCAAGCGTAGCGCGGTAGAGATTGCTTTTCATAAACATCAGCAAGCGAAGCGCGGTAGAAATTGCTTTTCATGAAGATCCGCTTCTGCGTTGCGCGAAGGGATGCAGTGAAGAGGGAACTGGTTCCATTCAAGCTACCCATCGCTCAAGCACAGACTTCCGAAAAGCAGAACAACAGGATAGCTTTGCGGTCTTCGCGCGCCAAACCATATGCCATCGATCCACACTCTGTTAACATCCGGCAGGCGCGCATTGAGTCCTCTCAGGTTCCCTGCGCGTTGCATGGCAACTACGAGGTAGGTGCGGGAGGATTTTCACCCTACGCCTTCACCGTCGCTTGCGCGACGCGGCGCAGGGAACCTGGGGGATGGTAGTTTGGGTACAAACCATCTATCCGTCCGGCAGGCACTCCTCGCCTCCCTCCCTCGCTTCCTCCCTCCCTCGCTTCCCCACGCAGGAATCCCCGCCCCTTCTCACAAAAATTATCCCACTATTGATTTGCTGCTCTGCCACACTGTTGGCATAGCTCACCGTGCATACTCCTTTGAAACAGCACGGATGCCCGCCCGGCCCTACATCCAGGAGACTGTTAGAGAGTTAACGTATTTCGCCCATGTGGGATGGCAGGTTTGCTGGAGTGCGGGACATGAAAACGGTGTGCCATGTACCCGTCCGGGCTCGGGCATTACTCACAACCGCATTGTTTGCCCAACTATAGCAAGGGGTAATTTCATTGGCACGATCTGCACAACCTAAATTCGGGCAGTTTACGCAGGGTCGGGGCAGTCAATTTGTAACTCTGGATGTTCAGGCATCTTCCTTCGGTACAGCAGCCGACAACATCATGGATAGCGTCAGGTCTTGCATGGTGGAACCCAACGGTATATCCGCGCGTGCCAACAAACATTAATGAGCGCTGAAAAGGCGCCTCTTGTTTGCCACAGGACTGGTAACGCTGTCAGTGGCAACATCCACACTACCTTGACAGCCGTCGCCATTGCAAGGAGAGCCTGATATGACAGCAAAACGAAAAAGAAGCAATTACGTCGAAGGCTTCGAGATTTTACGATTTCTGTTCGTCGTAGGCAGCATGGCACCCTTGTTTATACTGCTAATGGTGCGAGGCGTTCCGGTAATCAATAACAAACCCTTCATCAATGAACGCAGCTTCGATACAGCATGCCTTTTACTCATCTGCGTGCCAGCGATCGTTTTGCTATTGAGGTGGAATATTGTCCGCAAGGAAGACCAAACATCGGAACTCAAGATAGGGGATGCAACAGATCATCGTGATCACCTGATAGCCTACCTGCTTGCGATCGTGATGCCGTTGTACCAGGTCTCATATTCAACCCGCCGCGATGTTTATGCGTCAATGGTTGCGACCTTACTAATACTTTTCTTGTTCATGAACATGAACCTACATTACATGAACCTCGTGTTTGCGTTCATGGGGTATAGAGCATACACGGTTCAACCCGTCGACACGGCCGCCTCTTTTTCTGGCAATGTGCCGTACGTGGTATTGTCCAGGCGAGCGAGCCTTTCTGTCAACCAGATCATAATTGCTTACAAACTAAGCAATACGGTTTTTATCGAAAAAGCGAGTTAGCCATCTCCGGAGGTATGCAATGGAATTTGATCCGCACGCAATACAAGCTACAGCTTTCGAAGTATTTTCGGCACAGGACCAGGCACTGATCACGCTCAGCATATCACAGGAAGTGAAGCAAATACTTCACGGCATGTTAACAAACACCATAGATCAACTCGGTGACGAGAACGATTGGTCAGAATTCGATCACACACAAGTGTACGGCAGCAACGCGCAGATATATTACGAATACAAAGCCGATGAAATGGTCCGCTTAAGGCAATTTTATGAAACCGCAAACCCAACTCACAAAAATCTAAGGGATGTAATTCCGGCAGATATTCAAATGTATTTTGCACGGTTCACCGACAAGAATGGCAGAAAATGCCTGGCTGTACGGAAGGCCGTTCAGTTCAAGATGACAATTGGCAAGTCATTGATTTATTTTTTGGATGGCATGCTAAAACCAGCACCGGACAGAATCTTCAAGCTTGACCATGATTTCGATTTCATTATCTTTTCGGATAAAATTGCTATCCTAAGGCCGCGCGCGTTTGAGTTGATTGCCGAGCTGGAGCAAAAACTCGGGGATGGAATACCGAAAAACATCCAACGGATCCAAAAAATCGCCACGTACATCGACCTCGAGGATATCGAAGATCATGCTCGAAAGCATGTTACCGTGCGCCGACAATTAGCCGCACTCGCCAGATCTAGTAACTTAGCAACTGTCGAAAAGCCGCTTCTACGCACTTTACTGAAGGAAAACAAAATCTACTATACGGAATCGAGCGACGGTCGCATTAAAGTCGATGTCGGGCAGATCGCGCAGCTTCTAAAGATTCTTGACAGGCGAATCTATAGTGACCCATTGGTGAGCAACAACCCGGACCGGTATGAAGCGAACATGAGATCGAAGGTCGACTGACGAAACACCCATCGCCAGCAACACCCGCCCTTCTCCCGCGCGGCGTGTGTCATCGTCTGGCCTATTTATTTCTATCCGTTTGGAGTACCTAATGCAGGCAGTAACGGGCGAGGCGCAGCGCGCCGAACTTCACAAAACCATCTGGCGTATCGCCAACGATCTGCGCGGCTCTGTGGATGGCTGGGACTTCAAGTCCTACGTCCTGGGCATGCTCTTCTACCGGTTTATCTCCGAAAATCTCACCACTTACATCAACAAACTGGAAACAGATGCCGGGCAGCAGGGCTTTGATTACGCGCAGCTCTCCGATGAAGATGCCGAATTTGGCCGCGCCGAAACAGTAGTTGAAAAGGGCTTCTTCATCCTGCCTTCAGAGCTTTTTGTGAACGTTCGGCGCCGGGCTGCCACCGATGAAAACCTGAACGAAACGCTACAGCGGGTCTTTAAGAACATTGAAGGTTCCGCCGTAGGAACCGAAAGTGAAGACGACCTCAAAGGCCTTTTCGATGATCTGGATGTAAACTCGGCCAAGCTCGGCAACTCGGTAGCCAACCGCAACGAAAAGCTCGTGAAGCTTCTCAACGCCATCGGCGATCTTCCCCTCGGCAACTTTGCAGACAACTCCATCGATGTATTCGGCGATGCCTACGAATACCTCATGCAGATGTACGCCTCCCAGGCTGGCAAATCTGGGGGCGAGTACTACACCCCTCAGGAAGTTTCCGAACTGCTGGCACGCATCACGCTCATTGGCAAAACAAAGGTGAGGAAGGTTTACGATCCTGCCGCAGGGTCGGGCTCGCTGCTGTTACAGTTTGCAAAAGTGCTGGGGAAAGAGAACGTGCTGCAGGGGTTTTATGGCCAGGAAATCAATCTCACCACCTACAACCTCGCGCGCATTAACATGTTTCTGCACGATGTAAACTACGAGAAGTTTAACCTGGCTCTCGGAGATACGCTGCTGGAACCGCAGCATGGCGACGAAGAGCCATTTGATGCCATCGTTTCCAATCCTCCATACTCCACCAAATGGGCAGGCGATGCCAATCCTCTACTGATCAGCGATCCACGCTTTTCCCCGGCAGGGGTGCTGGCTCCAAAATCGGCCGCCGATCTCGCCTTCACCATGCACATGCTCAGCTGGCTCGCCACCGATGGCACCGCCGCCATTGTTGAATTCCCGGGCGTGTTGTATCGGGGGGGTGCAGAACAGAAGATACGCAAATACCTGATTGAAAACAACTACGTGGATACGGTAATCCAGCTTCCGCCCGATCTGTTTTTTGGCACAACCATCGCCACCTGCATTATCGTGCTCAAGAAATCCAAGCGAGACAACTCGGTGCTGTTCATCGATGCGTCTGCACTTTGCACCCGCGTGGGCAACAAAAATCGCATGCAGCCAGAGCACGTCAATCGCATTCTTTCTACCTACGCCATGCGCCAGCAAGAAACGCACTTCTCAAAACTGGTGCATGCGGAAGACCTCGCAGCAAACGGCTTCAACCTGTCCATCTCCTCGTATGTGGAGAAAGAGGACACATCCGAAGTCGTGGATATTGCGCAGCTAAACGCAAAAATCGCCGGGATCGTTGCCCGGCAGGCAGAGCTACGTACTCAGATAGATGCGATCGTGGCAGAACTGGAAGGTATTTAGCATGTCTGATAATGAACAACCAGCACCATCAAAACAAACCGTTTTTGAAACAATCAAGCAAATCTCACCGGAAGGCAATGAATACTGGTCCAGCCGAGACCTTGCGCGCGTGCTTGAGTACTCCGATTACCGCAACTTCGAACAGGTTTTGATTAAAGCCAAAACGGCCTGCACCAACAGCAATCAAGCAGTTTCTGATCATTTCGGTGAAGTCACCGAAATGATCGCCCTACCCAGGGGTGCACAGCGGGCAATAACAACCATTCTACTGTCTCGATATGCCTGTTATCTTGTGATTCAAAACGCCGATCCGACCAAAGCGGTGGTCGCGCTGGGACAATCCTACTTCGCCATACAAACCCGCCGGCAAGAACTATCCGATGAACTTACGGCCGATGAGCGCCGATTAATGTTACGCGAAGAGATGAAGCTGCACAATGTTAAACTGGCAGGGGCTGCGAAAGATGCAGGCGTTATAGAACCATTGGATTACGCAATATTCCAGAATCATGGGTATGCAGGCCTGTATGGCGGGCTTGACCAGAAGGGAATACACGCTAAAAAAGGGCTGAAGAAGAGCCAGCAGATTTTAGATCACATGGGCTCAACAGAACTTGCAGCCAACCTCTTTAGAGCTACTCAAACGGAGGACAAGCTGCGGCGCGATGGCATAAAAGGCAAGGCTGCAGCCAACAAAACGCATAAGGAAGTGGGTGCAAAAGTTCGCCAAACTATCAAGGAACTCGGTGGAACAATGCCTGAAGACTTGCCTGCGGAAGAAAGCATAAAGTCGGTAGAGCGCAGAATAAAGAAGCAACAGCAAGCAGACCAACTTGATCAAACTGACGGCGATAACGAATGAACAGCACTAATAATCTCATCGAAACAGTACTGGATGATACCATCACTTTCAAGAAACTTGCCCAGGTGGCACGCATCCGGAACGGCCGTGATCACAAGTCTCTTGGAGATGGCCCAGTGCCAGTTTATGGAACTGGTGGAATCATGACCAGCGTTGACACAGCCGCCTACACGAAGCCATCTGTTCTGATCCCGCGTAAAGGTTCACTCAATAAGCTTTATTACGTTGACAAACCATTCTGGACAGTCGACACAATTTTTTATACAGAGATTGCTGACTGTATCCTGCCAAAGTTCCTCTACTACTATCTCCTCTCGCAGAGGTTGGAGAGACTAAATCAGGCTGGGGGAGTACCAAGCCTAACACAAGCAGTGTTGAACGAGCTAAAAATCCCCGTCCCACCCCTCGAAATCCAGCGCGAAATCGTGCGTATTCTGGATACCTTCAGTGCGCTGGAGGCGGAGCTGGAGGCGGAGCTGGAGGCCAGAAAAAGGCAGTATGATTGTTATTTCGCAAGAGTATTTGCTGCGTGCAACGATGCACCGACAAGAAAGCTTGCCGAAGTATCAGCAGTGTATGATTCTTTGCATAAGACACCTCCGTATGTCGCGACAGGTTTCTCAATGATCAGGGTGACGGATATAAAGGGTGGGTATGTCGACGAAACACAAACGCTTAAGGTAGATCCCGAAACATTCTTAGAGTTTACTCGGAAGTACGTCCCTAAGTTAAACGATATCGCAATCTCACGTGTTGGATCCTATGGTAATTTCGCAATAATTGCGTCTGAGTGCCAAACTTGCATGGGACAGAATACGGCAATTATTAATCCGTTTATCAACCCGAAATACTTATACTATGCTTTACAAACGGAAATAGCAAGACTCTTCATTGAAGGTGCGGTCGGCGGTGGCAGTCAGAAAACTTTGAGCCTTGCCAACATTCGTGAGATCCCGATTATTGTACCGCCATTGTCCGTGCAAGCTAAGGTCGTTGACGCGCTCGACAAATTCGAAGCACTCGTCACCGACCTCAACTCTGGCCTTCCCGCCGAGTTGGAGGCCCGCCGCAAGCAGTACGAGTATTTCCGCGAGCGCCTGCTCACATTTAAGGAGGCCTGAGCATGTCCGATATTGGTGCGGCAATCCCTTTTGAACCGATTGCCTTCTCCGAATTCAGCACTGTGGTGGCGGAGTACGCCGGGACGTACGATCCCGATGCGCCCTATCAAAGCGAAGCGGACCTGGAAACGGAGTTCATCGCGGAACTGGAGCGCCACGGATATGAGCACCTCCAGCTAAAATCGGAAGCGGAGCTCATTGCCAACCTGCGCAAACAGCTGGAACTGCTGAACAAAATCACGTTTTCGGATGCGGAATGGACACGCTTTTTTGAAACGGTGATTGCCGGGCAAAACCTTACCATCATCGAGAAAACAGCACTGATCCAGGAAGCCCCGGTTCAGCTGCTGAAAAGAGACGATGGCACAGACAAAAACATCCGTCTGATAGACCGCGGTAACATCCACAACAACACCCTCCAGTTTATCAACCAGTATAGCGCCGAAGGCAACTACAAAAACCGTTACGATGTAACCGTGCTGATCAATGGCCTGCCTATGGTGCATATAGAGCTGAAGCGGCGTGGCGTGGATATCCGGGAGGCGTTTAACCAGATAGAGCGCTACGCTCGGGACTCTTTCTGGGCGGGCAGCGGCCTGTTTGAATACGTGCAGCTATTCGTTATCTCCAACGGCACCATCACAAAATACTACAGCAACACAACGCGCAACCGGCACGTATCGGAGAAAGCCACAAAGAAGAAACAGGCGAAGCAAACCTCCAACTCCTTTGAATTCACCTCCTATTGGGCCGATGCAAACAACAGGGCCATTACAGACCTGATTGACTTCGCACGCACTTTTTTTGCTCGCCACACGCTGCTAAACATTGTTTCGCGCTACTGCGTCTTTTCCGCAGATCGCAATCTGCTGGTGATGCGCCCCTATCAGATAGCAGCGACAGAGCGCATTCTGTCGCGCATAGCGGCATCCATTACATACAAATCCCTCGGCACTGTTTCTGCAGGCGGCTATGTGTGGCACACAACGGGCTCCGGCAAAACGCTCACCAGCTTCAAAACGGCGCAGCTGGTATGTGCCATCCCGGGCGTAGATAAAGTGCTGTTTGTGGTGGACCGCAAGGATCTGGATTACCAGACCATGCTGGAGTACGATAGGTTTCAGAAGGGGGCAGCCAATGCCAACGCCTCTACCGCAATCTTAAAAAAGCAGCTGGAAGATAGCAACGCCAGAATAATCATAACCACAATCCAGAAACTGGCCAACTTCATCCGCGCAAACAAAAACCACCAGGTTTACCGGGGGCACATAGTTATCATTTTTGATGAATGCCACCGGTCACAATTTGGCGAAATGCACACCGCAATAACACGCGCATTCAAACGCTGTAACCTTTTCGGGTTTACCGGCACACCCATATTCACGGTAAATATGGCATCTGGCGGCAACCCCAACCTCAAAACTACCGAGCAGGCCTTCGGCCTGCGCCTGCACACTTACACCATTGTGCACGCCATCACCGATAAAAATGTGCTGCCATTCCGCATAGACTATGTAAACACAATCAAATCAGGCAGCCCGGAAGACAAACAGGTGAAGGGCATAGATGCCGAAGCCGCCCTGATAGCGCCGCAGCGCATTGCGATGGTCACCAGGTACATTCTCGATCACTTCGATCAGAAAACCAAACGCAACACCTCCTACACGCTGCGGGATCAGCGGCTTAAGGGGTTCAACGCGTTATTTGCAACGGCCTCCATCTCGGCCGCCATGCGCTACTACGAGGAGTTTAAGAAACAGCAAGAAGCGATTCCACCAGACAGGCGCTTGAAGATCGGCATCATCTTCTCCTATGCCGCTAATGAGGCTGTGGAAGATGGCGCGCTGGACGAGGAAGGCTTTGAACCGGCCCAGATGCCAGCGCCAGCGCGCGACTTCCTCGAGGCGGCCATTCAGGATTACAACGCGCTGTACGGCACCTCTTACGATACCTCCAGCGATAAGTTTGAGAACTACTATAAAGATCTAAGCATGCGCATGAAAGAGCGCCAGATAGATCTGGTTATCGTGGTGAACATGTTCCTCACAGGGTTCGACGCCACCACATTAAACACCCTTTTTGTGGACAAACGCCTGCGCGAGCACGGCCTTATCCAGGCATACTCCCGCACAAACCGCATCCTCAACTCCGTAAAAGCCTTTGGCAACATCGTAAGTTTCCGCAACCTGGATAAAGAGACCAATGAAGCGCTCGCCCATTTCGGCAACGAAAATGCCCGAGGCGTGGTTGTTCTCAAACCGTTCGCAGAGTACTACACCGAGTATCAGAAGACGGCGCAAGAACTGCTGGATGGTTATCCGCTTACAGAAGAGATACACGGCGAACAGAAGAAGAAAGATTTTGTGGTGCTCTTTGGCTCCATTCTGCGCCTGCAGAACATACTGAACGCCTTCGACGAATTTGCAGACCAGGAAATCATAACTCAACGCCAGGGCCAGGACTATCGCAGTATCTACCTCAGCATCTACGCGGAATTTAAGGGCGAAGGCGAGGGCGGCCGCGAAGACATCGTGCCAGACATCGTGTTTGAAATAGAGCTCATCAAACAGGTCGAGATCAATGTAGACTACATCCTGATGCTGGTCGAGAAGCTGCGCAACATAAAAGGCGACGGCAAAGACGTTGCCATCCGGGCCGAAATCACCAGGGCAATATCCTCATCGCCCACACTCCGCAGCAAGAAAGACCTTATCGAAGGGTTTGTCGACACCATATCCCTCACCGGCTCCGTCTCTGCAGATTGGCGTGCGTACGTGGCCGAGCGGCGGGAAGCAGAACTCGAAGAGATCATCGCTGCAGAAAACCTCAAACCCGCCGAAACCAGAGCCTTTGTCGACTCAGCCTTCCGCGAAGGCTCCCTGCGCACCACCGGCACAGACATAACCGCCATAATGCCACCCACCAGCCGCTTCAGCAAAACCGGCGACCACAGCAAGAAAAAACAAAGCGTCATCACCCGCCTATTACGCTTCTTCGAACGCTTCTTCGGGTTGGGTGGGTAGTGGGGGATGCGACAGGAAATCTAATCATTTTACAGTCTCATATATGCACACCAGAATCAATAGCAGCTAATCTTGGTGGCGCTCGGAATGTATGTCCGGTGCACAAGCAACCACTTAACGTACTGCGCAGCAACCGTCTGAGGTGCCCTGTCCACATTATGTACCATGCTCAATTCAGAACGGAGGATTTCATAAAATGAGTAAAATACTTTTGAGAATGATTGACTTTAAGCAACTTAGAGGTTCGCAGATATCTAAGGAGTTGATCGGGCTGGCAAATGCGGCAAATGATATTGCAACCGCGTCAAACTTGTTAACGGTAGCCGTGCAAGCAGCGCGCGCACAGACACCTGAAAAACGGGTGCTTTGTGAGGGTTCAGCTTTGCATGCCACACTTTCGGACGAATCGTTACTCAATGGTTATCAGCTGTATTGCTTCCGCATGTTATTGGGCCATTACAGTGAGGGAGCAAAAGTGCTCGACCAACTCAGGAAAAGACAGGCTACTCCTGAAACCAGGTCGGCAGAATTTGACTATATACTCGATCATATCAGCAAAGAGTCTCGCGCCGCCTACGACCGCATCACAGAGTCTTTTGCCCAGGAGCGCCATACCACCAAGTTCGAGAACTTAGTACGTGGGGTGCGCGACTCAGTGAGCTTTCACTATACCGGCAAGGAATATGCTGCGGCTGTGCAGGCGCTTGCATCTGGTGAGGTTCCGCACTCCAATAAAGCGGTGGTGGCCGCCTCGGTGCCGAATAGCAGATTAGTGTTTGCTGACACTGTGCTTACCACTGTTATTTGCAAAGAGATCTGGAAGGTGGATCATGAAGCTGGTAAAACGGAGGAAGAAGCAGTAAAAGCGGCAATAGAATGGTGCTCTAACGGCGCAATCGAGTTCCTGATACTCGCTCAGGAAATCTGTTTCTGGTACATCAAGGATAAATCTGGAATTTAGCCCATTTCTCGCCATCGCGCGATAATCGGCTTCCCAGAGGTTTGCTATAAGTTCTCACACAAAAAACGTGGGACGCAGACGATGGTAGCCTGAGCAGCAATGTTTTTCACTTTGGCGCTTCATGCGCGACTTGTCAGCTGCGTAGTGCTTGTACGGCTTTTTAGAGAGGCAGAACAATCCTTGTTCTCCAGCAAGAACTAACCAAGCGAACAGCACGCCCTTGCATCAAGTCAGTTCGAAGGTACGCGCGGGTTCACCGGTACAAAATGGCTCATCCATTTGAATGAGCCATTTTGCCAATCAGATCGTGCGTGTCTGTAGTAGTCAGCTTATGATGCGGCCATCATGCTGGCGTATGAGATTATCAATACCTTCAAGGGCATGTTCCACCGCCCTCCGGATTTGTTGAGGCAGGTCGTTGACTGGTATTGTGCCTACTTGCCAACTCCAATCGTAGTTGTACGGAGCAGAAAAGAGATCTGAAGCGATTTCTACGCGCACCGTTCCGGGACTTAATTCCCTCACGGTAACTCCCGGGCTTGATTGCGCTAATCGTTGGCGCTGTACTGGATCATTAAGGATATTCTGCTTAGGATATGTTGCGCTCGGTTGGTTGTGAACGTGCTTTTCCATCTCATCTTCGATTGCACTGGCGAATTGCGTTGTTTCTGTCATTAGGATGGAGGGCCTTATCATTGAGTTCGGTAGTCCTTGCTACCATAGTTTCGAGTATAGCTTGATCGGTGCCAACCGTGTCGTGGTAATTGCAACTATGTCTATATTTTAATGATTAGATAACGATTAACTGCCTTGATCGCCGCTCACATGCCTTGATTTGCTCCTATTCCTGCATCTTTTAGCGAGTTCTGCATGCGTGCACACCGTGGCCCGTTCAAAAGCAAACCATCAACCGGGTAGCCTACTCTTCCGCCATTCTGTTTAAGGTTATGTCAGGGCCAGCGCCGGGCAATTCCCGATTGCTGGCCCTTCCTAACCTGCATATTCCACTGAAAGTGATAATGATTTCCGTAGGTATCGCATTTCCGGTGGAATGGTTATCGGTTTCGTGTGGAATGTGCATCCCAACAGTCTCTTGCGAAACGGTGACTGCCATACAGACAGAAATACTGCCGTTTTTGCTGGCGAACGGGTGCCTACCGAGGTTTGTGTGCAGTGGTTTTTTGGTAGGGATCCTGGCTGTGGCGGGAGCACGGGCGGGGTAAGCCAGCTGCCGCATAGGTCTTTAAGGCGAAACAAGGGCAGTAACGAAACCGCTGTAATGCCCGTGCCCTCACGAAACTGCATCGGTAATCTGGAGAGGTAGCAGAGGCGGAGAGTGAGCAAGGTTAGGGTGCCAGCCAGGGATGCCCTGCTGCAGAATAGCTCAAACCCTCTGGCGATCCACAATTGCGCTTGGCCACATACCTCCAGTGTCCAAATGGGCTTATGAAGGCAGCTCTGCAGTGGCAAACTTTTTGTGATAATCGGGCTTCATATCGTATGCCGCCCTTTCAGGGCTCAAGACCGGGGTGGTCCGGCGTCTCGGTGTTCCAGCCCTATCGGACTTCGCTATCATATGCCGCCCTTTCAGGGCTTGAATGCCTACGCCAGAAGGTGAGCGATCACAGTACAGGTCACCCCATTCCCGTTTCGGGAGTGTCCTCTGTTGCGCGCGAGGAACGAGCGGTGCAGCAATAGAGCAAGGCCGGAGGTTAGGCAAACTGTCTGCATCCCCTTCCACCTACCATACAGAAGGCGCCCACCTATTTCCCTTGTTCCCTATTTCCTGCTTTCCCTGTTCCCTGCTTTCCCCCTTGACACCACCTCACACAAAATAGTATATTTATGTCTACTTATAAATCGAGGTGTCCGCAAATGTCATCCATCAAACGGAAGCTAATAAGATCGCAGCCAACGCCGCAACAGAACAACACCACATCAATGCGTTCTTCATCAGGCATCCCAGATCCCGCGGCTGCTGCACGGCCACTCACAAAAGACCAGGAGTTGCGGCAGCACATCAAAAATCTGGAAGCCATAATTGCACCTGCCATGCCTCCTGCGCCTTCCACAGCAGACCTCACTGCAGTTTCCAACATTGCGGAGGAAGAGGTGACATGGCTGCTTCAAGGCTGGATACCTGAAGGCAAAGTCAGCGTAATCATCGGGGAACCTGGCCTCGGCAAATCTCTCATAACCCTCGATATCGCTGCCCGCCTCACAAGCGGGCGGGATATGCCGGTCAGTACACCCAATACCCGGCCAAAGGGCAACGTACTACTCTTCTCTGCAGAAGACAACGTTTCAGATACCATCAGGCCAAGGCTGGCTGCCGCTGGCGCCGACCTCTCAAAGGTTCACCTGTTTCCAACCGGTGGCCAGCGGCAATTCAACGACTGTCGAACCCTCATCAGGCTAATCAAGGACCTAACGGCCTCACTCGTTATCGTAGATCCACTCAGCGCCTACCTGGGCGGACGGCACATATCAAGCCATGAGCAGATTCGAGACCTCTTCAGCGCAATGGCCATAATTGCCCGGCACACAGGGACCACATTTCTATTTGTACATCACCCCAACAAGGGAAGATCCAGCTCTGCTACAATGCGCTCCTCTGGCAGCCTGGCAGTTACAGCAGCTGCACGATCCGTGATGCTCGTTGCCAGAGATCCCGAAGACCAGAACAGCCGAATACTGGCTCTCGTGAAGGGCAACCTGGGCGCAGCACCCGTATCGCAGCGTTTCACATTCATTCAAGAGTCCGTGGCCAGCCAGCCGCACATCCACTGGGCAGGCCCTACCCGAACATATACAGCCGACCGGCTTCTCCACGGCCCCGATCGTCACGAAAGAGCCCAGTTATCTGCAGAACGCTTCGTGAGAGAGGCGCTGGCAAAAGGCCCCATGCCATCCAGAGAACTCGAAGAACAGGCGCTGGCGCAGGGCTTTACAAAAAGCGTATTCACCCGAGCCAAAGCAGCCATCACCCACTCCACACGTACCGGCGGAATAGGCCCCAACGGCACCTGG
>CAIONQ010000144.1 GCA_903859705.1 uncultured Chthonomonas sp.
GTGGCCTAATTCTTCTGACTTTAAGCTATTGTGTGGCTTTGTTTGGGATTGCGAATTTGCTCTGGATACCTTCGCACCATGGCATCAGGTTATCTACGGTCTTATCTTCCCATTTGAGGTTAGGCAGCATTTCAAAAAGGTGGCACGACTCAGATACCCACGAACCACGGATGGGCTGATCTGGCAGCTTTCGGCAATCTCATAGGTGGATAAACCGGACACCCATCTCAAACGCAGAACCTCTCGAATAGTACGCACTGACAGTCTCCTTCTGGGCATAGCGCCCTCCTTGCAGAGCCAGCAATTCTGCACGGCTCAACGAGGAATAGCACAAGCCAAATCCAACTGTCTCTCACCACAATTCGAGACGCGCATTTTGAACCAGAAACGGTGCGCACTTTCAAACAGAACCAGTGCGCTTTTTCAACCAGATTTTGCACCCATTTGGCCTGATTGCTGTCAATAGCCGAAAACTATACCTCGCCGCCAAGTCCTCTGCCGCGCCCTGGGGCCCATGCTCGCCCTGGGGCCCATGCTCGCCCGACGCGAGGAGGGATGAAGCTGTAGAGTAAGCAGCAAGGAGTCAAGGCGAGGTAACGACGGATAAAAAGCTGGTTCCACCCATTTGGCCTTATTGCTGACACGACGCACAAACCGTACCGTGCCGCCACGTCCTCTGCTGCGCCCGAAGAATGAGGGATTCATAGGTAGAGCAGAGCGGCACGTAGTGTCGGAAAAGCTGCCGCCCGCGCCAAACCACTGCCAAACGGTACTTGGCCACATACGTCCCATCGGTCACATCGGTCCCAGGCTACTCAGCTTCACCCACCATCCGAAGGCGGCATCATGTTCCTCTCCACGCGAGGAACGAGCTAAGTGGAGAGGCAAGGAGAGGCCCAAAAGTTACGAGTTAATAACACTTATCTACGCTAAATATCGCCTTAATGTCCGGTGTAGAGGCGGCGGCTTGTCCCCATGATGTCTCGACGACGTTCTCACCCACACCGGACATTCCGTCCTACTACCACCGTCAGGTAGCCGGCCATTCCTGACCGCATGGCATTCCGCAGGGCCTGTATCTTCTCTCACGTCACTCGCCATGCACGGATTTGAGTATGTAGATAGTTTTTGATTTTGCAGGTCTCTCAATCATATACGTAAGTTCCCGATTTGAGGTCAAGATAAGATCTTCAAGGCATCCATGGAAGCCGTAGTTATCCTTGCGGTACATAACACTACCATTCAGAGGGTAGGCAACCATGTAGCTTCCCCAGACATTGGTAACCAGCGCATCCACAGCCGAGGGAAAACCAATCCCCGTAAACTGTAACCCGAGCATTACTTCCCCGTTTTGGTTTTGGCTACACATCTCGTAATAGTTCATACCCTTTGGGCACACGGGCCTCACAATAAAAACACCATTGCGCCACGAGGTTTCAAACAGGCTCGTTGCCCCTGCCTTCGCGAGTATCTGCTTTGCCGCATCATCAACTTGTGAGTTTCTTAGATCAAGGGTAATAGGTTTATTGAGTTTATCGAGCCCTAAATAGATCGCGTCAACATCACTCTACTGGATCACGCGCCGGATTGCGTCAGGAAACGGTACAGCTACACCTCCAGCCGCCCTGCGCACCCTGATACAGTGTAACCCGGTCGGTTACAAACTCGCAATCTCTGCCCGGCCTGCGTGCCACACCCACTTTAAGCCCGGCGACTAAACTCGGTTACAAAGCGCGAAGTCGGACTGCGCCGACTGGGCGGCACCCGTGAGCGAAAACCGATAGGGCTGGAACGTTGCTCCATTCAGGCAACAGCCAAACACTTTATAGTTGCACCTGCACATATAGAAGGATACTAACCACACAGATGGGAATAAGACCGGGTGCGGGTGCCAACGTGGCCCGCCTGCTCGCCTCAGCTTGAACTGGATGATTAACAGAATGAACTCATATCGCGCAGCCGCCATTGCGGCGCTAATGCTTTTGCCCCTGCATGGGGCGCTTGCGGATGCTCCCAAAATCTCGCTTGCCTGGACCACCAGCGTGCACTCTATGATTGAAACCGCACCAACCGTTGCGGACCTGCTTGGCACGGGCACCAGCGAAGTAATAGCTGCGGCCCATGAAGAGCTGGTTGCGGTGGATGGCAGTGGCAAAGAGATGTGGCGATTCCGCACAAAGGCACGCTACATGACGTACCCGGCGGTGCTTGTGCGCCCCGGAAAGCCAGCATTAATCTATGCCGCCGATAACGGCGGATTGCTTTCCTGCGTGGATGGCAAGGGTGCCGAGGTATGGCATGCAACGCTTAAGGCGGGTGCCAGTTGGAGTTCCGCAGTTGTATGCGATCTGCACCATGATGGCCAGTACGCGGTGCTTCAGGGTGATGAGAGCGGAACACTTACAGCCTTCCGAGCGGAAGATGGCAAAGTACTCTGGAAAGCGCAGCTTAAGGGAGCGCTATGTAGCCCGGCCGTGGGAGATATGGATGCCGATGGCAATCTTGAGATTGCGGTTACCACAAATGCCGGTGAGCTATCGCTGTTAGATGCTGGGGGGAATATCAAGTGGACCAGGGCATTCTCTGCCGCCTGCGATACCTGGCAAACATCCGCCCCTATCCTGCTTCAATCCTCTAAAGGGCCAAAAATCGCCGTGGGGGCCAGCGATGGACGCGTGAGCTGTTACTTGCCAGACGGCAAGCTCCAGTGGATGCATCGCACACACGGATACATCGCCTCCTCGCTAAGCGCCGGAGACATGGATGGTGACGGCAAAGCAGACATATTCGCCATCACCGGCACAGGCATGGTGTATCGTTTCGGTGAAGACGGTGATATCAGGTGGAAGCTGGATATGCAGGGCCGCACCATAGGCGCGGGTGCCCTGATAGATTTGGATCATTCTGGCCACTTATCCTACATCCTGAGCACACAGTCTGGCCATATGCTTGCATTTGATAGCAATGCACATATTCTGTATGAGTATCAGTTTCCCGCCCGAACCATCAACATGACTCCTGCCTTCGCGCATTTGCAGCCCGGATCCAGCACTCTGGATATGGTTGTAACTGGCGGCGAAACCGGCAACGTGTACTGCTTCCACACCGATGCATCCGTAAATGGGCCCTGGCCAGCCTACCGTGGTGGCGCAACAAAAGCAGGGGCGTGGCTACCGAAATCCATCAAGCCTCGCGCTGCGGCACCCGCCATTACGGAAATTGAACAGCGCGCCACAGTTGTATCCGCAGTTCCGATGGCGGTATCTGGCGTAACACCTACCGGGCAGGTAGTTACAGGATCCCCGGTGCGATTCAGCATCAACGCGCCCGCAGGCACCCCACTGCCAGTGAAACTGATTGCCATGTGCCAGCGGCCCGATGGCAGCCGACAGGACGCCATGACCCCTGTTTACGGCCTGGATGGCGAACTTGAGCTGCCCGTAGAAGCACTCACCGCTGGTAAATACTGCCTTGAATGGTACGCGCAGGATGCATCCGGAAAACGCCTGAGCGAAGGCACAAGAACGATCACGGTCCGCCCATTTGAAGCCGACCGAGCGGTAACATCCGGCGCAATCCAGCGGGTAATGCAGGCAGAGAAACTATGCGAAAGTGTGCTGCCACTAACATCCTCAGCACTCACACACATACGTGAGGATCTTAGCAAACACGCTTCCGAAATCGAAATCCTGCGTGCAGACGTGCCCGCTTCCGAAGCAAAGTTGTTTGCAGAAACCCCGGCCCTGATTAAGGAAGCAGAGCGCGCCCAGCGCCTTGCGATTGCCGCAGAGAGGGCAACCTCTGCTGGCCCCGGCACCAGCCTGATTGCCTTTGAAGCCAACACCTGGGAAAGCGGCGGAGTGGATGAGCTTGTGCCCACAAGCAATGGTGCGGGGCCTCTAAAACTCACGCGCCGCGTAGCGCAGGGCTGCACAGATGGCACATCCATCAAACTACTGAATATCACCAATCGCCCACTAACGGTTCAGGTATCCGTAGAGGCCAGTAAGAATGGCCCGGTATGCACGCTTTTGCATAGCCTGGCAACGCCCACCAAACAGGGCAGTATGGCGTATGATGCGCTGGTTAATGTGGACGATTCTGGCACCATCACCATCCAACCTATGCAAACCGGCGAAGTTTGGCTGAGCACGCGCCTGCATAACTTGCAGGCAGGCAACTACTCCATCAAGGCGCACTTCGCTGCACTCAACGGGGCTGGCGTGCTGGATGGCCCAAGAAACTCCCTGGATGTTTCGCCCCCGGATACGGTTGCAGACATACAGTACACGGTGCTGCCGATCCAGCTGGCAAACTCCGGTGCCTTCCGCATGTGCTGCTGGGCAACATGCGGGCCAGCCGAAATTGCAGACTTGCTGGCGCATGGCAACAATGTGTTCACGGTAATTGGCCCAACCCCGGTGTACAGCGCTGCTGGCGTGTTAACCGGTTTTGACTTTACAAAAATGGACCAGACGCTGGATGCCCTGCATGGGCAGGATGTGATTGTGCTGGTGGAGGGGATACCCGCTTTAAAGCCGGCAGGCGGAACTGAGGCCTACCAGGCAGAGATTAAACTGTATACCGATGCGCTGAGAGCTCATATGAAAACGCAGGGGCTGGATACACAGCACTTTGCGTTGTACCCCTACGATGAACCCGGGGGAGCAGGCTGGACCGCCATCAATGGTTTGGCAGATTTTGGCAGGGCCATTAAGGCAGCCGATCCGGCCATTCAGATCTACATCGATGGTGGTGGCGACCTGCCTATGTTCCAGAAAGTTGCGCCGTTCATAGACATCTGGTGCCCACCAATTGGGCTGCCAGCCGATGGCTCGGCGGAGGCCGCGCTTATACGCGGCACCGGCAAAACCCTGTGGACCTATGAATGCGGCTACGGATACACTTCGGCCATGGATGCCAACCTGAAAGTTACCAATAACTTCGCCGAGTACCGCACCGCAGCGCTGTTTGCCTTGCGCTGGGGAGCCACCGGCATCGGGTTCTGGAGTTACAACATTGGCCAAAACGCCTGGCAGCGTACCGCAACGGATTATCCGCTGGTGTACCCCGGTAGAACTGGCCCTATCACCAGTAGGCGGTGGGAAGCAGTGAGGCAGGGAATTGAAGAGGCACGCCTGCTTATGGCGGTTAAGGCAAGAGCTGCAGGGCCAGATGCTTCACCGGCCTTCAAGGCACGTGTTGCCGCTCTCACCGAGAAGGCGCTACCCGCACTGGTAGATCGTAGCCATCAGGAGGTTCTGGTTGGCCTGGGAAGATCTGCGTTCGGAAGGTCGCAGAACGAGCACAAGTACAATCTCTTTATGAAAGAGCTTCTGGATTGTGCTGAGGCTGCTACAGCAAAGTAGATACACACAAAATAAAAGCCGCCGAGCACAGTTCTTCAACCGTGCCCGGCGGCTTTTTTTAGTTATTTAAGTATTAACAGAGCATCTACGATCTTCTGTCGCCACTGCATCCACTGCCTGTAATCCGGGGCGAATGGTGCCGCCTGCCGGGTAATATCGGTGGCTGTATCCTGCCCTTCGGTTACACTATTTACTGCATCTGCAACCAGTTTCAGCGCAGCAGCACCCGACTTGCCCCCCACACTCTCTCCCCGGGTTTTCAACATCCAGAGTAGCTCAAAATCCTGGATACCCTCCCTTGTGCCTTCAAAGCGGCGTGTATCCACGGGCCCATCCGGCGTCATGTAAACGGCACCATATTCGCCGCTTCGCTGTGGATCCTGCAGCCAATCGGACGCGCTGCTGTACACCCAGTAACCGCCACCCGTCATCCCGTATCGGAATGAGGTCCAGGCCTGCATACGATAGAAGCCGAGTGGATCCAGGCTACGCTGATCGGCAGGCGCTTCATAGTGCCAGTACTCGCCATGGCTCTTGAACAGCTTCGAAAGCTCCTCTGGCTGAGTTTTCACCAGATGCATATCCGGGCACCAGATATCTACCTCGGTGGCGATGGGTGCCAGAACATCGGCATGTGCCCCACCGGCGGGGTTGCAGAAGATACGCATTTTGGGATCTGCAGCCTTAACGCGATGGATAGTGGATACGAAGTCGGCATAGGCTTTGTCTGCCCCACTCAGGGCCGGTTCATCCATTATGTACAGGGCGTAGTCTGCGTAGTCGCAGCCAAGGTCCTTCATGTGTGCGGAATACCAGTGTATGGCATTTACGAAGGCCAGGTCCTGTATCTGCTTGCTGATTGCAGCCCCGGCCGGAAATGTTACGCCCACTGTGCCATCTATCAGGAACTCTGCCCGGCCCTTAAGGCGCATTATCATGGCATCATGCGCTGTGCTATCCCAGCTTTTGATAAGTCCAAGCTCATCTACCTGCACGCTACATGGCGGTGTATTGAACACATTGGTGCCGTGTTCCAGGGCATCAACGGTGGTTTTCTCTCGCACGGCAGGGTCTGCAATGGAGGCCAGGTACAGCCAGTTTACATGCCTGTAGGTCTGCTTTGCAGGCAACGTTATGGGCAGAACTTTGATAGTCACCGGACAGGTTACTGGCGGCGCAGAAACAGCTGTATCTCCGAGCGCAATGTTAACCGTATGATCGCCTGCAGCCATCCCCCGAGAGCAGAGAGTAAGCCATAGCTTGCCTGTTTCACCTGGCTGCAGCGTGATACTGCGGCCAGCATCCAACACTGGAAGCGGATCCTGTGTGGGTATGCCCGTTGCAGTCGGCACAATTGTTACGCACTCTCGCACCATCACGGCTCCGGCAGGCGTTGCTGTATCTTGCAGGACGCGTGCCGTTACCTTTGTGGGATTGGTGCTGAGATTTGTAACCGCAATGGCTTCGCTGCCGAAGGCGTTGCCCGGAAGTGTGGCAGCCACCCCGGGAGCGGTATGGGCCGAATCTCTAAGCAGCTCGTGTTCAGATTGGTTAGCCCAGGGGTTGGATAGCTGCCGAATTCGGAGCGATGGTACTGCCTGCAGTTTCAACTCCTGCATGGCAGCAATCTGTTCCAGGCAAGAAGCACTCTGCTCTACAGAACGCAGGCGGAGGGCATCGGCACTGTTACCTGCAGATTTTAAATCGGCGGCAAGTCTGCGGCCAAGCAAATCCAGCAGATCTTTGCCGGGGCCACTCGCTCCTTCGGTGGTGGCTGAGATAAGCCTTTCCACATGCATTACACGCTCATGAGCCCGCTGTATGGCACCTTTGGTGTTTACCATAAACGGTATGCGGGCAATGTTGCCATCTGCATCGGCAAACACCACGCAACCTCGCTGCTCTCCCTTGCTGTTTAGCCACAGCTGCATGCGCTGTATCGGCAGGGTGAGCGTTTTTTCTGTTGGGGCTGGCACAACTATTGCGTGGTTAAGCAGATCCGTTTCCAGGCTGAAACTGGCCCGAACTGGGTGTGCAATGGGGCAGTTAATGTGCTTACCGCCGGCATCCCGAAGAATTCCGGAGTCGTTGGCAACTGCGGGCGATGGTTGTGCAGCTGGTACCCGTATTTGCACGTAGCGTGGACCCGCAGAGCCGGTAGAGCCGGGCGAGGAAGGATCGTTTCGTAGTCCGCTCCAGACGATTCTGGCGGATGGGGCTTGCTTAATTTTGAAGCAGGAGATTTTGCCGCCCGTTATGGTGAGCAGCTTTACCTCTGCCTCACCCTTAAACCGCACCAGAACAGGGGCGCTGGCGCCGCCGCCGGGCAGTGGCAGGCTTTGCAGCAAGGCACCTCCCGAGCTGAGCACGTAGAGCGAACCACCAGTTGAGCCTTCCCCACGGACCTCAGAGAAGATGGTGGCTTCGCCAGTTCCGTTAAGATCCACAATGCCGGGTGTGAAGAATATGCCCTTGCCTTCGAGCTGGGTTTTCCAACGGAGATGCCCTGCCTTATCCAGGCAATACAGTCGCGTATGCTTATCTCCAAAGAGAATGGAAGGCTCCTCACCGCTTTTGAGGCTGGCATATGCCAGATTGTGGTAGCCCTGTGAAGCACAGGGCGCCTTCCACAGCAGTTTGCCTGTTGCTGCATTTAATGCGCATAGGGCAGGTTCTCTATCCACGAATCCGCGCGGAATAAGTACCATCGGCTTTACGCCATTGATCAACAGAGGCAGCGACCTGCCGAAGCCACCCCCAATGTGGGTTGACCACAGCAGGTTACCCGCGGGGTCGATGCAATCAACATCGCCGGTTTCGGTACCAAAGATGATGCCGACCAGCCCGGGCTTGACCTCCCCAACGGCTGGCGAACTCACCCTGTAATGGGATGCATTCACTTCCAGCCGCATAGCGCCGGTAGCATCGAAGGCTCTTACTGTGCCACGGCTATCCGAGAGTATCGCCTGCCTGGCTGCCGGTTCGCTGCCATACAGGGAAGCGGTTACTGGCACTCTAAAATCGCGGTATTTGCCAGTAAATGTACGCTTCCAAACACGGACCCCATCGAGGGAAAACCGGTAGATAGATCCCTGGCAATCAGCAGAAATAACACACAGGTTCCCATCCATATTTACTACCGTCGGAGGGCTATCGGTAGGCAGATCCATCCGAAATGTTGTGATGAGTTTGCCTGTGGGCGAGTACTTACCGATGGTGCCATCCGAGTGGGAGATAAGAAACTCTGTGCAGCCATTGTTGCCGCCAATGGGGATAGCCGTACAGACTGCCGGGCCAGAGTCGGCGGTCCATAAAGGTTCAGGTTGAACAATCTGAGCGCGTGCAGGTGCTACGAGTGCAAGCAGAATTGAGGCAGCAAACGTAATATTAATTCGCTTCACCTTGCTGACTCCGATCGGGTCAGGGTAACGTGTACGCCATTGGCGCTTTTTTCTACAAGCGCGGTTACGCCATTTGCATCCACCGGGAACTGCACCTTAACACCGGGCCAAATGCCAATGGATGCCATCGCTTTGCCCCCACCCTGTTTGAAGGCACGGACTACGGCTTTTGAATCGGTTTTCAACCCAGACCAAACCAATTTGTTAGACTGTGCTGGCGGGACATCAAGGCAAATGGGAGTGCCCGTTTCGATCAGATCATGATACGGCGCCATCTCAGAATAGATAGTGGCGGCATCCTGCAGTTCATATACCGCCATCTTTTCGTAATCTTTAAACCGTGGATTAAACACCTGCATGCCTTTAATGCCACGGAGCCACATGTGGCGAAGAAGTTCACGGTAGCGTTCCCGAGACATAACGGGTAAGTTGTACTCATCGTTCTCTGGCAGCCAGCGTGCCACCCAGGGAATTGCAGACTTCTCTGGCATCCACTTTAACCGGTTCGCTGTTTCGGTAGAGAGCTGCTCGATCATGGAGTGGAACCAGAACTGATCCACGTGCTCCTGATCCAGTTTGTAGCTCTTCTGCCATCGGTGCCAGTACTTTGTATCTCCATAGGCAGCGGTGTTTACGGCAGTAAAAAAGGAGGGCATAGAGGGATCAATTTTTTCAAAATCCCAATCGTTCAATGGATGTTCCGGCGTAGATACCATTGCATTCCAGTTGGTAACGGAGCATGCGGGAAACACCTCCAAAACCGGTGCGGCAAGGTAGGTACCGATTAGTTCTACAAATCTACGCCGACACCAGGCCTCAAACTGGGGTTTGGAAGCCAGCAAAGATGCCGGGAGTATGGAGCGGCAGCGCAAACAGTGGGTGGCCTGATCAAATCTATCCTTGCCGTAGAGAGGGTCACCTTCCCAGTCCATCCAAACCGAATTAACGTTAACACCTGCTGCTTTGAACTTCTTAAGGGTATCGCGCACCTGCTCGGCACCGGCCACCCAGCCTGCCAGCAGAGAAGGGCACGGGCGCACAGCTTCGGTAGGTTTGTAACTTGCATCAAATTGGTGAGCCCATAGCTCTGGCTTTCCGGCAAGTTCTGAAGGGAAGTTACCGCCAGCTCCCTGCATTAAAACTACGGGTGCGCCTGCATTTTGCAGGGCCAGCGCGGCCGGGATCATTGCAGCATCCATATGCAGATGAGGGGTTACGCCTCGTGCCAGCAGTGTTTTCACATCATCTGCACCTAACGGCTCATATCCAAAACCTTCCCAGGTAATCATGGGTGGAATTTGGCCAGGTTGCTGTTTGAGCGGACTGAGAATGCTGGTAGCAACCTTCAGCCAGGAAAACGAAGGATCTGCGGCGGACTTTTCTGCTTTAAGTACAGCCTGCGCAGCAGCGGGAACGGATAGTGTGACGAGCAAGGTGCAGGCGAGCGATGCAACGCTGGCGGTGAAATTTCGGGTGCATAACCCGGCAAAACGAGGCATTGGCGTACAATCTCCTGGATTGCGACAGTTGGTGTCGCACGGACTAATCTTCCAGAAGCGCGAAGCAGGAACCTGCCCGATTCTAAGATCAGTGCCGCTTACAGTGAGTGGCGGAATCAAAAACACCGAACCTCGATTGGAGGTCCGGTGTAGATTTGAGTTGAGAGATAAGAGTGTTATCTACTGCTGAGCGGATGCTTCCAAGTTGGCCACGCGCTTGCGACGCCGCCTGAGGAAGATGGCACCGGCGCCAAAAGCCGAAACCATCAGCGCTTCGGTTCCAGGCTCTGGTGTGCCTGCATCATTGAACGCGATAAAGTTGTTCTCGAAGGCCATGTACTTGGGTGCGTAGAGGCCTGAGTCTCCGCCAGTAAAAGTTGTCTGGTTAAATCCAGCAACAGATAGCGTAGACGCAGGGACCCCCGTTGTAATGTCGTACTGGAAAATACCTGTAGTTGTGTTGTTGAAGTAATTTGGGTCGGGAGTAACGGCCGGAGTTGATGCGAACGGATATCCACTGCCGAATGCCGCTGCATAATACTTGCCATCTACACCAATCTCTGCATCTAACGAATTGGCAATTACCGCATTACTACCGCTTCCTGTACTAAGGCTTGCACTCGATTGAAAGGAGGCTGATGCGGCATTGATCGAACCATCGCCAAGGGTGACATCGAACACGAGCACAGCACCAGCATTCGCACCATTGTTCTGCTGAACGTAAAGCTTACCGCCAGAGGCGCCGCCTGCATAGGCCAGCCCTGTCGGTGCTGCCAGATGCACGTTCGTGCCGTCAGAGGTTAAATAGGTCGATGACGGATCATTCGGATCAGGATTTGGGGATACGAGCTGTTTTGAAGTAGATAGATCACTCGTAAAGCGCACGATACCGGTGGAGCCGGACAAACCGGATGCAATCACACTGCCATCGGGTAAGACTGAAACATCATGTGCATTTGCCAGTGCGGCCTGAGCGACAATTTTCCCCGAATTGAGATCGATTTTGTCCAGCATACCCGCGCCAGTTTCTGCCACGAACAAATACTTGCCGTCGGCACTGGCTGCTGCATGGCCCGGATCAATCAGCGGATAGGCACCACCTGCCTGGTTTAGAATGGCCTGGGTTGTGCCAATCACATTTCCGCTAAAATCGTATCGCTTGATTCCGTCCTGGGTAACAAGAATGAGGTCGTTTCTGGTGCCTACAATACCAGCGGTGTTATTGCTTCCAAGATTGATAAACAGAGAACTGCTTGGATTGCCCGTATCTGTTCCAGCCGCCACGATAGACATGGGATTTGTACCATCCCAACTATACGCATATCGATCTAGAGACTGGTAACCGTTATCAGAAACGTACAGGTAGCCCTGTAAAGGCGGTGCTTGCTGCGCAAGAGCCGGAACGGATCCAAACAATATAACAACGGCAAGCGATGTATTTATCCCGTGCTTCAAACACGACATGCATCGATCTCCCTCGTAAAACTTGCAAACGAAGATCACTGACAGGTACGCGTCTGGGCGGCCACGTGACTAAACGGTGACTTCATTATACCATGCATAGAATGAGACGACCAGTATTTGGGATTGTTCGCACGAATCTACTAAATACTTTGTGTTTTTGCCGCTCTTTATAGTACGCGTGTTGAGTTGCTTTCAGGGCTTGCTTGCCCCGGATTGGTGCAGGGGAATCTGGCATACGATGCTTTTCGAACACGGGAGCGCCTGTGCCGCAGCCTGAACTTCTGCCGCGCGAGGCCAGTGCCATCGCCTGGTTGCTGAGTTCAAGAGTCTCCAAGTAGCTGATTCTGCTATGCGGGAAGATGGGCACGAGCCCAACAACCGATATGTGACAGCCGGTATTCCGACATAGTGGTTCAGATACATATTGCATAGATCTCTCCAGCTTTAGCACCAGGCGAGCTGTGCAGAAGCTTGTGCTTCTGACAGGTAAGGTGACTAAATCGTGACTACATTAACTACATGCACCGGATGGGACGGACATTCGAAAAGGAATGTTCAAAAATTACCGAGAACAAATTTCAAAGATCAGACGGCTACTGCTATCGCTATAAATTATGGCATTCAGGGCCTGGTTTGCCCGGTTTGAGGTAGGGGTATGTGGTAGATGATGCTCTTAAGGCGCAGGCATGCCTGCGCAGCAGCTGGCACACCAACCATGGCTGGGCCCGGGCGTTGCGAGCACTTTCGAACATAGGCTTCATATGCACTGAGCGCCCCGGGGTACTGCCCCAGAACCTCCAGTGCATGGGCAAGGTTGAAGTATGGGGCTGGCCTATCGGGATCTATTGCAATTTCTGCTCGAAACTCTCCTGCGGCCTCCATATGCCTACCACTACGAGCATAGGCCAGCGCAAGTGCGTCTCTTATTTCCGGATCCATTGGCGCATTGTGAGCAGCCTTTGTAAGGTTGGCAATACCCTGCTGCATATCTCCCTTAACGGTTTGTATGGTTCCGAGATGAGATAGCGCCCGCGGATATTCCGGGCTAATCTGCACTGCGTATTCAAACTCGCGCTCTGCATCCTGTACTTTGTGCTGACGCTCCAGGGAGAGGCCGGTGAGCACAAATAGTTCGGGGTCTTTAGGTGTTATCCGCGTGGCTTCTCGATAACACCTCTCTGCCTCCCGCGCATTATCCAGAAACATATGGCAACTCCCCAGTAACGTCCAGCCTGATGCGTCTGCGGTTTCCCCGGTGGTGGCAGCGCGTAAGTGCGGGAGAGCGTCGGCCGGCTTGCCACATTCTATGAGTGCCTGGGAAAGTCTAATTTGTGCGCGTGCAGAGTGCGGTGCCGCTGCCAGAGCCTGTTTGTACATGATGAGGGCCGCAGCTGGATCCTTTGTACGCATGGATGTTTCTGCTTTGTGCCAGAACCCGTAGACGCGCATGTCTCGGTATCCCAGAACAACGCATACAGTTGCGCTAACCAGGCAGGCAACGCAGGCGTTTCGCCGGGCGGATGTCCAGCCGTTTGCAATTTTCCCGGTGTATGCCGATAACAGTGGGTCCATATCCGGCAATACCATATCGCCTTCTGTGTCTGAGAGGCCCGCAGATACCGCGGGCATCTCATACAGGTCTTTCTTGGGACGGCGAAGTGCACGGTACGCCACGTACAGCGCAGTTATAAAGAGCAGCGCCGATAAGATGAACAACGCCTGCATCTTGAGTTGCCCTGGCTCCTGAAAGAATTTAGCCGCCGACTGGAAAATGTGCAGTTTACCCATTCTTCTCAAGCTCTTTCAGGCGGGAATTGGCATTTTTTTTGGCTTCAACATCGTTCGGTGATTGAGGATCTAATTGAGCGCACGTTTGAAACTCTTCCGTAGCCCGGCGCTTATCCCCCAAACGCATCATCGTAAGCCCGAGGTTGAAGTGTGCGAGCATATAATCAGGCTTAAGATCAATAGAACGCCGGTACTCTGCAACGGCGCCGGCGGCAAATCCTACTCTGGCATAGGCAGTTGCCAGGTTGTAGTGAAAATGGGGGTTATTTGGATTAACCATTAACGATTTCTTAAAGTGCGCAATGCCCTCTTCTGTGCGGTTGGCATTCATTAGCATTAGGCCATACTGCTGATGTGCGGGCAGGCACGTGCCATCAACGCGCAATGCACTCAGGTACTCGGTTTCAGCTTCGCCAAGCCTACCCAACCTTTCAAGGCAATCTGCGGCACCTACATGGTACATGGCGACCGTAGCATCCATGGTGATGGCCTTGCGATAGTATTTTAAAGCCTCAGGATTTCTGCCAGCGAAGCGGAGCGCGTCCCCCAGCACGGCATAGGGGTCGGCTTCTTCCATTTCATCTTTGGCGGCACGTTCTAGCTCTTTTATGCTGAGATTGATTTTGCCCGCTGCAAGCAGAGACTCACCAATTAGCAGATGTGTGCGGCGAAGATTTGGATCTACCCGTAGAGCCTTCTTGTAAATGAGTACCGCGCCAATGTGATCCCCGAGGAACTCTCGTTGATCGCCATCCGCCCAATTCGAAAGAATAACGTAGTGGTGGAGGGACATAAGCGCAAGAACACCGGCGAGCAACATCGCTGCCGTGCGGCCACGGTGACGGCGCTTGAGCCACTGCAACACCCGTTTTCGTAGGGGAGTCTTCAGCTCTAAATCGCCTTCCCAGGTAACGTGAGCCTGCAGATGTTCCTCGAATGCCGCTGGCCCTACGCCGGACAGCGCAATATCTTGAGCGCGACGCTGCTGTACTTGTTTCTGAAACCGGGATAAGATGGCGCTGACGGCGCAACAAATCAGACATAGCCCAACAAGGACTGCGTATACCTTAAGCTTAATCCAGTTTGGGTTGTGCAAAAACGCGAGAATATCCAACAGAGTCCACGGCAATCGCCCGGGCGGGCTCCACAAACAAGAGATGATGACGCGTTTGTAAGCATCGGCATGACACCAGATAATCTATTTTACGCTACGCGGGTATAGACGCGCAAGCTTGTGTGTGTGTTCATCAGATACTCCGTATATCAACGAAGCCAAATGTAACATGCAATCCAATGCGGTGCACAGGAATGGCATCGCAGGATGTTGCCCCTTGCGTGCCTAATTTGCAGAACAGCAGGCGCAGTAATTGCTGCGCCCCCCGGGGGAGGTTGGTTGTGTTCTTGAAAGCCAGTGTTTGCCTGGCTGCCGCAGGTTTTTCTGTGGCAGCAATCATCGGTTGCACCGGGGCACATGCCCAGGATGCGACAAACGGTACGGTTGATTGGAGCCACGCTGAAATCGTGGTTAAGCAAATCCCGCCCGCACATCCGCGTAATGCTGAAGAGGCAGCGCCCGGCGTGCTAGTGGAGGAGATTCAACGGCGTACCGGAATTACGCTTAAGCTAACTACGAAGTGGCCGGAATCGGGCCCTGCAATAGGGTTGATGGCGGGTTCTGGAAAGAGCCTACAGGGAGTTGCAGCACCTCTTGCCGACAAGAAGCCGAAGGCCGAGTCCTTTGTACTTTTTGCGGATACTTCCCATCGTGACCATGCCGTACTTTGGATTAATGGCGCGGATGCCCGCGGTGAACTTTTTGGCACAGGGAAGTTGCTGAGAACGGCAACATTGCGTACCGGCCAGTTTACGACATCTGCGGACCTATCCATTGAGTCTGCCCCGGAACAGCCCATTCGGGGGCATCAGCTTGGGTATCGCGCTACGGCGAACTCATACGATGCGTGGATGCCAGAGCAGTTCGACAGGTATATCCGCGAGCTGGCTTTATTCGGCACGAATGCCATAGAAGGCATTCCTATGCATGATGATAGGCCAACAGTTAGCGGTTTTCCTCGCGACAAGATGAATGTTGAGATCAGTAAGATTTGCCAGAAGTATGGCCAGGATTACTGGATATGGGCACCTGCTGATTTTGACCTTACGAAGGCCGACCAGCGTGCCAAAGTACTTGCCGAGCATGAACAGATTTACAAAAGCTGCCCGGAGCTTACCGGTGTATTTCTGCCGGGTGGCGACCCAGGTGATAATCCGCCCTCACTCGTTATCCCGTTTATGCGAGATATGGCGAAGCTGCTTACGAAGTACCACCCGAAGGCCAGAGTTTGGCTCTCGCTTCAGGGGTTTAGCCTGGAGCATCAGGAGCAGGTGTATGCCTGGCTAGTAAGAGAACGCCCAAATTGGATTGGTGGAATTGCAGCCGGCCCCGGCAGCCCGCCACTTCAAGAATTGCGGAAGGCTGTTCCCAAGCAGTACATGATCAGGGACTACCCCGATATCACCCACTCGTGCCGATGCCAGTTCCCTGTACCATTCTGGGACCCTGCATTTGGGTTTACTCTTGGCCGCGAGTGCTATAATCCTCGCCCCATTTTCTACTCCCGTGTAATTCATGATAATGCCGGTTTCACCAACGGCTTTATCAGTTACTCGGATGGTGTGCACGATGATGTGAACAAGGTTCTGTGGAGCGCACTGGCGTGGAATTCTGCCCAGAGTGTGAACGATATCCTCAGCGAGTACGCGCGCCTCTTTTTTGGCCCGGACGTTGCAGAAACTGCAGCCAGTGGCCTCCTGGCTTTTGAAAAGGACTGGGAAGGGCCAGCAGCTACCAATGGCGGCATAGATGGCACTTATGCGCTATGGACTGGCCTGGACGCAAAGCACCCGGAGTTGAAATCTAACTGGAGATGGCAGCTTACTCAGCTTAGAGCAAACTACGATTACTATGTACGCAAACGCCTGATCTACGAAACGGGTTTGGAGGAGAACGCCAACCGGGCTCTGTTAAATGCAGGCAAGCTTGGTTCAGATCCGGCGATTAGTTCGGCACTTACAGCCTACAGCATGGCAGATACAGCACGTATTGAAACGGCAGTATCCGCTCGTATTGAAAAGCTGTGCGATGACCTGTTCCACTCGATTGGGCTACAGACAAGCGAGAAGAAGTATCAGGCCTCTGGCGCTGAGCGCGGCTGCGTTCTGGACTTCCTGTATTACCCACTAAACAACCGACTGTGGGTGGAAGACCAACTGAAACTGGCAAAGGCACTGCCTTCTGAAAAGGAGAAAGTAGCCCGCCTTGCCGAGCTTGCTACATGGGAAAACCCTGGGCCGGGCAGCTATTACGACAGCCTTGGAAACGTTGCAAAGTCTCCGCATGAGGTGCGTAACGACAAGATTGCCGCCCCATTGCTGGATGTTGATAATATGAATCTGCCAACGCAGATGTTCTGGGTAGGCAATAGCCAGCAGGCGCGTTTGAGACATGCCCTGTTCACATACGAAGGCTGGCCGGTTGCCCTTAAGTATCCAAACATTGATCCCAAAGCAGACTATGTTATCAGGACCAGTGGCGTGGGAGATTGCCTTCTGCGCGTAAACGGCACCCGTGTAGCCCCAACAGCTGGCAAAAATGGCCGTAACCTGGGAGATATCAAGGAGTTTGTTATTCCCCGACTGCTCTATCAGGATGGCCAGATGAACCTTACTTTTGATGCGACCTTTGAGCCCGAACTGAACTGGAGAGTTCAATCTCGCATATCAGAACTGTGGGTAATTAAGAAGTAATGTCTTCTGGAGCATCGAGAGAGACACAACAACCGGGCTCAATAATTGTACTGACCAGAGAGCACATCGGCGATCTGGTTTGTACAACTCCTGCCCTGAGAAGCCTTCGGGAACTATTCCCGAAGGCTAAAATTGTTGTTGAGGTGGGTGAAAGGGCTGCCTGTGTACTGCAAGGCAACCCTCATGTAGATGAGGTGATAATCCGCAAAGATCATCAGGGGATTGCTGGCCGCATCGGATTTCTACGTGAATTACGCAGCCGGCACTTCGACCTGGGAGTTGTTTTTGACGACAGCACAGACATGCCGCTAACCCTGTGGCTTGGTGGCGCAAGGCGCAGAGCTGGCCTTGATCGCAAATCCCGTTGGGTACACTTGCTTACAGATGTAGCCCACTACAACCCCAATACACATGAGATGGTGGACAACTTCCGATATGTTGCCGCGACCCTGGGCGCCGACATCACGAATGCAAAACCAGAGCTCTTTCCATCATCAAACGATATAGCTTTAGCTAACGACGTACTACGGGAGCACGATCTTCTGGATGGAAAGCCGATAATTGGGCTGAACCCTGGAGCCTCGGCGCCATCAAACAGATGGCCACCCAACCGCTTTGCCGAGCTAATTGGCAAGTTGACAGCGCTTAAGGATTACCATATTGTGCTTATGGGGGGTCCTCAGGATTCAGCGGTTGCAGAGGACATCCGCGCCGCAACAACCACACCTATCCCAGTTTTAACGGGCCGCTTCACTGTTCTGGAGCTTACTGCTGCCCTCCAGCACTTTCGGCTGTTAGTTACCGGTGACACTGGCCCCATGCACATTGCCTGCGCTACGGGCACGCCTATTTTGGCGCTTTTTGGGCCAGCTCTTCCCAGCGAATCTGGCCCACTCTATGTACCGGGCAACCGGGTTATACGTAAGGTTGCGGGTTGCCCGGGTTGTACAAAGTACAACTGTACCCGGCAACAAGAGTGTATGTTGGCAATCTCTGCAGATGAGGTGTACTCAGCCGCATGTGATATGCTGGCCAATAAGACTGAGGAAAGATGACGGAAATCCGTATTATTGAGCAGGATCCCGCTTTGCCAGCTTGTTGTGAACTGGTGGAAGCACACTGGTTTGAAATGGGGGAACTCTACGGGGATACCGGCCCGTGCCTGTTTCGCCCATCGGATGTAAATGGTCCGGGGGCCGTGTTTCTTGCTGCCTATGAAGGATTGAATGCCATCGGATGTGGCGCTCTGCGGCAAATGGTACGAGACGATGTTCTGAGCCCCGGAGAGGCCGAAGTAAAGCGCGTTTACGTACGCCCCAGCCACAGAAACCGGGGTATAGCCCGGCAGATAATGAAAACTCTGGAAGCACTGGCCCCGAGCATGGGTTACAAGGTGCTTACGCTGGAAACTGGATCGCTTCAACCATTTGCTGTAAGGCTATACCGGAATATGGGCTACTCTGATTCGGATCCGTTCGGGGAGTATATCGATGACCCCCGGAGCGTATTCCTGAGCAAAACCCTTTAATTGCACTCGGGCAAAGCTTGTTGAGAAAGAGGAACCATGGCTGCTGGCATACCCATAATCTACGAATGTGAACTGGAGGTCTGCGATGCAGATATTGATGGCCTGGGCCATGTGAACAATGTGGTGTATTTACAGTGGGTGCAGGTTGCCGCCACCGCACACTGGAACCATGCTGCTACGCAAGACCAGAAGGATCAGATTGCCTGGGTTGCTTTAAGGCACGAAATTGATTACCTGAAGCCCGCCTACCTGGGAGAAAAGATTATACTGCGAACCTATGTTGGCGAGGTAAGCGGCGTGCGCTTTGAGCGGTTTGTAGAGGTTCTGAAATATACAGAAAAAGGCGAGCAACCAATTGCTAGATCGAGGAGCCTATGGGCCGCAATCGATGTCATAACGATGCGGCCCAAACGTGTTCCTGCCTCACTGAATAATCAGTTTATGCGCTTTGAGTAGTGGAGATTGATGTTGCCGCTTCCATCCGCTTAGCCTCAGGATTCGCGTTTGCCCTTTCTTAACCGGTATCGACACCTCTGGCCCCATACCAATTAATGCTCCCGTGAGGCCATCGGCAACAGCCCCAGATGTGTGCGTGTTTATCTTAAGCTGCCCATCTGCAATACCGTGAATAGATAGGTACGGGCCATTGCCATACACAATGCAATCAGAGCCAGTGTAGAGGCTTACACCTGCCATCTTTGCAGCAGCACGTAGCAGTTCTGAACTTAGCGCAGGAGCGCCACAAAAGATGGATACACCACTTGCCGTTTTGCGTACTGCAACCGCGGCCTCTCCGTTTGGGTACGCTGCGAGTACTTCCTCCGGCCGAGCATCTGCTGCCATAAAAAGTGGTGTAACCGCTCGATTTATTCCTATCTTCTTCTGTAAGCCAAGTTTCTTACCTGCCGATGTTGGTTCTGCAAGTGCGGTAGCGGATTTGGCAGGAAGTATTTTGAAACCGGTTAGCTGTTGCATGGCACCCGGGTTAAGGCGGCCACTATCAAACATGCCGGGAGCATAACACCACAATTTTGTTGCCTGACGGGTGCTCTTCAGAATATTTGCCCGCTGTGCTTCTGTAAGGCTCCAGGGGCTATTGAACACGTATAACTTGGCGTGTACGCGGCCCGCAGCAACATCATCAAGCAGATATTGACCGTATGGTGCCCCTGTTCTTCCAAACTCCGCGCGCGATTCATATACAAGAGGTCGAGATACCTCTGCCCCGCCCTCCGCCACCATGGTCATCGCTTCTGGATCTATAACATCTGCAATCTGAGGGCGAAAAGGCAACTGCAGGGCGAGAAGTTCAGAATCCATTGCATTCATGCGCTTCATTTCTGCCCACATTGCGGGATCATCAAACCACCCAGACGCTGGCAGATCCATCCACCATGTTGCGAAGTTGCGTGCGGCCTCCTGAGCTACATTTCGCACTAGCTCACCATTCGTTTCATACACATTCTTAACCACATGCTGTGCGCCGGGAAAAGTGTCTTCATGTGTGAGGTGGGTTCGGGTATCGTCTTCGTTCAGCCACATTTTGCCAGCAAGAGCTACGCTTTCTGCGGCAGTCATGCAGGGAGCGCTCTCACCTGGTCCCCGATCGAAATAGGAGATAGGAGAACAGATAACATCAATATCTGGCGAATTCAGAAGCTTTCGCAGCGCGTAATGCCCGGCGCACGCCGGACCTGTGGGGATGGCGCCGAACTCATATACGTATCCAAAAAAGAAGGTACTTAACTTTCTGCCACCAGTGTGCGAGCGAACAACTTTTGCGAGGCTACATACCAGATCCGCCATGGAATCTTGCTGAAACTGGCTAAAATCCAGAATCGATTGTTCGCGAAGCGGATCGCGGAGAATTCCGGCAGGAGCAGCGTGCCTTGCCGCGGCCGAGGGGACGGTTATCGCATCATAAGCCGGAAAATCGGTGTGCCAGGCAGCGTTCAACCTTTCTACCATGGGGTACTTCCTGGATACCCACTTCTGAAACGCTGTGGCATCGCACGGGGCGTATCCGTTGAGCGGGTGCTCCCAGGAGTCAAAGTAAAACCATTCGCCCGTGTTCTGGCCATTTGGATGGTAGCCTGCGATGTGGTTTCCATACTTTGCCTCAATGTGATCTATTAATCGTGCGAGGCGTGCAGAAGATTCAGTTGCGAACACCGCCGATGCCACAGAGGCAATTCCGCCATGGTCGCCATTTTCCCAGGCCATCTTCTCGTCTTGATGTGTTTGTAACCACCATTGCGGGGCATAAATAGGTATACGTGGCAACATCAGCGCTTTTGGATTGGCAGCCAGTGTGGTATCCAGGACAGAATCAACACCCGTCCAATCTTCTGCCTCGCCGGGCGCGGGCCAAGGCATGGGAATAGAGAAGCTTACGAAATCTACTCCGGCTCCGGCCGCGAGCTTTACCTGTGACTCATAGTGGCCAGGAGGCCCTCCAAGAAATTGATACGTGGTGCCAGGTTTGTAGAATGCCAGAGTTATTTGTCTTTCTTTATCTGAGCGTATCCAGGCCGAGACCCTGTACCGATGCCCCTGAACAAATGTAAGGTTTGCTTCGTGGTAGATGTGAAAATCTGGCCAGTTACCATTGGGAGGTTTACGAATACTAACATGTAGTGCTGGGGCATTTGCTTCGCCTGTGCCGGACTCCATATTGTATTCGCCAACGTTGTTCTGTGCTCCAATCGGCCACGATTGCCAATCTGGCCCAAGATTGGGCCGAATTGTGTTCAGATCGCCAGCAATTACCTGGTCTCCTGTGGAAACATCCATAATCTGGAGCCCACTGATATAGATGTTTCCCGGTATCTGGCCAAAGCGCCAGTGCATTGTGGCTGCGTGGTCAACACTTCGATCGGCAACAAATTCAAATGTATAGCGTTTACCTTCGGTTGTAGCTAGAAGCACGCCAGAAGCAGGCTGACCATAAAAGAACCGTGCTCGGCGAGGTTTACCATTGACAGTAAGTCTTGGAGCTCCGGATCGGGCATCTACCCTTACAGTGAGAGGAGGAGTTTGTGCCGTTGAGGCGACCGGCACAACTGACAATGCCAGCGCACTCACAAGGCCAAATGCGAGGTAGATACTTGACTTTATAAACGGACTGCTGATATGCATTTGTTACGACTCCATCACGATTCTGCCCAAGTGAATTCTGGTGAATTACACCAACCTCCACATGATATTGCAACAGTTCTCACAAACACTGGGGCATCCCTTCCTAATCTTGATGCACGATGTGCATTACAATTTCCGATTATTTCCTATTGAAAGGAAGATAGCGAAAGAAACGGTAAGCATGCGAAAACAGGCAGTGCAACCTATGCGCACAATCCCAAACAATAATCGGCCAAAAGGTGGATGGTGCGAGAATTCACAAAGTGTATACTTGCATCAGATGAAACGAAGAGACGCGCTGCAAACACAGTGATCAACCTGCTGAGCGCGCGGACTACAAAGTAGCGGTAGTAACCGGTAGTCTACACAGTTTATTTCGCTGCGGAACTTATATAGGACCGCACTCAATTTCAAAACCCTGGCCGGGAAACTTAGCCCGCCCGAACGCATTTGGAGACAAAAATGAAACGCAACATCAAAAGTGGCCTGATCGCAGTCGTACTCGCAGCCCTGTGCGCATCGGTAGCAGGAACTGTTCGCGCCGATGGCGCGGCACCTACTGGCAGCCTGTGGCAGATCGGCAAAGATGCTGGCAAGGTAGAGATTGTTCTCCCGGGCCAGGCAGCTCCGGTGGTTACTTCCGTAACCGACTCAACAATTTTCGCAGGCATTTGCCTGGACTGCATGCTCCCGCTGGAGTTCAAACCGGCTCAGAGTGGTAAGAACTGTGCAGTTTGCGGTTGCGCAGTAAGCAACGCAGCTTGCATCGTAGGTAAGGCAGTTAAGGATGGTACATGGCAGTCGATGCTGAAAATGCTGCCGCATGGCGTCGGCCTGGTACCAACCTATGTTGAAGCCGGAAAGCCTGAGAGCGGCCTCAAGAAGCTGGTAGTTAACCTCCGTGCAGTTGTTCTGCCGGTATCCGGACTGGATGGCCAAACGCCGGATCAGCTACTGGGCCTGGTTAAGGCAATTGGCGGAACCAAGACAGAGTTGCTTGACGGCGGCAAAGTACTGGCTATTGCACTGAAGGGCGACTACACCTTCGACAAGGCAACAAAGCTTGAGAAAGCAATTGTTGGTGCAAGCGGCAAGATCGGCGTACCAGAAGCCCCGAAAGCCCAGTAAGTAGATTTTAGACTGCTGAACAAGCAACATACCGGCAGAATAAATAATTGCGGGAAGTGCAGTACTGCACTTCCCGCATAACAACAGATACCCCACTCGGTCCGTTACTATTTAAGCCATTTAGAAATACTCAGCGCGTTTGCGGGCCATCAGCGAAGAAGTGTGGCGGTGCAGTATGTTCACAGACCAGAAGCAAGATACCGGCCGTACAGATGGGCCGCACTACCCAGATTACTCTCAGTGTTGCAAACGCCGTGTGGCCCGCTTGCTAAAGCACCGCTCCGTAAGCGCACCAGCAGCCCTGTTGCTTACAGCTACTCTTGGGGGCGTCGCAGCCTGCTGGCATATGGCGGCCGGCCAGGTGATTTACGTAGATGATGCGCGCACACAGTATATACAGGGAACTCCCCGAGACTCGGTAACACGGCTGCAGGCAGACCTTGAACGAGGAAAAGTACATCTCTCTTTCGATCCGAAATTTGGCTATCTGCCCGCGATCTTAAAAGCACTCAAAGTTTCTCCAACCAGCCAGGTTGTGGTTTTTTCAAAAACCAGTGTCCAAAAGGACCTGATATCTCCAGAGAACCCACGATCGATCTATTTTAACGATGGCACCTACGTTGGATACGTTCCGGATGGCAAAGCGCTTGAGTTATGCACTACTGACCCCTACCTTGGTGCCGTGTATTACACATTGCTGCAACGCGAAGTTCCCAAACCAAAATTTTTCAGAACGATTGATGCCTGCCTAGAGTGCCATGCTGATAAGGCGTTGAAGCACCTGCCACGGCACCTTATGTTCTCAACGATATGCAATTCTGAAGGAGCTGTAGCAGAGGGAACACAGCCCTTTGATACTTCTGATGCAACTTCGCTCAGTAAACGGTTCGGTGGTTGGTTTGTAAGTGGAAGCACCAGTGGGCAGAAGCATATGGGCAATGCGTTTGCCACGCTCAAAGGCGCCGAAGTTACCCTTGACAGAAAAGTGGCGGGAGATGTTAAGAACCTGGCCAGCCTTTACGATACGAAGCTAATGCTAACACCTTACAGCGATATTGCCGCCCTGATGACGATGACGCATCAGTACCACGTTCAGAATCAGATCAACGAGGTTACATATCGAGTGAACAGTGCTATGGCTTTTGAACGTCTATATCCACGCGCGGCGCCAATGAACGGGGCTACTGGCCATTCGGTATCAACTGACAAGACCGTAAAGGAAGTTTGCGACTTACTTTTGCGCGTGATGCTCTTTACCGACGAGGCAAAGATTCCAGCTCCGATTACCGGTACAAGTGGGTTCAGAGAAGCCTTCGAGAAGGCTGGCCCATTCGATAGCAAAGGCAGATCGCTGAGGCAACTGAATCTGAAAACCCGGTTGCTGAAATACCCCTTTAGCTTCCTGATCTACTCAGATAATTTCGACGCAATTCCGGTGCCGGCAAAGCGCTACTTTTACCGGCGATTGCACCGAGTTCTGGATGGTAAGGATCATGATCCCGCGTTTGGACGCCTCACTGCAGACGAGCGGGCGGCCATTCGGGAGATACTGCGGGCAACAAAGAAAGACTTCCGAATTTTCGGGGGCTGAATCGGAGTTACAAACGCTTGAGTGGAATTCGCAGGCAATGGATTTTTGTAAACATTATATTGTTTCAAGATCCGTAGAAAAGCGTAGCCAATCATAGCAGGAATTTCAGACACCTTAATACGAAAGCAAAGTTAAGTGCAACTGATAAGCAACGCAGTAAACAGGCCTGATTTACGCCTGTAAATACAGCTTGCGAACAGCCATAATACTTGAAGAATGCACATGCTGGCGGCGGTAAGCGCTATTGCAATCCTCTGGCGAGGCAATGGTTTTGGGATTTGCCGGCAGGTGCACTCAGGCGGCGTAAAGGTACGCATGAGGTTATCATGAAAAACACAGGATCCTACAGACGATTTTTCCTGTATTCAATCCCGGTTACATTACTGGCCGGCCTGATCGTTGCATCCGTATTTGCAACCCCGGCCCCGCCAAAAACCAACGGGAAAGATACAGAGGCGAAGACCGCAAAAGCGGCCAAGCCAGCTAAGTTTCCGCTGAGCCTCTGGGCAACAGCCGATGAAGGCGATTATTCTGGCGGAAAGAACTGCACTAACTGCCACAAAACCCAGACCGATTCGTACGAGCGGTCTCCACACACCGTGTACATGAAAGATCCACACAATACAGTGGATAAGACCGGTTGTGAAGGGTGCCATGGCCCCAGCAAGAACCACGTAGCTCACCGCAAGGAAGAGGAAGGCCTCTACCAGAATGTTGTTAGCTACACGCACAGCACTCCAGAACAGATTGCTGCTTCTTGCTTACGGTGCCATCAGGATACAGTTACGCAGAACCACTGGAAACGAACAGAGCACTCTCATGCAGGCGTTAGCTGCACGAGTTGCCATCAGATGCACTGGGCGGATCGCCTGGGCAAAGATCGCATCCGCGTAGCGCCAGATCAGAAGAATGATGCGCTTACCAACACCGTTGGCAAAGCACAGGTTGCTTCAGTATTCACAAACGCAGCGGCCCCCAAAGCACTACTCAAATCCAATGAGGCCAACCTCTGCGGTTCCTGCCACCGCAAAGTGGGCGCAGAATTCCGAAACAACTTCCACCACCCGGTTCCCGAGGGGCGGCTGGTATGTTCGGACTGCCACTCAGCCCACCCGAATCGTGACGACCGCAAGCTGATGCGCACTGCGAAGCAGGCATGTATAACATGCCATGCGGATGTTGCTGGCCCGTTTGTTTACGAGCATGATCCGGCATCGGATCTCACCGGCACGGGATGCCTCGAATGCCATAACCCGCATGGCTCATCGAACCCTGCCATTCTTAACTCCTTCACTCGCGGGCTGTGTATCAAGTGCCACACGGATAAGTCTGTTAATCACAATCCAGGCAGAAACTGCTGGGATTCTGGCTGCCACTCTGCAATCCATGGTTCGAACCATGATCCGAGGTTCCTGCAGCGTTAACAGTAATCCGGCACTCAGATCACACACATCAGTGCACGATCTGAACCTGAGCACATGAGGTTATTCGAGTGAAAAACACAGACAAAACTCAGACAGCCAGCAGGATGCAGAGCTTTACAAAGGTCTTTGCCATCGCAGCACTGGCAACCATGTATACGCCAATCAGGGCAGCAGCACAGTCTCCCTTTGATACAGCAGGCACACTTGGCTCTATTGCAGGAGCCGGTGCGTTTACTGTAGCTCAGGACGATGCGCCAGAGCCCCCACGCGCCCAGCCTAAAAGCAAGCTAGACCCGGCTACCTACCTGGTAGCGGAGGTAGGCTACGCGGACTGGAACGTTTCTGGAAGCAGAAACAAGTTTCGCCAGTACGCTACCGTCCCGGGCGGGTTCTTCCTTAAGGAACTAACTTACGTTCCTAAAATGGAAGATCCCGGTCAGTACGTCTTTACCTCTCTTAAAGGTATTGGCGGTGTGGACTATCGGGGCGATCTGGGACTGGTATACAACTATGGCGGCACACGCATTTCGGGCTACTTCTCAAACAGCAGCTTCTTTGAAGATACCAATGCTCCGGTAGGCGCAAGCAGTCGGCATTCTGCCGGGTTTGACCTCCGCCAGAATGTTACAAAGAACTTCTCGTTGGCTTACCGCTTCAAGAGCGATAGCCAGGTAAACCGATACGAATCGCCCAATGCCGGTGAAAACCAGCATACACAGTATCAGGACATCAGTGCTGCCGGCAAGGTTGGTCCTGGTTATCTCAAACTCTCCAGTGCAAACTTGAGGTTTGAGGACAATACGGGCACATGGGTAAATTCCGACGTACAGACATTCGCAGGTTCTTACCTGTGGAATGTGAACGATGGAATCGATCTTCAGGCCGGCTACTCACGCGCTAACATCGGCCAAACAGGAATGAAGGGCAGCCATATCGAGTCCTTTGCCCTGAACGGTGATGTAGCTATCGGCTCCGGTACAGACGTAAACCTTGCGATGCAGAACCGCCGCCTTTCAATGCCGAACACGCTGAACGATTATGTTAAGCATCAGGGCATTGAATCGATAAGCCTTTCCCAGCGATACAAATCCTGGCGAGGTTCCATCTCCCTGCGCCTGCAGGATGATGAGCGGCTGAACTACAGCCAGACTTACGTAGACGTGCCGAAGTGGAGTACCGTAGAAGGCCGCCTATCTGGCCGCGTACCCGGCGGACTGCGACTTACCGTTCGCGGATATACCCAGGCACTGATTGAGCAGCCCGGGTTCAACACAAACGATCCATCCAATCTTTATTGGACCGCGCGTGACTTCGCCGAGGGGCGCCTGGAAGGCGGGCATGACGATCTGAGCTACTACGCGGTTTACACCTACCGCTCCGATCGCAATGCAGCGCGCGCAGCAGAGGTAACAACCGGGCAGTACACGCTCGGAGCTACCTATCAGGTATCCCCCACCCTCAACATGTTCGCAGAGTACCATCATGAACTCTGGTCTGGTAAGGCCGCCATCACGGGTTACCCGTCTATCGGCAACTACCTCCCAGATGTAACCACCGGTATTTTGCAGCTTACGTACAATCCGAACAAACGTGCCTATCTCTCGTTAACCTATACGGGATTTGGTACTCGGAACGACAACCCGCTTATGCTCCCAGATGGGAACACCCGCGGAACGTTTGTTACTATCAACGGTCGCTACAAGTTTAACCGTGGCTATGAGCTTGGTTTTATGGTGGCGCCGTGGACCTATCGTGACAATGTAGTAAACGCCATGAACTACAACGCTACTGTGTTTATGCTCACAGGAAGCACCCGGTTTTAGGTAACGGTTGGAAACCCTTCGACTAACCTATAACTAATTGAAAGGCGAAAGCAAATGCTAAAGAAAAGCGGTTTGATGCTCACGTGCGCCGGCGCCCTCGTTTTCGTGGGTGTGCTCGTCGCCGCGGGCTGCGGAGGCGGCGGTCCGAATACCCCGCCCGTCTCAGCCCTGTCCACAGCGGCTCAGTTTGCAGCGCTCCTTCCTTCTCCCCAGAAGGCAGCAACAAAAGTTGGAGCAACAGCCTGTAAACCGTGCCATGCCACGGACTGTACCTCCCAGGCGCTAACGCGCCACTCTCAGGTATCGGTCGATTGCGAATCCTGCCATGGTCCAGGAAGCGTGCATGCGGCCAAGCCGGCACTTACAAATATCCTGCGCGGCATAGACTCCACAAATCCGATTGTGTGTGCTCAGTGCCATTCAGACGTAGTCAACGACTTCAAAAAGTCGATGCATGCACAGGTTGTTACCAGCGCCATCAGCAGTTCCAGCGCAACCTGTATGCGATGCCACAGCGATCCGTTCCGGACGTTGAATGTAGAGTCTCCTCTGGCCCATGGCCAGACGCCGGCTCAGGTGGATGCAGCCATAGTAGCTATCCCTGCCGCCACATTGCAGACATACCCGCCTGCAACCCATGCATCCGTTGCATGTGCAGGCTGCCACGATCCGCACCAGAACACTGCCAACCTTACCTCTGATAAGGAACAGTTCTACCTGCGTGCAGCAACATCAAGCACGGACCTGAGCAGCGACCCGCCAGCAGCTACACCGGCACAGTACACAACCATCAACCACATCTGCGGTTCCTGCCACAACAACCGTGGTGGAGATCCATCAGACCAGGGCCTCGGTACCGGTACTTCCCGCCCGGCAGTGCACGAAGGTCCTGAGTACAACTTCCTGAACGGCAACGGCGGCGCAGAGGGTATCACTACCACCGGCGGCTCCATCTATGCCTCTGGAACCACTGCACCAGCCCAGCGCACCAGTGCGCACGTGGCCGTACCCGACCAGTGCGTTACCTGCCATATGCCGAACTCCCGCCACACGTTCACGGTTAGCCTGGATACCAGTTGCGCACCGTGCCACACGGCTACGGATGCAGCGGCCCGCGAGAATACCATTCAAACGCAGATTCAGAACGGCATGGCCGCTCTCCGCGCCAGAATGGCAAATTGGGCAGCTACCGTCGGCGCTGGCGGATTTAAGGACAGCACGGGAATAGCATGGGAATACTCCGGTAACATCCCGGCTACCGTTGTGGTACCGAAAACTCCGACATGGCAGTCTCAGATTCCGATCGAGATCAAGCGCGCTCGCCACAACTACTATCTGCTTCTGCTGGACCGCAGCTACGGCGTACACAACTTTGTATATGCTCAGTACCTGCTTAACCAGTCTAACGTTGGCCTCGACAAGTACGTTTCTCGCTCTGTCTCCATTCCGTCCAGCCGGGCGGCGGTGAAGGCGCAGCTAGCTGCGGATTACGAGAAAGCCAAAATGAGCCACGCAACCGAATAACCATCGGTTGAAGTTGAGTTCAGAGAGCTGAACATTGTGGGCTCCTGAAGCATTTGCTTCAGGAGCCTATTTTTGTAAGTGTACGATCAGGCTTCGCATGTACGGCAATAATGCGCCAGTGCCAAAAATTGTAATGCAAAAGTATGGCCCACATAGATCCAGAAGCTGGTTTGCTGCATCCTGAGTACAGTGAAACGGTATAATCTACTGGGTCTCAAATCCACCTATTGGAGAATCGTAACAAATGGCAGACAAACTCCGCATTGGCATTGTTGGCTGCGGCGGCATCGCTAATGGTAAACATATGCCCAGCCTTTCACGGCTGGACACGGTTGAGCTCGTGGCATTCTGCGATATTGTAGAAGATAAAGCAGAAAAGGCTCGCGCCGAATATGGCGTAGAAGGTGCCAGCGTTTATACTGATTATGAGAAGCTACTGGCAGACACATCTATTGATGTAGTGCATGTTTGCACTCCAAACGATTCTCATGCAGCTGTAGCCATCGCCTCCCTTGAAGCCGGCAAACATGTAATGAGCGAGAAGCCCATGGCCAAGCGCGCAACAGATGCCCGCAGAATGGCCGAAACTGCAGCTAAGACTGGCAAGAAGCTGACAGTTGGTTACCAGAGCCGACACAGACCAGACAGCCAGTATCTGAAGCAGGCTGTAGTGCGGGGCGATCTGGGCGAAATTTACTACGCCAAGGCACATGCTATTCGCCGCAGAGCAGTACCAACCTGGGGTGTCTTCCTGGATGAAGAAAAACAGGGCGGCGGTCCGCTAATAGATATTGGCACCCATGCTCTGGATTTAACACTGTGGCTGATGGACAACTACGAGCCGAAGCTGGTTGTAGGAACGACCTACCACAAGCTTTCTCAGCGCGAGAATGCCGCCAATGCCTGGGGGCCATGGGATCCCAAGAAGTTTACCGTTGAGGATTCTGCCTTCGGCTTCATTACCATGAAGAACGGCGCAACCATCACGCTGGAAGCAAGCTGGGCGTTAAATACTCTGCAGGTGGACGAGGCAAAAACCACACTCTGCGGCACCGAAGGCGGCGCAGACATGTTTGGTGGCCTGCGATTTAATGGCGAGAACTTCAGCAGACTATATGACTCAAAGATCGACCTCAACGCCGGTGGAGCTGCCTTCTATGAGGGCAAAACCGAGAGCGATTCCGACCGGGAAGCTCGCCTGTGGATTGAGGCCATTATCAATGATACCGATCCTGTGGTACTTCCACGGCAAGCGCTGGTTGTGTCTGAAATTCTTGAGGCAATCTACACTTCTGCTGAAACTGGTAAGGCTGTATCGTTCGAGTAGCCAGTTACACGTTTACAACTGAGTAAACCCTATGGGCCCTTCTGCATATTTGCAAAGGGCCCTAAAATCTGTTATTAATTGGATAACAGGATCTATTTATCCTGTATACTATATTTGTACATATTTATGAAGGAGAGTTACAGTTATGAACACTTCGATTTTGCTGGATGCGCCAGTTGGCGCTCTTGTTGCGGAACGCCCTTCCCGCTCTTTGATATTCGAAGCTGCTGGAATTGATTACTGCTGTGCAGGCTCATCCACGCTAAGGGCAGCGTGCGCTGTGAAGGGGCTTGACGCAGAGGTGATGGCCGCAAAGATTATTGATTTTGATAGCGTAACTTCCGAGCCCGAAGTAAGCTGGGTAACTGAGCCGCTAACGGCAATCTGCAACCATATAGAGGCAACTCATCATGCGTTTCTGAAAGCTTCGCTGCCGCGGCTTCTTGGCCTTACCGAGAAGGTAAAACGGGCACATGGCACCGATGATCCTCGGCTTGTGACTCTGAATGCACTGTTTCAAAGATTTCACGATGAACTGACTGAGCACATGAACAAGGAAGAGTATGTACTCTTTCCTATGTGCCGTGCGCTGGATATGCAAGCAGTGCCATTGGTAGGCTCCGACAATGGCAACAGCCTGCCTTCAGGCAGCCCCGGCCCCGTGGATTTGCAGTGTTGCAGCATTCGCACTCCCATCCGGGTGATGATGGAAGAGCATGATGATGCTGGAGCGGCTCTCGCCGAGATGCGGGCTCTAACAGATGGGTTCCGAGTTCCACTGCACGCGTGCCCCACCTACCGGGCAATGCTGCACGGTCTTTCTGAACTTGAACAGGATATGCATACTCATGTCCACCTTGAGAACAGTGTGTTATTCCCAAGAGCGTCAGAGAAGGCAGACACTACTGGCAGCTGATCCCACATAAGAAAAACCATCAGAAGTGCGTTCATTATTCCGTTGAAAATGGTGAATCCGGTTTAGAGCCAACCGCCAGCACGGATTCAAAAAATGGTGGCTCTGCCGCACGGTCTACTGTGGAAGCCTCGCGCATTGCAAACCCTGCGATGCGCAGCATTTCCATCAGTTCTGCAAGCGAGAAACCGGGCCACAGATCGGCGTAAAGATCCCGCACCTCATCGATATCATGTTTTAACAGATCAAGAATTATTAGCCTGCCTCCAGGCTTCAACACCCGGTACGATTCGCGTAGTGCTGTTTGTGGGTGAATGGCGTGGTGCAGTGCCTGATGGATGAGCACGAGATCGACACTGGACTCAGCAATCGGTAAATCTTCCATGTCCCCCTGACGATATTCAAGGTTCTCGATGCCATTACGGCGGGCGAGCCCCACGCCATACTCAACCATTTTGGGTGAAGCATCTACTGCAATCACTTTTTTAGCTCGCTGTGCAAGCATTAATGAGAGCGTGCCCTCCCCTGCTCCTAAATCTGCTATTACCAATGGCGGCAAAAGCTTTAGTAGCGCCTCTGAAAGTGCCTTCCAACTACGCCCGGGCACATAGCTGCGCCCAAACTTGCCAGCCAGCTCATCAAAGTAGCCGCGAAGGTGGTCTTTACGGCGGCTCAAAATCAGGTTGAGCGCCAGATCATCCTGAACGGACTCTGGCATCTCAGCTGCAGTACGCTCAATAGCATCAGCAACAATTGATTCCTCTTTTGCAGCGGGTGTAAGGTGATAAAGGCTGCGTTGCCCCTGCTTGCGCACCTCCACAAAGCCTGCACTCCGCAGCTGCGATAGCTGCATCGAGATCCGGCTCTGGCCCATTCCCAGAATCTCTTGCAGATCTGCAACACTTAGTTCTTCACGCGCAAGCAAACGCAGCAGTCGCAGCCTACCTGCATCGCTTAGAATTCTCAGAGACGTTAATAGATCCATAGCCCTATTATGGCATCCTTGAGATGATATATCAACCTATCATGATTTGTTGATGATATGGTACAATAAGTTTGGAGGTACACCTACATGACTGCAGTTGCTAATGAAACCCTGCCCTACAAAGTCGCTGATATGGCTCTGGCGAGCTGGGGCCGCAAAGAGATAACCATTGCCGAGCAGGAGATGCCCGGCTTGATGTCGATCCGAAAGAAATATGCAGCCACCCGCCCCCTGGATGGCGTGCGTATTACTGGATCGCTACATATGACTATTCAGACCGCAGTTCTGATTGAAACTCTGGTAGACCTTGGCGCAATTGTGCGCTGGGCAAGCTGCAACATCTTCTCCACCCAGGATCATGCCGCGGCGGCCATTGCTGCCACTGGCGTGCCGGTATTTGCCTGGAAGGGCGAAACTCTGGAAGAGTACTGGTGGTGTACAGATCAGGCGCTCTCCTTCCCGGGCGGCAAGGGCCCGCAGCTGATCGTAGACGACGGCGGCGATGCCACCCTGCTGATCCACAAGGGCTACGAGCTTGAGAACGGTAACGAGACCTGGGTGAATAGCCCATCTGGAAGCCACGAAGAATCGGTTATTAAAGCGCTGCTTAAGAGCGTTTATGCCGAAACTCCAAAACGGTGGAACGGTGTTGTTGCAGATTGGCGTGGAGTTTCAGAAGAAACAACCACCGGTGTGCACCGTTTATACAAAATGCAGGAGAACGGTGAGCTGCTGGTACCTGCCATCAATGTTAACGATTCCGTTACCAAATCTAAATTTGATAACCTTTATGGCTGCCGCGAATCGCTTGCCGATGGAATTAAGCGAGCCACCGATGTGATGCTCGCTGGTAAAGTAGCTGTTGTTTGCGGTTATGGCGATGTTGGCAAGGGCTCTGCCCAGAGCCTGCGTGGCCTCGGCGCCCGCGTAATCGTTACCGAGATCGACCCCATCAATGCCCTGCAGGCAGCGATGGAAGGCTACGAAGTAACCACTGTTGAGGATACCCTTGGCACTGGTGACATCTACGTAACCTGCACCGGCAACGTGGATATCCTTACTTACGAGCACCTCTCCGCAATGAAGGATCAGGCCATTGTGTGTAACATTGGCCACTTCGACAACGAGATACAGGTTGATCGGCTGAACACCGCAGAAGGCGTGGTAAAGCTGAACATTAAGCCACAGGTAGATCAGTACACCTTCCCCAATGGCAGCAGTATATTCCTGCTTGCCGAAGGCCGCCTGGTAAACCTTGGTTGCGCAACTGGCCACCCGAGCTTCGTTATGTCTAACAGCTTCTCTAACCAGACTCTGGCGCAGATTGATCTCTGGGCCAACCGAGACAGGTATGAGGTGGGAGTTTATACGCTTCCGAAGCGACTGGACGAAGAAGTTGCACGCCTTCATCTGGAGAAGATCGGCGTAAAGCTTACCCGCCTCTCTGAAAAGCAGGCATCGTACATTGGCGTGGAGCAGGACGGACCTTATAAGCCAGACACCTACAGATACTAATCTCAGTATGTAAGTGATCTATACTTACTGAATTGCGAAAATGGACACCATCCGGTGTCCATTTTTGTGTTATCACAGGGCACAATGTTTCCAACTTCTTGCTTCTTCCTGGAGGTAAACGTATGGCGGAATTCGGTATTGATCAGGCAGTTGCTTGTTTTGCGGGCGGCTTTGCAGCGGTGCGCAACTTTCTACGGCCGTGCGAAGTGACATTGTTGGCTGACCAAATGTGGATGGTGCGAGACAGCATTGACCCCAACAGCAAGAAGAAGCAAGAGCCCAGAGTAACTGAGATATATCCACTTGGCCTTGCGGCAGATTATGTTCTTGCCACTGCTTTGAAAATCCACGAAAAAACTTATATCTGCGCAGTAGTGCCTGATGGTGACATACCTGCCAGTACGGTTAACGAGTACAAAGCCTGCGGCTGCCGTTACCTGCGGAGTGAAGGGCTGTACTGCGTTGAAGCGAAATCAGCGCTTCTTAATTACCTATTCGGCGGGTTACCACCACTGTAGATGCCGACAAGATAAATTCAGGTGCAGGCGCACGACAGATCTTTGCGGGGCACCTCACTATCGCGGACAGCGTATGTCGCCTGTATGCTGCTTTTGACGGCGAATCACCCGTTGGTTGGGTGCGCAGCATTAGAACTGGGCCAGAAACTGCTTACGTATCCAACCTGTATGTACTGGAACCCTACCGGAGGCGCGGTATCGGCCGAGCCCTGATGAGCGCAATGCTTAACGAAGACATTAAGTATGGAATTCAGTATAGCTCGCTGGCCGCCAGCACGGCAGGCTCGATGTTATATCCACATCTGGGATACCAGCGAATAGGTACCTTACTGCTTTTTGCGCCACCAAAGCCAAAGTGACGCTGGATCCCAGCAATTGTACTTATAAACAAAAACTGGCCGTAGTACCACCGATTATGGTGCTACGGCCAGTAGTTAGCGGCGCACTGTAAGCCGCGAGATGCTACTTAACTTCCGGCGCATGTGTTTCTGGCTCGGGATGGCCGTGGTGGCACATAAAACAGGTAGCCTGCTTATCAACAGCCTTAAAGCTCTTGTTAAGCTTACCAGTCATCAGTATCATTTCCCTGGCCTGGTTTTTCACCTTGTTGGTATCTTTTTCGTAACCTGTACGTTTGCCATCCGGGCCAACCGTAGTATCGTGGCAGAAGCTACACTTCACATTTAGCGCAGTGTTGTACTCATGCATTACAGGTATTAACTTATCTGCAGGCAAGTCTTTTAGGACTTTGATATTCTTGAACTTCTTACCAGAGAGCTCAACGGATTTCGCCGGCTCCTGCGCATTACTGCTGTGTGCAACGCACACAGCCCCCAAAAGCCCCGCTGCCAGCGCTCCTAATACTGCAACTCGTACAGAGCGTACTTCCATTCCCATTGTGCACTTTCCTTCCTCAGTTATCCGGTTACAACTCCAAAGCAACTTGCTTTGTTGCTAACAGGTTGCATATTACCCGCTACGGGCACAAATGGACTACCGTGGAACTGCATGCACATCAATCTCCAACCTATCACCGGTAACCAACACCAGCGGCGCGGCAAATTCTATTACTAAAGTGCCATCCTGTGTTAGTTGCACGGATGCACCCAGAGTGTTTGGCCCCAGACTAACATGCGCCTCTACTGTACCTACCGGAAGTGGCATCCCTTTTGCATCGATCTTAAGTGGTGGGCCGGCCACACGTATTCTCTTAAGCACCAATTGGGGGTTTCCTGAAGGGCCAATACGCCTACTTAGGCTGCGAAGCGGGTTCACAATAATGGTTCTATCGATGCGAAGCGACGTAGTGCCACCGTGCGCATTTGGCCGATACTGAACAGTGCCTACAAATGTTGGCGCGAACAGAGGCGCGTTTAATGAGCGCATTGTTGGTGGAATGGGCGTTGTTAGTTGTAGCTCTGATTCTTGCAGATCCAGACCAAACCCCTCAATACCGAGCAGTTGATCCCAGACTCTTGCGGGTGCAATGTCTGCAGAGAGAGGTGCACTGGCCGCAACGGTTACAGGTTGTGCCGCAGGAAGTTTCCGACTGGCATCAATTGTGTCTGCCGCTGTGTTGCACCGGCCAGAAAGTCTGCGCATACGAGCTGCAAGTTCAAGGCCAGCAATGGCACTGGCGGCGGGAGATCCTACGGACTTAAGCCATTCATAGCCGTGCTTTTCTCCGATATCTGCAAGCCTCGCCGCTGCCCGCAACGCCAGCGCAAATCTGTTTCGTAATGGCGATGGCATTATCTCTGCCCGATTTGGCTCTGAAAGCCACGGTTCCAGACAGCGCCCGATTAGCGGAAGAAAGTTTTTAAGATAAATCAAATTATCTGTTTGCTTAACCACCCTATATGCGTTCAGTATGAGTTCAGAGAGGCCTTCAATCCGGTGCTGCTGATCTGGCTCGGTAAATGCCGGTTGCGAATTTGGCACCATATTCTCGGGCACATCAAGCGGTTGCCCCGAGTTAGGTTCTGATGGTGTTTCGGGGACACGTGCGGCTCCCAATCGGGTCCACCAATCGTGCCTTTCCCAGGGGATTGCGCCAGATTTTAACTGCTGGCTGGCGAGTTGCATTAGCTCCTGACTTGCCAACTGAGGATAAAACGAAAGTAGAAGTCCCAACATGTCAGAACGGGCATGCAAGTACTCGCTATCCGGATAGTCCGAAGCGGCCGGAAGTGCCGTAAACCGGCCGTCACCAGTTAGCAAAGTAGAAGTAATCAGTGGAGCAGCCCCAGCTATGAGCTCCTGAGATACATCCGCTGGCAGATTGGAGTTAACAATACGTTTTTGCCACTCTTCTGTTAGAGTTAGCGTGCTAGCCCAGTTATCCAATAGCCACCTGGCAGTTTCTACAGCAGAGGTGGTTCGGCGCTCCCACAGGTGCCCATAATCCCGATCATCAATCGAGACAGAACCTGGCCCAGGTGCAACAAGAGGACCACTGTTCCAGGCTGCACAGAATGGCAGGTTTATGCTCTCCCGCGGCTTTAGGCTAACCTGTGCGGCTGTAACCGCAGCCACCCTGCCTGCGTTTTCAGCCCCAGCTACACCAACCACAACTCCATCGCGAGCAAAGCCGGACCACCAAGCTGGAAGCATAGTGGTGGCATCCCAGGTGGCGGTTGTTACCAGCGCCCGACCATTTTCTGGCCTCGCCAAAAGTGCTTGGTGAACCGCCCCTTTTGATTCCGACAGTTTTACACCAAAGAATCCCTGTTGAGCCGGAATAGCCTCTGCGAGTACATTGGTTTTTCCCGGATTAGCGCTGGCGAACTCCCAGCTAAGCGCTGCCGAGGCAGATACCTGAACATTGGACTGGTTTTCGAACCGTACGATGCAGGCGGCGGCTGGGACACATGACTGGCTGATATCTCCCGGAATGAGGGGCGAAAACCAGCGAACTGTCACTCTAACTTTCATGGCATCCAGTGCCGCGGAATGCACAACAAAAACTGCTTCGGGAAACTGTGGAGTAAAATCGAGAAAATCGGCAGTGTGCATCCTGTACTCGGAACGTGTTTGAACTGCAAGCGCCTCAGAACTGCTCCCAGAGTGTACAGAGATTGCTGCAAAGCTGCCTGGAGCTTCGGCAACAGGGTGTTGCCAGTTATTCTGCAGTACAAGGTTTTGCACCCTGCCATCGGATGCAATACGAAAATAGCCGGCACCAATGCCACCGAGTGGCACCGAATAACGCGGCTGAGGCTGTGCAAATGAGGAGATCTTAGCAAAAGCCACTGGCATAATCGCCAGCACTACGGTTAGCCAGCGCTGCCAGTAACCGGTGCGAGATAGAGTACGGCCCAACGTCCAACCTCCTCAAAACCAAGCCTACGATATACCCTGCCAGCAACCGGGTTTTCGTAAAACAGCACAGGAACTTTGTTCTGTGCCTGAAGGTGCAAACTTAACAGCGAAACAATAGCCGCTGCGTATCCCCTACCACGCACTATAGGCAGGGTAAATACTCCACCAATGAGCCCTGCATCCGGTCCATCCGGACTGAGCATACCGGCAGAGACGATGCGCGCTGCTCGTTTACCCAGCGCTTGCTCCTCGACTACCGCAACGGTGGTAGTTGCCAACTTTTCTGCAACATTAGCCCTACTACGGTACATTGAGCCTGCATCCGCATACATTGCAGATAGCAACTCAATATCTTGTGGTACCGCCAGCCTTGCAATCGTTAGCAGTTCTGCCGGGCAATCTGGGCGGCCTGTGAGCCGCATATAGAAACTATCTTCCCACGCGACCGAGCGATAGTTACGCACTCCCGCCTGGATACCACTGACCACATCCGCCGTACCACGTACCCCGGCAATGTGTGTCTCTCCGTCTATTAGACGTACAAACGCCGCAGAACATCGCCCATCCACGTCGGCTGCAATTATTGTGTTATTCAGGCGGAACAACAGTCCACACATTTCGTCGGTAGTGCTAGAAAATGCGCCCCAGGCATGAAGGGATGGACTGTCTAAACCATAATGATCGATATTGAGGCGCGGAGTGAGAAACCGCTGTGGGTCTGTTTTGCACAACCCAGTTATCAGGTGGCGGTCCTCCGGATGCAGTTGCCGGAGAACAACATTAGAATTACTTTCTGAGTGAAACGGAATGTCTGACATCGCGTACCGGGATTTACTCCTGTGGGCAGAAACTCCTGCCCATTATTGAACTGGTATTAGATTAACCTGTTTAAGATTGATGGGTTTCCATTCGGCCGGATTGGCTGAGCGGATGCTTAGAATAAACTCCCCGGCTTGTTCAACTGTGAGTATACCGCCCGTAACCTCTTGATATTTGGCCCAATCGCCTGTGTTAACAGATTTGAAAGTAACTTTTGAGCCACCCAGGGAGGCAACAATTGCAGTATCCGTACTGAATGATGCCAGGTTGAGGCTCACCTGGTACTTGCCCGGTGACGGTATTCTGACTCGCCACTCCGCGTAGTCAACTCCTTTATCCCAGAAACCAATATTGCTATTGCCATCACGGGATTCTGTACGGATCTGCGTGCCATGAAGCTCCGCGGTATCGGCCAAAAGTTGGAATTTCCCAGCAACATCTGCGCTGGCGACTGGCACTACAACTGGCACCGGAGCCGGCTGCAGCGAGGAACCTTGAATTCTGAGGCCACAGGTATACCGGGATACCGGGGATACCGGCAGAGTCACTTCAAGGCCGGCCTCAGTTTGCTTCCATGTAACAGGTAGTTTACTTCCCAAGAGCGAAACACTCTTTATGCTGTTACCATTTTTGCCAGCAGGTTTTGCAAGGCTACGGATTAGGAGACGACCATCGGCTGGCCAGCCAAGCGCTACAGCGTAGAGGTTGCCGCCGCGGGTTGTGAAGCGAATATCTTTTGACGAGTAAGTGTAATCCTCGTTAAAGCTTCCGCCCTTTGCCCGAACAGTTCCCTCTCCGTACACCTTCCAGGGACGGCTGCCATAAATTGCCTCGCCATGCACAGCGTTCCATGTTGCGAGCTCTGTTAGCATGGTTTCCACTTCAGGATCTAGCGAGCCATCTGGCCGCTGCACCACATTTAGCAGCAGGTTACCGTTCTTACTAACATTGTCTACCAGTGTGTGTATAACCCAATTTACTGGCCTGAACTTCCAATTACGGTTGTAGAACCAGTCTCCAATTGAGGTATCTGTTTGCCATGGATTGGGATCGATACCGCCCATTATGCCGCGCTCAAGATCTTCTACCCACCGGCCTTCAGAAGCCTGTTTACAATTGTAGACAACCTGCGGCCTGCCAGAGTGCACTGCCGCACTCTGATTGTAGTAGTGAGCAATCATGCTGCGGCCAACTTCATTGCTAAAGGGCACACCACTATCGCTGTATAACAGATCAGGGTGGTAGTTATCTACCAATTCTCTAATTTCCTGGTACCACTGCTGCTGCCACTTGGGATTGTTGCTATTCCAGCCTGTATCCCCTGGTTCTGCAGGAAAGTGGTACAGATCCTGGTATGCCGGGTTGGCACCATCATAAGGTACTCCAGCTTTCGGCCCGGTTTTATCAGCCCCATGGCTGCCCTGAAACCAGGTGAAGCTTGCGGCAAGATGCTCTGAAACACCGAACTTGAGGCCATATTTCCTTGCCGCCTTCTGCCAGTCTCCAACCACATCTCGGTGAGGCCCCATCTCAACCGCATTCCATTTATGGAGCTGAGATTTCCACAGAAAGAAGTTGTCATGATGTGTTCCCATGCTTACGAAGTATCTGGCACCGGCCTTTTTGTAGAGCTGCATCAACCTATCAGGATCCCACTTTTCAGCTTTCCAAAGTGGAATTATGTCCTTATAGCCAAACACCGAGGGATGGCCATAATTGGCAACGTGGTAGTTGTAGTGGCCACTGCCCTGTTCGTACATTCCTCGTGCATACCAGTCGCCATCCATCGGTACAGATTGCGGCCCCCAGTGTGCCCAGATGCCGAATTTAGCGTCTCTAAACCAGTCTGGAGCCCGATACTGCTTGAGGCTATCCATTGTGGGTTCATAGCGCCCCTCTGCTATGGGTGGCTGCAACTGTGCACGCGATGCCGTTGCGATACCTGAAAGGGCCACTACGCCAATTGTTGCCAGAATACGGTTCATTTTCATCACCTCTAACCGGGCAAAAATCATGATTCCTAGCTACTTAACTCCAATGGAGCATGGAAAACATGTTGACCCATTAGTGTTTGCTATGTGCACTTTCACCGTTAATAGGCCATCGCCCTGCTAATCGGCTTCCCTGCCTCGATTTGAATTGACAAACGGTAGCCGATGTGCTTTACTGCATCGATGCGGCACCAGGCGTACTTGCCCCCATTTCTGGAGAGAGTTGCGTTGAAAAACGGCCAGGATCCGGCTCTGACAGTTGTTGGAGAAACCGTTCAAATCCATATACGTGGATCGAAGGTAGCGGAAGCGAGCCGCACGGGTAGTTATGCTTCGCCTCATGGCATAGCTACTCTACTCGCCCCGTGGTGCAGGCTAACGGGAGTTCAGGACGATGGTACACCGGCAATATCTGTGTTTAATGGTAAGCTGTGGCCACAATTCTCGATGGCTGAATCAGACTTCGTGGCCCGCAGGGGCTCACTATCGGTAGGTTTTCGACATGGAACGGTTTGGAAGGATGAAGCCGGGTCGCAATCGCTCATAACATCTTTAACGCTGCGCGCAACGGCTGGGCCAAGCGAAGGCGCTGTATTAGACCTTACGGCGCGAATTGCGAATGTATCGCCTACCACAGTGTTCCTTGCTTCCAATGTTCCTATGCTAAGAGTAGTGTTTGCCCGGGCTCTAACAATGCAGGGCGGTGGCATGGTTAGAACTTGCGCTTTGAGCGGACAAACTACTGAGGCAGAAACACCGTTGCCGGCTCGCACTCCCATACTTAGCGCCACGGGTGTGATTGAAACAGGCACTACCGGGTTAACTATTCTGGATCACCCGATAAATCCTGGGTACCCGGTGCACTGGCAAAACTGCAGAACCGGGGACTCGGCAATTATGTGCGCCACATGGGCCAGCGATGCAGAACTGGGCATACTGCCAATGGATACATTAGTATTACAGGTACGTATTCAAACGTACTGCGGGTATGTGGATGATGGCTGGCTGCACGCACGCGCCGCCGATTTTGCACACACGGGTGTGCGTAACTAATCGAGATGTTTGAGCACCAGGAGGAAATGTGTCTGCGCCACTGTTGAAAGTTACCAACCTTCAGACCGAGTTTAAAACCCCTGGAGGTATTGTGCGCGCCGTGCGCGGACTCTCGTTTCAGGTTGAACGAGGCGAAACCGTTGGCATTGTAGGCGAATCCGGCTCAGGAAAGAGCGTAACAGCGCTTTCGTTAATGGGCCTGATACCAGATCCGCCCGGTAAAGTTAGCGGAGGCTCAATACAACTGGATGGCCAGGAGCTTGTGGGCCTACCTCAAAAAGAGCTTAACTCCCTGCGTGGCAGCAAGATTGCCATGGTATTTCAGGACCCCTTTTCTTCGCTCAACCCCACCATGACACTTGGAGAACAGGTGGCAGAGCCAATTAGGCTGCACACAGGAGTCTCACGCGCCGAGGCCAAAGACAGAGCCATTCAGTTGTTTCAGGCTGTACGTATTCCAGAGCCAGAAACAAGATATCGACAGTACCCTCATCAAGTATCTGGAGGGCAGCGGCAGCGAGTGATGATTGCCATCGCCTTTGCATGTAATCCTCAGCTGTTGATAGCCGATGAGCCCACCACGGCATTGGATGTTACCGTTCAGGCTCAGGTGCTAACCCTGATGCATGAAATGCAACAGAAGAATAATTGTGGAGTACTCATAATCACACATGATTTTGGAGTGGTTGCCGAAATCTGCAACAGGGTGCTGGTTATGTATGCTGGAGCGGTAGTAGAAAGTGGCCCCGTTCGGGAGATATTCCACAATGCGCAGCACCCCTATACTCGTGGCCTGCTGGAATCGTTGCCAAGAGTAGAAGCAGAGCGCACTCGACGCCTGCCGAGCATCCCCGGCCAGCCGCCGGACCTTTCAAGGCTCGGTGTGGGCTGCCCCTTTATGCCTCGATGCAAGAACGCCATGCCCGGTGTTTGCGATGCTTCAGAGCCGCCGGTAACCGCTGTAAACGAAAACCATACCGTACGTTGCTACCTTCATAAGCCTGCAGAATAATTGTGTGAAATATTACGACTATGAAACTGGTTACAGAACGATTTTCAGTTGCAAAACGGCATGCTCTTACCATTAGCCGGGGCACCAGCACAGGCTCAGAGAACCTGCTTGTTACCATCGAGCATCAGGGTATTACTGGCTATGGCGAGATGGCACCAACATCTGGAGGAGCCGTTGCCGAAACTGCAGAAATGGCAGCTTCAGCTCTAGAGCGGTGGCGGCCATCAATAGAGTGTGCCACTCCCTGGGAGTGGCAGCGCATTAATGCAGAAATTTGCAAAATAGACTCTATGTACATATGCCCCGCCGCCCGTGCAGGCCTGAACATGGCTGTGTGGGATTGGATGGGGAAGGCCACCAGCCGGCCAGTGTACTGCCTACTGGGGCTGGATTTGGATAGGATTGTACATACATCCGTTACCGTGGGAATAAACCCGCCAGCAGTGGTGGAAGAGCGTGTGGCAGATATTCTGCTGCGTACTGGTGCACGCAGGCTAAAGGTGAAGCTCGGCAGCCCGGATGGGTTGGATACAGATAAGCGGATACTTGCGGCTGCTCTGAATGCGGCTGAATGTGTGTATGAAGAGATTGGGTATAGGCCCGCCTTCCGGGTAGATGCCAATGGGGGGTGGGATGTGCCGGGTACTCTGGCTATGGCCGATTGGCTGGCAGAGCGTGGTGTGGAGTATATTGAACAACCAATTGCCCGTGGCAAAGAGGCCTTATATTCCCAGCTAACAGGCAAGTGTGCCCTGCCGGTTTACTCCGATGAAAGCATCTGCATCGCTGCGGATATTCCACCACTGGCACCCTACATTGCGGGCATAAACATTAAGCTGATGAAGTGTGGCGGCATCTCTGAGGCGCTGAACATGATTGGCACAGCACGGGCTCATGGCCTGCGCATAATGTATGGTTGTATGTCTGAAACGTCTCTATCCATCACCGCCGCGGCCCAGATCTCCCCACTTGCAGATGAACTGGATCTGGATAGCCACCTCAATCTCAACCCCGACCCATGGACAGGTGCGCAGTGGCAAGATGGCCGCGTAGTTCCAAACAACACTCCTGGCCTTGGAGTGGCCCGCCGATAGAGAGGATCGTTTGATGACCGCATCCACCGTTCGACCTGGCATAACGCCGGATAGCCGATTGGCGCTATTGATGCACGATAATCTCGCCGATGGCTGGGGGAAAATGGGTACTGGCCTGCTGCGCTATAGCCGGGCTGACATAGCTGCTGTGGTGGATAGATCCACTGCAGGCGGCAACTTAAAGCAGATAACTGGCATTGACAGAGATGTGCCCATCGTAGCAACCATGCGTGAGGCGGTTGCACTGGGTGCAGACACGCTGGTACCTGGCGTTGCAATGCCAAACGGCGTGCTACCTGACGATTGGTGGGAGGAAATAAAAGAAGCCCTGGCTGCGGGCCTCAACCTGGTTAATGGCCTTCATGCGCCACTTTCGGAAAGGGCAGACCTGTGCGCGCTACTACAACCTGACCGCTTTATATGGGATGTTCGTAAAGAGCCAGCAAATGTTCAAAACGGGCTTGGGCGCGCAGCAGCAGTGCCTGCCCTGCGAGTTCTGACAGTGGGAACCGATATGGCCATTGGTAAAATGACGGCATCGCTGGAATTGGACCGCTCTGCAAGGGATCGTGGCCTAAAGAGCCGCTTCCTGGCCTCGGGGCAAATAGGCATCTGCATTGCGGGCGACGGTGTTGCGTTAGATGCCGTCAGGGTAGATTTTGCCACCGGAGCTGTAGAATCGATGATGCTGGAGCACGGGCACAACCACGACATCCTCTTTCTTGAAGGCCAGGGGTCTATGCTTCATCCCGCATCAACGGCCTGGATGGCTTTAATTAGAGGCGGATGCCCTACGCATATGATTCTGGTGCACAAAGCAGGGCAGGCGGCCATAGCCCGCGCTCCACAGGTAAAAATTCCGCCCCTAAAAGAGGTGGTGGCCCTGTATGAAGCCGTGGCTTCTGCGGGTGGGGCTATGCCACCCAGCCGTGTTGCAGGCGTGGCACTGAACTGCCACGGGCTTACGGACGAAGAAGCGCGGCGTGCCGTTGAAGAAACCGAAAACGAATGCGGCTTGCCAACGCAGGATGTGGTGCGATTTGGCGCCCAAAAGCTCCTGGATGCGATTCTTGAGGTAAATTAAGAACAATCAAACGCTTTGCTGGAAAGTGCAACTGGCGTTCACAGGGATACCCTGGGGGAGCGCTTTCCAGAGGAAATGTCGCACGCCTGGGCGCAATGCCGATCTCAATACGGATCTGCGTTACCGCCCGGGCGTTTGCTTTGACCGGTTTATATCATCAGAACAGAGGAGTTTTTAATGGCGAACCAGCGAAAAAAGCGCGCACTCATCAGCGTATCGGACAAAACCGGGCTGATAGAATTTGCCACTGGCCTTCATGAGCTTGGGTATGAGATTGTTTCCACTGGCGGAACGCAATCTGCTATTGCAAAGGCGGGCATCCCCACCCTCAATATCAGCGAGGTAACAGGTTTCCCGGAAATGCTGGAGGGGCGTGTCAAAACACTTCATCCAAAAGTGCACGGGGGCCTATTGGCTCGCCGGGACGTTGAAGAGCACCTGCAGACCATTGCCGAACACGGCATTGAGTTGATAGACCTGGTTTGCGTAAACCTGTACCCGTTTGTTGCCACTGTTCTCAAGCCTGATGTTACTCTGGAAGATGCCATTGAGAATATAGACATCGGTGGGCCGGCAATGATCCGATCGGCAGCAAAAAATCATCTCGGGGTTATAGTGGTGGTGCATGCCTCGGACTATGCAGATATTCTTACGGAGATCCAGGCAACCGAGGGTGATGTTTCTTTAACAACACGCAGGCGGCTCGCAGCAAAAGCATACGCGCATACTGGCCAGTATGATGCCTCTATCAGCCAGTGGCTCTCGGCACGCTTTGCCTCAGATGGAGACGACAAGCTGGTGTTCCCGCAGGAAGTGGCCTTTGGTTACCGTAAAGCGCAGGATTGCCGGTATGGCGAAAACCCACATCAGTTGGCGGCCTTCTATGTGCAAAACGGAGTAACCGAGCCGTGTGTGGCCAATGCAGTTCAGATCCATGGCAAAGAACTTTCGTTCAATAACTTCTACGACCTTAACGGGGCACTCGAAACAGTTAAAGAGTTCAGCGATGACGACCGGGCTGCAGCCGTGATCATCAAGCACACCAACCCGTGTGGGGCGGCCCTGGGAGATACTCTTGCTGAGGCATTCCTCAAAGCGCGCCTTGGAGACCCAATCTCTGCATTCGGTGGCATTCTGGCAGTCACTCGTCCGTTAGATGTTGCTACTGCCGAAGAGATCACTGGGAAGAACACATTCTTTGAGGCGATAATTGCACCATCGTTTGATGAAGAAGCCATCCCTATTTTAACGGAACGCAAGAAGTGGGGAGTCAACCTGCGCTTACTTAAAGTGGGAGACCTTAAGGGCTGGCAGGCAAAGGCCGGGGCGACCGGCATGGACTTGAAACGTGTGGTTGGCGGCATGCTTGTGCAGCAACCAGATCACCTCGTAATTACTCGAGACAACCTCAAAGTGGTTACTGATCGGCAGCCGACAGAGGCTGAGCTGGATGAACTACTTTTTGCATGGAAAGTAGTTCGCCATGTTAAGAGCAACGCCATTGTGTTTACAAAAAACCGGCAGGTAGTGGGAGTGGGAGCTGGCCAGATGAACCGCGTGCGTTCCGTGCGTCTGGCAGTTGAGCAGGCTGGAGAGCTGGCAAAGGGGGCAGTTATGGCATCTGATGCGTTCTTCCCCTTCCCAGATGGCCCGGAAGCTGCAGCAGCGGCTGGCATTACCGCAATCATCCAACCCGGTGGTTCTGTTAAAGATGCAGATACTATCGAAGTGGCCAACAAGAACGGCATTGCCATGGTATTTACGGGAGTACGCCACTTCCTGCACTAATCGGCTAGCGAGGGCAATCTTGAAAAGGGGTGCTGCCTCCATGTGGAGACAGCACCCCTTTGACTTTCAGTGCGTTCAGCTGGTTCGGTCCACAACATATCCCAGCGAAGTTCTTGCTTAGCTGAGTTCACGCAATAGAAACCATGCCGCTTATCGGCACCACAATGCTTGTTACCAATAACAAAATAAGCGCGCGGTATTTCCAGAGATACATTCTCTGTAAACGCCGCGCGCCCAACGTAGTTTTAAACCAGATAAGCTGGCACTCCGATTCCGTTCAACAGGCTACAGTGTTACTGCTTTACCAGTTTGGATAGACTCGATGGCTGCAAGAGCAATGCGCACTGCCTCTTTGCCATCCTGCGGGAGGATAGATGGTGTTGCGCCTCTCTCCAGACAATCCAGAAAGTGTGCGAGTTCCAGCTGATAGGGATTATTACCAGTGGGGCTTTCGGGCACGGCAACGCCAGCTCTTGGCCCACTGCCAGCCTGTAGAGCTGCTTTGAACGGTGCACCCGTAGGCTGATTTGCGTTGAACTCCAGCAGGCCACCGTCGCCGGCTATTTCTACGGTTACCTTGAAACCGCCAGGATCGGCCCATGTGCCTTCTACATGGCCGATGGTGCCGTTCTTAAAGCGGAGTGTAACAAGTGCGTAATCGAACGATGGGAGTTGGGATGTACCAGTGCCGCGCGCGTAAACGCGTTCAACTTCACCAAAAGTCCAACGTAGCCAATCGAAGTCATGAATAATGAGGTCCAACACGGCGCCTCCACTTCGATCAAAATCGGCATACCAGTCGTCCCAGGCACGTGGCATTGGTCCACCACGGCGTGTGCGAACGGAGGCAGGGCGGCCAACATTGCCAGCCTCTACTTCTCGCTTTGCAAGCGAAAACTCGGGGAAAAAGCGGACTACATGTGCAACAAATAGCGGGAGCCCGGCCTTTTCACAAGCTGCGATCATCCGATCACAATCGGCCAGGGTGCGAGCCATAGGCTTTTCGGTAGAGATACCTTTAATACCCAGCTCAGATGCCCGTTCAGCAGCCCTCACGACATAATCTACGTGCCATGGTGTAGGACAGCAAACATCCACAACGTCAGGCCGAATCTCGGCGAGCATTGTATCAAAGTCCGTGTAGGGCTTTGCGCCGTACTTGCCGGCGAGCGCTTCTGCCGCTTCCGGGCGGATATCCAGCACACCCGCCAGTTCCGCATTTTCGATGGCGTCATAACAGCCAGCATGCACGCTCGCCATACCACCAGCACCCACCAGCGCAACTCGCATCATCGCTCAAGACCTCCAGGTAATTCCTTCAAAACAGTTATCTCCATATGCCCTGTTTTCCTTCCTGTTTTGGCAGGATGGCCGAGATGCAAGAGATTGCAAACAATTTCACAAATGCTTGACGATGATTCGGGGGCAAAGGTATACTTCGAGCAGACAGGTGTATCGGTAGTGCTGTGAGGCTATGGCCAAGAGGTTCCGCAGTTGACCGCAAGCAATAACGCCAAGGTACCCGTTCCTACTCTGGAACGGCTGGCAACCTATCTACGGTTTTTGATTGATCTTGATCAATCAAACATTGAAACCATCTCTTCTGCAGAGGTTGAGCGGCAAACTGGCATCAATGCGGCACAGTTTCGCAAAGACCTATCGTATTTCTTTGCCTCGTTTGGAGAGTTTGGCAAGCCCGGCGTTGGCTACAACGTGAAGGATTTGCAGAACCGAATAGCACGTATACTCAAGATTGACAATGAGCAACGTGTTGTGCTGGTAGGTGCTGGCAACCTGGGCTCTGCTCTGGTTGGTTACCCTGGCCTTAAAGAGCACAGGCTGAACCTGGTTGCCGTGTTTGACAATAACTACGGTAAGATTGGCCGGCCACTATGGAACCTGGAGATTCAGGACGTAATGCGGCTTAAAGAGGCCAATCAGCGTCTGGGCGCTCGTATTGCCATACTGGCAGTGCCGGCGATTGCCGCACAGCAGGTAACAGATCTATTGGTGGATGCGGGCATTCATGCCATACTAAATTTCGCACCACTTATGCTGCGGGTTCCATCCCATGTGTTTGTTCGGAACGTATCTTTTCTTCAAGAACTGGCGGTACTCTCTTACCATCTATCCGCAGAGGAGCCTTCTCAACTCCCTCTGGATCAGATTCCTCTTCCCGGTTTAGAGCCGGTTATTGATGCAGAATCCGCAGTTGGTGATACCCCTGCCGCAGATGCCTGATCGATAAACATTTCACAATCCGTAAATAAAGGGACGTGTACGTCTAATATGTCGCGGTACTATCCAGTTATGCTTCGGATAGAAAATCGCTCGTGCCTGATAGTGGGCGGCGGAGCGGTTGGGGTTCGCAAGGCGGAAGCGCTATTGCTGGCCGGAGCGGAGGTAACGGTGGTTTCCATCGATGCCAGCCATGAGCTGGCAGACCTGGAAGCGACTGGCAAGATCCGGGTTATGCACGAGCCATACCACGCAAATATGCTGGACGGTATGGACCTGGTTTTTGCCGCCACAAACAATACGGCAGTCAACGCGCAGATAACACAGGAAGCACAGGCCGCTGGCCTGCTCGTAAACAGTGCAGATGCACCAGATACAGGAAGCTTTATTGTGCCAGCCACGGTTAGGCGTGGTGATCTGTGCCTATCTATATCTACGGGCAGCGCCAGTCCCAAGCTGGCGGCGCGCATTCGGCGAGAGTTGGAAGCGCGATTTCCCGAAAACTACGCACTGTATATAGAGGTGCTTGCCACTATGCGCAACGCCGTAAAGCAGATGACAGAAAGCCCCGAACAGCGTGGTCGAGCTCTGGAAGCGCTGTTGGATCACGAGGCAGATATCCGCATCGCCATCGAGGCTGATGGTGCGGAAGCCGCCCTGGAAAAGGCACGAAGCATCGCAGTGCGTGCAATGGAGCAGTAATTTTGCACCTTGTACTTGTTGGATTAAGCCATCATGCCGCACCTATATCTGTGCGAGAACGCATCAGCTGCGCCGAACATCGGCTTCCAGATGCGCTTTCGCATGCAGCCCAGGTGCCAGGCGTGCGCGAAATCCTGATACTTTCAACATGTAACCGTATGGAAGTTTATGGAGTGGTAGAAGGGCCCGATCTGGGTTACGCCTACTCAGCAATTGCACGCCACCTCTCCGCTTTCCATAACGTGCCAGAAGCTCAGTTTGATGCCTACCTTTACCGTAAAGCAGAGCACGAGGCAATTTCGCACCTGATGCGTGTGGCATCTGGCCTGGATTCCTTAGTGCTTGGCGAAGCTCAGATATTGGGGCAGGTGCGCACCGCTCTACGCAATGCTCAGGAATCAGGAGTGGTTGGCGGCGTACTTTCTCACCTGTTTCAGCATGCGTTAAACAGTGGCAAACGCGTTCAGCAAGAAACCGGGCTGGGTAAGGGCGCATTTTCTATTGGCCATGCGGCGGTAGACCTCGCAGCGCGAATCTTTTCCTTACCCGAAGCAACCGTACTGCTACTTGGCGCCGGGAAAATGAGCCTACTTACCGCACGGCATTTAGCAGCAAATGGCGTAAACCTTATAGTTGTGGCAAACCGCACACATGAAAAGGCCGAGAAGATGGCCTCAAATCTGGGTGGCAAAGCGATACGTTATGAAGATTTCCCAGACATGCTTGCGCGCACCGATATCGTAATTGCATCTACTTCCGCCCCTCACCCAATTATTCGCAGAGAGATGCTGCAGCCGGTACTTAAGAAACGACGCGGGAAGCCCCTGTTTTTGATCGATATTGCGGTGCCTCGCGACATTGATGCCGACGTTGCAGATATGGACAACGTCTTTCTGTATAACATCGATCACCTGCAAGAGGTTGTTGCTCACAGAGTGCGTGGGCGCGCGGTAGAAGCGCGGCAAGCCGAAGTGATTGCTACATCTGAAACTCAGGAGTTCTTGAACTGGTACCGGGCACGAGAAGCTGCGCCCGTAATTAAGCAACTGCGCGGCCGCCTTGACGACTATGCCCGCAAGCGCCTGGAGATATTGAGATCTAATCTGAGCCCGCAAAGCGATAAGGATTGGGCACAAATTGAGTTACAAATTCACTCCCTTATGGATGAAGTTGCACGCGAGCCAATATTGAGAATGAAACGCGCCAGCAAAGAAGCTGCTGCTCCCGCGGGCGCAGCGCCTACTCGGTATGACCTGCTTTCAGCAGCCCGCGAAATATTTGGCCTGGGTGTTGACGATATTGCACCAGCAAGAGAGGAGACACTGTGACAACTCTGCTTACCGCCCTTGCTCTGGCGCTCTTTCTTGGCTCAGCAGTTTGCTACAGCGCCGTGCTGTTCCTGGATGCCCCATCGGCTCCGGCGCCACTGGGGCCATTAACGGCATCTTCGCGGCCATCCCGTTACTCTCGAGTTCTGCTGTATGCTGGTCTGTTAACGCTCTTTGCCAGCATTGGAGCAAACTGCATTGCTTCGGGTCACTCTCCATTTGCCAGTGAATACGGCACCATGCTTGTAGGTGCTTTTGGCACGGCTGCAGTGTTTGCCGTGTGGGATCGAAAAACGCGCATGCCTGCAGTTGGTGGAGTTGCCATGCTCATGTCGTGCCTGGCGCTAACTGGAGCGCTGCTGCGCACACACTCTCACGTTGCAAAAGATCCACTGATTAGAAACCCGCTTGTAACCGTTCATGTGCTTGCCATTGTTGCCGCGTATGGGCTGATTCTTGTGGCCGCCGCAAGCGCTGGCATGTATCTGATGCAAGACAGGCAGCTTAAATCTCGCTCCGGGGCGCCGTTCTTGCGCCTGCTGCCCCCATTAACACGCCTGGACACGATCGTATTTCAATGCGTTTCTTACGCATTTCCATTGTTAACACTTAGTTTGGTGGTTATCCCCATGATCTTCCGTGGAGATATGAAAGAGCCTGCCAGTGCCTGGTTTGTAGATTCAAGGTTCGTATCAACGGCAATTCTGTGGTTTCTGTTCAGCACATATCTGGGTGGAAGGCTGATTATTGGCTGGCGTGGAGTGAGGCTCCAGGTAATACTACTGATAGGTATTGCCATTGCTTTTGCGGCCTATGCCCTCCCAACGGCCTCTGCGCATCGGTTTAATTGACAGTCCAATTACTTATAAAGTAAACTTGATCGATTGTCGGCAGGCATGGCGGCAGCGTTTGTCTATGCCTGCCGGGTAGAATACTGCCCGGATTAGGGGGATGTGTGGCAATGCAGCTCTCGGCCATTACCGATGAGATTTCACAGGATTTTGAGCATGCGCTTGACGTGCTGTTGGAGTATGGCGCCAAAGGTGCCGAACTTCGCGGCCTGTGGGGCACCAACATAGCAGACCTCTCAAAAGAGCAGGTAACCCGTGCACAGACGGCGCTCAAAGTGCGGGGCATGTATGTAGTTGGCCTGGCCACCCCATTTTACAAGTGCGACCTTACCGCGGGGGTTAATGCCACTTCTGGAGCCATGCACCTGGCCTCTGAACGGGATATTACGGACCAATCGGAGCTATTGGAGCGCTGCTTTAGGCTCGCGGATTCCTTCGATACCAATCTCATTCGTGTATTCACCTTCTGGCGGAAAGAAGAGTACACAGCTGAGATAGAGGCACGGATTATAGAATCTTTTGCGGCACCGGTGGCTGCTGCAGAGCGTGCCGGAATGATACTTGGGCTTGAGAACGAGCACGCTTGCTTTGTGGGCACTGGTGCCGAGGCCGCCCGAGTAGCAGCAGCGGTTAACTCCCCAAATCTGAAAATCGTATGGGACCCAGGCAATGCGTTTTTTGCCGATGAGGTGCCTTTCCCCGGTGGGTATGAAGCAGTACGCCCCTGGGTTACACACGTGCACATCAAAGATGGCAGGATGATCGAAACACCTGATCAAGGCAGAAGGCCACAGTGGTGTATTGTTGGGCAGGGCGAGATCGATTACGTCGGTCAGTTTGCTGCCCTTAAGCGAGATGGGTACGCTGGTGCAATCTCGCTTGAAACGCACTACGTTCCCACAACAGGGACTGGCGAAGGTGGCAAAGGAATTCCAGAAGATGGATCTCGACCCTGCCTTGCCGCTCTGCGTGAACTGATTGACCGACCTTAACGAAATAACACCGATGGATCTGGCAGCGGTGGCCAGAGCTATTCGGTCCGGCAGCCTGCAAATCGGCGGCCAACAAATCGTATACACGATCGATAAAGGGACTCGACCGATATGAACTTCACGTCTATCACATGGTGGCGCACGGTATACCAGAAGGGTGGCCGCGTGTTTGCCATTGGCTGCGCAATAGTTTTTGCACTGCCGCTTGTGCTGCAGGCAGGTTTCAATATGCGTAATAGCAGCAAAAACCCTGCAGAGGTGGCCCTGAGCGGCTCGCTATGCACGGTAAACGGCGACGCCATTACACAGAAGGACCTTGCAACAATTCCCGCAGAGAGCCTTGGCGGCACACCGGGAAGAACACATGCCTCTCAATTTGGCGGAGCCATCTACTCGCTGGTGGTGCATAAGATAATTGAGCAGAAGATCAAGAAGCTCAACATTCATGCGACGGATATCGACATCGACAGGCTAGTTGCCAAGCAGCGCGAAGCGCTAGTTGGTGCGAAGGCTACCGATGCGGACTGGGAAAATTACCTATCTGACAGGCGCCACGTAACTCCGGCGGAGTTCCGCGAGCAGCTCACCAGCCAGGCGGACGTGCAGGCGATGCTGGATCGTTACAAGGCTGAAGAAAAGGTAACACCAGATGAGGTAAAAGCTCAGAATGGCGAAGTACAATCGGCGGTTGTATATATAGCTGCTGGCCCATCGCCAATGAACCCCAAAGCGCCGCCCGTGAGCGATGCAGATGCCCTGAAGAAGGCCAATGACCTGCACGCTAAAGCAGTTGCGGGTGCCGATATCAAGGCAATAATTAGCAGCCTTGGAACGGACCCCTCTACTAAGGGCGCCATCAAGGCCATGACTGAATGGCGACCAGAGTATCAGAAGGGCGGCCAGGAAACTCCCTTTGGTGTATTCTTCTACGGCCCAGACTTCGACAAGGCCATGCAGAAAACTGCAAAAGGCCAGGTTAGTGATGTTGTTAAGTCCTCAGGCTTTCAGCAGGGTTATGTATTCGGCAAAGTGCTGGATCGCCGTGTGAACGCTCCAAAGGACTTCGATGAGAAAAAGGCCATTGTTGCCCTTCAGGAACAGCGCGCTTACAAGAAACTGGACGCCGAGATAAAAGCTGCTGTGAAGGCAGCCAAGGTAGAGTTCCCTGCAGACCAGGCAGACAAGAAGGCCTATTACGACTATGCCCGCCTTGATGTAATGCAAGGCGAACTGCGTAACAGCTTCGGCGCTCCCACGCCTGACGGACCAACACAGGCAGAGTTCAAAACGCTTCAGGAAGTAATAGATGCAGACTTCGAGGCGGCTCTCAAAAAGCATCCAGAAGATACTACCGCAGCGCTGATGGTGGCGGCCTCCCTGCAGGGCAAACAGTTCAATGCAAAGCCGGAAGAGCAAGGTGCTATTAGAGATAGGCTGATCGGCCTGTACGAATCTGCATTCAAATCCTTCGAAGATACAGACCTGCGATTCACGCTTGCCGATCTCTACCGTGATAAGCATGACGACAAATCGACATTCGGACAGTATCAGAAGGTAGCTAAACTGCTGAATAGCGATCCACCTTACGACTTGCAAACCCGCCAGAAGCAACTGGCCACGCGTAAGCGGTTAGCATCTGGCCTGAAAGGCTTGCCTGCCGCAACCGTTCCGGAAGCTGCGACCCTGGCCACTGAGCAGGATACAAAGATCGCTGATCTGAACATCCGGATACTTCAGGATCAGGCCAAGCAAGCGGAAGAGCAGAAGAAGCAAGCAGCGTTGCAGAAAGCAGCTGATGCTGCTGCAAAAGCCAAGCCCGGCGCAGGTTCGCCAGTAAACGGTACTTCACCGCTTGATGCAGGTGCGCTAAACCCGCCAACGGATGGTGGAAAAGCACCACTTTCCTCTGGCGGCGCCCCGGCTAAGAAACCATAGCGCGGAGTCGGAACCTTGCGCGATAACGAAACACAAACTGAATGCCCAGTGCATGCTGCCCCTGTGGGGCAGCATGCACTGGGCGAACTATTTGTGGTTTCGCTGCCGATAGGTAATCCAGAGGATATCACACTTCGGGCTCTACGCATTCTGAGATCTGTATCCGCAATATGCTGTGAAGACACGCGAGTATCGCAGCCACAGCTTAACGACTACAGTATCCAAACACCGCTCCTATCACTGCAAGTTCGGGCCGAGTACGTTACACTCCAGACTGTTACAGAGAAAATAACAAGCGGACTAAACGTGGCTGTTATTTCAGATTGCGGCACTCCGTTGATAGCCGACCCAGGTTTAAGAGTAATTCAAACGGTATTAAGTGCTGGCGGTAATGTAACAGCAGTACCCGGACCTTCAGCCGTGCTGGCCGCACTAGCGGCAAGCGGGTTTAGAACAGCCCCATTCTACTTCGCTGGTTTCCCACCGCGGGGCGTTGCAGATAGGCCCGAGTTCTTTAAATCTCTATGTTTGCAATCTGGGCACATTGTTCTGTTTGAGGGCCAGCCATACTTACGTGACTCTTTGCGGAATCTTGTTAATGAACTTGGTGCAGATCGACCAGCCGCGTTGGCGCAGCACCTTACCACCGTGCGCGAAATTTGGATTCGTGGCACACTGGGTTCAATACTGGCGCAAACCGGCAACAAAGTCCGCAGATCATGCCCATGTACGCTAGTTATATCTGCACCAATTTAGAAAATCTGCTAAATTGTGGAGCCGAATAGGTTAGCGGAAGCAGATTATTCAGTTATAATTATAGGTGCGATGTGACAGATTGCGATGAGTAACGTGACTATATTCTGCCCTGAATATAGACATGGCGCGTAACTGGTGCACCTTTTCATACTCGTCAACCGCTAATCCCGGTTGCAATCCGTTTGAATTTGGTGAACAAGTTTCGAAAACTTGTCGTCTGTAGTTTCGGATGTGATCCCTACCCGCGCGACGCGGCGCACCAATGGACTCAATGTCGGCAGCCCTGCTGGCAACAACGCAATGTCGCTCAGATTAAACTGGCCAGAAGTCACCCTCATCGGACGCTGAGCTGGTAAGTGCCCCAACAACACAGGGTTGGGAATCTGAACGAAGATACCCTCATAGACGGTCTCTCCTTCGTTACAGAACGGTTGATCGTAAGCGATTGGGTTGAGCGCAAGGTCTTACGCTCCGGGATTTACTACGCCCGGGCCTTGGTGATGAAAGAAAATACACCCGATGGCAATACACCGCAAAAACAGTGATTCATTTAGTGGCGCTGTTCAAGAATTGAGCGGCACAGCTGTTTGTTCGCCAAGCAGCACAATATCTGGCGCGGTTCATTCCGGGGATACCGCACAGATCAATCCTACAGATAAAGAGAAATCTGCTGTCGTGTCTACTTCGATAACCGAAAGTCCTGAACGATTCCGTGCAGACTTCATCGATCCTCTTATCCCGGTTCAGCCTGTTCCGTATGCGGCAGCAAAGAGGCTGTTTGACATACTGTTCAGTAGCCTGCTGATGCTGGGATTATCGCCTGTTTACATTGGCCTCGTGCTGGGCGTTAAGTTAACATCAAAGGGGCCAGTATTCTTCAAACAAGTTCGTGTGGGTAAGGGCGGGAGATACTTTTACTGCCTCAAGTTTCGCTCAATGTGCGTTGATGCAGAGGCCAGGAAGAAAGAGTTGGAGCACCTGAACGAGGCCACTGGCCCTGTATTCAAGATGAAGCGTGACCCGCGTATCACACGTTTTGGCATGTTTATGCGCAAATTTAGCCTGGATGAGCTGCCGCAGTTTATCAATGTACTATGCGGGCACATGTCTGTAGTTGGCCCACGTCCCCCAATTCCCGCTGAAGTGGCGCAATATTCCGAGCGTGATCGCAAGCGCCTTGCAGTAGTGCCAGGTATAACCTGTTACTGGCAGATTAGCGGGCGTAGCAATCTTACATTTGAGGAATGGGTGGATCTGGACCTTAAGTACATCGAAACGATGTCATTCGGTAACGATTTGATGATCGTTCTAAAAACTGTTCCGGCAGTTATAACTGGCTCCGGTGCCCATTAGCGCGTAATGCCGCCGCTGTATGTCCTTTGTGAGCTGCAGTACGGCTGATATGTAAATCCCGATCGCTTTTGGCTTCATTTCGGCCTGTGCGCTCCAAACGCGTACAGGCCGTTTGAGCGTATAATGATCGGTAAGAAGAGCATTTTACCAACTGAAATTTTGGAGACGGGTTATGATACTGGTTACGGGCGGAGCCGGGTATATCGGCAGTCACTATGTGCAGCAGAGTGTGGCCGATGGCGCAGAGATTGTAGTACTTGATAATCTAGCTTACGGGCACCGGGAAGCGGTTCCTGAGGGCGTGGATCTTATTGTTGGCGACATGGCCGATAGAGGGCTGCTTGAAGAGCTATTCACGAGCCATAAGATTGATGCCGTTGTGCACTTTGCCGCTTTTGCATACGTTGGCGAATCTGTTACCGCGCCCCGTAAGTATTACGGCAATAACACTGTTGCCACCCTCAACCTGCTGAATACGATGGTGGACTACGATGTTAAGAAGTTTGTATTCTCTTCAACATGCGCAACGTACGGTAACCCTGAATACACTCCCATGGATGAAAGCCACCCACAATCGCCCATCAATCCGTATGGCGAAAGCAAGTGGTTTGTAGAAAAAATTCTCTGGGCATATAGTCAGGCGTATGGCCTGCAATCCGCAGCCCTGCGCTACTTCAATGCAGCGGGCTGTGATCCTGAAGGCCGCATTGGAGAGAGCCATGATCCTGAAACTCACCTGATTCCGCTTATTCTTCAGGCCGCCCAGGGCAAGCGCGATAGCATTGGTATTTTCGGTACTGATTACGACACTCCGGATGGCACCTGCATCCGAGATTATATTCATGTATTGGATCTGGCCCGTGCTCACAACCTGGCCCTAAACTACCTTGCTGCCGGTGGCGAGAGCAATGTTTTCAACCTTGGCACTGGTACAGGCAACTCGGTACGTGAAGTAATAGAATCCTGCAAGCAAGTTACGGGCCTTCCCATCAATGTTGTGGAGCATCCGCGCAGGGCTGGTGATCCGCCAAGGCTGATTGCAAGCGCTGCAAAAGCAAAGTCAGTGCTTGGATGGGAGCCGGAATATACCGATATCAACAAGATTATCACAACGGCCTGGAATTGGGAAACCAACAGGACCTACTGATCGGGAGAGATAGGTTAACCAATGAAGGGCATCGTTCTTGCCGGCGGCAGCGGCACCAGGCTGTATCCTGCCACGCACGTCGTATCCAAGCAACTGCTTCCGGTGTACGACAAGCCAATGGTATACCACCCCATTTCCACGCTTATGCTCTCTGGCCTGCGGGAGATTCTGCTCATCTCTACACCGCAGGATTTGCCACTGTTTGAGCGCCTGCTGGGCGATGGTTCACAATTTGGCATCAGCCTCAACTATGCAGTACAGCCGCGCCCGGAGGGCCTCGCTCAGGCATTCCATATTGGCAAAGAATTTATCGGTGGCGGGCCGGCCAGCCTGGTTCTGGGAGATAACATCTTCTACGGCCACGGTATGCCAGAACGCCTGCGCGCGGCGGCACAGCGCACAGACGGTGCAACAGTTTTTGGATACCGCGTAAGCGACCCTGAGCGGTATGGCGTGATGGAGTTTGATGCAGATAATCGCGTAATTTCGCTGGAAGAGAAGCCCGAAAAGCCCAGAAGCCACTACGCCGTTGTTGGCCTGTACTTTTACGATAACCAGATCACTGAGATAGCAGCTGGTATAAAGCCCAGTGCACGCGGTGAGTTGGAGATTACAGATGTAAACAAGGCATATCTTGAGCGAGGGCAGCTGCATGCAGAGTTGCTTGGCAGGGGAACAGCCTGGTTGGATACAGGAACCCACGATTCTTTGCTGCAGGCTGCGAACTATATTGAAACCCTGCAGAACAGGCAGGGGCTTAAGGTTGCTTGTCTGGAAGAGATTGCATACCAATTGGGATACATCACGGCAGAGCAGGTTTTGGAGCGAGCAGCAATGCTCGGCAAAAATGAGTATGGGAGCTACCTTAAGAGGCTGGTAACCGAGGATCCAGTTCGCACGTGATTGCGGCACAACAAAGGCAGCGAAGGATAGATCGATGAGTGCATCTGAGGGGAATTTCACTGTCCGAACCATGGTTCGGGAGGACTTGTATAAGGCCTATGAGTGGTCGATTGAAGAAGGCTGGAACATCGGGAAATACGATCACGATGTTTTCTTCGCCACCGACCCAACCGGCTTTTTTATTGGTGAGCTTAACGGCGAACCCATTGGAAGCGTAAGTGGGGTGGCATATGACCCCCACTTTGGATTTGTGGGCATCTATATTCTGCGCCCACAGTATCGTGGCTTGGGATACGGCATTCAGATTTTTAATGCTGCCATGCAGTACCTTGGGGACCGCACAGTTGGGCTGGACGGCGTGATTGCGCAGCAGGATAACTACAGGCGCTCCGGCTTTGAGTTCTGCTATCGTAACATCCGTAACGAATATATACCTCCCAGCGGTACAGCGGACTTTACTGGCATCGTTAGTGCGTCTGATGTACCGTTTGAGCAGCTACTTGCTTACGACACAGCGCACTTTCCCGCAAATAGACCTGTTTTTTTGAAAGGGCTTATTGCTGAGCCCGAATCTACCGCACTCGTGTCTCTCAAAGATGGCGAGATCGATGGTTTTGGGGTTATTCGCGCATTCAGCCATGGCTGGAGCGTGGGGCCGCTGTTTGCCGAAACAGAAGCAACAGCCAACAAGCTATTCGCCGCGCTTAGCTCCGGGCATGTTGGCGAGCCAGTTTATCTTGATACACCGGAGCCTAACAATGGAGCAAAAGCTCTTGTAGCTCGTTTTGGTATGTCTCCCGTATTTGAAACCGCGCGCATGTATCGCGGTGCCATTCCCCAGATCCCTATACAGTCAATGTACGGGGTCACTACCTACGAATTAGGGTAGAATCAACCGGCCAGACAGCCGATATTCTCCGATTGAAAGTGAGTTTTTACGCCAGATGAGCCTCTCTCCAGAAGAAATCGAAGCAGCAATTCCCGGTGTCATCACAAAGTCTCTGAAGAAATTCACGGATCCGCGCGGTTGGCTAATAGAGCTGTTTCGCGACGATGAGCTTCCGGCCGGCTTTGAGCCAACCATGGGTTATATCTCCCTCACGCATCCCGGTGTGGCACGTGGCCCGCATGAGCATCGCGATCAGAGCGATGGCTTCATATTTATTTCCGGCACATTCGAAGTCACTCTGTGGGAAAACCGCCCGGATAAAGCGCACGCTAAGGTGGTTATACTGGCTGGCGAAAATAACCCGCTGTTTATGGTTGTGCCGCCCGGCGTAGTGCACGCATACCGCAATGTTGGTGAGCATGATGCTACCGTACTTAACTTCCCAGATAAATTGTATGCTGGCTGGGGCAAGAAAGAGCCAGTAGATGAAATCCGCCATGAAGAGATCGATTCGGAGTTCAAGCTGTGAGCAAAGGTAAAACAATTCTTGTAACGGGTGGTGCCGGGTTTATAGGCAGCAACTATTGCCGCTATGTGCTGGAAAACCACCCGGATTATCGTGTAGTAGTGTTGGATGCTCTTACCTATGCAGGCAACCTCTCTACACTGGTAGACATACAGCAGAAATATGCCGGTAGATTTCAATTCTATCCCGGCAAAATCCAGGATGAAACAGTTGTTTGTGGCATTATTCGGGCCGAAAAGGTTAACTACGTAGTTAACTTTGCTGCAGAATCTCATAACGATCGATCTATCCTGGATCCCGGCAGCTTTATTCAAACCGATGTTTACGGTGTGTTTACCTTGCTGGATGCTGTTAAGCGGTTTGATGTTGAGCGCCTGGTGCACATTTCCACCGATGAGGTTTACGGCACGATAGATAGCGGTAGTTTTACAGAACAGAGCCCAATTGAGCCGAATACACCGTACTCCTCAAGCAAAGCGGGCGGAGAGTTGCAGGCCCGGGCACACCGCATCACGTATGGCACCCCCACCCTGGTTACCCGCTGCGGCAATAACTTCGGGCCGTTTCAGTACCCCGAAAAGTTGATACCATTCTTCGTGTCTCGCCTTATTGATGATAAAAAGGTGCCTATTTATGGATCTGGCCAGCAAGTGCGAGACTGGGTGTTTGTGATGGATCACTGCTCCGGTATCGACTTTGTGCTACACAATGGCGCACTGGGAGAGGCTTACAACATCGGCTCTGATGGTGAACTCACCAATATGGAGATTACCCACCGCCTGCTGAAGCTTCTGGATAAACCAGAGTCCCTTATCAAGCATATCGGCGATCCGCGCGGAGGCGCACACGATAAGAGATACAGTATCGATGCCTCACGCCTGAAAGGATTGGGTTGGAAGCCTGCGTACGAGTTTGAAGAAGCGCTGGAGCGCACCGTCAAATGGTATGTAGACAATCAGGGCTGGTGGCGCGATATCGTTGCATCACCGGATTATCAGGCATTTGTGGCACGCTTCTACGGCAAGTATCTGGGCGAGGATCTTTGATCTTAAACGCACAGTTTGGGAAGCATTGCCATATGTCGAAGTCAATGGAGGTTCGCCAATGGGTGAAGTAATTAGAGATTATGCCGAGCTAACGAACCGGCTGAACTGGCATCGCAGCCATGGTGAGCGCATCGTCTCCACAAACGGAGTTTTTGATGTGCTACATGTTGGCCATGTGCGGTACCTGCAGCAGGCACGTAAGCTTGGCGACCGCCTAGTTGTAGCTATTAACTCAGACGCCAGCACTTCACGCTTGAAGGGCCCTAACCGGCCGTTTGTTTGCGAGGATGAGCGTGCCGAACTCCTTGCTGCGCTTGCCTGTGTAGACTACGTAACCATATTTGAAGAGTCCACTCCGGAAGCCATCCTTGAGCTGATTCGCCCTAGCATACATACCAAGGGTGGTGACTACGATGTTGAAGCAATGCCAGAGACACGCATCGTGAGAGCCCATGGTGGCCAGGTAGTTACCCTGCAATTTACCCAGGGGCGCTCTACCACAGAACTAACGACGAGGATACTGGAATCGTCTGGAACTCCCGTAAGTGACACCCGCTGATGAAGCCGTTTTCAAAGCGTATCGCCGCACTAATTAAGGGGTTGCGCCCAAAGCAAGCCGCTAAGAACCTCTTTGTTTACGCGGCGCTGGTTTTTGCCAACCAGTTTACAAACCCCGCTGCCGTATTACGAGCCACCATAGGGTTTCTCCTGTTTTCACTTGCATCCGGGAGTGTGTACCTGCTAAACGACATTATGGATGTTGAGCAGGATAGGCTACACCCGCGCAAGAAACTCCGGCCCATTGCCAGCGGCGATCTGCCTGTTGCCCTGGCAAAGGTTGCCATGGTTGTACTTTCAGTAGGCAGTGTCGTAGCAGGCACCATCTTTAACCGCTTATTTGGTGCAACGCTTGCCGCCTACCTCATACTAAACATCGCCTATTGCATCCGGCTAAAGCACCAGGTGTTGTTGGATGTGTTTTCCATTGCGATGGGTTTTGTTCTGCGCACCATTGGCGGCGGATTTATCATAGGTGCCAGTATCTCTCACTGGCTACTGCTCTGCACGCTTCAACTGGCACTGTTTCTGGGCTTTCTTAAACGCCGGCAGGAGCTTGTGGAGTTGGGAGAGAATGCAGAGAAGACACGCGCCATACTGGAGGAGTACAGCCTCCCATTTTTAGACCAGATGATAACGCTGGTTGCGGGTGTTTCTGTTGTGTGCTACTCCGTTTACTCGGTAGAATCAGAAACGGCGCACTTGCATCCACACCTGTGGTTTACTGTGCCATTTGTTATATTCGGCATCTGCCGATATCTGTATCTGGTATACCAGAAGGGAATGGGCGGAGCGCCCGAAGAGGTATTACGAACCGATAGAAGTATGCAGGTAACTGTAATTCTGTGGTTTGTTGTAAGCGCACTGCTTCTAAAGTTCGATATTGCCGGGCATCCGATTTTCGGATGGCTCTACAACAAATAGTATTGGGAGGTGGCAAAATGAGAGTGCTTGTTACAGGCGCTAACGGAATGCTTGGTATCGACCTGTGTGCGGCCCTTGAAGCCGCCGGATGCCATGTAATTCGCACCGATGTGGGTGTGCGCGAGGGGGCCGTTGTGCCGCCGTGGGAGCCCATGAATATCACAGATATGCAATCCGTTGCCTCTGTGGTTCTGAAGCATCAGCCCGATGCCATTGTGCACTCAGCTGCCTATACAGATGTTGATGGCTGCACCAGAGATCCGGATCTCGCCTACAGAATTAACGCACTAGGAACCTGGAACGTGGCAGCCGTTTGCGGCGCACACAACATCATCATGGCCTACATCAGCACAGATTTTGTGTTCGATGGCACCAAGAATGCACCTTATACTGAATTTGATACGGTAAACCCGCTAAGCCCTTATGGCGCATCAAAACTGGCTGGTGAGAAGGTAACGGCCCAGTTGTGCCGCAAGCACTTCATCATCCGCACGTCATGGCTATTCGGTGTGCACGGCAAGAGCTTCCCCGGCACCATGATCAATCTGGCAAAAACTCGATCCGAGTTAAACATTGTGTGCGATCAAACCGGCAGCCCAACGCACACGGTAGATCTGGCAAATACGGTAACACATCTCATTACATCGCCGCTCTATGGAACGTACCACGTAACCAACTCCGGGCACTGCACATGGTTTGATCTTGCAAAACGCACTCTGGAGCTTGCAGGGGTTACCACAACCGAAGTAAAGCCAATTCCGGCTTCTACCTGGCCTTCTCCCACTGTGCGCCCAACCTACAGCGTACTGAGGCATTTTTCACTGGAGCTTCAGGGAAAAGATAACCTCGCACCCTGGGAAGTGGCTCTGGAGCACTACATTACGCTTAGAGGTACAGAATAGCGCCCTATACAAATGTCAGAGACTGAGAGATGCACTCTCTCAGTCTTTGGAAAAATACTGAATGGTTGCCAATTTACCTGCGGTGGCTGAGCCATTTGTTAATACAAGAATTCCGGCCCTATTGCTGGCGCGCGGATCTTGAAGAGCTACATCAATTGCCTGCCCCACAAGGCGAGGTGAGGTCCAGAGCTCTATACCGCCAGCTTCCGTTGCATCACGCATTCCTAAGAAGCTGGATTTCACTGCAGATGCCGCGTCCCCGGTAAATCTGCAGTAGTAGAGATATGGCACGGAGGCGTGGTTTGCATCCCACACAGTAATAAATCCACCAGCACACAAGAACGACGGCATCCCCATTTTGCGGAAAAAATCTGGAGTGGAGTGCATGGCCTCCCACTCTACATCGAGCGCAGAAGGAGATTCGGTTCGATCTGTTAGCCAATCAGTACCGGTGGCATCCGCGTTTACCTGATAGGATTTGAACTGTGTTGCTGTTTCGGCAAGAATGATGCGATCTTCGCCGGATTTCATGCGGGCAGTGCCAAACAGGGCAAGCTCTTTGCGTGCGGGCTTGCGAATATAAGTTTTCCCATCCCATTGCCACAGTGCATCGGCGGTTACAATCTGTGCCGGCTTATCTTTGCCAGCAAACTTGCCAACTTCCAGGCCATCCGCATTGGCATCTACATTGCCGGTAAACTCAGTAACAAACTGAGTACCATCCCACTTTTTGACCTTGAGGACGGCCAGCCCCTTCTGCAACGGCTTCTCTATCAGTAATATCAGGCGAGGTTTTCCGTCTCCAACAGTATCCGCAACCGCAACCCTGTGAACGGGCTCAGTTATCTCCTCTTTCCACAGGGAATGGAAGTAAGGCGCAGGTGGCTTAGGCCCCGCAGATAGATCGGCCCCGGCGGCCGGCCGAGCGGCACGGGCACCCGCAAGCAATCCCACGCAGGTAGCCAGAGCTGTAGCAGCCACCACATATCGCCTGAGCACAATCCGATAATCCACTGCGGGCATAATGGGTCTCTCCTGTTAGTTCACCGTTCCAGCAAGGTACTCATCCACGGTTGCGAGTGCAAAATCCTCTCCGCCACGCCTTGCTGCTAGCGCCAGCAGCAGAGCCTGAGCCGTATCCAGGCTTGTAAGGCATGGCACACCTGCCTCTACCGAAGCGCGTCGGATCTGAGTACCTTCACGCTCAATCCGCTTGTCAGAGCTTAACGTGTTGATCAGCAGATCAATCTTACCGCTTTTGATCAGATCTACGATATTGCCTTCGCCTTCGTGTAGCTTCTTCACTTCAATGGCATCTATACCAACAGTTTTAAGGTACCTGGCCGTACCACCGGTGGCATAAACATCAAAGCCAAAGTCCGAAAACTGCCGAATTACTCCGGCCCCCTCTTGCTTATCAGCATCGGCCAGAGTGGCAATCATAGATCCGCGGGTTGGCACATCAATACCAGATGCCACCATCGCCTTGTAAAGGGCCTTCGAGTACTGGGTATCCATGCCCATAATCTCACCTGTACTTTTCATTTCCGGGCCAAGGCCAATATCTACCTTTGCCAGTTTCGCAAAGGAAAATACTGGTGCCTTTACGCTGATGCTTCCCGTGTTAGGATGCAGGCCAGAAACGTATCCTTGCTCTTTGAGCGTTTTTCCAAGCATAACATGTGTTGCCACACGAACCATGGGGATACCTGTGATCTTGCTGAGATAAGGGACAGTACGGGATGCGCGCGGGTTAACTTCCAGTACCTGGGCTGTATTGGTAGCATTATCCACCACAAACTGAATGTTCATCAGCCCACGCACTTCCAGGCGGCGAGCCAGGCGCGTAGCGCTATCCACTATCTGATCAATCACGTCCTGAGAAAGCGACTGCGGCGGATAAACGGCCATACTATCGCCTGAGTGGACACCGGCACGCTCAATGTGCTCCATAATTCCTGGGAGGAGGCAATCTACGCCATCACTGATGACGTCCACTTCAACCTCTTTGCCCAGCACATACTTATCTACAAGGATCGGTGCCTTTGGCGAGACATCTACTGCGTACTGCATGTACCTTCGCAGATCTTCTTCTGCAAACACAATCTCCATGGCGCGCCCACCCAGAACATAGGAAGGACGAACCAGCACCGGATACCCAATTTCGGAAGCAACAGTTACTGCTGCTTCCGCATTGGTTACGGCACGGCCAGCAGGCTTCGGGATACCAAGTTCAGAAAGAACCTTTTCGAACCGATCACGATCTTCAGCAAGATCAATTGAATCGTAGGAGCTTCCGAAAATACGAATTCCCATTTCATGCAATGGGCGTGCAAGATTTATGGCGGTTTGTCCGCCAAACTGCACTATGACGCCCTCGGGCTCTTCTCGATCCAGGATATTTAGCACATCCTCTGAAGTGAGGGGCTCAAAAAATAGCCTGTCGCTCGTATCAAAGTCCGTCGAAACGGTTTCGGGGTTATTGTTCACGATGATGGCATCATAGCCAGCTTCGCGAAGTGCCCACACGCAGTGTACCGAGCAGTAATCGAATTCGATTCCCTGGCCAATTCGAATTGGACCGGAACCTATAACCACAATTTTCTTACGCGTTTCGGACAAGACGCTATCCTTCCTGTGGCCAGGAGCACTGTTCATGCCTGCTCCGGCACATCAACTCATATCTCGGGCCGCCCGATGGGCGGCTTCAATTGCTTCGGCGGTTTTCTTCTTAACACTTGCTGCGATATCTATAACCTGCTTCGAGGATTTATCCGCAAGCGCGCCAGGAGCTACCGTAATGCGTGAAAGTGCCACTCCGGTCATTTGAAGTGCCTTAACGATGGTCTCCATCTGTTGTTCTAGGATTCGCACAGACTCACGTACAGGCTTTTCTGTAACCTGCGCAGGCAGATCGGTTACTACGCTGGAGAGATCACCGTAGAGTTCTTCATCCGAAGCTGTAGGGTTGGTGCTTAACGACACCACGTGATCGGCATCTTCATTCCCGTAGTCGCCGTCTTCCTCATCGTCGTCATCACTATCAAAAGCGAAGAAGCGCCCTTTGCCACGCTTTTTGCCTGAAACAGGTTCAGGTGCAGCTGGGCGGCTCTGGGATAGTTCCGCCTCTATTGCACGGCTTGACACCAGTATAGAGTTAACAGGTGCCATCATCTTCCGCAGTATCCTGCGTGCCTCCAGGTTCGCTTCCAGGTTGGTAAGCAATAGCAGGATATCAAAGTACGCACTTTCAGCTGCAGACATATCAAGATAGGTCCGAACCGAAATAAGCTCTTCCAGAATCAGCTCGTACTTAAGTGCCCGGCGCTGAGAGGCCATGTTAGACCACTTCAGGCCAAACCATGTGCCAAATAGCACGCCAACGGCACCCAGGCCAGCGGCAACATAGCTGATTAAGGCATGATTTGGATTGAGCCGGTAGGCGATACCGAATAACCCAAGGGTTACAATCCCGGTGGGAACACCCACAATGATTCGCCTTCGGGCAACCGCATCATCGCGGCGCCTGCGAAGCACGAGTGCGTACTTTTCTTCCGAATTTGGCTTGTTGCGGCGAACAACAACTTCATCTTCATCGAAGTCATCGTCAAAAATGCTGCGCCTCGCTGATTTGGTCCAGACGATATCCTTGCTCAAAAAGGTATCTCTTGGGCCACACAGCAGCGCTGCTATCTTCTTTGCCAACACGGGTTCTAAATGCGTCAGGCCAACTCTCACTGCTCACACCTTCCCGAAGCGTCCTAAACAGAACACAAACTGGCCAACTCTACTGCTCGTTCTCCGAATCATAGCAAGAGTAGAAGTATGGAGTTTCAGCTTCAAATTCTGCGGCGCATGTATCTACAATCTTGTACACTGGCACAATGCCAAGGCGTTTGCGCAGCTTTCGGATCTGTAGTTCCACTGCTCCGGTCAGGTCCGATAAGGAACGATCCGGGAAGCCAGCACGCTTGGCGCGGGTTAACAGAGAAACTACGTCAGCCGGCGGTGTTTCTTCTGCCTCTGAAGCTGCCAGTATGGCGCTGCTTTGAGACTTGATCTCGGTCTCCAACTCAACCATGCCCTTAAGCTTACGAAGGAACCAGGGATCAATTGCGCTGAGCGAGTGGATCTCCTCCACCATCACTCCTCTCCTCAGAGCTTCGGTAATAGCCCACAGGCGCTCATCATTCGGAATTCGGATTGCCTCTTCGATCTCAACATCGCTCATCTTGCTGGAGGCTTTGCTCTGCAGGCCGTAGATCCCCACCTCCAGAGATCGGATAGCTTTATGAAGCGCCGGTTCAAAGGCTCTATCGATGGCCATCACTTCACCTGTGGCCTTCATCTGCGTGCTGATACGGCGATCAGCCACATTAAACTTATCGAAGGGCCAGCGAGGTATTTTAACCACGCAGTAGTCCAAAGCAGGTTCGAAGCACGCAAGCGTTTTGCGGGTTACGGCGTTATCAATCTCTTCAAGGTGCAGCCCAACCGCAATCTTAGCGGCCACGCGGGCAATGGGGTAACCGGTAGCCTTGGATGCCAATGCCGAAGATCGGGAAACGCGCGGGTTCACTTCGATTACATAGTAGTCAAAGGAGTGTGGGCTAAGCGAAAGCTGTACATTGCACCCGCCTTCGATGCCGAGTGCCCGAATAATCTTTAGCGATGCCGTGCGAAGCATCTGATACTCTTTGTCCGACAGCGTTTGAGAGGGTGCGATAACAATGCTATCACCTGTGTGTACGCCCATAGGATCAAAGTTTTCCATGTTACACACGGTGATTGCGGTGTCATTCGCATCACGCATTACCTCATACTCAACCTCTTTCCAACCTGCCAGGTACCGCTCAATCATTACCTGATGGTGCATGGAAAGTGATAAGCCTCTGCGCGTAATCTCTCGCAATTCGGCTTCGTTGTACGCAATTCCGCCACCCGTTCCGCCAAGGGTGTATGCCGGGCGTACAATGAGCGGCCATATTCCAGATTTTAGCGGTTCATCCAGCTGGGATTCTTCTTCAACAATCCAGGATTCCGGTACAGGCTCGCCAATTTCGCGCATCAGCTCACGGAACTCATGGCGATCTTCGGCCTTACGGATGGATTTTAGCGGAGTACCCAGCAGTCTGGCTCCATACTTGTCAACAATCCCGGCTTCTGCAAGCTGAGTTGCCAGGTTAAGGCCAGTTTGCCCGCCCAGGGTTGGCAATATGCCATCAGGGCGTTCGCGTGCAATTACGCGCTCGGCAAATTCTACATTGAGTGGCTCGATGTATACTCTGTCGGCAATTTCGGTATCCGTCATGATAGTTGCCGGGTTTGAGTTGATCAGCACTACAGAGATGCCTTCTTCTCGCAGGGCGCGGCACGCCTGCGTGCCGGCATAATCAAACTCTGCCGCCTGGCCGATGATAATGGGTCCGGACCCAATAACCAGAACCTTCTTTATGCTTGCGTCTCTTGGCATGAGGTACCTTTGCTTCTTGGTTATATACTACTGGCGATCTGCAGCCGGGATGTTCGCATCTGCTAAGGGATCTATGCTTACGCGATAGATACCCACCGGGTATTTGCCCAGCATTGCCGGGAAGAACGCCACACGATGTTGTTGTACTATCTGCTTTGGGCAGTATTCCCGCCAGAACGGCTCGAGAAATCTGCCATCAAGAATGGCGATATAGGCTGGATGCCCTGCCGCGATCCCCAGCGGGAACTCATCATTGCAGAGCCCAGGAATAACACTAACGGCCCGAAATTTACTATCCAGCGATAGCCCTGGCCCGATATCTCCTACCAGAACGGCATCTGCCGGAAGTAACTTTTGAAGTTTTGTGCATGCATCGCGCTGGGTGTATGCCGGGTGCATCAGCCAGTCTGAGGTCCAGGCAACCTCTGTAGCCACCCACAGGGCAATCAGCAATGCGGGAGCGGTGATAAACCGCAAACCATGCTGCACTTTGGCGAGTGATTGAACTGGCCAGAATATCCCAACGGCAACCACCACCGAAGTGGCAAGCAGCCAGTCTGCACGGTGGTGCAGCAGCGCTTCTGCCAGGTGGTATGTTACCAGGCCGGCGACTGCTGTTTGAGCCAGCGTACCGCGAATTGTATCTGCAATCCGGTCAATTCTCTCTACCGCAACTGCAGCAAGTGCGGCCATTGCCGGGTAAAAGAGCACGTAGTACCGATCAGGCGCGTAGCTGATAATAGAGTACGCCAGTGAAGGAAGAAGCAGCCACCAACCAAGAAAGCTCAGTGAAAGGTTTCTTGCCACTGCACCTTCATCCGGGTTAGCAGGTGAAACTGCCTCCGCTATGCCAGCTGATCCACGCTTGCGAGCTACCAGAAGCGCGCCTGTAGCTGCAATAGTTAGCACGAAAGTCACCGGAGAGTGACGGAACAGGTATGGGAAGAGCCCCCTGTAATCCCCGACAACCGCATGTGAAAGGTTTCCCTTCAACGCGAGCAGGCTATGCGGCATGAGCTGATGCGCCAGGTAGTAGTGGTTCATTGCGGCAATTTCGTGCCGATTTGGCAGATACCACAGTACCAGATACACCGCCAGGCCCGCTCCCAGGCCCCCAAGCTGCCAGAGCGCTGCACTCCACCACTGCTTCTTGCGTGCAGGCAACGCTTGCAGGCACAGCGGCAAAAGCAGCCATGGTATGAGCGCACTCCATACCGTTAGCCCTCGTGTTACATAACATATGGCTGTTATGAGGCCCGCAGCTGCCGAAGCCACTGCGGGGCTTTTGCCTGCGCTGCACCTTACGGCAGCTTCGCACCACAGGCAAAACACCAGAGTTAGAAATAGCGCTGCAGGCGTATCCATCAACGCCATTCGGCTATAGAGTAGGCTTGTGTGGCTCAGCCCTATAAATAGTGCCGAGTACATCCCCACCCGGCGTCCGAAAAGCCGCGACATACATACTGCAAGGGCTGCCGTTTCCAGCAGGCCACAAGCCACCGAAATCGATCTTGCTTGCACCGCACCCGTTCCGAATGTTCGGAACACCCACACCTGCACATAATGCAGGGTAGGCATAATCAGCATATTATTGAAGCCATCTGTGCGGGGTGTGCCAAACAGCACCACATTGCGCGCGTTGTGAATGTAGAACCCTTCATCCGTAAGCAGTGCGCTGCTCCATGAGAGGTGCGCATAAGCATCAGAATCCAGACGAATACATCTCAGTACCACCATCAGCACCGCGGCAAGCACAATCAGCACTATCTTCCAGGGCTTTACTCCGGGTGATGGCGCTGCGGCCGAGGATCTATTCTGCTCAGCAGCACTCAATTCGCGGTTAAGGTCCTCACAAACGTTTCGAACATGTAGGAGCTGTCGGTTGGGCCCGGCGAAGCCTCTGGATGGTACTGAATTGAGAAGATCGGTAGCTCTTTATGTTTCAGCCCCTCTACCGTACCGTCGTTAAGATTGAGGTGGGCAACCTCCATGCCATCCTTCAGGCCATCGGGATCTACTGCGTAGCCATGGTTCTGGCTGGTGATGTATACCTTGCCCGTGTTCAGATCCTTCACCGGGTGGTTACTGCCTCGGTGCCCGAACTTTAACTTGTAAGTTTTGCTGCCAAAGGCATAGCCCAGTATCTGGTTGCCAAGGCACACTCCCATGATTGGCTTCTTGCCAATCAAACGCTTTACCGTATCCACCACATACCCTAGTGTGGCCGGATCGCCCGGGCCGGGTGAGAGCATAATTCCATCCGGGTTGCGGCTCAAAATCTCATCGGCGCTGGCCGTGCATGGGTATACCGTTACTTCGCAGCCAAGTGCAGAGAGGCTGCGTACTATGTTGTACTTCACACCGCAATCTAGAAGGGCCACTCTTGGTACCTGATCTAGTGCGGGTAGCTCCAGCGCACGTTGCTCCGCAGCTGCGATATCGCCCAACTGCTTTGTGTACGGTGGCCAGTGGTACGCCCTCTCGGCCGTTACCTGCCGATTAAGATCTGTACCACCATAGGCAGGTGCGGAGCGGATACGGGCAACAAGCTGCTCCGGAGTTTCCTCTGTGGAGATGGCCCCCATCATCACACCCTTTACCCGCAGTGCCCGCGTTAAAGCCCGGGTATCAATGCCCTGGATGCCTACAATCCGCCTGTCTTTAAGAAAGGCATGCAGCGAGCGTTCCGAACGCCAGTTGCTTGGAATATCCGCAGCCTCACGCACAACAAATCCTTCAACCTGTACGCGGCGAGATTCAAAGTCATCTGCATTGATACCGTAGTTACCGATGAGTGGATAGGTTAAAGATACAATTTGACCGGCGTAGGAAGGATCTGTGAGGATCTCCTGATATCCCGTCATACCCGTATTGAAAACTACCTCTCCGTAGGTACGGCCGGGCGCGCCAAGAGATTGGCCTTCAAATATGGTTCCGTCTTCCAGTGCCAGTAATGCTTTCATGCGCTTATTGATGCTCCCAACGCCTTATCACTTCAGTTTCTGGTGGCGATACTCTGCCGATAATTGCTATGAGCCAGCTTTGAACTCACGATTAGAGTTCGGCTTCGCCATATAAACACTCGCCGCCAACAAACGTTGCCAGCACCGCCAGGTCGTCCAGGGCGGCAAAATCCTCTTCGGACTGCAGTGGGTCTGCAGAGAGCACTATAAAGTCTGCAAACTTACCGCTGGTAAGCGATCCTCGATCGCGCTCTGTGCGGGTTGCATAAGCAGGTGCCGCTGTGTATGCGTAGAACGCAGCATCTGCCGAAATTCTCTCTGCCGCATTCAGTACAACTCCATTAGGAGTGCGCCGATCCACGGCTGCCCTAATGCCGGCCAGGGGTGCGCCGGGCACAACAGGGCAATCAGAACTGAACGCCTGCGCCACACCGTTCTCGTCTAAAGAGGCATAGGGTGAGAGGCGAAACGCGCGCTCTTCTCCCAGGCCAGTTATATAGGCATCCCCAAGCTGGCTCAGGAACTCTGGCTGGCCGATGCTCCACACATTCTGCCTGCGAAGCCGAGAGATAAGTCCCTTATCCAACAGCATGCAGTGTTCTATCCGGTGCCCGGGCTTACGCCGGGTATTGCGTGCCTGCGCCTGCGCATACGCAGTTAGCACCAGGTCTACTGCGCGATCACCAATAGCATGGGTGGCAATTTGCCATCCTTGATCGTGAGCTCGGCAAATAAGCTCGATCAGCTCCTCTGGATCGTGAAGCGGCATGCCGTAGTTCTCTGGCATCCCAACAAAGGGTTCTGTAAGCCAGCATGTTCGTGTGGTGATGGCGCCATCCGAGAAAAGCTTGGCCTGCCCCACATGCAGTTCGTGCCAGTTGCAGCCCTCCGGCTGCACATCATCCGGTCGCGGATCGCGGCCATAGGCACCATCGGCAAACTGTATGAGCTCTGGCCAGCCAACCATCAGCCCGGTGCGAACGCGCAGAACTTTGCGAAGTACGGCTTCCTGATACAGGGCAATATCAGCGGGATCTGTGTGCGCATCCGAGGCACTGGTTATTCCCCTTGCAAGCATGTACTCCGATGCGCGAGCAAGAGCCGCAACATTCTCTGGCCTGGTGGCCTTCGGAATTATCTTATCCAGCCAGCTCCAACTTGCCGTTTCCAGCAATACTCCCGTTGGTTCGCCAGCACCATCGCGTACAATTTCGCCACCCATTGGGTCTGGAGTACTTCTATCGATGCCCATGGCGTTCAGAGCATAGCTATTAACTACAGCCGCATGCCCTGAAGTATGTACGATGCGCACTGGCCTATCGGTGGCCACCCTGTCCAGATCATTCCTATCTGGGTGAACCTTTTCTGCCAGTTTGTTCTGATCATATCGGTTGCCAGATACGCAGGCAATTTCCGGTTCTGCATCCAGACGTGCAGAAAGCAGGGATACAATCCCCTCGATATTGGTAACTGGCGGCGAGCTCAAATCAACCTGCAGCAGGTTTGTGCCGAGCCAGAGCATGTGCAGATGGCAATCGAAAAACCCCGGAATCACGCAACGGCCGCGCATATCTATGCGCCGTACACCGGCGCCGCCCATGGCGCCAACCTCGCTATCGCTGCCAATGGCATTCAATCTACCATCGCGGCCAATTGCCATTGCCGTAGCATTAGGCTGCTCCGGATCCATCGTGTAGATTCTGGCATTGGTAACTATGCAGACGGTTTTTGCCATTTACTGTGCTTTCGTACTTCTGAGCATCAAAGTGTGATCACCCGGCCACCTACCACGGTAAACGCTGCCTTGCCCTGAACCTTCATTCCGTGGAAAGGTGTGTTCTTGGATTTCGACTGCACTTTGTCCCGATCAATTGTCCACTCGGCATCCAGATCCAGCACTGCGATATCGGCCGGTGCTCCAACTTGCAAGGTGCCAACGCCGTCACCAAGTTTCAGGATGCCAGCCGGGATGTAGGTCATCTTGGCGATGGCATCGGAGAAACTCAAGACGCCTGGCTTAACAAGCGTTGAGTAGACCAGAGGAAACGATGTTTCGAGGCCGAGAATTCCGAACGGTGCGGCATCGAATTCCACCTCCTTCTCATAACCGGCATGCGGTGCGTGATCGGTCACGATGCAATCGATGGTTCCATCGGCAAGTCCTAGCTTCACTGCTTCGCAATCCTCGGGGGTGCGGAGCGGCGGGTTCATCTTGGCATCGGTATTGTAACCGATGCACGCCTCATCTGTAAGGGCCCAGTGATGCGCGCAGGCTTCGCCCGTAACCGGGGCGCCTGCAGCTTTCGCCTGCCGAAGCAGATCCACGGTGCCCTTTGTGCTGATATGCAGCAGGTGCAAATGGCACCCTGTTAATTGCGCCAGCATGATGTTACGTGCAACAGCGATATCTTCGGCAACGGCTGGCATGCCAGGTATGCCCATGATAGTTGCCTGAATGCCCTCATTCATGGCGCCCTTTTCGGTGAGCCGCTTATCCTCGTTATGAGTAAGGAATGCCAGATCCAGCATTTTGCAGTACTCCATAACTCGGCGAACCGTATCTGCGTGCTGTAGTGGGAATGCATCATCAGAGATTGCGCAGGCGCCTGCCCCTTTGAGATCTGCCATTTCTGTAAGCTGATCTCCAGCCATGGCACGTGTGGCCGCACCAATGGGATGCACAACGGCGCTGCCAACTTGCTGGGTGCGTTCCAGTATCTGGCGCACTACCGCGGCAGTATCGATAGCGGGGTTTGTGTTGGGCATGCAGCAAACTCGGGTAAAGCCGCCGGCCGCAGCCGCGCGGGTTCCGGATTCGATATCCTCTTTGTACTCAAACCCCGGCTCCCGCAGGTGTACGTGAATATCTATAAGGCCCGGTGTAACTGTTTTTCCGGTTACATCAATCTTCTCGGCATCTGCAAACTCAGCAGGGATATCGCCTGTAAAGATGCCTGCAATCACGCCATTTGCAATGGCAACCGATGCCAACGAATCAAAAGATTGTGAGGGATCTACTACTCGCCCGCCAGTAAGTATCAGTTTCAATATCGTCTCCTGAGATACCGCTACGCTTCCGTAGAAGGCGAACCTGAGCCGCCCATCAATGTATAAAGAACGGCCATGCGCACTGCAACGCCGTTGCTGATCTGTGTTTCAACTGCGGAGTTGATTCCGAAGGCGCCATCTGCTACATCTGCAGATATCTCCACACCACGGTTCATTGGCCCTGGGTGCAGCACCAGAACATCCTTATCGGCAAACTTGAGGCTTTTTTGAGAGATGCCGAACAGGCGCGAGTACTCTCGCAGGGTTGGCAGCAGCCCCTTATCCATGCGCTCTGTTTGCAAGCGCAGCACGTTCACCACATCCACACCATCCAGCCCTGCCTGCAGGTTATCGTAAACCTTAACGGGCATCAAGTGTGCATCCGCGGGCATCAGCGTTCTGGGCCCAACAAGGCGAACATTCACACCCATTTTGGTGAGACCCCACACATTGGAGCGAGCCACACGGCTGTGGGTTATATCGCCGACGATGGCAACATTCAGGCCCGCGAGGCCCTTCTTAGCCTGCTTAATAGTAAGCATATCCAGCAATCCCTGCGTAGGATGCTCGTGCCGGCCGTCGCCAGCATTTACTACGGGTATGCCAAGCCGTTGAGACGCAAACATTGGGGCACCGCTAATGCTGTGGCGCATTACGATGCAATCTGCCTTCAGTGCCTGCAGTGTAAGCACGGTATCCTTAAGGCTTTCGCCCTTGGCAACTGAAGATTGGGCAACCGCAATATTGATGGCTTCTGCGCTCATCACCTTTGCTGCCATTTCAAAAGATGTGCGCGTGCGCGTTGAGTTCTCATAAAACAGAGTAATCATCGCCTTACCGCGCAGGGTCGGCACCTTCTTAACCGGCCGATTTATTACCTCTTGAAACGCAGCACCCAGCTCCAGCAGGTTCTGGATCTCTTCAGCGCTGGTATCACGGAGGGTCAGCAGATGCTTCATCGTAGTCAACTCGCCTTCTTAATCACTACTCGGTCTATACCGTCCACCTCTTGCAGGCATACCTGAACATGCTCGCCACGGCCTGTGGGCAGGTTCTTTCCTACAAAATCCGGGCGTATAGGAAGCTCTCGGTGACCACGGTCGATCAGCACCGCAAGCTGAATACTTGCAGGGCGCCCCATATCCAGCAGGGCAGATAGAGCGGCTCGGGCCGTTCGGCCAGTGAACAAAACTTCATCTACCAGCACAATGCGCTTGCCAGTAACATCAAACGGAATATCCGAAGGAGAAATTCTGGGGGAGCCTGCGGGATTGGATGAGAAATCATCTCTATACAGTCCGATATCCAGGCGGCCAACAGGTGTTTCAGTGCCTTCAATCTGCTGCAAGAGCTTTGCCAGCCTCTCGGCGAGAGGAGCCCCGCGGGTAAGAACTCCTACAAGGGCAATTTTATCTGCCCCGTGGTTCTTCTCCACAATTTCGTGCGCAATTCGGGTAAGTGCACGGCGAATGTCGTCGGCATCCATCACGCCAACGTCTATCACTGCAGTTGCGGCACTTGTAATATTGCTGTCCGTCATTGGCAAACTCCCCGGCACCGCTCCTCGCAAGCCAGATAGCAAAAAACGCCCCACCCCGGCTGCAAAGTTGTGCAGTCGGCCGGTAGAGGCGTAACCTTGGCTCATTTTGAGGCACACTTTGCTCTGCTACCCGGTAACCGAGTTAGTGCTGATGCGCCTGAATGCTCCTTTAACAGCCTCTCCGGACTATCTTAAAAGGATGCGAATTGTTAAACGGATATTAGCATATCTATTTCGGTATTGTCAATTGGTTGTGTTGCGGATTCATCGCAGTGTGGAGAATCTCTCAATGCAGGCAAGAGTGGCGAGTATTCTGGTGTAAGCCAATCTTGCAATGGCCACTTTGCCAATTTGTTTACGGTACAAGAGCGATTCGGAACAAAGGCATTTTATTTATTGCCCGCACCCCGGATACGTACCCCCTCCCCTCTCGCTCTGCTAGCCGCTACTTCCGCACCAGTTTCCAAACCGAATCGGAGCCGCAGTCTGCTTCGCTATCCACAGCCCATTTGGTTACACCCTCAGAATCATCCTGTACATAGAATCGAACGTGGGTGAATGCATAATCTGCCACGCTTGGCTTTATAAGTTGGGCCATGAGCGTATCTACATCACTTGCAGATTTGCGGTTAAGGTACAGGCACAGAACGGCCCTGTCTTCTTTATCCGGCTGGAAACCGGAGAGCAATGTAGTGAAATTCTGGCGAATAGTCTTGTATAGTGGACCCCGGAGGCGTTCCAACTCCTGAACAGTGCGTTGTTCTTGCGATAATGGCACCGTTAGCCTGCCCTTGCTATCGGTTATTTGCTGGTTTTCTTCGGAACTTGGAGGGGCAGGCATATCTGGTGTAGCAGACTGCAGGGTAGGGACCACAACAGCTGGTGGCTGCCCGGTATGGTGATAGGACGCAATCAGGTACACGCCGAGCGCAGCAGCAACGGCCGTAAGCAAAAACAGAATAACGCGGCCGGTGGTTTGCTGCTTCAAGAGCGTGCCTTGCCTTTACCAGTCTCTCTTTTCAGTCTCCACTAATCCGTATCGGTTGCTGTTATCGCCCGGCTGCCGTTCTGGGCCAATTATGGTTACTGCGTTCGGCACAATGGTAAATTCCACGGGCGTAGTTCCCCCGCTTTCCCCATCTACCAGTACCGGTAAACCTGGTGCAGCCTCTATCTTAACATTTTTACCACGCAGAATCAGCACGCCAGGATGGGATGTATGCGTTCCTTTAAACACCTTCGGAAAGGCGCGCACGAAATCCCACTTACCGGTGTTGACTACGCAAATATCAAACAGACCATCGTTTAGAAACGCATCTGGTGTGATTTTCATTCCGCCGCCGTAGGAGCGGGCATTGGCCACTGCACATAGCAGCGCGTCCATTTCGCGCGTTTCGCCATCAACTGTTAGTTTTATCGGGGTTGGCTGCAGCTCTTTCAGGGATTGAAAAACTGCTGCTACATAGGCACTTCTGCCCTTCAGTCGCCCGCGCTGATTATTGATGCGCTCGGCAATAATCGCATCAAACCCACATCCAGCCACGTTTATGAAGTATCTGCTGCCAATTTTGCCCACGTCGATTGTAACAGGATCACCGTAGAACACATTTAGGACGGCTTCTTTGATTGTGAGGCCTACACCAATGGTACGCGCAAAGTCGTTGCCTGTACCAGTAGGCACAATCCCAAGACGAGATTCGTACCCTATCATTCCGTTCAACACTTCGTTAATTGTGCCATCGCCACCAGCAGCAATCACGATGTTAACGCCAGATTTGGCTGCATCTCTGGCCAGCTTTTCTGCATGCCCGGGGCCAGTTGTGTCCTCTATACGCCAGGTAACAATATCGTGAAGGTTGCGAACTGCGCGCGACAAGTAGGTTTCAAGCTCATACCGCTTCCGAACGTCTTCACCGCCACCTGCAACCGGATTATATATCACGGTTACGCGGCGGATCATATTCAGCATATCTTTTGCTACATCGCGAGATTGCCGCATTACCGATCCTCAGCTTTCACGGACTGTGGTCCTTCTATCCAAAAAGAACCATCCGGCCCAGTTTCGCGCTTCCAGATTGGCACATCCTGTTTAAGCGTGTCGATACACCACCTGCAAGCATCGAATGCCGGAGCACGGTGGGCAGAACCAATGCTTACGATAACACTTACCTCACCAATTTCCAACCTGCCATAACGGTGCGCAATAACGGCAGTTACTGGCCACATGGCTTCTGCTTCATTAGCAATGCGGAGCAGTTCCGATTGTGCAAGTGGAACATAGGCATCGTACTCGAGAAACGATACTTGCTTTCCGCCAGAGTGGTTTCTAACCACACCTGAGAACGAGAGAACAGCTCCGTATGTTTCTGAGCTGGCAAGCTCTTCACACGCGGGCACGGTTATTATTTCGGTTGTAAGCACCACATGTGCCAATAGGAAGTACCCCTTGTTAAACGATTATCCGCCGCTAACGGGCGGGATAAGCGCCACAGTGGCATCATGCGGAATTGCAGCATCCAGGCTTGCATACGCATCATTCACGGCAAAACGGCAGGCCGAAGCAACACCAAGAAATCGGGGATCAGCTGCAGCGAGTGCCTCAGCAGCTTCCCGAACTGTAGCCAGTGGCGGTACTTCAACGGCAACCAGGCCACCTGGATAAAAGTCTTGGTAGTGACCATACAAATGCACAATTATAGTCGGCATCTACGCGTCCACCTCAGCATACTTGCGGAGCGCGGCAACATTAACCTCGTGCATCGTGTCGGAGTCTGGAGTTTCAACTATTACTGGCACATGTTGCAGGCGGGTATCCTGCATCAGTAATCTAAATCCGGCTTCGCCAATTTCGCCTTGCCCAATATGCTCGTGCCGATCAACTCGAGAGCCAAGCCCCTTCTTTGCATCATTTGCATGGATGAGTTTTAGAACATCGCGCCCAATATGTCTCTCAAACTGGTCCCAGGTTTCCTCATAGGCATCTGGGGTGCGTAAATCATATCCGGCCACAAAAATATGGCAGGTATCCAGGCATACACCCAGGCGCGGATGCGGCCCGGCAGCCTGCAAGATTCTACCCAACTGCTCGAAGCGCCAGCCAAGCCCAGTTCCCTGGCCGGCGGTGGTTTCCAGAGCTATCCCCGTGGTTACACCAGCCTCATCGGTTTCCTTTAGAATAGTTCGCAGGCTCTCCGCAAGTCGATCCAGCGCTTCGTCTTCGCCCTGATCCAGGTGCGCTCCCATATGCGTTACCAGCCAGTTGATCTGCAGGGCATCGGCCCTGTCCAGTTCAGAACGGAACGCGCGTTGAGATTTACTGAGGATCTCTTCGGAAGGAGCGGCGAGGTTGATGAGGTAAGAATCATGCGCGGCAGTAAACGTGATGCCAGTATCTTTCTTCGCCTGCAGAAATGCTTCGACATCCGGCTGTTTGAGGGCGGAGTGAAACCACTGCCTGGGGCTACAGGTGAACAACTGGACCGCGGTACAACCAATCTCGGAACCACCGGCTAAGCTCTTGTACAGCCCGCCAGCTGTTGGCATATGCGCGCCGATAAGCCGTTGCTCTGCAGGGATACGCTCCGTTACGGATTCGCTGCCAGGGTTCAATTGGTTTCCTTAATCAGCCGTACGTGCCGGCTTTCGATCTGATAAAATAGTAATGTTCAGACGCTTGCTGAACATCTGGAGTTCCGCAAAACCAGAGGGGAAAATCGGAGCCATCGAAGGAGACTACCTTGTTAAGGCACCCCTCCCAACAGTTTAATTGGGGTAAACCATTCGAATTGTATCACCTGTAGGATTCCCATGTCAATAAAGGACGGATATACTTACTCAGATATGATCTGGATGCAGGCAACAACAGAGGATGTAAAAGCAAACAAATGGGCAAACTTACCGGAAAAGTAGCGCTTGTAACGGGTGCCGGGCGGGGCCTGGGGCGCGCATATGCATTGAAATTGGCAGAACTCGGCGCAGATGTTGTGGTAAACGACATCCGGCTAGACAGTGCCGCAGAGTTTGATGAGCAACTTTCCGCAGCTACCGTAATGGCCGAGTGCCAGGCTTACGGAGTGCGCTCACTCGGCATTGAGGCCGATGTCACGCTGAAATCTGAAGTTGATGAGATGGTGGATGCAATTGTGCAAACGTTCGGGCGGCTCGATATCCTGGTGAACAACGCAGGAGGTGTATTGCGCCCGGTGGAGCGTGGATACGCGGCCGAAGTGCCGGAGGATGACTGGCGCGACATTGTAGACCTTAACCTTACCGCAACGGTGTTCTGCTGCCAGGCAGCAGCCCGCCCCATGCGGGTTCAAAAAAGCGGCAAGATTGTTAACATCAGCTCACAGGCCGGAGTAAGAGGCAACCTCATGGGGCAAAACGCGCACTATTGCGTTGCCAAAGCCGGTGTTGCCCAGTACACACGCCTGCTCGCGGGTGAACTTGGCCCAGATGGCATTCACGTGAACTGCATGGCCCCGGGTATGATACTCACCTCACGCGCAAACAAACAGTTCAACAGAGACAGTGATGAAAGTGTGGCCCTATATACAGCTATGATCGCACTGCGGCGCATGGGCACCACTGAAGATTGTGCAAAGGTACTGGAGTTTCTTACTACCGATTTATCAGATTATGTTACGGGGCAGGTTATACCCGTGTGTGGAGGCATGGTGCTTTCACCCTCCTGATACTTAACAGCAATCGTTTTCAAACACATCTGGATTACCAATGACACATCGAACCCAACTTGCCGTTTGCGCCTACAGTCTGCCGCACATGCTGCGTTACCAGCCGGATAAAGCCGGAGAGTTTTGCACACGGGGTTTTACACTCAATATGCTTGCAGACCTGGCAGTAAATCATGGCCTTGCAGGCATTGAGTTTCCGCTTGAAACCAGCACTCCGGTTTTTGATGGAAAGACAGTTGAGACCGCCGGATTTGCCGGAGACATCGCCGCAGAACTATCGACGTTGGGACTTCGATTGATTGCCGATTATGGGGTGATACTGGATCACCCAATTGAACACAACCTGGCATATCTCCGATTAGCACATCGCTGCAGTGCAGAAAAGGTTCGTGTAATCTTGAGCCATGTGCTGTGCGGAGATAGGCGTAAGGTTACGGGCGGGTGGGACGCACACCTCGCAGCATGTGCTGTGCGCCTGGCGGACCTACTGCCTGTTGCGCAGGAAATCGGTTTGAAGGTGTGCGTTGAGAACCATCAGGATCTCACTTCCGCCGAGCTTATCTGGCTATATGAGGCCTCGGGCTGCAGCCCGGCGTTTGGGGTAACCCTGGATACTGGCAACCCGCTTGCCGTGGCAGAGGACCCTGTGCAGTATGCCCGAGCGATTGCGCCCTTAATTGGGCATGTGCATCTCAAGGATTACACAGTGCACTTTGCCCCCGAAGGGTACCACCTTGTGCGGTGCAAGGCCGGTACAGGGGTAATAGACTTTAAAGGCATTATGAATGAGCTTATGCCCTACGGGCAGGGCTTACTGCCAGCGGTGGAGGTTGCAGCCCAGGCAACACGTACCGTACCTATTCTGGATATGGATTGGTGGACTACATACCCATCAGATCATTACGGGCACTTGCCGGTGGCCTTGAAGGCTGTGTGGGCGGCAGCAAGTCCGTTGGGCTCCGAATATGGAAGTGCATGGGAGCATAGTGCCTGCTCAGAGACGGTTGCGGACGATGAGATGGAGACGCTAACCGAATCCATTGCTTACTTGCGAGCGATTACACCCTCGGGTTGATGCCGGATCACGCTGATGGTGCCATCTGCTTCCATAACTGCAAACTTAACAAGCTTGAAATCTTCTATTTCGCGCTCTCGCAGTGCTTCATGAATTTCGCGTGATGTAAGGCCGGCATGTACGGCTGTTTCCCACTGGATTTTGCCGTCTGCCACAAGAACAAGGGGTTCTGGTGATACGAATCCTCGCAGCCAGTTTATGCGCGTAACGGCTCTGGAAAATCCCAAATTGAGTAAGAGCAACGTTGCAGCGGATGTTAGCCCTGCATCCAGGCGGTTATTGAAGCCAATCATGGAGGTCTCTACGCAGGTGCCGAGCAAGAGCACCATCACCAGATCTACCGAAGTGAGCTGGCCCAGACGACCACGCCCGATGAAGGTTAGCCCCAGTATCAGGAAAAGGTACACAGAGCTCGTTTGAAAAATTACGGGCCACAGGGTATGGGTGAAGTATTGCACTGCTAAGATCCTCACGCGTGTGTGTGTGTAAATGCGTATGTTAGGCATTATGACATAGGCCCTGTGCAATAATTGAGATGAAATATTGCCCCACCCATACTTGATCAGGAGAGCCGAAGATAATGTCGACAATTGGTAATTGGATTGCCGAGGTGTTCTCCCACCCCGCGAACCTAACGACGTCCCAATACCTGGGTGTGCTGGGAATTATCGCCCTTAAGACAACGGTTATCTATTTCTTTCTGGTTGTTGGATTGCGCGTGCTTGGTAAGCGCCAGCTTGGCCAAATGAATATTTACGACCTGGTGCTTGTTATAATTCTGGCAAATGCCGTACAGAACGCCATGGTCGGGGACGACTCCACGGTATTTGGTGGGATAACTGCGGCCACCACCCTGCTGCTGCTAAACCGGGTGTTCAGCGTTGCCCTTACCAGATCGCGCAAGCTGGAGCATCTGATGGTGGGCGAACCCGTTATTCTGGTTCACGATGGGCAGGTTGTTGCACCCAGGCTGGAACATGAGTGCATAACGCACGAGCAGATAATGGCTGCGCTGAGAGAGCATGGCCTTGAGCGCCTTGAGCAGGTGCATCTTGCCGTGCTTGAAGTGGATGGAACCATCAGCGTGATATCTGCGGATGCAGAGGTTTACCGATCTCGCAGGCACTACCGAGCATTGCGCCTTCCTTAAGATATTCGGTTGAGAATTCAGGACCAATAACGAGCATGAGCATCCATTTCTTCTCGCCGGCGTATCTGCATTACCTTTCTGTAATGGCAGGCAGGGCCTTAATAATCTTTCTTTACCTGATATTGTTGTTTCGGGTGTTGGGCAAGCGCCAGCTGGGCCAGTTGAACCTGTTTGATCTTGCTGCTGTAATGGGGGTTACCAACGCGGTTCAGAACGGCATTACACAGAGCAGCGGCAATCTCTCGGTAGGCATTACCGCCGCCCTTGTGCTGCTTATTACGTGCAGAATTGCCGCTGGCATTTCGGTGAGGTTTCCATCTGCGGAGCGTAAACTAACTGGCACACCAACTGTGCTTATTTTTAGTGGCAAGGTTCGTAAACTTGCGCTTCAGCGTGAACGCATTTCGGCTCAGGAGTTGCAGACAGCGTTACGTTCGCACGGATTGGAAGCAGCCAGCCAGGTTAAACTGGCTGTGCTGGAACTGGACGGGAGTATAAGCGTTGTACCCCGAGAAGAACACCCTAAACGCTCCGAGGATTCTGATCACCAGAGCGTGTAGGCATGCGCTGCAAGGATGTAGATGCCGAGCAGGAGGTTAGTGAACGCATGCGCCACCACACATGAAAACAGGCTGCCTGTTTTGCGCAGTAACAGGCCGTAGGCAACCGCGCAAATGGCGGCAGCCAGCCACTCCGGATGAGAAAGGGCAAATATGCCAGCTACCATTCCGAAAGCCGACCACGACCAGCCTGTCATTGAAATCGACTTAAAATCTGGATCGGTGAGCCAGCGTATAAGGAATGACCGCCAGAACAGCTCCTCCATCAGTGGAACCATCACCACCAGCCCGTAGAACCGCACGATAAGAAACACATACCGCAGGGCTGCTTGATCGATGTCTCTAAATGGATTGAAGGCCGTGCGTTTGCCCATAAAATGGGGAGTGAACTTATCTACCACAATCCACTCTACAAATACTGCCAGCCCAACAAGCAGGCCAAGCAGCAGATGCCGTGGGTTCCACACAATCTCTTTCCAGAGTTTACGACCCATTACCAGGGTTGCTGTAACGACGATCGCTTTAAAAATATACAGAAATGGGTATGGGATTCCCAGTGGCTGCCCCTCTATTGCGGTGAGAGCAGAAAATACTACCATGGGAACCACGTAACCAATCCAGGCGCGGGGCGAGGTTTGTGAAGGTGGGCTCTGTGTTGCTGTATCAGACTGAGACAAAGCGTAATCCTTAACGAGGTAGCTGGCGTGAGTACGAATACGCACGCCAGAGTTTACGGGATGAATTATTTGCCGGGAGTTACGTTCTGGCTGATTGTCTTCGATTTTGCTATAAGCCAGCCGGAGCCTGTTTTGTTCCAGGTATCTTCCGATTCCGCGTCAATAACAAGCTTTTGCGGAGCGGGCGCTCCGGGGGCGTTTATGGTGCAGGCCACGTGCTGCTTAACGCGCACTATGGCCGATTTGCCGGCGGCCGTTAGTTTGAGAATGGCTGAGTTGGATTTGAAGGCAGTAGAAGCATCTATGATCTGCTTCATCTGCGCCTTCGTAGCTTCCAGGCCAGCTTTCTGCCCCTTTTCATCGATATTAACGAAGTCTTTAGAGCAGAACTTAACGTATCCGCTTAGATCTTTCTTTGCCAGGGCGGCATCCATTTTATCGTATTGTGCCTGGATAGCCTTCTTCGTCTCGGCTGTTCCATCCGCCACTGCGCTAACAGAGAGCGCTACTGTGCCAATAACCATAGCGCACATGGCTGCGCCAATGAGCTTGATCCTCATTCAGAATTCTCCTTTTAAGCTTAACAGCCTGTGGCCCGATTATAGATGCCACACAGAACTTCAGGCGGAGCGCATGCGCCCCGCCTGAGTTAACTTACCCGAGATTTGCCAACCTGTCTATTACTTGCCCGGGTTGAGCAGTTTCTGTACTTCGGGGGTGTTCAGGTTGTCTTTGGTTACAACCGTAAGGCCGCTATCCACCATCTTTGCCGTGATGGCTTCGCCTTTGATTGCTTTCACCGCAGTGAGCACGCCCTGCAGGCCCATCTGGAACGGGTTTTGAACGATGAGCGCCTGGATGGTGCCCTCTTTGAGGCCAGCAACTTCCTGATCGGAGGAATCGAAGGCAACAACCTTGATTTTGCCGCCCAGCTTGCGCTGTTTGAGAACGTTGGCAACGCCGACGCCGTTGGGCTCGTTTGCCGCAAAGATACCTACGATATCTTTGTGAGCCGTGAGCATGTTGGTTGTTTCATCGGCGGCTTTGGTTGGGTCTCGCGCTTCGCGGCTCTGTACCAGGTGAATGTTGGGGTACTTCTTGATCTGATCTTCGAAGCCCTTTTCGCGCTCATCCGAAGAGGCAGAGCCCTTCTGGAAGTAGAGCATGCCAACATCGCCCTTTTCGCCAATGGCTTTTGCCAGTGCATCGGCTGCATCGGCTCCGCCCTTAACGTTATCGGTGGCGATATAGCAAACCGAGGTGTCTTTTTCTTTTGCCAGGCCAGAGTCTACCGTTACAACTTTGATGCTCTTGCCCATGGCCTCTTTCACGGGGCCAACCATGGAATCTTTATCGATAACGGCAAGCACGATGCCATCTACCTTGTTGTTCACCTGGTTTTTGAAAACATCAACCTGGTTGGTAGCGTCATCTTCCGGCTCCGGGCCCTGGTAAATGATTTCCACATTACCGGCCTGCGTAGCGGCCGCATCGGCCCCCTGCTTAAGGGCAACCCAGTAAGAGTTGCGGGTGCCTTTGGGGATAACTGCAATGCGCAGCTTCTTGGAGGCGGTGCCACCTGCGCTGGTGGGCGGGGTTGTGGTTTCACCCGCTTTGCCATCTGAGGGCTTTTCTTTAGGGCATCCCCAAACGCACATGCCAAGCGCCGTCGCCATCAGCGCGCCGGCGATAGTTTTTTGCAGTCGCATGCGAAGTCTTCTCCTTGTGATCCGGAAAATCTTTCCTTAGAGTTTCGGTGCACTCACCCGCATGGATTCTGCGTTGAATGCCCTGATGCCTTCTCAGGCAGCAGTCCGAGTGCGGTTTTTTCCGGGGGCATATCGATCATACAGCACCGCCAGGATTACTACGGCGCCTACAATTACGCGTTCATACGCAGAAGGCAGGTTGCGCAGCGCACAACCGTTGCGGATGGTAAACATCAGCAGGGCGCCGATTACCGTTCCGGGGATGCCACCCTGCCCACCAAACAGAGAGGTGCCGCCAATAACGGTTGCTGCCACGGCGTAGAGCTCATAGCCGCTGCCAGCATCCAGCGCGGCAACGCCGCTGCGGGATACATTGATTACTGCGCCCAGGCCAGCCAGCAGGCCGGTTAGTGCAAAAACAGAAGCGGTAACCTTGCCAAGATGAATTCCTGAAAGGCGGGCAGCCTCTTTATTGCCACCCATGGCATAAATGGATCGCCCCCACTTTGTGCGAGTAAGCATTACACCTACTGCCACGGCTACAGCCACCATTATGAGGATAGCGTAGGAGATACCGGTACGATCTGCATTGCCGAAGAGCTCACCGCTGGCAAATACATCGAAGCCATCTGCAAGCCCACCAACGTTACGTGAATCCGCAAGGATACTGGCTACGCCGTACAGTACGCCCATCATTCCCAGAGTAACGATGAAGGATGGGATTTTGCCGATGGCCGTGATGATGCCGGAGATTGTGCCGGAGATAAGGCCCACACCGCATGATACAAGCACGGCAGCGGCCACGCCGGCGTGGTGATCTCGCATCATTATTGCGGCAACTACTCCGGCCAGCGCCATGTTGGCACCAACCGAAAGATCGATGTTACCGGAGATAATGACTGCGGTTTGCCCACATGCGAGAATGGATACTACAGATGCCTGTATCACAATCTCTTTAAGATTATCGAAATGCGCAAAGTTCTTAACTGTGAGGGCGAGGTAGATGCTGAGTATCAGCAGAAAGGAGAGCGGAGCTATCAATCCAGAAACGGAAGATATCCAGGTTGCTTTCTTAACTGCGGCTCCGGAGGCTTCTTGCCCTGGTTCTTGCTGCAACGCTGTGGTGTCCTTTCACGGTCACACGAGGATTTCGTGCTGCCTGTATTATTGGTAGCACATGGCATAGCATCTTAACAGAGAGAGTGCAGAAGTGTCAAATTGTGTTTCTATTTGGGGCGGTGCCCCACCGCGGATGGTGGTGTTTTTGTGTTTTTTAATTGCTTAGTGGAGGTTGTTTTCTCTTTTTTGGTCCTTTTGTGTGCTGATTTTTGTATAGCATGTTGCTGTTGTTATGTTTATGCGAGGGCCAGCCCTCGCGCCCCTATTGGGGATTCTATCGCCTAATTTAGTTGCAGGTTGAATGCCCTTATGAGTTAGCTTTCTTCTTTGTGGGGACCAGTCCCCACACCCCTGTTGGGGATTCGCTCGTCTAATTTAGTTGCAGGTTGATTGCCCTTATGAGTTAGCTTTCTTCTTTGTGGGGACCAGTCCCCACACCCCTGTTGGGGCGCTAGTTGCGCGCCCCAAACCCCCAGCAAAATGAAAAAGGGCCTCCACCGCCTCCCATTTCGCTGGCGCATTTTGCTTATGAATAGTGACGGACCAAATGCGCCGCGAAACGGGTCCTGTCA
>CAIONQ010000145.1 GCA_903859705.1 uncultured Chthonomonas sp.
CTGTACACTTGTGTTTTGCTCGGTTTTGGGGTGAACTCTTGCTACTGAGCAAGGGTTGGAAAGCTTCTGTATCTCGACCAGGAGGGACGCGAGCAGGATGCTTTCCAGGGGTCGGGCGGTTATTCGTTTGGGCTTAGAGCCCGCTGTTCGTAGTTGCCCGCCCTTCCGGACCACTCGGGTGCGCCGAGAGCGCGAAGAGGTATTTGCCGAATTCCGCCCCACGTCAGTATCAACCAACTCGCACCCTCCTGGAGGCACATACAGATGATACATTACATCGGTATGGATTGTCACCGCAAAACAATCCGAGCCTGCCGACGCAACTCTGCAGGTGAAATTGTCGACGAAGTAGATATCGCTGGAACGCACGAAGCCATTGCTGCCTATGCAAAAGAGCATCTTACGAAAGAAGATGTCGTGGCACTTGAATCGAGCTTTTATTCTCGATCCATTGCGCGCGCTCTCATTCCGCTGGTGGCACGCGTGGTTATCTCTAATCCTTTGCTAACAAAGGCAATAGCTTACTCTAAGAAGAAGACCGACAAGGTAGATGCGCGCGTTCTATCAGATCTGCTGCGCCTGGACTATCTTCCGCAAGTGTGGCTTCCTGATGCGGAAACAGAGATCAGGCGAGATCTATGTGCAAGGCGGGCCTCACTTGTATCTGAGCGCACGCGTATAAAGAACCGTATTCACTCCGTTCTTGCTGCTGCATTAATCCCGGTAGAAGTATCAGATCTCTTCGGTAAATCCGGGCTGGCATGGCTTGCGGCGCTTCCTCTAAAAGAAGAGCCGAGAAGCGCTATCGAAAGTGATCAGCGCCTGCTCGAAGTCATCGATACAGAGATAGAAGCTGTTGAGGATCGTTTAGCCAAAAATGGCTGGAACGAACCGCGCGTGCGGCTGCTCATGACATTGCCTGGTGTAAGCATAGCCGTGGCTCAGACGGTGCTGGCAGCCATCGGCGACGTGGACAGGTTCACTACACCAGACCAATTCGCCAGCTATCTGGGCCTGGTTCCTTCAGTACACCAATCTGGAGAGCACTGTTATCACGGCCCCATCACGCGTCGCGGAAACGGCAAAGCACGATGGATGCTAATCCAGGCAGCGCAGCATATTGCACTGCATCCGGGTCCTCTGGGCCAATCCTTCCGTCGATTGCTCAAGCGTAAGAACAGGAACGTTGCTGTATGCGCCTGTGCACGGAAACTGGCTGTTATCGCCTGGCACATGCTCAAGAAAAACGAGCCATATCGCTACGCACAACCACTTCCTACAGAAAATAAGCTCAGCAAACTAAGAGTAGCGGCAACGGATGATCGGCGCAAAACGGGACCCAAGAAAGGAACTCCTGCAGCAGCGTCACGCGGTACGGGCACCCGCACACGCACGACGCCTGGCCTGCCAGCTGTGTACGAGAGGGAAGGACTGCCACCTGCCACACCACCCTCCAAGATGCGAGCCGCTGAAATCAGATACGTGAATGAAATGGGCGCAAACCAATATGTTGAAGAAATTCAGAGCAGTAAAACACGGAAACAGACACATAGCCGCCCGGGCAGGCCAGAGTGTGAAAAGACCCTGACCAACTCTATCGCTACCGAAACACCAACGTCGATGAAACCAACATAACCCGCCGCGTGTTTCGGGCAATAAACATTATTGCGTGCTCGCCACCGCGTCAAGGGGCAAGCCGCTTCGCGAACATCTGTCCCAGCCATTGGAAATGAAAGCTAAAGTGGAGTTCGACAGATGTTCCCCTTGACACGCCTGAACTCGCACAAAAAACCGCCAATGGTGCCCGAAACCGCTGGACTGACCTTCACCGCCGTACTGCCAGGCACCTACACACCAACCAAATCACGCAAGAAGCACAGTTTTTCTTGTGAGAATGGTTGACATTTTCAGAGGTACCCGTAGCTTTTGGTCACGCTGCCCGTTATACCCGTCAACTTGTTCTGGGCATCGTAAGAGTAGGAATCGGTTACAGAATTAAGCGTTTTTGTCAGGCGATTCTGGTTATGGTCATAGGTGTAGCTCACTCTGTAACCGGTGCTGTGGGTGTTATCCCGCACTTCACTGGTTAACTGATCTGCATCATCATAACCGTAGGATGTTGTGGTTCCATCGGTATCGGTCTGGTATAGCGTGTTCACCGCATCATATGCATACTGATAATCCGAAAGAACGGTTCCACCGCTGGTTTTGTGCTGGATCTCTGTTACCCTGTTGGCACTATCGTACGAATAGTAGGTAACCGAGGAATCGCCAGAGGTGAGGCTGGTTACGCGGTTAGCCACGTCATAAGCTCGGGTGGCCACTTCAGAGTACGGGCTGGTGGTTGTTAAAAGGCGATTTCCCGCATCGTAACCATAGCTCCAGGTGCTGGTACCCTGCGTCATGCTGGTGCGGCGATTCGCGTTATCGTACCCATAGCCAACGGTGCCGTTTGGCGCAGCTATCTGTGTAACCCTATCTCCAGCATCGTAGCTGTATCCAGTGGTACCCGTAGAATCGGTCATACTGGTCTTACGCCCGGCGGCATCATAACCTATACTGACCGTGGTGGTATCCGGATACGTGGTTGTTATCAACTGATCTGCATGGTCATACGAATAAGATATCGTGTGCCCATTGCCATCCGTATGGCTGGCGATTTTGCCGGTTGGCGAGTAGCTCCAGCTTTCTGAAGTGGAGTCGGCGTATGCCACACCCGTCTTCTGGTTCAGGCTGTTATAACTGTA
>CAIONQ010000146.1 GCA_903859705.1 uncultured Chthonomonas sp.
AGACCGTAGATAACCTGATGCCATGGTGCGAAGGTATCCAGAGCAAATTCGCAATCCCAAACAAAGCCACACAATAGCTTAAAGTCAGAAGAATTAGGCCACCTCAAAATTCTCTTGAGGTGGTCATTATTTTACGCTTACATATAAAGCTTGCCACGCTGATCGATAAACACTATCATCACCCAGAGAAGCTCGCGCATCCTGTTCAGTAGCGACGAACTGTTCCATACCTGGCGGCATAGCTCTTCCGTTCACCGGCGAAGTCTGCCCCGCTGTAGAGGACTGCTGATAGTCAGGTTGTGCCTGTGGAGCAGCGTAAGCGGCTTGAGACCCAGTACCTGCCTTCGGTCGACCAACCATCACGACCACAACGGCACCTATAAAAATGACGAGGATGAGTGCGCCAATAGCAATACCACCTTGTTTTATCCAGTCGCTTTCATACCAGCTTGCTTGTCTTCTCTGAAACGGTGGTGACACAGGAGGCGAGACTCCATCCACCTTGGCGACATGCAGACCATGGAGCCACGTTGACAATGGTGCCGGATTGGTGAAACGCACTCCCTTCAGACGACACTTAACGTGTGGTAGAATCTACCATTAGTGGTTTATGGAGGCGTCCAGTGGTACTTACGTTGAACCTGCCTGAGTCTCTCAGCAAAGATCTCGAAAAGAGGGCTGTGCTTGCCGGGGCGTCGGTTAGCGACTACATCATACTCGAACTACAAAGACTGCAGGCAATCGAGCCTGATGCAGAGATGCATCCTGTGGTTGCACTAGCCAACCGGGTAAGATCGGCGTCGCAAACAAATGCGGAAGAAGTACTTCCTGCAGACTTCGCTCGAAACCACGATCATTACATACATGGTGCGAACAGGTACGAATAATGCCGCAAGTATTCGCCGACACGTCATACTGGATTGCCTTGAACTCCCCTAATGATGACCTCCACATTCGGGCGATTGAAGAAACAGTGCGATGGGGTGGCAACGTCATTCTCACATCTGAGGCAGTGCTGGTTGAGTTTCTGGATGGTTGCGCGACTCGCGGTGAACAGACGAGGAAGATGGCTGCAGCATTTGTGCTTGGGATAAGAGCACTCGATGAAGTCAAGATTGTTACTCTTAGTTCGGAACTCTTCCAAACTTCGCTGGCATTATACGAGAGCCGGCCGGATAAGAAGTGGAGTATGACGGACTGTTCTTCGATAATGTTATGCCAACAAGAAAAGGTCTCAGATGTCTTAACGTATGACATCCACTTCGTTCAAGCTGGGTTTAATGCGTTGCTGCGGTAGCCGCATTTGCCGGCACCGGTATATTGCGGATATATCGGAGACGAGTGGCACTGATGTAATACCACGATGAACGCCTGCCAAAGGCCATACATAAAGACATAACGGCAAGCCGAAATGCGTCGGCTTGCCGTTACGTTTTCTCATGCCTGTTACCTAGCTGCTGGTTTTTCGCCTGCGTGTGCGTGCAACTGCCAGTCCGCTAAAAGAGCGCAGCAACTGATGGTTGAAGCCCTCGTGGATTTCGATTTCTGCACCGGCAATTTTGACTGTGAGGCTACTGGGCGCCGATGCGGGTGGGCAGATATCAAGTGTGATGGGAACAAATAAAGGGGGTTTTGTCGGAATAGCGGGCTTTGTGCTGCGCTTAGCCTTATATGTGCCATTCACCTTGGCGCGCCAACGATAATACTGGCGCGGGTTGATGTTGTTTTGGACGCACCACTCCCCTGGGCT
>CAIONQ010000147.1 GCA_903859705.1 uncultured Chthonomonas sp.
GGTCTTTAACCGCATCTGTCGAAATATCCATCGCCATCTCTTGTTCTCCTGTGAGTTTCTTGGTCGACACGCACAATGGAGAATCATGGGATGGCATTACTATTTCCTCTTTGGATTACCTACTTATCTCGAACGCACCCGCAGCCAGGCATCCCAAGCAAGGCTATCGAATAATAGCATTGTAGATTCTATGGTACAATATTGGAACTGGAGAAGTGGCGAGCGGCGTAAGCTGTTTGTGCTGCCTTGTTGGCAGGCCCCTTATTCGAAACATATTCTCAGGAGAAAGTTACCACCATGGCAAAGAAAGATAGCGGCTCCAAATCTAAAACCAACGTTACTGCGCGCGCCGCTGCCAAGGCGGAGCAGGCCGTGTGCCGCTTCTGCGGCGGCAAGCCGGAAGTAGTTCGCGTTCTCACCCCGGCTGGCAAGGCACAGATGTACCGCAAGTGCTGCGCAGCAGCTGGCGTGGCTATCTGATTTCAGGCTTCGTTTAACAGCAATATAAACAGCGCCCGGTTCGCAACACGCGGCCGGGCGCTGTTTTTTTGTGTTTGTTGCCACGCACAATGTGCATTATATGCGCCTCTGCTTGCGCCGATTGTGCAGTTGTGCTAACCTATCACGATGCTGTTCACGCGTCTGTTATTTAGCAGGCGTACATTTCGAACGATAGTACTTTACCTGTGCGGCCACGTTGCAGCAAACAGGAAACAAGGAAACGTTTCTGTGGCGCAGGTTACGCTCTGGTACGGTGCATACCTCGAATATTCGGGCACATCACAAGGATAATTTAGAGCCGAACATAAGGCATTGTTGTGCTGTTCGGTTCAACTCAGACCGCCGTAGGTTCATCCTCGGTGATCCACAGGAGTTCAGAAGTGAAAAAGTACCTGCCCTTTATGGGTGCAGCGGTCGCAGCCCTTGCGATGACCTGGACCGCCCAGGCCAAGGCCGACGACATGTTCAAGGATGTCCCCAGCGATCACTGGGCATATTCTGCAATCTCCGATCTTCAGTCTAAGAAGGTTCTGCTCGGCTACCCGAACGGTTACTTCCAGGGCAAGCGCGTTCTTACCCGCTATGAGTTCGCAGTTGCGCTGAAGCGCGCCATTGATAACATTCCTGTAACAAGTGGCAAAGACGGTGCGGCTGGCAAAGATGGCACAAACGGCGCCGATGGCAAAGATGGCGCTCCTGGTGCAGATGGCAAGCCGGGCATGGCTCCGGAAGAGGTTGCGGCCCTTGCGAAGTTGGCCGATACCTTTAAGGCAGAGCTGGCTCAACTCGGCACGGATGTTAAGTCCATCAACAGCAAGCTGGATGCTATCGGCAAGTCCGTTGCGGCTCTCAACACCCGCCTGGATAAGATGGTCTCCATCTCTGGCGAATTCTTCACCGGTTTCCGCAGCGATATGTCTCGCTATGGATTTATTGATGGCGGCGGCGCTGTTCGCGGTGCTAACAAGAACCTGTTTACAGCTGTTAGTGCTCCCTCCGATTTCCACCTTATCGCAAGCGCCAACCTTGCAGGTGGCGTGAAGTTTGTGGCCGATCTGGTTGAATCCAGCTACCTTAACTACGCAAGCCTCGGCCTCAATGGCGCGGGTGCCATTGGCGGCAAAGCCAGCGTAAACGGTGGCGGGCTGCAGACCCAGGTTTACCAGGCTTCTCTGGTTGTTCCGGTTTCTCAGTTCGGATCCGGCACCACGCTTGAGATTGGCCGCTTCAAGAACAGCCTCACTGCTCTTACCTATCAGCGTCCGGATACCGATCCTTACTTCAGCCTGCCGTGGTACGATGATGGCAAGTATGTTGAGGATGGCTTCAACCTGAAGACCAAGCTCGGCAGCGCCTCCGTTCAGATCTTCGGCGGCACCTATGGCAACCAGGTAAGCTCCACGGGCAACGTTCTTAACACCGTAGCTCTTGGCGATTCGCTCACCGGAACCAAGGCTGCCAACGAGAGCGCCGGTATCCACATAGATATTCCGCTGCTGCGCGCTGGCGAAGTTGGCCTTACCCTGCTTAACTTCAATGCAACAGGTGCAGGCTTTACGGATGAGAAGGTATATGGCGCAACCCTTAAGCTCAAGCCGCTGGGCCGCCTACTGATCAGCGCCGAAGCAGATAAGTCTGTAACCGGTGCCGATTTCACCCATGCCGATGGCAACAGCAACGAAGACAACAACGCTTACAATGTAAACCTGGCTTATGCAAGCGGGTCCATTAAGCTCTCTGGCGGTTACCTGTACATCGACCCACGCTACAGCGCTCCCGGCGCATGGCTGAAGGTTGGCTCTGTATACAACCCGGTAAACGTACAGGGCCCATACGCAAGCCTGGATTACAAGATGTGCAGCAGGGCCACCCTTAACATCGGTGGCGCATATCTTGGTGGGGCGCGCAACCGAGAAGGTTTCACCCCGGGATGCAGCATCGGCAAGCTGGATGTTGGCCTGAAGTACAACCTGAATAAAACGGTACACCTTACCGCTGACTACGAGGGTGATTTCTACAACTTCACTCCGTCTGTTGCTGGTATTAAAACCAGCGCGCAGCAGCAGTTCATCACCCTGGGTGCAGGTATCAACCTTGCCGGCAACACAGTGCTGAAGCTTGGCTACCAGGTAATTGCAGGGCACGACAATCTGGGCCTTACCGGGCTTACCGGCACTCAGACTACCAACAACGCCAACGTGTTCACCACGCAGGTGTCGGTCCACTTCTAAGTTCAGGGAAACCTGAATCTGCAGTGATCTGAAGAATCGGCGGCCCTTTCACTTACGAGTGATAGTGCCGCCGATTCGCTTTTCGGCCATTTTAAAACAGCTATTTTGCTCGCTGTAGCAATTTTTGACGGTGCAGAATCATTAATTTGTTCTCATAACCAAATTTTTCTTGACATGTTGTTGCCTCTGTGCTAATCTTTGAATTGATGCAGATTGTAAATTAGCGTGATCGGGAACCGCTGGTATTCGTACCTCGTAAACCGAATAGCGCAGATTGAGATCTGCGCCCTTCCAGCAGGAGTTTGGTAAGCAAACGCCCTGGAGGACTGGGACTTCACACCCGCGGTGTTGCGGAACGAAAATCGGAAGCAGGATACAAGGCAACTCTTCCGGCATTCGGCCACACCATTGCAATGGTTTGAACCTCTGGTCTCCCTGTGCGTATGGCAAACCTGCTCTTACAGGCATTACCGGTAGACGGCCCGCGCTGGCGGGTTGTTACCCCATACCAGATGCTCATTGCGAAATGGTTCGCAGTGAAATCAGGAGTTCAGACGTGAAAAAGTACCTGCCCTTCATGGGTGCAGCGGTCGCAGCCCTTGCGATGACCTGGACCGCCCAGGCCAAGGCCGACGACATGTTCAAGGATGTCCCCAGCGATCACTGGGCATATTCTGCAATCTCCGATCTTCAGTCCAAGAAGGTTCTGCTCGGCTACCCGAACGGTTACTTCCAGGGCAAGCGCGTTCTTACCCGCTACGAGTTCGCAGTTGCGCTGAAGCGCGCTCTTGACGCCATCCCCGCAGGCAAAGACGGCGCAGCCGGCGCAGCAGGCAAAGATGGTCAGAATGGTGCTGACGGCAAAGATGGCGCACCTGGCAAAGATGGCGCACCTGGCATGACCCCGGACGAGGTTGCGGCCCTTACCAAGCTGGCCGACACCTTTAAGGCAGAGCTGGCTCAGCTCGGCACCGATGTCAAGTCCATCAACAGCAAGCTAGATGCTATCGGCAAGTCCGTTGCGGCTCTCAACACCCGCCTGGACAAGATGGTCTCCATCTCTGGTGAGGTCTTCACCGGCTTCCGCAGCGACGTTTCCCGCAACGGATTCATCGATGGCGGCGGCGCAGTGCGCGGCGCTAACAAGTCCCCGTTCACCGCGGTTGATGCTCCCTCCGATGTCCACCTGATCGCAAAGGCCAACCTGGCCGGCGGCGTGAAGCTGACTGTTGACCTCGTTGAGTCCACCTACCTGAACTACTCCAGCCTCGGCTTCGCCGGCGCTGGCGCACTGGGCGGCAAGGCTACCACCAACGGTGGCGGTCTGCAGACCCAGGTTTACCAGGCTTCTCTGGTGATTCCGGTTTCCCAGTTCGGATCCGGCACCACCCTTGAGCTCGGCCGCTTCAAGAACAGCCTCACCGCTCTTTCTTATATGCGCCCAGATACCGATCCTTACTTCAGCCTGCCGTGGTACGATGATGGCAAGTATGTTGAGGACGGCTTCAACCTGAAGACCAAGCTTGGCAGCGTAACTGTTCAGCTCTTCGGCGGCACCTACGGCAACCAGGTGAGCTCCACCGGCGCAGCACTCAACAGCGTTTACCTTGGCGATAGCACCACCGGTGTTAAGGCAGCCAATGAGAGCGCTGGCCTGCACATCGGCTTCCCGCTGTTCCACCTTGGCGAAGTTGGTCTTAACGTACTTAACTTCAACGCCACCGGCGCTGGCTTCACCGATGAGAAAGTCTACGGAGCAACCCTTAAGGTTAAGCCGCTTGGCCGCCTGAATGTGGACGCCGAAGTAGACAAGTCTGTCACCGGTGCTGACTTCACCCATGGTGATGGCAACAGCAATGAGAACAACGTCGCAGTTAAGGTCAACATGGCCTACGGCAGCGGTGCAATCAAGCTTACCGGCGGTTACCTGTACATCGACCCACGCTACAGCGCTCCGGGTTCATGGCTGAAGGTTGGCTCCCTGTACAACCCAACCAACGTTCAGGGCCCATACGCCAACGTGGATTACAAGCTCAGTGGCAAAACCACCGTTAACTTCGGTGGCGCATACCTCAGCGCAGCTCGCAATGCAGCTGGTTGGACCCATGGCAGCAGCATCGGCAAGGTCGACGCTGGTGTGAAGTACCACCTGAGCAAAACCGTGCACCTGAGCGCGGACTACGAGGGCGACTTCTACAAGTACTCTGCCGCAGTGGCTGGCGTTCCCGCCTCCGCATGGCAGCAGTTCATCACCCTGGGCGCCGGCGTTAACCTGGCCGGCAACACCGTGCTGAAGTTCGGCTACCAGATCCTGGGCAACCAGGACAAACTGGGCCTGACTGGCTTCACCGGTACCCAGACCAGCAACAGCGCCAACGTGTTCACCACGCAGGTGTCTGTCCACTTCTAAGCTCTGCTACCTCCGGTTTCCGGAGCGCAGCTAAGTGGATACGGGCTTCTCTCGTAAGAGAGAAGCCCGTATTTTTTGCCTTGGCCCAACCCATTATCCCGGTTTCCCCATTTATGCACAGGGTATAATGCCTTGAATCACACGCCAAAGCTGTTCGGCCTGTTGGGTGCCGAGCCAGCAAACCGGGTGGATGTAAAGGATGTCGTTTGGAACCTGACAACTCGTTAGATGCCATGCAGGCTGTTGAGCGCTTCTGGGGCCGTAAACTTCCAGAGCCCTTTCGCCAGCTATACACCCTGTATCCCAGACCATTCCTCGCGCCATGTGAGTTCTTTACACTGCTGGCAATATCTAAAGGCAGTGGCCGCACAAGCGGTACCCCTCCTCAGTTTATGCCCTTCGGTCGTGCAGTAGGCGATGAAGGCATCTATGGCTTCTACATCAATCCAGAAACAGCGCCTGGCCAGTGGCCCGTTATGTTTCGAGATGATGAAGAGCAGTATATTCGGCCAGTATCCTCCAGTTTTGAAAAATTTCTCAACCACTGCATTCTTGTGGGCAGGTATGAAACCGAGGAGCAGGCAGGTTCTGCCGCTTCGGTTAGCCTGGATCTGCTGGAAGATCTGGACGAACAGCGTGAAGCTGGCCGTCGCTTAAACCTGGATACAGAGGTTTTGTTTGGACCCCTGCCCGGTAACGATACGCAGTTGTTTGAACGTCTGGCAAAGCTGGACCCCATGGATGCAACCAGCCTCTGCCATCTGGGCTGTGTGCGGCGCGCCTTTGGAGATAAAACGGCGGATGAAAGGGCTCTGGATTTCTTTCATCGGGCTACAGAAGCGGCCCCGTGGTTTGGAGATGCAAGCTACCTTATGGCCGATACTTATCGACTAAAGGGGCAAATGCCGCGGGCATGCGAGGGTTACTGGGCCGTGCTTAACAAGCTCTTGCCACTGTGCACCCGCAGTTATGAGTGGGATCTTGGTGAGGATCATCCGCAAGGGGATATTGTTGAAGTTGCCGCAGATGCGCTTCGGCAGTTTGCGCGGCATGCCCCGGAAGGCATTCATGAGGATGAACTGTGGAGCGTAGCCGTAGAAGAAGACGCATATGATCCCGATCTACGTGAAGATTATGCAAGGCGCCTTTTGCGCCTTGGCAATCTGCCTGCCGCGGAACGAGAGCTGCTGAACACGCTTTCGTTAACCGTAATGGAGGGCGGAAAGCAGCACAAACGAGTTTATCAAGAGCTGATAGCTCTGTATGAAAGCCAGGACAGGAAGGATGAAGCTGCGCTAGCCCTTTTCGATTCTGCTCTGCCAGTAACGCCCTGAGTGCGGCGGAAGCCCGGGCCAATGCACCGTGCGCATGCGATAATAAATCACTATGTTAGCAAGAAGAGTTATTCCCTGCCTTGATGTTAAAGAGGGCCGTGTTGTGAAGGGCGTCAATTTTGTCGACCTGCGCGATGCCGGAGATCCCGTAGAGCTCGCCGCCCGCTACGATGCTATGGGCGCCGATGAGCTTGTTTTTCTGGATATTACTGCCAGCCACGAAAAGCGAAACGTTATCATAGAAATGGCAGCACGCGTTGCCGAGCAGGTATTTATTCCGTTTACTGTGGGCGGCGGTATCCGCACAGTAGAGGATTTTCGAAATATTTTGCTGGCCGGTGCCGATAAGGTGGCGGTAAACAGCGCCGCGGTAAAAAACCCGGATATTATCGGCGAGGCCGCAGAACGTTACGGCTCCCAATGTGTTGTGGTTGCCATCGATCCCAAACGTAGCGGCGAGTATGCAGATGGAAGCCCGCGTTGGGAAGTGTATATCAATGGCGGCAGAACGCCCACCGGCAGAGATGCCCTGGAGTGGGCGCGCGAAGTAGAACAGCGGGGTGCAGGGGAGATACTGCTAACCAGTATGGATCGTGATGGAACGCAGGTTGGGTTTGATCTGGAGCTTACCAGTAAAGTGGCAAAATCTGTATCCATCCCGGTAATAGCAAGCGGCGGTGCCGGAAATCCGCATCACTGCTTTGAAGCGGTTACGGAGGGCTGTGCAGATGCGGCGCTCATTGCCTCCATAGTGCATGATGGGCACTACACTATTCAGCAGATAAAGAGCTACATGGCAGAGCATGGCGTTTGCGTGCGGTAATGAAGCCGAAGATGCAGATTACGAGGAGTTGGATATGAAGATACCGGATGGTTTAAAATTTGATGCAAATGGCCTTATTCCGGCCGTTGTGCAGGATGTTACAAATGGCGATGTATTGATGGTTGCCTATATGAACCTGGCTGCTGTGGAGCACACCATCTCCTCAGGGCGCGCCACATTCTGGAGCCGCTCTCGCCAGAAGTTCTGGATAAAGGGCGAAACATCTGGCAACATCCAGGTGGTAAAAGGCCTTTATGTAGATTGCGATCAGGATTGCCTGCTTGTAAAGGTAGAGCAAACCGGCGCTGCCTGCCACGAAGGGTATCGCAGTTGCTTCTTCCGCCAGGTATCTGAAGATGGCGATTCGCTTACTACCCTGGGTGAGCCGCTTTCTGCCGCCTACTAAACCGCAGCACCCTGTGTTAGCAGTGCCATTAGCAACGGAGAGATCCGGTGAAACAAGCCATCAAAAAACTGTTGCGCGGTGCCCTATATGCTGGCCTGGCGTGCCTGGCACTTGCTGGCTGTGATGATAGAGAAACCGTAAATATACCCACATCCAAAGGCACCGGCCCGGTAAAACCAACAAAGGTGGCAAACGTAGATGATGCCACCCCCATGCTGGCCGTGGATTACCTTACCGTGCAGGGTGGTAACTGTATTGTTATCACCACGCCATCCGGTAAACACATGCTAATTGATGCTGGCCCGCAAGGTACCGAGCAATCCATCATTGCCCGCCTGCAAGAAATTGGCGTGCAAAAGCTGAATTGGGTAATTGTAAGTACCCCGGATAGTGAGCATATTGGCAGCCTCGAAAAGCTTGCTGCAGGTATGCCATTTGGAGAAGTGTATTCGGCGGGATATGTCACCCCTATACTGGATAGGGTAATGAAGGCGGCACACAAAACTGGGCCATCATCGGTATTGAGGGCTGGCAGTTCCTTCAAGTTGGATGAGGGTATTACCCTGGAAACCCTTGCGCCCGGCGAAGAAGATAAGATGCCATCGCAAGCAAGCAGCGAATGGCTTGGCAACCACGCACTGGTTTTCCGAATACGTTACAATAAAGCCTCCCTGCTATTCACTGGCACCATTGGCCGAGAGGAACGGCAGTGGATGCGCGCCCAGGCTACCGATATGCATGCCAACGTAGTAAGCGGGTTGCGCCATGGCGATAAAACGGTTGCAGATGTGGATTTTGTGCACGAAATAACGCCGCAAATAGGCGTATACATGTGCGATATCAAGAACGCAAACGGATATCCACATCGCGATGCACTGGATGCCATGACCACCACCATGACAAAGCTGTACCGTACCGATGTGCAGCACGGCATCAATTTAAAAGTAGATGCAGAGGGTAGGTTTTACGTTCTGGCATCTCGCCCGGCCACAGATCATGAACTGGCTCTGGCTGGTAACGATATAAAAAGAGATCTGGAAGATCCAAAGCCCGTAAAACTCAAAAACATAACCAGTGATCCCGATCCGCTTGGCGCCCAGAACGAAGATACTGGCCGGTGACGGAGAGAGCAAGCACGCGGGGTTGGGTATTGGAGCTTTCCGTCGAGTGGGCAAGTTTCCTTGTTCCTGCGTTGCCATGTTCCCTTCGCATTTATCCGGCAGGCGGCATAATCTCTCGATATCCGTGGATACTGCTACAATTGCAATCAGGGCAAATAAGTAGAAGCGATAGAGAAATAAAATTCAGACATGTAATGGATACTTGCACTCGTTTGGGGGCCGGTTTGCCCTACCTAATCGGGACGCGGTGTGCGGTTACGGGCTTAAAGTGTTTGTGGATGTAAGATCAAGCCGCAGGCAGCCATCCTCTTTCTGGATATCAAAAGCGTACCCGCCAGGCGCCTCGCCGATTCTGCTGAGCTTGAACAGGCCACCATGCGCGTTGCCGCCGGAGAGATGACAAAACAAGAGCTAACCACGTACTTTAGGAAAATCTTATGATGGTTGGTACCGGAATTCGCAGTGCGACTTGCAGTGTGCACACCGTCCCCCTGATTGTGATTCTAAGCACCAATGTTCGTGCTTCGTTTGCACTTCCAATTGAGGGAGGCCACCTGGTTGTGCCACACCCCCCCGAACCCTCTCACCGCATGCAACGCGCTTGCTCGCTTACCCCGTAATGCTTCTTAAATGTGCGGAATGGGCGTGGCATATTGCGATAGCAAGGGCATCGGCTGCATCATCTGGCTTGGGGGTTTTATCCAGTGCCAGCAGCTGTTTAACCATGTATTGCACCTGCTTTTTTTCGGCATTTCCGTAGCCAACTACGGCCTGTTTTACCTCTGCAGGCCGGTACTCCAACCAGGGCAAGTGGCGCTGCGCAGCGGTAAGTAGCACTATGCCCACTGTGCGGCCAACCTGCAGTGCGGTTGTAACGTTATTGCTAAAAAACAGCTGCTCTGTAACAAGCACTTCGGGCGCATACTGGTCTATCAACGTGTTCAGTTCGTTATATATCTGCTCCAGCCTCTGTGGCATCGGCGTATTTTTATCTGTAAGTATGGCCCCACACGCAACAAACTTAACGGCACTTCCCCGCTTATCAATAACGCCATAGCCTGTGGTTGCCGTGCCCGGATCTATCCCAAGAATTATCAATACATCATCTCCCGTTGCTGCCCTGCAGCATGCCACCAATTGCGCTCAGCGGTATTGTACCGCGTACCGCCTGCATTATTGGGCGTTAATGTGCAGGGCGGTGCGCCCGGCAATTGCACGGGAGTATGCTGATTATGGTAGCGGTCTATTCGTACAATGCATAGCGGCGTTGTGGTTGCGCATGCCCCATATCGCCGATGCAAAGTGGATACAAGCGGCTAATCTAAATGCTGTGTGTATCAAATTCGATTTGTTTCCGGAATACTGGAAGGGTTCATCTGTAAATGCAGTGGCTTGCTCAAGTCTGCGTGCGAAGGCCGGTTCTGGCTACCGTAATCGTACTTTCTCTTGTGGTCATCGGGTACTTTGGGTACACAAAGCTCGGGGTAGATCTTTTTCCAAAAGTAGACTTTCCCGTTGTAACCATCACCCTTCAGGAAGATGGGGCCTCGCCGGAAGAGATTGAAACCGATGTTGTTGATAAGGTTGAAGAGGCAGTAAACACAATTGCTGGTATCGATCAGCTTAACTCCACATCATACGAGGGTTTTGGCGTAATCGCAGTTACCTTTGTTCTGGAAAAAGACATTGATGTGGCTGTGCAGGAAGTGCGCGATAAGGTTAGCGGCGTGCTTTCCCAACTGCCCACCGATATGCGCGCACCTGTTGTGGATAAGATCGATCCGGATTCCGCTCCCATCCTTCAAATTGCCCTTTCAAGCCCGGGTAATATCCGAGATACCACAGAGTATGCCGATAAGGTACTGCGCAGGCAGCTTGAGAACATCACCGGTGTTGGACAGGTTACCGTTGTTGGAGGCCGCAAACGGCAGATTAACATTGATTTGGACCCGGTAAAGATGCAGGCCTACGGCATAACGGCCGTAGAAGTTCAAAACTCGCTGCGCACCCAGAATATTCAGGTGCCCGGCGGTAATGTGGATCAAAATAGCCGCAAACTTACCCTTCGTACTCAGGGCCGCGTGCTCACATCTGCGGAGTTTGCCGGAATTGTTATCGGCAAGCGGGATGCAACCCCGATACGCATCTCCGATATTGGCGTGGTTGATGATGGCGTTGAAGAGGCAAAAACCGTTGCCGATCTGGATGGCGTGCCTACGGTTCTACTTTCCATCCGCAAACAATCTGGCCTCAACACGGTTGCCACCGTAGATGGTGTGCTTTCCCGCCTCGAGATGATTAAGAAAACGCTGCCACACGGATACAATGTGCGGGTAACGCGTGATCAATCGGTGTTTATCCGTGCCTCAACTAGCGCTGTTAAAGAGCACCTTATTGTTGGTAGTATTCTGGCAGCTCTGGTTGTTTTGATGTTCCTGTGGAATATCCGCACCACCATAATCTCTGCTATTGCCATTCCGGCATCCATCGTAAGCACGTTTGCGCTGATGTACTTTATGAACTTCACGCTAAACAGCCTTACCCTGTTGGCGCTTACCCTTTCGGTTGGTATCGTTATCGACGATGCCATCGTTGTTCTTGAAAACGTTTACCGGTTTATAGAAGAGAAGGGCATGCGGCCGATTGAAGCCGCAATAGAGGGCACCAAAGAGATTGGTATGGCCGTTATGGCCACCACCTTCTCGCTGATTGCCGTATTCCTGCCCGTTGCGTTCATGCAGGGTATTGTTGGCCGATTCATGAATTCGTTCGGCCTTACAATGGCCTTCGCAATCTTCATCTCGCTCATTATCTCCTTCACGCTTACTCCTATGATGGCCTCGCGCTGGATTAAGCCGAAGAAGCTTGAGGTAGAGAGCCTGCCTGCGGAAGATGGTATCGAATCTGATAGCCGCCCGGTTGGCTTGAATGAGCAGGCCGAAGACGATAGCATTCATGGGCACCACGCTGCAGATCACCATGCGGGCTCTAAAGACAGCGGGCTGTTTGCACCCATCGACCGCGCTTATACGTGGCTGCTGAAGTGGAGTATGAAGCACAGATGGGTCATTGTGCTGCTCTGTTTCATTGCGCTTGGCAGCACAATGCCAATTGGCGCAAAGGTCGGCAAGAACTTCCTGCCAGAAGACGATCAGTCTCAGTTCCAGATAATCGTGCGAGCGCCCGAAGGCGATAGCCTTGCTTCCACCAAGCTGCAGGCAGACCGCATTGCATCCGAAGTGCGTGGCTTGCCTGCCATTGAGTACACCGTTGTAACCATTGGTGATAACACCCAGCAAACCGAGAACCTGGCAACTATCTTCGTGAAGATGAAGGATGTTGAGCAGCGAATCAACGGGTATAGTCAACAAGATTTGATGCAGCTGGCACGTAAGCAGGTGTTGCCGAAGTATGGCAGATTGCGCACCAACGTTGCCCCGGTTTCTGCCATCTCTACGGGCGCTACGCCTGCAGATGTTACGTACTTCATCTCTGGCCCAGATCTTAAAGAGCTGAGCAAATACTCGCAGGCCATCCTGAAAGAGCTCAGCAAGGTACCGGGTGTGGTAGATGCAGACTCCTCGCTGATTGTTGGCAAGCCTGAGATGGATATGAAGATTGATCGCGACCGCGCGGCAGATCTTGGGGTGGATGTTGCCAGCATCGCCAACACCGCACAGCTGATGGTTGGTGGCCTGAAGGTAACCGATTACTACGAAAACGGCGAGCAGTATGAGGTGCACCTGCGTGCTCCGCTTGCTGCACGTAATGACTGGAATGTTATACGGCAGATGAACGTGCCCAGCACAACGCCTGGGGCGCTGGTGAAGCTGGAAGACGTAACCCAGATGACGCATGGTGAAGGGCCTTCGCAGATTACGCGTCAGGATAGAAGACGAAACGTACTCATCACCTGTAACGTGCTGCCAACCGCCTCTCAGCAGTCAATTTCAGCATCGCTGGAACAGATTATTCAAAACCAGCACCTATCCGTAGCTTACAGATATGGCCCGGCAGGTACCTCCCGTGAGATGGTGAAGGCGTTTATGGCCTTTATAACGGCCTTTATTCTCGCCATCATCTTCATGTACCTTATCCTTGCTGCTCAGTTCGAATCGTGGGTTCACCCTATCACCATTCTTATTGCGCTGCCACTAACGGTGCCGTTTGCTCTGCTTTCCATTCTGATATTTCACCAGACCCTCAACATCTTTACGGTGCTCGGAATTCTGGTACTATTCGGAGTTGTAAAGAAAAACGGCATTCTGCAGGTGGATCATACCAACCAGCTGCGTGCCCGTGGCATGAACAGATACGATGCAATTATTCAGGCCAACCGCGATAGATTGCGGCCCATCCTGATGACCACCATCGCATTTGTTGCCGGTATGATTCCGCTGGTAATCTCCAAAGGTACTGGGGCAGCCACCAACCGCGGTATCGGCTTTACCGTGCTTGGAGGCCAGAGCCTATCGCTGCTGCTAACGTTGCTGGCAACGCCAGTGTTCTACTCCTTGTTTGATGACCTGGTGGTTATCAGAGACAAAGTGAAGAATAAGATAGCCGGCATGTTTGCACGGTGAAGGGGAGCATAGAGTTGAATGCGCACCGCCTGGTGATACTGAATTCAGATGACTTTGGATTTTCATCTGAGGTAAACCGGGCGGTAGTGCATGCGCACACACTGGGAACGTTAACCAGTGCCAGCCTGATGGTGGCAGAACCTGCATGGCAAGAGGCGGTAGCACTTGCGCACAAACATCCGAATCTGGGTGTGGGCCTGCATGTATGTGTAACCAACGATCGCCCGCTGCTTTCAGCCAGCGAGATTCCAGATTTAGTAACTGCAACGGGCACATTTGGCGCAGATCCATTTACGGTGGGTCTGCGCTATGCTTTTTCCGGCAAGTGCTCCGCTCAGTTGCTTAAAGAGATGGAAGCTCAGTTTGCACGCTTTGCAAGTACCGGGCTACCATGGTCGCATGCGGATGGCCATCAGCATTTCCATCTTCACCCAACGGTTTGGAATCACTTCCTGAATCTGTGTGATGCCAATAATGTACGGCGTGTGCGGCTTCCTCATGAGAGTTTGATAGCCCATTTGCGTGGTGGTGGAGATAGATCAGGCATCAATGCAATGGCGCTGCTTGCCTTCCGGGCTCTGAGGCGCAGAGCTCTGCGGCAAATGCACAGCAGGGCACAACACAACTCGTTGCCGTACTTCTGGTGTGGGCAGGTATATGGTCTGCTGCAAACCGGCAATATGAACCTGCAATACCTGCAGAATCTTCTTCCACGCATTCCAGCGGGTGTAAGTGAAATCTACTTTCATCCTGCGGCACCCCATGCAAAGCGCCTTGCTTGCTCAGAGACGAATCCATCTGAGGCTAAAGATGTGGAGGCGGCTGCCCTGTATGATCCCGCGTTTAGTGCAGAGCTGGAGAGGCAGGGCATACGCCCGGTAACGTATGCAGAGGCGCAGCAACTGGCTGTCCAATAGTTCACACAAGAATCTCAGCCGCAGTGTTACTACACGGTGAACATCCAGGGCATCGATGCGTCAAAGCATATACGGTAACCAGTGAATACTGTTATTACCGATCCTCCAATCACCAGTTGGTGGCAGGCCAATGCGCCGTTTACGCTGTGGAGTTGGATATGATAGCTGTGGGGAACATCATGCACGCTGATACTGCGCTGGTGCTGAGGGCACAGGCTAACGACAGAGCAGCGTTTAATGAAATAGTTCTGCGCTATAAGGCGAAGGTGTACAACTACATCTTCCGAATGGTGCATAGCGCCCTCGATGCAGAGGATCTTACGCAGGAAACCTTTGTTCGGGCCTACCTCAGCATCCGTTCTTTCCAGAGCAGATCCAGCCTAAATACCTGGTTGTTCCGTATCGCAACCAATCTCTGCATAGATTTCAGCCGAAAAAACCGCCGGGTTCAGGGGATGACCACTTCGCTTTCTCAGGAGGGTGAAGAGGATAGTGGAGATGTTGAACGGGAAATACCTGATAGCGCTTACGATCCACAGAGGCTGTTAATGAACACAGAGCTGGGGAACAAGCTGAACGAGGCGCTTATGGAATTGCCGATTAAACTGCGCACGGTAGTATTGATGTACGACATCGAAGGCCTACCATATGAAGAGATTGCTAACGTGCTCAGCTGCCCGCTGGGAACTGTAAAATCTCGGCTGTTTAATGCGCGCGGTGTGCTGCGCACCAAGCTTGCGCCATATCTGGAGATCAATAGTTAACCCTGTGAGATCACCTGTTTTTCAAAAGGATGCTCCCATATTGGGCTGCGTTCGAAGTCAGATCCGGACATCAGTACCGGACAATTCTGCAAGAGAGATCACTGATGAAATTTGAGCTGAACCCCAACAACCAGGTATGTTCGGAAGTGCAGCGCAGGCTCGGAGAGTACATCGATAACACGCTTTCCGGCCGCGAAGTGTGGGATATTGAGCGCCACCTTGCAGCTTGCACCGAGTGCAACATGGTGCTTGCACAAACTACCCACACAATCACTTTACTGCAGCACGCCCCGCTTCAGGATACGGGTGTAGATTTTATGGCTAATCTGCACAGCCGCTTGGATACGCTTGGCCCCGTGGGCGGCAGGCGCACCATTAGAGATATGGCTGCAGACTTGTTTATGGCAATACAAACACATCTGGTTCTCAAACCTGTGCGTACTCTGGGTATGGGGGTTGCAGCGCTGGGAGCAGCAGCCCTTATGGTAACTGTTCCTGCTGCACTACACACCAGGGTTCCTGCACCGCTGGCAGGCGAAGTTATTAGCCAGGAAAACCTGGATCGGCATGTGGCCGTTACCGCCAGCAATCCTTTTGATGATCCTGTGGCCGCAAAGCTGGAAGCAGAGGCATCTGGCCCGGATATTGGCTCTCGATCCACTACAGAATAGGCTTTACACACGGTACAGCATCGGTTCCAATGAAGGAACAGTGTGCCGCCATGGCCACAACGAATGGACGCCCCGACCCGGCGGCAGGCTACCTGCGGTACAACGCAGATAATGAATACACACTTTATAACCACAATTAGGAACAGATGCCTGGTTTCTTTACCATGGGGTAATGCGGCTGGCCTTGCGTGTTTTTCGATGGCAGGCTTGATGGCAGGTTTGCTCACAATCCCAGCTGGCGCACCGGCACAGGTGGTTCAACCACCCACAGAACAAACCCGCCGAGATAATGGCCCTGCTGGCCGCGCACCGGGTCCTCGTGGCCGTGCTCAGGGAATTATTCAACAGCGCCGCAACATCTTAACACAAGAAATGAAGCAGGCGCGAGAGCTGCTGAGACTCATGCTGAAACCCAGCGTATCCTACATTGCCACGCAGGAAACGGTGCTGCAAAACAGCCGCGGCGTTAACTCGTTGCAACAGGTAGAGGGTGATAGCCGTGGGTACGTACGCATTCAATTTACTTCGCCAGATAAAGTTGCCGGCGATGTGATGATTATTGGGCCACAGAGCTTCTATAGCTATCACAGAGCCCGTAACCAGGTTGAGGTTGCCCTGTGGCCAACGGAATGGAACGATGAAGGCAAGCGCATGTTTGCCAACTTGCTTTCCGGTGCGGTTTCTGCAAAGCTGGTTGGTACCGAAACAGTGGCTGGCAGAGCCGCAGGTATTGTGGAGCTTTCAGTAGTGAATGCTGCCGGTGTGCCGCAAAGAGTACTGCGCCGATTGTGGATAGATCAGCAAACGGGCATACTGCTGCGCATTCAAAAATCCAACAATCGCGGGCAAATAACCTCTACCACTGGCGTAACAAGCATTCAGGTTAACCCTGCAATTCCAATCACCCAGGCGGAGTTTCGGCCGGTATTCCCCGGTGCGGCTCTTAGCCCACTATTCCCAGATCCACAATTCAAAACGGTGCAGGAGGCGCAGGGAAAACTTCCGTTTCAGCCGGTTGAACCCAACTCTGCGGCGCTACCCATGGGGTTCCGGCTGGAAGGCGTGTGGGTATTCGGGCCAGATAGGGTGCACCCCAATCAGCGCAGCGTGCTGCTTAAGTACACGGATGGCGTTACAACTTTTTGCCTTTACGAAAGGGTAGTACCCCCCGCCAAGCAGGAGATAAACCGGCCACGGGCCGCGCAGTTTGCAGCCAACCAGCAAACGTGGCGCTTTGGCTTCGGCAATGCAGAGCTAATAGTGCACTACATTGGTCACCTCTCGAGAGACCAGGCAACCAGCATTTATGATGCGATGCACTAATCTGCCGTTTTGAATTGCGCCCTCGCCCACCAGAGAAATAGCGGTAGCCGAGGGCGTTTTAATGTGTTGCTATCTCTGAGAACCAGATGGTTTCTGAACAATGCTATGGGCTGGCACCGAGGTACCGGCAGTCTCCACCACATCATTCCCATGGTTGTATAGAGTGAGCATGCCCAATGTATCTACCGAAGTAAACACACCCTGCCCACTTGCAGCCAGCATGGTATGCGTGGCTTTGCCAATACGAGGATCTGCCAGCAGTGTGGATATTATCAGCTTTCCGTAATCCGGGCTTAGTGCGCTGCCTTCAAACTGCACTACGCGGCCCTTTCCACTACTGCCAGTAAGTAACGCCTCGTTGGGAGCTCCATCCCCCTCCACCGTTTGCAGGTGGCCAATGCTGTTTGCATAAAATAGAATGCCACCTGCATGTACCCAGTCTCTTATCCTATTCCAGGTAGCAGCTTCGGCAGTGGTTCCCTGCATAAGTATCAACGCCTTAACACGGGAAAGGCCGCCATCCCTGATCTGACCATCGCTCAGGTAGTCAAAATCCAGGGCAGAACGCAAAGACTGAACATAGCGCAGAAAGTCGTTGCCATGCAACAAAATGTCTGTTTCGGGGTAGTAAACTGCCGCCTCTACAATAGGAGTGTGTTGAACAAAGGCGGCTCCTGATTTTACAAAATAGTCCCTGGCTTCGGCCGATGCAAACAGATTAGGGTAGTAATAGTGCAGGCCTTTTGCCCCAGAAGTGGAGGCGTTGAAAACGCGGCCAACTACGCCGGGCGCATTCACCTCACCGGCTGGCTCAAAGCTAAAGTACGCGCCATACTGCCTTCCTGCCGATGCCACCCAGCGGGTTAGAGAGAAGTTTGCACGCTCATCGCTGCCTTCGTTGGTAATGCGTACGCCGCCATGCACCTCGGCCGCAATTTTGCACTGCTCCCCAAAGTCAGATCCGTGTTCTGCCGGCGCATGCCCTCCGGTACACAGGTAGATATCCCCGGTAGGGAAGTTCTTCCGGGTTTCATGCATCCAGAAGCGTGCCCAGGAGGTCATGGAGCCGATATACCAGCTGCATTCATCCAACCAGGCTCTATCGGAAGGAGCATCTTTGCGCTGAAATGGCACCGCCTCTTCCGCGCTAGCTGGCGCGCTAGCGCCCCATGCTCCACTCAGCGCCGCATAGGTTGGGTACTTAGCTTTGAGCCATCGGCGAAAGTCTTTTACGGCCAGCGGATCTCCGGCCCACATGCCCGCATGTGTGTGGTAGTTGCCATGGATATCAGCAGTCCAATCGTTTCCGCTGGCCGGGTAGATGGCCTCCCCATAGTTACCGGTAATCCCAAGCAGGATGCTTTCTATAACCCCTGTACCCTTATAGTGATCACAGAATGCCTTTAAGAACCGTGCAACATGGCCCCTTAGCACGGGATTCCAGAGCGATTGCACATCCGATTCTTGCCCGTGCTCCAGGCAAACATATCCCTGGCTTCCAGGCTTCTTGTAGTACCAGTCTGGCAGGCTATATGGTGAGCCAATAATCAAGAACGGAACCCATTTTATATGGTGCTTTTTGTAAAGCTCTACAAACCTATCGTACACAGCCCAGTTGTACTTGCCGGGTCCAGGCTCGCACAAGTTCCAACGCACATAACCTTCGTGGCTGGTAACTCCCAGCGATTTGAGCGCAGGTATGCTGGATTCCAGGGCATGAGCCTGCGGTGCCGCATCGGCTATTTTTGCAGGATCAAACCCACCGACTATAAACTGCCCACCTGTGCCTATGCGCACAAGTGGCTTTACATCTATGGCCTCCACCTTATCTGCAGCGGCCCAATCAGCAGGCTTTTGCGCCAGCAATTGAACTGAGCGCACAGCAAGGGCTCCGCCCGAGATTCGAAAGTCTGCTCCCAGATTCTGCCGATGGCGAAAAGCGGGCTTATTGAGCTGAAAGATGGCGGTTTTCCAGCGCATAGCTCCAAATAGGGCACCGCCTGCTTGATCTTCTGCCGCCCTAAATTTATCCCCTAATTCCTCACCAAAGGCGCTATCGTACTGGCATTGCATGCCTACACCAAGGCCGCCATCAAAGTACTCTACCCGTAGAAAGCGCGGGCCAGCCATAGGGGCGGTGGTGGTGAGTGTGAGGGCAAAGTACTGGTAACCAGAGTTTGTTCCTGGTTTGTTAACAATAGCCTTAGAGCCGCCGCGTTCCGCAATTTCTGTAACGCCATCGGCACCATCCAGAAGGCGAATTCCAGATTCGGTAACTCCATTGGGGCCAGTTTGCAGGGCTGCTGTTGCCGTTTGTGTGGCATTAGCTGTTGAACAAATGAGAACAGAATATACGGCAGCCAGGCAGACAGCCAGTGCTACAGACACTCGTACAAGGCACCTCATAAATCACCTCCGCCCAATTAGGCGGCACTGCCAGCTTTTGTTACTGGCATGCATCCAGGTAAAGACATGAGGCCGCTTCTCCGTACTAACACGGCGGAAGCGGCCTCATAGATGAATATCGCACGATTAGCGGGCACGTGCCCGTTAGTCAGGCACTAACGTGGCGGCCGCTGCCCACCAAATCCCTGCGGAGCCTGCTGCTGTGGAACCAGCTTCTGCAGGCGGTTTTCAACCTTGTTGTTCTTCTGAACAACAGTTGGCAGGAAGTTCTGAATCAATTCGGTTTCATACTTATCGAAGAACTGAGCCCGCTCCGTTGCCGGAATATCTTTGCCAGCGCGTGTAACCAGGATTATGTGATATCCCGCATCGGATTTGATGGGTTCGGTAATCACACTTGGCTTGGCTGTGAATGCACCGTTCTCAAACTCTTTGAGCATCATGCCGCGCATAAATATGCCGAGGTCTCCGCCCTTATCCTTTGAGCCAGGATCATCACTGTTTGCTTTGGCAGCATCTGCAAAAGAGATCTTTCCGCTTCGTATCTCAGCCAGAACCTGCTTTATCTTAACCTGAGCCGCGTCGTCTGCCTTCTTCTTCTCATCTGAGGAAGCGGTGGGTGCAACGTCCTTTACCGCAACCAAAATGTGGCTGGCCTGCAGAATATCTTCTGGGCCTGCGGGATGGCCCAGCTTGCGAGTGAGGTCCTTCTCTATCAGGTTCAGGATCTGGCACTGCGGGCGGAAGTTAGATTTCAGCTTATCAAGGGTGAGATTGTGCGTAGAAAGGAACTGCGCATCGGTTTGCCCCTTCGGAATGGTACCGCCATCGCGCAGGTTCTTCAGCAGTTTCCCCACTTTGTCGTCCACCTGTCGCTCGGTGGGTTGAACCTTCTCTCGGGTGGCCTCATCATCCACTGCCATCTGCGTAAGCAACAGTTCAAGCTGCTGGCTTATCTGCTGGTTGGGATGCTGGCGCAGCTCATTGAGGGCCTCGCCCCGAGTTATGGTGAAGGTATCTTTTGGGTTTGCACCAAAGAAGGCGTCGCCAGCACGCGATCCTACGATGGATGCAATGGACTGGTTGAGCAGGGCCGGGTTTTCTACTTTGATTTTGGCTACGAGCTGGCCCCATGTTACTTTTCGGCTGTTGCACACGCCAACAACGGCATCCTCGCCACTGCCAGCAGGCACAGAAACTGCCGCGGCAGGCTTGTGAGTGGTGCTGGCTTTAGGCTTTGTGGCCGAACCCTGCGCCATCACAGGACTCAGCGCCGCTGTACCTAACGCTGCGGCGATCAGCGCGGACAGGGGACTTCGCATCATACAATAACTCCTCTCGGGGTATCCCAAAACCTCTGTGTTTCGGCCCATACGGCCGGATATCTTCGTGGTTTGAAGCGTTGCCGCCTCACAATTGTATGTGTGGCGAGCATCTGTACATTATATCACCAAACAGCCGGGCACAGGTACAGTGTTGACAGTAAGTGTGCCTATTAACAGATCAGGGCCCCGGCACTACGCCGGAGCCCTGTTCTATACAGCATCCACTGCAAGCACTCAGGCTGAGATTACCGCCCGGGTTAATGGCAGTTCAGATTCACCGCCATTCAGGTAGAGATCCACATAGCGTGCGGCTTCTCTGCCCTCTGCAATAGCCCATACAATGAGAGACTGCCCGCGGCGCATATCGCCTGCGGCAAATACGCCCGGCACAGAGGATTCGTAGCCCGTTTCGGCTTTCACATTTCCGCGTGCATCCAGCTCAACATTCAGGTCTGCCAGCAGCCCTTCACGCTGAGGATGCAGGAAGCCCAGAGCAAGCAGAACCAGATCGGCTTCTACATCAAAAGCAGATCCGGGGACCTCTTCAAATCCGCGGCGGCCGGTGGCATCTGGCTCGGAAAGCTGAACCTTTACGGCATGTAGCGTGGTTACTTTGCCGTTTGTGCCAGAGAAGCCCTTTGTAGAGACGCTCCATTCACGGATTCCGCCCTCTTCATGGGCAGAGCCTGTGCGCAGGATCATGGGGTAAGATGGCCAGGGCATGGTGGCATCTCGTTTTTCTGGTGGCTTCGGCATAATCTCAAACTGAGATATGTTAACTGCGCCCTGCCGTATGGCAGTGCCGAGGCAGTCTGCGCCGGTATCACCACCACCAAGAATCACTACTTTTTTGCCTTCGGCAGAGATTTGTGGTTTGTGTGCATCCCAGGTGCCGGCCACCTTGCGGTTTTGCTGAGGCAGGTACTCCATTGCAAAATGAATGCCATCCAGTTCGCGTCCTGGTACGCTGAGATCTCGAGGGCGTGTGGATCCGCCGGTGAGCAGAATGGCATCAAACTGTGCCTTTAGTTCATCGGCCGTGATGTCAACGCCAACATTTACGGAAGTTCGAAAGACAATTCCCTCTTCTTCCATCTGCTTAACACGCCTATCCAGCACCCACTTTTCCATCTTAAAATCTGGGATGCCAAAGCGCATCAGCCCACCTACGGCGGAGTCTCGCTCAAAAACGGTCACCGTGTGGCCGGCCCTGTTCAGCTGTTGAGCGGCGGCCATACCAGCTGGCCCGGAACCAACAACGGCCACGGTTTTACCTGTACGGTTGGTTGGCGGTTCTGGCTTAATCCAGCCCTTTTCCCAGCCCTGCATGGCCAGGCTCTCTTCAACCCGGCGAATCGCTACAGGATCCTGGTTAATGCCAAGCACGCATGCCGCCTCGCAAGGGGCGGGGCACAGCTTGCCCGTAAACTCTGGGAAGTTGTTTGTTGCGTGCAGTTCGGCCAGTGCGGCTTCATCCCGTTTGCGGTAAACAAGGTCATTCCAATCAGGAATGATGTTTCCCAGCGGGCAGCCCTGGTGGCAGAACGGGATACCGCAATCCATACAGCGTGAGGCCTGTACTATAAGACGTTCTTTCGAAAACTCGGTGTAAACTTCAACCCAGTCGTGCTTGCGCTCTTCAACGGAGCGTCGCTCCGGCAGTTCGCGCCCATGTTTTAAGAATCCCTGTGGATCCGCCATCTGGTTAACTTCCCTGGTAATGGCTCTTAGCATGCGTTGGTTGCACGCAAGAGTAAATGAATTGCTCTGCCTTGCGGCCGGGCCGTTTGCTACACTGTGGCCGCTTCGGCCAATTTCTTCTCCTGAGCTCTTCGATACTCAAGCGAAACCACTTTTATAAATCCGGGCAATGCGGCGTTCCAGTCGTTAAGAATCTCAGCGGCCCTTGCAGAGCCTGTGAGTTCGTAATGCCTGGTTACGAGTGCATGCACCTTGTTAATGTCTGCAGCTTCCTGTAGTGGTTCAAGCAACGTAAGGCCGCCATTTCGGTTGCATCTGCCGGCAAAGTTGCCGGCCACATCCCACACATAGGCTTCGCCGCCGCTCATGCCTGCAGCAAAGTTGCGGCCTGTTTCACCCAGAACTACCACCACGCCACCCGTCATGTATTCGCAGCCGTGATCGCCGGTGCCTTCCACAACGGCGGTAGCGCCGGAGTTGCGTACTGCAAAGCGCTCGCCAACCACACCATTGAGGTACACCTGCCCACCGGTTGCGCCATAAAGCAGGGTGTTGCCTGCGATTATGTTGGCGGCCGGATTGTAAGCTGGGTGCGAGGTTTTTGGCGGGTAAACCACAATTTTGCCACCACTAAGGCCTTTGCCCAGATAATCGTTTGAATCGCCTTCCAGCGTTATAGTGATACCGCTGGAAAGGAATGCGCCAAGCGATTGCCCTGCAGAGCCTTTGAGGTTTATGGAGATGGTATCTTCTGGCAGCCCTTCGGCGCCGAATCGCCTTGCCACTTCGCCACTGAGCATGGTGCCTGCTGTGCGATCTCGGTTGAAGATATCGAGAGTGATCTTAACTGATCCCTCCCCTGCAAGCGCACTCTGAGAGAGCTCGATTAGCTTGTGATCCAGAATGGTGCTAAGGCCATGATCCTGCGCCACTTTGCAGCGGGTTGCAATGGTATCTGGCACACCGGGCGCGCTCAGGATGGGGGAAAGGTCCAGGCCCTGCGTTTTGTAGTGCGTGATAGCGCGGTTGGTTTCCAGCATATCTATGCGGCCAATCATCTCATCCATCTCGCGGAAGCCCAGTTCTGCCATAATCTCCCGAACTTCCTGTGCCAGGAAGAAGAAGAAGGCAACCACATTCTCTGGCTGGCCGGCAAAACGTTTGCGCAGCACCGGATCCTGAGTTGCAATGCCAACTGGGCAGGTGTTGAGGTGGCAAACGCGCATCATGATACAGCCCATTGCAATGAGCGGAGCGGTAGAGAAGCCGAACTCTTCTGCGCCAAGCAGGGCGGCGATGGCCACATCGCGGCCAGTTTTAAGCTGTCCATCTGTTTGAACTCGAATGCGCCCGCGCAGGTCGTTCTTAACCAGCACCTGCTGCGTTTCGGCAAGGCCCATTTCCCACGGAATACCGGCATGCTTGATGCTGGAGAGTGGGGATGCGCCCGTGCCGCCATCGTATCCGCTGATTAGCACATGATCGGCATGTGCTTTGGATACACCCGCTGCCACGGTTCCAACGCCCACTTCAGAGACCAGTTTTACGGAGATCCGCGCCTGAGAGTTGATGTTCTTGAGATCAAATATCAGTTGTGCCAGGTCTTCAATGCTGTAGATATCGTGATGAGGCGGTGGCGAAATCAACGTGACTCCGGGTGTGGAGTGGCGAATGCGGCCGATATACTCATCTACCTTATGGCCAGGCAGTTCGCCGCCCTCACCAGGCTTTGCACCCTGTGCCATTTTAATCTGCAGCTCATCTGCATTTACCAGGTAGTGCGCAGTTACGCCGAATCGTGCGGAAGCTATCTGCTTAATTGCGCTTCGGCGAGAGTCGCCATTTGCATCTGGCACATAGCGAACGGGGTCTTCCCCGCCCTCGCCAGTATTGCTTTTAGCACCCATGCGGTTCATCGCAATGGCCAGTGTTTCGTGAGATTCACGGCTGATGGAACCAAGGCTCATTGCGCCGGTAACAAACCGCTTCACAATGTTGGTTGCAGGCTCCACTTCCTCAATTGGAATGGGTGTGCCACCTTTAAAGGCGAGCAGGCCACGGATTGTTCCCAGGCCCTCGCTCACATCGTTTGCTGCCGCCGTAAACTTCTTGAAGGTGGAGTAATCGTTGGCGCGCACCGCCTGTTGCAGTTTAGAAACTGTCTCCGGATTGTATGCATGATGCTCGCCGAATCTACGCCACTGATACTGGCCACCGGTTTCAAGATCGAGCGATTCTGCTATATGCTCCGAAGGGTACGCATCGTGGTGCCGGGCGAGGGTCTCTTTCTGGATTACATCCAGCCCTATGCCACCAAGGCGGGAAGGCGTGCCGGTAAAGTACTCCTGAACCATGGCTTTATCCAGGCCAATGGCTTCGAAGATCTGTGCACCCCGGTAAGATTGCAGGGTAGAGATACCCATCTTGGCAAAGGTTTTAAGCAGGCCCTTATTTATGCCTTTAATGTAGTGGTATTTCGCCTCATCCACTGGCAAATTGGTGGGCAGTACTCCGGATCGGCACAACTCAACAATGGTTTCGAATGCCAGGTAGGGGTTAATGGCGCTGGCACCATAACCAATAAGCAGCGCAAAATGCATCACTTCGCGCGCTTCGCCAGATTCCACAATCAGGCCAACCTGCGTTCTGGTACCTTCGCGCACCAAATGATGGTGAACGGCAGATGTTGCCAGCAGCGCGGGGATGGGGGCATGATCGGCATCTACGCCACGATCGGATAGGATCAAGAACGATTTACCATCCGAAAATGCATCAGATGCTGCTTTGCGCAGGGCTGCAACGCCCTTCTCCAGGCCATTCGGATCGTGCACATCAAACAAGGCGGGCAGTGTAACGGCAGCAAAGTGCTCGCTCTTAAGGCTGCGCAATTTCTCCAACTCGCGGTTGGTAAGAATAGGCGTATCCAGCTTAAGCTGCCTGCAATGGAATTCGGTTTCATCCATCAGGTTGCCGTCGCGGCCGATATAATCCGAAAGCGACATCACCAACTCTTCCCTTATCGGGTCGATTGGTGGATTGGTAACCTGAGCAAACAGCTGCTTAAAGTAGTTATATAGGAGCTGTGGACGTTTGGAAAGCACTGCCAGGGGTGTATCCGTGCCCATGCTGCCAAGCGGCTGCTCGCCTTTTATGGCCATAGGCTGCAGTATCAGCTTCAGATCTTCCAGCGTATAACCAAACGCCTGCTGGCGGGTTACCAGTGGCTCGGTATCGTTGGGATGCTCGGCAAGGCGCGTTGCATCCACCTCATCTCGCACATCCGATAGGCGAACTCGGTGTTTTTCAAGCCACTCTTCATATGGCTTGCTTTCACAAACCTGTTTCTTTATCTCGTCATCTGGAATGATGCGCCCCAGCTCGGTATCGATCAGGAACATCTTGTTGGGCTGAAGACGTCCGCGCTGCACAACCTTCGAAGGGTCTATCCTCAGCACACCAGTTTCAGAGGCAAGCACAACCAGGCCATCATCTGTAACTAGGTAGCGCGCCGGCCGCAGGCCGTTTCTATCAAGAATGCCGCCAATTTGAACGCCATCCGTAAATGCTATGCCGGCCGGGCCATCCCACGCTTCTACAAGGCAGGCATGGTACTCGTAAAAGGCTGCACGTGCCTTATCCATATGCGGGTCTTTATCCCATGCTTCGGGAATCAGCATCATCATGGCGTGTGCCAGGCTGCGTCCGCCCTGCACCAGCAGCTCCACAGCGTTATCCAGCGTGGCAGAATCGCTGCCAGATCGGTTAACGAGTGGGAACAGCCGCGGCAGATCGTCGCCAAATAACGGAGATTTCAGGTTAGCCTGGCGTGCCAGCATCCAGTTTCTGTTGCCGCGCAGCGTATTGATTTCGCCGTTGTGAGCAATGTATCGGAATGGGTGTGCCAGATCCCAGGTTGGGAAAGTGTTGGTGCTAAAGCGTTGATGCACCAGGGCAATTGCGGTAACTACACGCTCATCGGCCAGGTCTTTAAAGTACGCCGTTATCTGATGCGGCATCAGAAGGCCTTTATAAACAATGGTTCGGCACGAGAGGCTGTTTACGTAAAAGTAGTCTTCCTGTGCGCCTTTAAGGGCAACTATCCGGTTTTGAACGCTGCGCCGCAACAGATACAGCTTGCGCTCAAATGTAGTTGCATCCGGAACATCGGCACCCTTCGCAATAAATACCTGCCGAATTACCGGTTCCACGGCGCGTGCTTGTGGGCCAATTTTTGAGCTATCTACCGGTACTGAGCGCCATCCCAATAATGAGAAGCCTTCGGCAAGAATAACGGCTTCCCATTCGCGCTCATACGCTGCGCGCTCGGATTCATCCGGGGGCAAAAACAGCATACCAACGCCGTACTCGCCTGCCTCTGGCAAAACAATGCTATCGGCGGCAAGCGCCTCTTTAAAGAATTCGTGAGGAATCTGAATAAGCACACCTGCGCCATCGCCGGTATCCGGGTCGCAACCAGTTGCGCCACGGTGAGCGAGGTTGGCCAGAACATCGAGGCCGTGCTGCAGGATTTTGTGCGATTTAACGCCTTTAATATTTGCAACAAAGCCAACCCCGCAGGCATCGTGTTCATTCTGCGGATCGTAGAGGCCAGAGGCGGGTGCAAATGGTTCAGCGGCCGGATGGTAAACGGCTGGCTGATGGTGACTGTCTTTCACGAGAATCCTTCCGGGCGTGCGGATGCATCAGCCCCGAAAACCAGGGCGCGTGCACGTGCGCACACAGCGTTCTTTACGCGTATCAGGCAACCTGCCCGGAATACCAAGCAACCAGGGGCATAACGTGTCTCGTGTCGTTTAGCGTTGCGACTAACGAGAAAGAAGCGTCGGCATAGATCAACTCGAATTCCAGCCAGACCCTACTCCACGACGGTGTGAATCGGGGATGTATTTTAGCACGTTTTTGGGGGTTAAGTCAAACAATTGCTGTTCAAGTATAACCTGCTTTTTCCACTAATCGCCTGTCTGCAGGCAAACATAGTGTTGGGAACCCTACCTGTAGCTGGCAATGTGTTACTCGCCTCAAGAAATTGCAGGTTGTTAATGATTATTTAACCTACTAATGTGTTGCCATTTGTGTTAGCAAGATTCTATAATCGTAACGGTTCGTTACAGCCGAGCCAGTTCTGAGCACAGTCGGAAAACCGGCTGCCTTTGTTTGTATGTTTGTATGTCACAGGAGGACATCATGATGCTGCGTTCCAACGCACCACGAGTACGAAACGCCTTCACCCTTATTGAACTTCTTGTTGTTATCGCAATTATAGCGATTCTTGCCGCAATCCTGTTCCCCGTTTTTGCTCAGGCCCGCGAAAAGGCCCGCCAAACCACCTGCCTTTCTAACATGAAGCAGCTTGGCCTGGCGATGCTCCAGTATTCTCAGGATTTCGATGAGCAACTGATGTCGCCGTACTACTTCGGCTACTATGATAACAATGGCAACTCTCCGCTGGAGCCGTACATCAAGAACCATGGCGCTCTCAGCAAAGCATCCGTGTGGGTTTGCCCCAACCTGCCGAAACAGTGGGATGGTACCGGTGCAAGCAGCTCGCTGTATGCACGCTTCTTGCGCACTTATGCCATGAACGCGTACCTGCGCGGTTCCGGCCCAACGTACAATGGTGCACACTTCATCCAGAATGCGGATGCTTGCTACTCCCTGCCTGCGCAGTTGCCCATGTGGTATGCCAACACCAAGGAAGGCATTCTGCACAACTCGGATCAAACAGTTAGCATTGCAGCAATTACCGCACCGGCAAACACCGATCTACTGTTTGAGGCCCTGCCGGAAGATGGCGCAACCTCCAGCAAGTACACGGGTTCCACCAATCAGGATGGCGACTGGCTGATGTCTCGCGGCGCATGGGATACGCTTGCTCATGAGAAGATCTACTGGTATGCAGCCATCTTCCCGGAGCGCTCTTGGCACACCACCCAGAACAACTACCTGTTCTGTGATGGCCATGCAAAATCCCGCACACCAGAAACCTACCTGTACGATATCACCCAGCATCCAGACAACATCTGGCTGCTAAGCGCTGGCCGTGATGGCGCCCCAGCACTGCCACAGTCAGCATGTAACAACCCGTAGTCTGGTCTGTTGCAGATTTTCAGTTATGATGTGTGCGTATTGTGCCGGGCTCTGGAGAATCGAATATGCGATTCTCCAGGGCCTATTCTTATTGGTCTGTTCTGGTGAATATTCGGAAACTCTATTTAGGGTAGCGCGCTTTTCTTCGGTGAGCCCAGACACCGTAGACCACGGGGCCAATCAGAAAAGCAACCGTGCCAGGTTCTGGTGTAGCTGGTGCCGATTCTTCGTGGATGTCGATGTTTGTGAAGTTGTAGTAACTACGTTCATTGAATGCAGAAAATGAGATTTCCGTACTTGTGCTTGTCGCAGTGAAAAGGTGAGTTATCGTTTGGGGAATACCAGTGGGTGAGGTTGTGGCCGTAACTGTCTGTCCTCCAAATGAGTAATCGAATTGGGCGGGCTGCCCGGGCGCAAATGCTACCTCTTCTTCTAGATCAAACGATGCAGTGTAGACATGGCCAACTTTAGTGGTTATGAACTGTGAGATGGTGAAATAGGATGCTGAATCGACATAGGTTTGGTGGATGGCTCCGCTTGCTACCCGCGAATACTGGGCCAAGCTGATGAAGAATGCAGATGGCACACCTAACCGCAACTTTGTGCCGCATATTGGCGGTCAGAATGTTGCATTCCGCGATGGACACAGCAAGTTCTTCAACGTAGATAGCTTCCTGGCTAAATGCCCCACCGCTGCACAGTATGGCAACGTTCCTGTACCCAGCAGTGAAAACATGGCGTGGACAGTTTCCTCTGCTCCTACATGGTCACAACCCTGGCCATTCTGGAATCTGCAGTAATGAAGGCGCATATATCCAGGCGTGCTGTTGTGTTGGCAGCCGCTTGTGCCATGGCGATGGCTGGTATTTCAGGTTGCCATCGAGATTCTACTCCTGAGCAAAAAACGGCGCCCCCTGCTGGCGAACGTTCAGATGAACAGGCCGGTTCTGCTGGCCAGCCATCTGCGGCCACAAAGTAACAACCGTAATAAAAATGGGGCAGGAGGGTTAACCCTCCTGCCCCATTTCTTGCTTTAGGTTATAGGAAGCAATTAGCCCTTAGCAGCTGTGTAAAGCCCGGCCACTACATCCCAGTTCACTACGCTCCACCATGCGGAAAGGTAATCTGGGCGGCGATTCTGGTAGTTCAGGTAGTAGGCATGCTCCCACACATCAATGCCCAGGATGGGGGTTAGGCCATCGGTAAGCGGGTTATCCTGGTTGGCGGTGCTAACCACAGTAAGTGTGCCTGCCGCATCGGTAACAAGCCATGCCCAGCCGCTGCCGAATCGCTTGGTTCCGGCCTCGTTTACTTTTGCCTTAAGGGCATCCAGATCGCCAAATGCTGCTGTAATGGCAGCTGCCAGTTCACCTGTGGGGGCTGCGGGGCCGCCCGGGGCCATAATCTCCCAGAACAGCGTATGATTCAGGTGGCCACCACCGTTGTTGCGCACCGCTGCGCGAATACCTTCTGGCACGCTGCCAAGGCCGGTTACAATCTCTTCGATGCTCTTCTCAAAGTACTCCGGGTAGTCCTTAAGGGCGGCGTTCAGGTTGTTTACATAGGCCAGATGATGCTTATCGTGGTGAATCTGCATCGTTTTGGTATCGATTGTAGGCTCCAGTGCCTCATAAGCGTATGGCAGTGCGGGCAGTTCGAACATGGTTATGGTCCTCCAGCGTTGGTGATGGCTGTATTGTGAGCTTTCTTGTTCAGCTCGGAATACTTTCCGCAGGTATCTACGAGTGGCGAATACCACATGTTCCAGCAATCGGTATTGTACCGCAAGGTATCTCCACTGGTCCGCATATTATGCGCTGCTACCACGGCGGTAACCGGTTATCGGATATACTACGCCGGGAGGAGCACATGCTTGAATCGCTTGCAGAATATGCCGAGAATAACGTTCCTGCAACCGGCCGCCTGGCTGTTACCAAGGCGATTCTATATGGTGAGATCGGCCTAGCGTTGCTGCCTTCCGGAAATTTGCCTCGTTTTGCGGATCTGCAACTGTTTTGCATACCTGCTCTCAAAGATCTTGGGATAGAGTTAACGATTCAAGAATCCACCATGTATGCAATCGCCTCCCCGAATCGCCTCTCTCTTTATGTAAGCCAAACTCCAATCTTATTTGTGCCTGAGCCTCCCGAAGTATCACCTCGCGTTGAGCAACGGCCCACACCGTGGGTGAATGTCAACCCGTTTGTGAGGGGTGTTTCCATTGCAGAGGCCGACCAGGCGTATGTAGCCACACTGCAGCCTACTGGCAGCCCATTGCCAAAAGCAAGGCGGCTAGCTGGCCTACTTATGCGCTGCTGTGCGTTTGAGGCTTCCCGGTTGCAGGAAGGTGGCCATGTGGGTACGCCTGCAGTTGCTGAATGCCTGGAAGAGTGGGTAGGTGCTGATAAAGGCCCGGTTTCGGTGCGGATGCGCAGGGCTGCAAAATCATTTGCAGCCGGCGATAACCGGCAGGCATGGCTGCACCTCTCCGAAGCTTTGTGCCTGCAATTGCAGTTGCCTTCAGCCTTACAGGCCGCGCTGCTCTCCCCGCCAGATGTTCGCCTGGATCCAATACATCGGCGCGAGCTTATCTACTGCGCTCGCAGCGGCACCGCCTGTTTGCGCGCCATGGCCGCCGCACGCCTGGCGGCAGCAAGGGCAAACTATGAGGTAGCCCGAACACTGTATCAACTTTGTTACGATTCCGATGCCTGGGTACGCTCTGCAGCGGGAATCGGTACAGAAAATAAATAAAGGCTGCCGGGGAACTCTGCCCGGCAGCCTGCATTCATCGCATTAAGCCCAATACTCAGGCAGTGAGTTTTACAGGGGCGCTAATTTCCGCAGATTGGTACGCTGCCAGCGCAACCTCAGCCGCACGCAGCCCATCTACTCCGGTAATCGGCACGGGTGAGCCCTCGGCAACAGCCTTCGCAAATGCTCCCATCAGGCCATCATCCATGTTGCCGCCCCAGTTCTGCCAGGATACGCTGTTAGTTTTGTCTGAATACAGCACCAGGTTCTGTGCAAACATATCCATAGAGAGGGTTCCGTTTTCGGTAACCACTTCCATGGTAACATCGCCCCATGTTGGGAACGATTTTGGCCTCGACCAGCTTGCATCCAGCGTGCCAAACGCCCCCTGCTTAAAGGTGAGGCTCAGGAAGCCAACGTCGTCGAAATCCAGGTGGTTGATGCCGTTGCTAATTTCGGCATACACTTCAGAAACTTCGTCTTTCAGAATCCAGCGCATCAAATCGGTAACGTGCACCGTGTGGTCTATGGTTGCGCCACCGCCAGATAGCTCTTTCTGCACAAACCAGCCGCCCGGGTTGCGGCCACGGTTGGTACCGCGAATCGCCAGTACCTTGCCCGCCTCGCCAGAATCCAGAACAGCCTTCATGCGCTGCATAACCGGGCTGTATCTGCAAGGAAAAGCGGTCATCAGCTGAACGCCCGCGCTCTCGCATGCGGAGATCATTGCCTCGGCATCGGCAATGGTGGTTGCCAGTGGCTTTTCGCAAAGCACATGCTTGCCTGCGGCCGCTGCCATTTCAACCAGCTCGCGATGCTTAATGTTTTCGCAGCATACCACTACCGCCTGCAGGCCCGGGGCGCTAAGCAGTTCTTCATAGCTTTCAAAGGCTCTGGTATTAAACTGCTGCGCCATTGCGGCCGTGCGGGCCGGGTCATGATCGGCAATTCCAACCATTTCAGTATCGTTGCGGGAGCAGATGCTGTGTGCATAGCTGCCTGCATGCATGTGGGCAAACGACATCATGCCGATCTTGACGGGCATCGGAGAGATCCTCACTTTTGTGTCAAAATGAAACCTGGATTGATAATTTTCCGGTTTCGGCTTCTAACTGCGTATTCGCCACAAAGCCTCCCGCCTCCTTCACAGGCCAGGCGTGGCTGGCAACGGTTTCCAACCTAATGAAAATTCTGCTTACAAATGATGATGGCATCCATGCCCCCGGTATTCGCGCGCTCTACCAGGCGCTTGCGAAAGATGCCGAAGTATTCATGATTGCGCCCGAGCGCCCTCGTAGCGCCGCCGGCCATGCCATAACCCTCCACAAACCGCTGCGCATTACAGAAACCGAAGTGGCTGGTGGTATTCGGGGATATGCCTGTAGTGGCACACCTTCGGATTGTGTTACTCTTGGCCTGGATGCTGTGATGAACGGCGACTGCGATCTGGTGATTTCCGGCATAAATGCCGGTGCCAACCTGGGCTGGGATCTTACCTACAGCGGCACTGTGGCAGCCGCCATTGAAGGGGCCATTCTGGGGATGCCCTCTATCGCCATCTCGGTTACACTGGAGGGCGGTGCAGAAACCTTCGATTTCGGGCCGGCTGCCCGGTTTGGGGCTGTGCTTGCGCATCAGCTGGTGCAGAGCCCTCTGCCTATTCACACGCTGCTTAATGTCAATGTGCCGGCCGTTGCCGGGCATGAACTGAGCGGTGTGGAAGTAACACATCAGGGCCGGCGAGAGTATGTGGATCGCATCGAAAAAAGAGATGATCCTACTGGCAAGCCCTACTACTGGCTGGGGGGCAGCCTGCGTGAGGATGAACCCGATCCGGGCTCTGATGTGCATGCCGTGCTGGCATCTCGCATCTCGGTAACTCCTGTGCATCTGGATATGACAGCGTATCGGCTTCTGGAGCAGGTTTCCAGCTGGGAGCTGGAGTTGCCGAACTAGCCTGCTTACCGCAAAATATGCGTACATTACAAAACTCCCTGCGTTCTGACACTCGTAACACTATGTGCAGAACCATTCTATTTGAGGTGACAATGAATAACACATTTGCCAGGCTGAGATTACCGGGGCTGGCGGCAACGCTTGCCGTTTGCACGCTGCTGGGGCCACCGGCAAGCGCACAGGCACCGTCGTTCTCGCCTAAGTCTATCTATAATGAAATTGCGTATCTCGCCTCCGATAAGCTGAAGGGCCGAGATACGGGCGAGCAGGGTAACCGCGATGCGGCGCAGTTTATTGCCCGCGAGTTTGCCAGGAGCGGCCTGAAACCGCTGGGCACCGGGGCTCAGAATGACGCTGCCGCATCGGTGGACGCTTCTGGTTTCTACCAGCCATTTACGTTTCTCGCCGGGCACCAGGTCGGCACAAAGTCCAGCCTGATAGTAAAAGCGCAGAGTGGCCCGGGAACGGCAGCCAAATCTGGCACAGATTTTATTCCGGCAGGCATCTCTGGGTTCGGCCATGCCGAAGGGCAGGTTGTGTTTGCGGGCTACGGCATCCACGCACCTGCAGCAGGGCATGATGATTTTGCCGGTATTGATGTTAAGGGCAAAGTAATCCTGATTCTGGGCGGAGCCCCCACCGAGAACCCACACGAGGCCACATATGCCTATGGTTCGCTGTTTCGAAAAGCCTCAGCAGCCTTTGATCTGGGTGTAAAAGCCATTTTGGTATACAACCCCAAGGATACGGAGCTTAAGGCAACGCGCTTTGAGTACAGGCAGAACGATGATTCTGCCGTGCCAGTGCTTCGACTCAGCCGCAGTTTTGCAGAAGGCCTGCTGGCAAAAGCTGGTGCATCTGCCCTGCCCGCAGCCACAACGGGTGGCAAAATTGGCGCTACGGCGCTCCCGCTTAATGTTAAGCTGTATGCCGATATTCAGAAGATTACACGCACCACAGCCAACATTGTTGGCATGGTGGAAGGCTCCGACCCCGCTCTGAAAGATCAGGTAGTAGTGGTTGGCGGGCACATGGATCACCTTGGCATGGGCAGCCCGTATTCGCTCTCCCGCGAAGAGGGGCCTGCTGTACACCACGGTGCCGATGACAACGCCTCTGGCGCTACCGGCGTTATGGAGCTGGCGCGCTACTTTGGGCATGGCGGCAAACCGGGCGGTCCCCGGCCAAAGCGCTCCATGGTGTTCATCTGCTTCACTGGCGAAGAGCTGGGCCTTTACGGCTCAGAGTGGTATGTTAAGCATCCAATCATTCCGCTGGAAAACACGGTAGCTATGCTCAACATGGATATGATTGGTAGGCTGCGTGAAGATAAGCTCACCATCATAGGTATTGAATCGGCGCCCACCTTCACCGCATTACTCAATGAGCAGAATGTGGGCCTGGGCCTGAATATTGCAAAAAGCGGCGGCGATTTTGGCGGCGGCAGCGATCACGAGTCGTTTGATAATCATCAGATTCCCGTGCTGTTTTTCTTTACTGGCACGCATGCCGATTACCACACTCCCACTGATACAGTTGATAAAATCAACTGCGAAGGTGAGGCAAAGGTGCTTACGCTAGTTGCGAAGTGCGCACAACAGATTGCCGATACGGCGGCACGCCCTGTTTACCACAAGGCCGAGAAGGCAACACAATCTCGAGGTGGCTTTGGGGTTTACTTTGGCTCTGTGCCAGATTATGCAGCACAGGTAGAGGGCGTTCAGCTAAACGCAGTGCGTGCTGGCAGCCCCTCGGCAAAGGCCGGACTGTTGCCCGGCGATATCATCATCAAGTTCGGAGATAGAACCATCCGCAACGTGAATGATTACACGTATGCCCTGCAGGATCACAAACCGGGCGATGTGGTGCAGCTTAAGGTTAAGCGCGGTGCCGAGGTCTTAACGCTTACCGCAACGCTGGCGGCTCGCCCACAACAGTAAACACTCGTGGGTTTACACAAGCATACAGGCGGGCGCTCGGTTTACGGGCGCCCGCCTGTATGCGTTTTTGGGTTGGCTTGACCCCTTGTTACCCCAGCCCGTATACTTGTGACATGAGCTTTGCAGAGTTTTCCAGCGAAAATACTGTTTCTAATGAGGCGCTTCATCGCCTTCGTGAGGCAACGCGTGGCACCCGGTATGAAGGCAACCTGTACCTTGTTGGGGGGGCTCTGCGAGATAGGGCGCTGGGCCTGCCGCACGGTGCCGATCTGGACCTTGTGTTGGTGGGAAGCGCGGTAGAGCTGGCGGAGTTTCTGTTTCACCGTGGCCTCTCTACGCACTACCCGGTTTTGTATCCCCGGTTCGGTACCGCTATGATTCATATTGCCTGCGCGGGTGGCACCGGCGTAGATGTAGAGCTGGTAACGGCACGCTCTGAGAGTTACACTCCCGATTCTCGCAAGCCAGATGTGGTGCCCGGCACGCTGGAAGAGGATATTTTTCGGCGGGATTTTACCATTAACACCCTGGCAGAAAACCTGCATAGCGGCGAATTGCTGGATATCACTGGCAGGGGAATGCGCGATCTGTTGAGTGGTATTATCCGTACGCCGGTAGAGCCGCAGGTAACGTTTTTTGATGATCCGTTAAGAATGCTGCGTGCCGTGCGTTTCGCCGCACGCTTTGAGTTTGAAATTGAGGCGAATACCTGGGCCTCTATTCAGCGGGAGGCGCGGAGGCTGGCTCCGCCGCAAATCGCTTTTGAGCGTATTCGAGAAGAGTTTGATAAGATTGCCCTGCTGCCGGGGCCACGTTTTCGTAAGGGGATGGAGCTGCTGCTCAGCAGCGGTTTAATGGAGATGTTTCTGCCAGAGATGCTTCCCATGATAGGTTGCACGCAGGGCAGCTGGCACCAGCATGATGTGTGGCAGCACACGCTGCTTGCACTGGAATCTTTGCCGGCAAGTGCGCCGCTGGAAGCCAGGCTGGGCCTGTTATGGCACGATATTGGCAAACCGCCCACCCGCACCGAAGATGCGGCCGGTGTGCACTTCTACGGCCACCCGGGGGTGGGGGCAGAGATGGTGAGAACCATCATGAATCGGCTTAAGTTCAGCAATGATGAAATTCGAGATACGGTAGCGATTGTTAAACAGCACATGCGCCTTGGGGAGTACCGGCCAGAGTGGGATGACCCTGCTGTGCGCCGCATGATTCGTGATACGCATGGCGTGCTGGATTCGCTGTTTGTTGTAACAGGCTGCGATACCGCCGCCACACAGATGCCAGAGGAAAAGAGGCCGGATCTGGAGGCCCTGCAGGCCAGGGTGCGGGCCCTTATCAGCGCCGTTACCATCGATAGCCCATTGAATGGGGATGAGATTATGCGCCTTACCGGCACGGGGCCGGGGCTACACTTAAAGCAGGCAAAAGAGATGCTTACCAATGCCGTAATTGATGGCAGGTTGCAGCAAACCGATGTGGAGGGTGCAGCACAGATGCTGCTGGAGTGGTGGGCGGCACGCTAAAACCGTGTGCCCTATAAACACTATTCTGTCTCTAGCTTTGTTGGCTCAGCAGTTCTGGCCTCCATGCGCTTCTTAATGCGGGATTCGGCACCCTCTTCGCCGGGTTCATAAAACGGCAGGCCCTTTACTCCCTCCGGCAAGTAGCTTTGCTCTACCCAGTTGCCAGGAAAATCGTGGGGGTACAGGTAGTCTTTGCCGTGCCCCATCTTTTTGCCGCCAGCATACGCCGCAGATCGCAAATGCAGGGGTACGCGCTGCACGCCATTGTTCTTTACCTCTTCCATGGCGCGGCCAATGGCCACCGTTGCAGTGTTGCTTTTGGAAGCGGCCGCCAGGTAAATAACCGTCTGGCTTAAGGTAAGCTGTGCCTCTGGCAGGCCAACAAACATCACGGCCTGCGCAGCCGCATTTGCCAGCACCAGCGCCATGGGGTCTGCATTGCCAATGTCTTCACTGGCAAGTATCACCAGGCGGCGGGCAATAAACTTAATGTCTTCCCCCGCAAGCAGCATCTTTGCAAGCCAGTACAAAGCCGCATCCGGGTCTGAACCTCGCAGAGATTTGATAAATGCGGAGATGGTATCGTAATGCTCATCGCCGGTTTTGTCGTAGCCAAGCTGGCGTTCCTGTGCGGCCTCTTCGGCCAGAACAAGTGTAATGCGTTGGTTGCCCTCTTCGTCTGGCACGGCTGCAAGCGCCGCCGATTCCAGGGCTCCCAGTGCCGAACGTGCATCGCCGCCGGCAATCGCTGCCAGGTGATCTAGCGCCTCGGTATCCGCCGTTAACCCCTTGCCGCCAAGCCCGCGCTCCTCATCGTTCAGAGCACGCAGCAACAGGTCTCTAATGGCCTCATCGGTGAGCTTCTCCAGCCGAAACAGGCGTGAGCGGGATAGCAAGGGTGCATTTACTTCAAAGTAGGGGTTTTCTGTAGTGGCGCCTATCAGGGCAACGGTGCCATCCTCTACATGGGGCAGAAGGGCATCCTGCTGGGCTTTATTCCACCTATGAATCTCATCTACAAACAGAATGGTTTTCTTGCGGAATTTGGTGCGGCGTTCTTTTGCGGCGGCAATCACCTGCCGAATATCTGCAACCCCGCTGGTTACGGCGCTATAGTTTTCAAAGTGCGCGCGCGTAGAGTTGGCGATAATCTGGGCCAGGGTAGATTTGCCGCTGCCGGGTGGCCCCCACAAAATCAGCGAGGTGATGTGGTCGTTTTCAATGGCACGGCGCAAAAGTGTTCCCGGGCCAACCAAAGATTCTTGCCCGGCATACTCTTCCAGGGTTCGGGGGCGCATACGCGCGGCAAGTGGGGCACCGGGATCGCCCGTGGAGGATGGCCTCATAAATGGGTCGGCATGTTCTTCATCAAATAGGTCCATGCATGCATCCATCCATTAGCATAACTCGGGGGCAAGAACGTGGGCCGCGCAGTGGCCGTGCGCGGCCGCAAGGCCTTTTACCGAAGCACTTTGCCGCGCGTGCCCTTAACTTCCAGCTCGGCCTCGCTTGTTACGATTCTAATGGAGGTTATTCTATCGCCCTGATTGATCTTATCCAGAACACTCAGGCCGGAGATTACCTTGCCGAATGCCGTGTAAGCGCCGTAGTTCTCCTGATTATCGGTGAGATTAAAGAAGAACACACAATCGCCTGCATCAATGTTGGCGCGCGGGTGCTGTAGGCCCAGCGTGCCTCTATCGTGATCGTATCCCGGTTCCAGTGGTACTGTAGAGCCAGAGCTCCCTGCGCCCAGAGCGTACTTTTCTGCTATCTGCAGTTCAGAAAGTCCCGCCAGTTTTGCGCCGTTAAAGGATTTGCTTTTGGGATCTCCTGTTGATGCCATGAACCCCTTTACTACGCTATGAAACAGCACATGATCGTAGAAGTGGCGCTTTACCAGGGCGATAAAGTGGGCTGTAGTTTTGGGCGTTTTTTGCCGAAACAGCTCAGCAATAACCACACCACGCTTCTCAATTTCTATGCGCACACGTGGCGGCGGTGCTGGCGGCGTGTGCGTTTGCGCCCGGCGTTGTGCGCCAGAGCAAATCGGCAGCAGGGCTGCCGTTGCCGAAATAGAGATCAGAGTGATGTGTTTTAGCGGGAAACGGGTCATCTAATGCGCTCGCAGTTTTACGGAATCGTGAAGTTGATAATGCGATCGCCTACACGCAGATCGTTTAGCTGATCCTGGTTGGATACAATCCTGCCGAATATGCAGTAGTTTCCATCCAGGCCATGGTTGGATTCCGTGTTGATGTAGAACTGAGAATCGCCGGTGTTTTCCTGAGCAGAGCGTGCCAGCCCAATGGAGTACTTATCGTGCGGCAGCTTGATCTCCAGCGGAACAAAACCGGTGCCAGAGCCGTGAGTACCTACGTTCTTGGTGCTGAACGTAGTTGGATCTGCATTGATGGTTTCCGGGTCGCCCATCTGTACCAGGTTGAGGCCCTTGTTCTCATACCGATGGATTTTAACTCCCGTATAGAAGTTCTTCTTTATCAGGGCGGTAAAGTGCTCCACTGTTTGCGGTGCTGCAGATGGGTAGAACTCTACCTGCATCGGCTTCTTGCCCATAAAGGTGAGGGTACCTTTTACAACGCCAGCAGCCTTTACCTTTTCAAACGCATCGCCAGATTTATCAAGAGAGGCCTTCATTTGTTCCATATGAGCCTCGTCTTTCTCTTTTGCGGCTCTCTCTTTTTCCAGCTCAAGTTCAGCCGGGGGCAAATCGCCGCCCGGGTGCAATTTGCTGGCACCCATGCTTACCAGAATCGCCAGGCCAACAAGGCCCAAAAGTGCGAGAAACGTTCGCATAAATAGAAACTCCTGCAGCGCGCCCTGCAGCAGTTCTGCGGGCGGCGCACACCATTGTATTGTGTGACCTGTGAAAAATTGCCAATAGCTGAGATTGCGCACGGCTAAAAGGGGCGATACGCTTCGATTCTACACAGCGTATACGGAGTTTGTCAAACCAAATGACGCCCGCCATCGGCGCTATTTGGTTAATTATCCAGTGCAGTGGGGCGTGCCCGTATAATCACCGGGATATCCAGCTCTGTTCGCGAAGAGGGCCTTGCAACATGCACTATGCATTTGTCGCCAATGCTGGTTTGCTGAATCGCTTCCTGCACATCGCGCTCATCCCCAATGGGTTTGCCATCGATTGAAAGAATTACATCGTTCTGAAGCACACCGGATGCGCTGGCGGGGCTGCCCGGAAACACGCGGGTAACCAGGATGCCGCGTTCGGCCGGCAGATGCATGGAGGAGATTACGGAGGTGGGCACTGTTCCATATCGTATTCCCAGCCAGGGCCGGCTACGTGGCAATGAGTGTGCTTTGCCATCCACAATTATTTCGCGTGCAACGCGCCGCACGGTGTTTACAGGCAACGCAAAGCCCAGGCCAATGCTTCCCCCGTTGGGGCCGGAGCTGAGGATGGCCGTGTTAATGCCTATAAGCTGACCATTGATGTTTGCCAGAGCACCGCCGGAGTTACCACGGTTTATGGCCGCATCGGTTTGGATTGCACCATCAATACTTCGGCCTTCTTCTACCTGAAGGTTGTGCCGGTTGAGGGCAGATATTACGCCCAGGGTGGTGGTGGATCCCAGGCCGAGAGGGTTGCCAACGGCAATCGACCATTCGCCAACCTGCAGCCTGTCAGAATCGCCCAGTTCAGCAACAGGCAGGCCGGAGGCATCTACACGCACCACTGCCAGGTCGTTGATTGGGTCCGAGCCAATAAGATGCGCGTAGTACCAGGCACCGCTTGGGAGCGTAACGCGAATCCGTTTGGCACCATCAATTACGTGGTTGTTGGTAACAATGTAGCCATCCGCAGTTATGATAACGCCGGAGCCTTTGCCTCGCACTTCTGGCTCAACAAACATCGAGCCCGCCATATCATCCTGAGATGCGCGGCCAACTGTATCGATGTTTACCACGGCTGGTTCAATATGCTTAACGGCATTTACAATGCGGTTATCGCCAACTTCAGTGCCAATGGCTGGCCTATCCAGCACGGAAAGGGCGCGCTTCTTTGCTTCTGGCAGGGGGGCATACGGGTGTGTAAGCACCCGCAGCGTTACCGCACCAAGGCAAAGACCGGTGATGAAAATAACGATGGGCCCCACCGATTTCTTTTTCAGCAACTATTGGCTCCGATCCAGTACTGGCAGCAGTTTCAGGTTCAGGCGCGCAGCTGCTTTAGCAGGCTTGCCATTTCCACGGCCACTATGGCCGCTTCGGCACCCTTGTTTCCGGCTTTGGAGCCGGCTCGTTCTATGGCCTGCTCTATGCTTTCGGTGGTTATAACGCCAAATGCAACGGGCACTCCGGTCTGCATCATAACGCTGGAGATGCCAGAGGTTACGGCCCCGGCAATGTGATCATAGTGGGTGGTGGCACCCCGGATCACCGCGCCAAGCGCAACAATGCCATCGTACTTGCGGCTGCAGGCCATTGCCTGCACGGCAACCGGTATTTCAAAGCTACCGGGTACGTGCGCAACCGTTATATCTGCCTCGGCGGCGCCATGGCGGCGCAGGGCATCTAGCGCGCCTTCTAGCAGGGCCTTTGTAATGAACTCGTTCCAGCGGCTCACCACAATGCCAATCTTAAGTCCTGCGGCATTCAGGCCGCCTTCCACTCTGTTTTCAGCCATTTCGGTCCTTTTAAATGTCGGATGTCAGTCTTTGGGTGGGTCCTGCGGCAAATCGCTGGCGATCTCGGTAAGCAGGTGTCCCATCTTTTCGGCTTTGGTTTTGAGGTAGCGCAGGTTATGCTCGTTGGCAGGCACTTGCAGCTTAACCCACTCAACAATTTCCAGGCCATAGCCTTCTAGCCCGGCAACCTTTTTGGGGTTGTTGGTCATAAATCTAATCTTCTTCAGGCCCAAATCTGCCATCACCTGTGCGCCAATGCCGTAATCGCGCAGGTCGGCTTTAAATCCAAGCATCTCGTTGGCTTGAATGGTATCGGCGCCCTTTTCCTGAAGTTCGTATGCGCGCAGCTTGTTTATCAGGCCAATGCCGCGCCCTTCTTGTTCCAGGTAGATAAGGGCTCCACGGCCAGCATCCGAAATCTGCTGCAGGGCAAGGTGCAGCTGGCCTCCGCAATCACATTTCAGTGAATCCAGCAGATCTCCTGTAAAGCAAGAGGAGTGCACACGCACCAGTGCGGGTTCCCCATTAGAAAGATCGCCCTTAACCAGGGCAACCGCGTGGTTTGGTTCCACGCTCGCATCGTAAGCGTACACCTTAAAATCGCCATAGCGTGCAGTGGGCAGGTTGGTTACTGCAACGCGGTCTATCAGGCGCTCGGTGTGGCGGCGGTATTTAATGAGATCCGCCACGGTTATCATCTTAAGGCCAAACTCTTCGGCAACCTTCTCAAGTTCCGGAATGCGGGCCATGGTGCCATCTTCGCCAACAATTTCGCACAAAACACCGCATGGCTTGAGGCCCGCAAGGCGCGCCAGGTCTACGGTTGCTTCTGTATGGCCAGCACGTTTCAGCACGCCGCCATCTTCGGCACGGAGCGGAATAATATGTCCCGGGTGGGCAAGGTCGTCCGGGCGTGCTTCGTCATCCACAAACACGCGCACTGTTAATGCCCTATCGAAAGCGGAGATGCCCGTGGTGGTGCCTTTGAGTGCATCCACCATTTCGCCCATGGCAGTACCAAGGCGGGCGGTGTTGTTCTTCACCATCATGGGAATCTGAAGTTGATCCAGCCTTTCGGCGGTTGCAGAAACGCATGGGATTCCCCGGCCATGTTTAATGATAAAGTTCATGGCTTCCGGAGTGCACTTCTCGGCGGCCACAATGAAGTCGCCTTCATTCTCCCGATCTTCATCGTCCACAACAATTATGATTTTGCCGTTTCGGATGTCTTCAATGGCGGCTTCAATCGAACTGAATCCCATGCTATCACCAATCCCCTCTGCGCCGCCTTAGATGTGCGCCATCCCCATCGATTCGCATTCTAATCGCGGCAGTTAACTATTCTACCTTACCGGTTTATTTACGTTTGAGAACTGCCTGTTTGTGAGCAAGAAAGAGCGAGCTGCGGCGAGTATATTTGTGGATTGGTATTTTGTATGGGTATTCCGAGCAGAATGCACACATACGCCATTGCCAGCACTTACTTTTATTAGTGGCTTACAAACTATTTCTCTTGTGTGTTTGCCGCACTGACTCTCATGGGGTTTTTGTTCACCGCGTTTATTCCCCGGGTGCCAAATTCAAACCTAATTCCATAACAAAGAGCAACCAGATGAATGCAGATATAACGGCGCATGCGACACTGGGTAGTTCAACCGCTGTTCTCATCGCTGCAGATGAGCAGAGGCCAGCACCTGCAAGATTGGCTTCGATCGATGGTGTGCGTGCGATTCTTGCCCTCGCCGTAGTGTGGGATCACCTGGTAATGCAGATTTGGCCGGTGTATGTTCGGCATATAAAACTCAGCGGGGTTTCGCGTGGGCTGAAGTGGACCACCGATCACCCCAGCCCGCCGGCGTTGTTCTTTCTATTAAGTGGCTTTGTACTCAGCATTCCTGTTATTAACAATGGCGGCAGGTTAAACCGCGGCTTGCGTAAGTTCTATTTTTCTCGGCTTGTGAGGCTTCTTGCGCCCTACTACGTGGCCATACTGCTATCGCTGGCGCTCATTGTCATTTTGATTGGGCACCCCACAGGCACCCACTGGGATAAATCAGTGCCAGTTACACCTGCTGGCCTGATGTCTCATCTGGTGATGATGCACGATGTACGCAATCCGGATCAGATAAACCATGCCCTGTGGACCATGGCAATAGAAACCAAAATGTGTTTGCTGTTTCCATTATTGATACTGCTGAGGGCCAGAATTGGGAGCTTACGATTATTTTTGGCGAGTCTGGCGCTGTTTCTGCCGCTTTCGCACTCCCTTATAAACACGGCATGGGAAGGCACCCGGCTTGAATACTATCCGCTGTTTTGTATGGGCATTTTAACTGCAGATATCGCCTTTAACATTGATAAATCAGAACCAAATTGGCGCAAAATTCGCGCCTTCAACGGCAAGTGGTGGCCGGTGATTATCGTGCCGGCGGGGCTGATTTCTGCCTTAGCCGCCAGGCAAATCGTAATTGAGTACACCGAGTGTGTAGTTCTGGCATCGCTCTTTGTGCTGGTAACAGGCTCCGGTGGGGCACAATTGCGGAGGATACTCACTACGCCCATTATGAACTGGATTGGTGTGAGGGCGTACTGCATCTACCTTATCCATGCACCGCTAATCCAGGTGGTGTGGATACTGTTGATCCACCACCTCCCTCTTGCGCCAGTTTATCAGTTTATCGCGCTCACAGTAGTGGCAACCCCGTTTATTTTGGCGTGTGCATCATGTTTCTACAGGTTTGTGGATACGCCGACAATCCGGTTTATTCGGGGTAGGGGAGGAGCACCTTCGGCGCGGGTTTAGGGGATGGAAAGTCAAGGGAACGGGGGAAATAGGGAACCGGGGGAACAGGGGAACAATGCAGCACCTGCCGGAAGGTTGGTTCCCTGTGCCTGGCGAGGAAGTTAGTTAGCAACTTCTGATGGATGTGGGGCGTGCGTTCCGCGCGGGGTTGGGGCAAGTTTGGGCGCTTCGCGTTGCAATAAGGGCGCCGTTTACTGCGACCGTGTGGGGATCTGAGTCCCAAACTTGAGAAGATAACCACCTCTGAGCCCTCAGAGGTGGCTGTAATTAC
>CAIONQ010000148.1 GCA_903859705.1 uncultured Chthonomonas sp.
AAGACGGTGGGAGGAAGCGGAGGCCCAGGTTCCCTGCTCGTTGCAGGGTTCCCTGGCCGCCCGAGCGTGCGAGGGAGCCAAGGCGAGGGCCAACTACAGAGTAGGGTGGAATTTGCACGGGAGATCCTAAGAGGGCCGGCATGAGGCTCTCTTAGCGGGGTGTGGGGCTGGCCCCACTTAAAGAAGACTATCTCTGCAAACCAGATAGAAAACAGAAACGGGCTGGCCCTCACAAATAGAAATCAAACAGCACAAACAGAAAAAGAGAAAACCCAACCCAACCCCGCGCCGAAGGCGCAGCACAGAATCCACTCACAGAACAACCCACCGGTATCCCCGGTGGGTCGTTCTGCAAAGCGTACCTGGCAAAAAATAACAGACTATTCCTGCCACGGAAGCGCAAGGTTCGGCCGATTGTCGAATGCGGGCTTCACAACCGGGTTTGCATCCAGTTCCGCCAGAATAACTTCTATCGCCTTCGCCATCTGTGGATCGTAGCCACAGGCGTAATCCTGCGGTGCGATATCGATATCGATATCAGGATCCGTACCGTAGTTCTCTACTCCCCAGCCCACATCTTTGAACCAGAACGAGAACTCGGGCTGGGTTGTTACCGCGCCATCTGCCAGGGGATGCCTTGGCCAGATCCCAATCACTCCGCCCCAGGTACGCTTGCCAATGAGTGTTCCGAGCTTCATGAGCTTGAACACATGGCTGAAAATATCGCCATCCGAGCCTGCGTGCTGGTTTGTGAGCGCAACAATTGGGCCTGCTACACTGCTCGAGGGATAGGGCTCTGGCTGCGACCAACGCGGGATATCGTAGGCAATGCGCTTGCGGTTGAGTTTTTCGATGAGCAACTGTGAAACATGCCCACCACGGTTAAAGCGCACGTCAACGACCATGGCATCCCGATCGGTTTCAGCAAGGTAGAGCCGGTGGAATTCCGCGAAGCCGTTTGCTCCCATATCCGGCACATGCACATATCCTACTCGGCCACAAGTTGCCTCGTGAACAAACTTGCGGTTTGCCTCCACCCAATCACGGTAGCGCAGGGCCGTTTCAGAAGCAAGGGTGGTAAGCGTAACGGTGCGAGGCTCTTCACCTTGTGTTTGCAGCTTAACAGAAACCTGCTGTTTTGCCAGGTTTGTGAGGGCAGCATACGGTGAAAGTGTTTTGGATAGCTTTCTGCCATTGATTTCAAGCAGTAAATCGCCATCTTTACCGTTAACGCCCGGCGACAGCAGCGGGCTGCTTCGGCGCTCATCTCCCGCATCACCCCGGAGTATGCGTGCAACGTAGTAGTGTGTTTCACCGTTTTCAGCATTTATCGATGCAGCGATATCTGCGCCAAGAAATCCCTGCGGATAGGTTGGTTCTGGCCGGTAATCGCCGCCCATTTCATATGCGTGAGAGGTGCCGAGCTCTCCCTGCAGTTCCCACATCAAATCCGAGAATTCGCCACGGCAGCCCACGCGAGCAATAAGCGGTGAGTACTTCTTCCAAACAGCAACCCAGTCTATGCCAGACATATCCGCGGTCCAGAAGTTATCTCGCTGCAAACGCCACGCTTCGCGTGCCATCTGCTCCCATTCGGTTGCAGGGTTTACAGATACCTTAACGCGGCTGAGATCAACCCAACCAGATTTCTTGCCCGCTTCCGTGCCCTTATCATCTGGTTTGGATCCTGCCGGTATAACCCGCAGCCTGCGCAGGGTTCTGTAAATCAAGAACTTAGAATCGGCACTCACCGCAAAGTCAAACACACGCGCTGCAAGCGCTTCCGCTTTCTGTTCTTTAAAGTCGTAGCACTCAAGCGTTCCGCGCCCGACCTCATCTTGCCCGGGCTGCTTTATCGCGCCCTCGACCGGGAAGTTGGTGTATAGCGCTTTGCCGGGGATACCTGCAACCTGGGCATAGATGCCTTCTGGTACGGGGAAGGCAACTACCCTATCCGCAATCCCATCAAGATCTATCTTAAATTTGACAGATGCTGCCGCTGGTTCTTGAGCGGCAGGAGCAGTGGCCTCACTGGCGCCCTCAGCGTCTGCAGATAGCTCGTCGGAAGATGCTTTTGGCGTTGCAGGTTTGGCTGGTTCTGAAACCGTGCCGGCGTCTACTGTTTTGAATGGATCTGGCAAACCAGCCTGCAATGTGATGAGATACGGGCGTGAGCCTTTGGGAAAGCTCAGATCAAATTGCAAGCTATCGTAAACCGGGTTAAGTTCACGCGCACCGATAAAGTACAGATACTTGCCATCCGGATCAAAAGCCGGATCGCTATCATGCAGCAATGGGCGCGTTACTTCTACCTTCTCTTCAGTATCCAGATTGTAAAGCTTAATGCACGCTGTATTCTGAGTTCCAGTAAAGCCGTATGCAATCCACTTGCCATCGGGAGACCAGTCAAAGCCACCAATCGCGGCGAATGCACTTTCATCTACAAGCCGGAGCTCACGTTTGGTTACATCCAGAATAGTGAGCTGGTTGCGGTGATTGCTAAAAGCTACCAGATCGGCCGTAGGAGATGCCTTCAGTGCCAGCGGCTTGCCGATATCCAGGCCTTCCAGCCTGTCTGTTACCGCTGCATTCGAGGCTGTGGTGATCTCAAAAGCCTCTTCCCCGGTGCGGTCCGAGATGCTTATGATGCGTTTGCCATCGCTGAGGTAACTGGTGAGGCGCAAGCGCTGCGGGCCATCATAGTCCGCATCGAGCTGCTGTACGGGGCCGCTCCAAAGAGGCAATGCAAAACCCTTGCCACGCGCTGTAATCGCCAACGCATCGCCTTTTGGTGAGAGGCTGTACGATTGCAGGTACTTCCCAGCCTCCACAAATTTACGCTGGCGCTGCGGAAAACTACTGCCGTACTGCACGGAAACATGGCTTGTTTCCCCTGTTTCGGTATCCAGAACGTAGAGTTCTGCCCCGGCATGATAAACAATACGTTTGCCATCCGACGATGGGAAACGGGCGAAGTAATCTTTCTGAAAAGTGTGCTGAGTTACGTCCTGGCCATCTGGGGTGCAGGAGTAAATATTGGCAACGCCCTCGTGATCCGAAAGGAAGTAGATCCGGTCGCCAACCCACATCGGCCTGCCAATGTTGCCGTTGAGGGTTAGCAATCTGCTAAACTGACCAGCGCCTGCGGCATCTACCCATATGTCCCCAGCTGTGCCACCTTTATAGCGCTTCCAACGTGCGGGGTCGTTGTTATTTCGGCCAATAACCGTTCGCCCGCCAGATGCCACCGAGATGCTAACCGCAGGGCCAATAGGCAGCTTAACGGGCATGCCACCATCCGGAGAGATCGCATATGCCGCACCAATCCGATCGATTGGCTGCTCGTGGTCGCTGGAGAACAGAATACTGGATCCGTCTGCACTCCAACCAATAACGGTTGAAGTAACGCCCAGGTACGTTAGCCTGCGCACAGGGCCGCCAGTGGCATCCATAACATAAACTTCGGTGTGGCCCTCATCTCGGCCAGTAAACGCCAGCAGTGCGCCATCCGGAGAGAAGTAAGGGTAGCTAAACGTGCCGACATTTGCAGTAATGCGCTGGGCACGGCCGCCTGCCACGGGCACAGACCAGAGGTCATCCTCCGCAACAAAAACAATGGTATCGCCATGGATAGTTGGAAATCGGTAATAACCTGCTTGAGACATGGTTTCTCCTGTTAAGCAACGCCGGCTATAAGGGCTGCCACTGGCAGAACTCCCTGGGCCAGGTGGGCTGACATCGGTTAGGAATGTGTTTCGGAGGTAAAAGCAAAGATATCCGAAACTGCACACACTATTCTACTTCACGGTAACCTTGTACAATTCTCGATTGCTGCTAAATACCAACGGCACCGTGCAGATGCTAACGGTGCCGTGGATGTCATACTATTTTCCCCGTACCAGAACGGCAGCCTTAGAGCGGCATACCAACTGCATGCGCCAGCGCTGCACGAGCTACGTTGGCATTGAGTTGCGCCGAAGTTAGATCACTTTCGGCATTTTCCAGGGCTGTCTCTGCATCTACTATATCCAGAAATATCCCAAGGCCAGATGCAAACCTGCCTTCTGCAATTCTCAGCAACTCGCGGGCATTGGCAACCTCATTGGTTGCAGCAGTAAAGCGCTGCTCTGCGGTGCGCATTGCCGAATAGGTAATACTAACATCGGCAATTACACCCAGTTTAACGCTTTCTCGTGTTGCCACAGCTGAAGCCTGATTTGCTCTCGCCTCATTCACCTTGCCCGGCGTAAAGCCACCATCAAAGGGGTTCCAACTTACCGATACGCCAACAACAAATGTATCAGCGCCAGGCGGAAAATTGCTACCACGGGAAGACACCTCAACGTTTGCAGATACAACCGGCGCATTTGTGCTGCGGGCAGCCTTTACTCCGTACTTTGCACTTCGGATGTTGTCTTCAGCAATCAACACTTCCGGGCGGCGTGCCAGGGCATCTGCAACCATGCGGTTCACATCTGTTCCAGCTACCGGCGGCGCATCTGCGGTATCAATGGTCAGCGGTGTTCGCGGATCCACTGCCATGATAAGCGCCAGGTTAATTCGTGCAGAATCGGCAATGTTTCGTGCTGATATCAGGGAGGCAACTCCCTGAGCACTGCTTGTTTCGGCGCGGGCCACATCGCTTGGGAGCCCAAAGCCAGCCTTAAGGCGTGCCTGAGCCAGCGCCAGCTGTTTGCGGCGGCTTGCAAGGCTCTGCTCAGAGATATTCAGGTTCGCAAGGGCAACAGAGTACTGGTAAAAGGCCTGCTGCGTTTGATAAACCAGATCGTATCGCACGCGAAGCAGGCTATCCTGTGCAGACTTTTCCAGGAGTGAGGATTGAAGTACAAGATTTCTGGTATGCGCGAAATCGAAGAGCAGTTGCCGTACGGTTGCGGTTGCCGCATACCCGGGTGCAACCGGGGAGCCAGCAGCCACGGAGCTTACTCCATTAACCGTGTTGAGAGACTCGACATCGTTGTACTGGCCCGCAACCACCACCGATGGGAGTGCACCGGCGCGTGTTTGTTGAGTGCGCGCCTTCGCGGCCTCAATGGCCTGCCTCGCTGCCTCCATGCTAGGTTGTTTGGCTACGGCAATACGGGCGGCCTCGGCAGCAGTTAATGGGCGGGCTGCAATATCGCCTGGCAGTGGAACGGTGGCATTCTTAACGGGAGGAGGCACTTCGGTTGGCACCGTTCGCGGAGTAACCGGCTGAGTTTGCTGTGCCCCTGCAGAGGCGCCAAGCAGCAGTGCGGCGAGAATGTAACCGGCCGTACCACGCCGCGTATTAAGCGTGCAGCCGTACTCTGAAACGCGCAAAAGGAACATTGATAATCTAACCCTTCCCATCCACGTCATGATTTACGTCTTCGCCAGCAGTGCGCGGCCGAATGTCCGGGCTGATGGAAGCGGCGGCACCCAGCAGCACATTTAGCAGCCGGAGTAGTTCGGCTCGCTCCACATCTTCAATAATGCCGAGAGCTTCTGCCGCCTGTTGAATCCGGATCTGTTTGCGGGTGCGCATCATCTCGTTGCCACGTTCACTGAGTTGCAGCAGCCGCTGGCGCCGGTCTTCGCGGATCATCACGCGCTCCACAATGCCCGTTCGCTCCATGCGATCTGCAATTTGCGTCATGGCACTCAGCGAAATGCCAAGTTCATCACTCAAAGATGTCATTGTGCGGGGCCCAAATTGCAGAATGCTGCAGGTTCTCAGTTGTGCTACGGGCACATCCGCAGAGGGGTGTTCTGGCACGAGCGTAAACAGTTTACGCAGCAGAACTGGAAGCAAGCTCTCCAGCTGAAGTGCCTGTTCATGAAGCTCTTCTACCGTTTCAGTTTGATCACTTTCGAGCCCATTACCGTCAGGCTCACCGGTCAGTACTTGTAGGTTCATAGTCTGGCTCTCATTCACTCTCGGCATCTCGGGCAGTTGCGGCCCCCTGCTCTACAGGCGCGGCAGGCAACTGCACTGTATCCAGTCCGCGCTTCCGGCGCAGGTACTCAGTGAGGTCATCGAACAGTGTGTAAACTACAGGAACAACAAACAGGGTCATCAGAGTTGAAGTTGTTAAGCCTCCGATTACAGCAGTTGCCAGCGGCGCTTCCGTTTCAGAGCCCTTGCCAATAGCCAGAGCCATAGGGAGCATGCCCAGAATGGCGGCACTGGCAGTCATCAAAATTGGGCGTAGGCGAGTAGGGCTAGCTTTGAGCACGGCCTCATTCCGAGGCAGCCCACGGCTTCTTAGCTGATTTGTGTAATCCACCAGCAGAATGCCGTTCTTAACAACAATACCAATGAGCATAAGCAAGCCGATAAAGGCAGTTAAGCCAAAGGCACGGTTGGTGAGGAACAGGCCCAGTAGCACTCCAGAAGACGATAGCGGCACCGATACGAGAACGGTGAGCGGCATAACAAACGACTCGAATTGTGAAGCAAGCAGCATGTATATAAGCGCAATTGCCATAAAAACAGCCAGCCCAAGGCCAGAGAACTCATCTTTGCGCTGCTTCTGAGTAATACCAAAATCCCAGAAGTACCCCTGCGGCAATGAGTACTTGTTCATAACACTGGCAATATCTGTTTGGATTTCGCCTTCAGAGCGGCCCGCAGCACGGCCCGTTATGGCTATATACCGCTGCCTATCCAGGCGGGTGATTTCACTGGGACCCGTTGCAATTACGGGATGTGCCACCTGGCCAAGCAGAATTGTTTGGCCGGGGGGAGTGACACCTGCAGAGGACGTTGAAATTGGCAGATCCTGCAGTTGTGTGGCAGATTTGCGCCTGTTTTCCGGTACCTGAACGTAGATGGGATACTGGAAACCACCCTCCTGATAATAGGTGGAAAGGTCACCGCTTGTGGCAGTGTTAAGGGTTCCCGCAATATCCTGGAAGGTAACACCAAGCTGCAGGGCCTTTTCCCGGTCGACTTCCCATCGCATTTCGGGTGTGGCGTCCTGGATATTGGTATCCACACTCTCCAGCCCTGGTATCTGCCGGAACTTTTCCATCAGCTCTTTGGAGATACGGGCAAGCTCTGTAATATCTGGACCAAATATATCCGTTTCAACATTGGAAGTGCCGCCCGTGAGGATCTGAGTTACGAGATCAAACGGGGTAACAAGCACGCGTGCTCCCGTGATAGATTTGCCTAGCTTCTGCTGCAGGGATTTGATAACTTCTTGCGTACTGTGTTTGCGCACTTCTTTCAGTTTGACAGTCATCGAGCCCTGATAGGCGGTTTGCGTGGTGGATGTGCCACGCAAACTAAGGGTTGTGCCAGCCGCAGTGAAGCATGTTGCAACATCTGGATCGGATGAAACAATGTGCTCTGCCTTGATCATGGCCGCATTTGTTTCAGACAACGCCGAGCTAACCGGAAGCTTAATAATAACGGTAAAGTCGCCACTATCGGTTTGTGGCATGGTTTCGGTGCCGATGTAGTTCAGCAGCATAAACGAGGCGCCGGATAGCACAAAGGAGAGACCAAGAACCGCCCAGCGGTGTTTGAGTCCCCATCTCAGGCCATTGTGATACGACTTATCCAGCTCGTCAAACCAGTGGCCGAACCACAGGAACACCTTTTGAGCTGCATTAAGCTTAATGCTCGAATCGCCGTGCTCGATTGCTGTTTCTCTCGCTATCTGCTCCTCGCTAATCATACGAGATGCGAGCATAGGCACAACGGTTACAGCATCCAGCAGAGAGATAGCGATAGAGAAAATAACTACCAGTGCAAACTGCGTAAATGTTTGCCCCGCCTGCCCCTTGATAAAGAACAGCGGAAGAAAAACCACCATAATGGTGAGCGTGGAAGCAACAACGGCACCTGTTATTTCTTCCGTGCCAGAGATGCATGCATCAATAACCTTCTGCTTATCGCGCTCTATGTGCCTGAAGATGTTCTCCAAAACAACAACCGCATCATCAACAATAAGGCCCGTAGCTAGCGCAAGGCCGGAAAGTGATATGGTGTTGATGGTGAACCCGCACATGTAAAGCAGCGCAAAGGTTGAGATGATAGAGATTGGGATGGAGAGAGCTACAACGAAAGTGCTGCGGAAATTACGCAAAAACAGCATGAGGATGATGATAGCGAGCAAGCCGCCAATAAGCGCACTGTTCTTAACATCCTCGATGGAGTTTTCGATAAACTGTGCTTGATCGTACGCCAGGCCGAACTTCAGATTGGGGTAGATCTTCTGGATCTGCTTGATCTTATTATCGACATTGTGCGCCGTAGTAACGGTGTTCGCAGCGCTTTGCTTGGTTATAATAACGCCAACAGCATTATCGTTATTAAGCCTGGTGTAGATACGCTGTTCCAGGTTGGCATCGCGCACCTGGGCAACCTGCCCGAGCGACACAAGCTGGCCACCGTATGAGCCTACAGGAATAGCGTTAAAGCGCGAAGGCTCCAGAATATATCCCAGACTGCGAATGGTGTATTCTGTTGCACCTTGCTTTGCAATGCCAGCAGGAAGATCGATGTTTTCTTGAACGATACGCCTGCTCACCTGATCCAGTGTGAGATGATAGGCTTTCAATCTATCGGGATTAACATCGATAATGATTGCGCGCTTGAGGCCGCCGGAAACTACAGCTGAGGCCACGCCATTTGCTGATTCCAGCAAGGGGGTAACTTGATTATCGAGCACAGTGCGCAGTTTAACAGGATCGTCGATACCGGAAACGCCATAGATCCGGATCGGTAGCGTAGACGGATCGTACTTGAAGACAACAGGCGTTGAAAGCGTGGGATCGGTTGGGAAGTTGGTTCTGGCGCGTTCCACCAACTGCAGCACATCGATTGCGGCCTGGCCAATATCTGTTCCCCAAACAAAGTTAACGCGCACAACTGAGATACCTGTAGTTGTGCTGGATGTAACGTTATCGATGTTAGGGGCGGAAGAAACCGCCTCCTCTACCGGGCGGGTGATCTGTGTTTCCAACTCCTCAGGCGCAACGTTTGGCCACTGCGTGATAACGGCTACCGTTGGAATAGACACCTTCGGAAGAAGATCGATAGGCAGCTTGGAGAGGCAGATCGCACCCAGGAGGACCAGGGAAGCGATACGCATCGTTACAGCAACGGGTCTCTGAACAGAAAACCTGGCTATGCTCATTCGCTGAATTCCCCTGTGGCGTGAATTACGTGCCGCCGCTGCGGTTTTTTCGCATCCGATGGTGGGTTAACACGAATTTTCGTTCCATCTTTTACCGGCGTAAGGCTCAGTGTAATTACCTGATCCCCGGCATGTAAATCTCCGAACACCTGAAGTTGAGCCGTATCATCTGCCCCCACCTTAACTGGCACCCGGTGCGCCACCATTTCGGCATCCACCTTAACAACGGCGGGACCCGTGGGCGTTTTAATAACGGCTTCACGCGGAACAACAGTCGCGTGGCGAATGGTTTCAGTAGAGAACACTACATGGGCAAACATGCCCGGCTTAATCTCGCCACGTGCATTTGATATTGTTACGCGCACAGGGAACTGCCGGCTTGCCGGATCGGCCGCCGGGCTTAGCTGTGTGATTGCTGCCGGGAATTTGCGCCCCGGGTAGGCATCAAACTGAACATCGGCTATCTGGCCCAATACCAGGCGGCGCGCGGCCTCTTCTGGCACTGGAACAGTAACAAAGAGGCTCTTAATATCCACCACATTGAAAATGGTTTGGCCCGGTGTTACCGTTGAGCCCGGATCGAACAGCCGCGAAGTGATGAATCCATCGATGGAAGAGGTTAGTACCAGATCGGAAAGTTGGCTCTGCAGATTGCGCACCTGCGCGCGGGCAGCATCTACAGCGTTAGCAAGCGCCTTAAGGTTCTCGGTGTAAGCGGGGATGTTGGCATCTCCGGATTTAGCAAACGTAAGGCCAGATTTCGATTGATCCAACTTGGCCTGCGCTGCCGCGATGTCTGCCTTGCCCTTTGTAATTACTATCTCGAGGTTCTTTTCAGCGGATACTTTTTGGGCCCGTGCCGAATCCAGCCCTGCATTGGAGGCCTGCAATTGGCTCTGGGCAACTTCCAATCCACCTTCGGCTACTTGAAGCGCGGTCTTGGCATCATCAACATCCTGTGCAGCAACAAACCCCTGCTTATACAGATCGAGTGTTCTGGATAGTTTGCTCTTAGAGTTGTTAACACTTGCCTGAGCGCTGGAGATATTGGCGCGCGCAGTGTTTATCTGTGCAGCTGCCCCATCAACCTTGCCCTGCGAATCCACAACGGCACTGCGCGCAGCCTGTACCTGTGCATTGTAATTCTGCGTTACCTGGTTGTAATCTGCCTGCGTACTCGTTACTCCAGCTTTTTGCTGATCAATCTGAGTTCGTATCCCAACGTTATTGGGGTTCTGGGCAAGCTTGGCCTGCGCAAGCCTGGCCTCGGCTTCGGCTACCGCAGATTGCGCCTGCGCGATTTGTGCCTCGATCTGGGTGGGATCTATGCGCACAAGCACCTCTCCCACTTTTACGGCATCGCCTTCACGCTTCGTAAGGTACTCGATGCGACCAGTAACTTTAGTGGAGATCTTAACGTTAAAAGGCGATTCTACAGAACCAATGCCTGCATATGAGCGCCCAATATCGCGAACAGCCACTGTGGATAGACTTACCAGGGGTGCAGCCTTCGCCCGTGCCTGAATGGCCAGTGCCTGAGCGGCGGTTGCCTCGCTCTTACCCTTCAACCGCCAGGCAACCATGCCAATCAGCAAAGCCCCCACTATGATGATGCCGATCCATCTCTTCATGGTTGTCGAAATTCCTTCACACCAATAAATACTTGATTTGTATTAATATACCTGAGATGTGCTCTCCGGGTTCCACATTCAGGCATTTGATACCTATACACCCTCAAAGGTAACAACCATGTGGGTGTTGATTTTGCGAATGTTGACGATGCAGTACTGGCCATCCATTTCGAAATCGATTGCGTGATCGCGGGGCTGCAACGCAACGCGAGTTGGTGTGGTGCCCGTGCGCACAGCAAAAGTTACATCCGTAACGGGTGTTTCATCTTCTATAAACTCGTTGGCGGCCGTTCGGCGTTGCGGCGTGAAGGCAACAAGGTGCACAACCAGTCGGCCCGCCTCCTGCTGGCGCAATACGCTCACTTCCATAGAGTTAGGTACCCCACGTATCGGCTTGATAAGCGGCTCTGGTAGCAGCTTATCGATCATCCGTGCGGTTATCTCTTTGTAAACGTAGAACGCGTCTTCACGGTAGCCCTGAAAAACGGGGGCATGCAGGTAACCCACTCTGCCACTGTTAGAAAGAGCGCCTATGGGATGGCCAGTTGGCCCATCTACCGGAGTTTGCGCGTGAGAAGAAAATTTGCCCGGCACCCTGTTAAAGTAAGGCTTGTACACTTCACCGTAGGTAGTGGCGCCCTCTGCAGGGCTAACATAGGTTGAGGCCCGGTAATTTACCAGGCATGTATCAGGCAGGCCAGCGCCCAGTTCCGGGCCGGGAAGCATATACGATGGCGTGTATGGGCATTCGGCAAGGAAGTTAACGGGACTATCCGGAGCAGTAAACACCGCATTATTAAGTGTTGCCCGGTGAGTAAATAGCACCGATCCGCCCGATGCAACATAGGTTTCAAGCCGCTGCTGAGTTAATGGATCCAGCCAGCCACGATCGGGGATTATTATCAGCCGATACTTGCTAAGGTTATTCCTATCCGGTGTTTCACCGCTCCATTGATGTTTGAGTGCCATTAACACTGCTGCAGCGCCTTCCACCGAGGTATCCACCTTAACGGCACCGCGGCTATCCAGATCCCCAGACGCAGCCTCTTCCGACTCAGGGAGAATCAACACTGCGATATCGGCCAGTGCCTCAGCGCCCCTGCAGTACGGTTCAAGTGCCTCTACATGCTTATACACTTCACCAATTACCTGATAAGCACCCCGATCAAGGCCACCGCGAGGATGAAGCTGATCGCCAATATTCACCACTGCCCCGGCTGCAAGAATTGTTGCCGCCTCATATTTGAGCTGCGGAACGGTCTTTATTCCGCCAAAATCAGCCCAGCTTTTATGAAATCGAGCCGTCATTCCCTGTATTGGTCTATCGTATGTTCGAACAACTCGGGCGTTTGCAGGGAAGAAGAGATAGCCCCACCCTCCAGTGGTTAGCGACTCAATTTCCAGCTGCGTTAGCACATCCAACTCCCGGTGAACATTGGCGGTAACGCGGCTGTTAAAGAACGTAGTTGCGTTGGGCCGGATATCCTTGCAGAGCTTTGTAAGCAGAGTTGTGTATTCCCTCAATATTTCAAATGTTTGTCTGCGATGTGCGGCAACATCTGCGCGGTTTTCGCCCAGGCGCGAAAGGCACTTCTCGCAAAAGCAGCCTGGGTCCGGCGGGTAGTAGCACATATCGTAAAAGATGCCGTCGGCATCATAGTTTTTTAACACCTCTTCCGTTTGTGCTGCAACATAATCAATGTATTCAGAATTGCCCAGGCACATCTGGTACCAGCCAGCCTGAGTAGCATTCGGCCCCCACAGCTTGCCATCGGCAAGGCGAGCAACAAGATCTGGGCGCGTGAGGCCCATATGCTGATCCACACGAACAGAGATATATACCGGCGTAGCAATTCCGCGCTTTTTGCATGCCTCGATCTGCTCACCAAGTAGATCGAATTTTAGCGAGGGATGCATTACCCCGGCTTTTGTTGGGTAATAGCTCATGCCGTGGTGGCATTTGCCGAAAAGGGTTACCCAGTTAACACGCGCCTCTGCCAGGCCCGCAGCAAACTCCTCTGCATTAAACTCGCTTCCAACGTCCGGAATATCAGGCGATGTATGGAAGTCCATATGTATCTGGCGAAACCGATCATTTACAAGTTCTGCGGCCGTCATTGCCATGAGAGTTGCCTCCGAGTTTACTGCCGACCGGACGCTGCCGGGCCGTGCCAAGGAAAGTTCAACGAACCTGCGTGCATCCCCTGCCGCTGAAATTGGTTTACCTGCCAGTTTTTGGAGTGATCTGATTGCTTGCCGGGGGTCTGCAATCAACTTTTTTCAAGCTTTTTTCGGGTTACAACGATTATCAACGACTCACATCAAGACTCGATTTGACTCAATTTGAATCAACACTCGAATCGGTCTGAATCGATTTGAGTTACACATCAGAAGGTGAAATGGTTAGAATTGACGTATACTAAGCTCACTGATCCGCGATAGAATCAAGAGTCACCATTTGCTTGAATCGATGTTCTGGAGTGAAACCGTCTGTGAAACATGAAGTGAATCGATTACCCCTCGATACAGTACTGCAGGGCGACTGCCGCACGCTGCTTTCTACGCTGCCTTCAAACAGCGTGGACCTTGTGTTTGCAGATCCGCCTTACAACCTTCAATTGCGCGGAGAACTGTGGCGGCCAAACCTGACACATGTCGACGCTGTAGATGATGACTGGGACAAATTTGCAAGCTTTGCGGAGTACGATGCCTTTACCCGTGCATGGCTCGGCGAGTGCCGCAGAATCATGAAAGATACCGGCACGCTGTGGGTCATAGGCAGCTACCACAACATCTACCGCGTAGGTGCCATTCTCCAGGAACTGGGATTCTGGATACTCAACGACGTATCCTGGGTTAAATCCAACCCCATGCCTAACTTCCGAGGCACTCGCTTCTGCAACGCGCACGAAACCCTGTTGTGGGTTAAAAAGAGCGAAAAGCAGAGCAAATACACATTTAACTACCAGAGCCTTAAAGCTGGCAATGATGACTTGCAGATGCGCAGTGACTGGCATATTCCTATTTGTACCGGTGATGAGCGCTTGAAGCTTAACGGCGAAAAAGCACATGCCACTCAAAAGCCAGAGGCGCTGCTGCACCGCATTCTCCGCGCGTGCACCAATCCTGGCGATGTGGTTCTGGATCCCTTTTTTGGCACCGGCACCACCGGTGCGGTTGCAAAACGCATGGGCCGCAACTGGGTAGGCATAGAGCGTGAGGAAACGTACGCACGCCTGGCTGCCAGCCGAATTCAGGAAGTTGTGCCGCCGTTAGTGCCCGATGAGGATACTCCAGCCCCGCTGGATACTCCCAAGCTGCGCATTCCGTTTGTTAACCTTATAGAACACGGTTTGATACACGCTGGAGATGAGCTACGGCTGGACCGCACCGAGCACATAGCCGTGGTTCATGAAGATGGCACAATCTCTTCCGGCAGGCACCGCGCCTCTATACACAAGGTTGGCAGCCTTTGCCTCAATAAGCCCTCGTGTAACGGTTGGGACCACTGGTTCTTCCGAGACAGGCGCACAGGCGAGTACCTGCCGCTGGATACCCTGCGTGAAGTGATCAGAAAAGCAATTACTGCAACACCATCTCAAGATGCAGTTGAGGCCATGGAACGAACTGGCAAACTGTAAACGGAAAGCACCCCCCGCATGTACCTGATTGTTGGCCTGGGAAATCCCGGGCAGGAGTATGCCGGCACCCGGCACAATGCCGGATTTGAAGTGATTGAAGAGCTTGCCCGCCGAAACCGCATATCCGTATCTAAACGGACCATGCAATCGGTGTTGGGCGAGGGAGTCATCTCAAATCAGCGTGTTATTTTGTGCCGACCGCTAACCTACATGAACCTATCGGGGGATGCAGTTGGTGCCATAATGCGCTATTACAAGATCGAACCGGAGCAGGTCATCGTTATTTTAGATGACGTTGCCCTGCCAGCCGGCAAAATCCGCCTGCGCCTTAAGGGCTCTTCCGGCGGGCAAAATGGCCTCAACAATATTATTCAGCGGCTTGGCACGCAGGATGTTCCACGCATACGGATTGGAGTTGGAGCGGCGCGCCCGGGTGGCTTAATTGGGCATGTTCTGTCTAAATTTGGCAAAGATGAACTGCCGATAATGCAGGAAGCATACACGCGCGCGGCTGAGGCGGTGGAAGTTGCATTGAGCGATAGTTTTGATAACGCCATGAATCGCTACAATGTTTGATGCAAATAGGGAATACTAAGTCCTGTTAATCTCGGGCGGCCTTTGTCTCGCAGCATCCCCGTTGCGCCAGTGTGTGGCCGTTCTCGAATTCGGAGGCATTGCATCAACATGATCCACGTAAGGTTTTCGGCCGCATCACGCGCCGTAGCTTCGTTTGCGGCGGTGGCCGCTGCAGCGTTCGCCGCAACAACAGCAGGCGCACAAGAGGGCGCGGCTGTGAAGAACCACGAACCCGCACACACCAGCTCCCCGTTCTCCAAAACGCTCAAGAAAGTGTCTCAGAAGATCGCTTACGAGTGCTATCTCAACGGCAACTGGGAGATCTTTATAATGAGCGCAGATGGTTCCAACAAAGTGAACCTTACGCAATCTACAGGCAAGAACGAGCACTTCCCACAGATTTCTCCCGATGGCAAGCACATCGCCTACTCAATCGATACAGGCGAAGGTCGCGATGCAGTGCGCAGCCTCTGGATCATGGATATTGATGGTAAAAATCAAACCAAGATCGCCGATGGCGCCCGCGAACCATTCTGGAGCCCGGATGGTAAGACCATTGGCTTCCTGCCGCAAGAGTTTCCGAAGTTCAATGTTATGGACTTCTACACCAACGGCATGTCATTCTACTCAGTGGCCAACCACAAAGTAACGCCGCATGTAAACACGGGTAAAATTCGGCATTTGTACAACCCGAGCTGGTCGAAAAACGGCAAATGGATTGTAGCCACAGTGCATGGCGGCATGGGCTTTGGCCACGCCATCCTGCTTATCGAAGCTAAGGGCGACAGGATTATTGACCTGAAGATCCCTGGCTGCCGACCTCGCCTGGCCCCGGATGGCAAGCACATTGCCTGGGGTGCCGGAGATCATGAGCTGGCCGTGGCTCCGATCGATACCGATGCGGAAACACCCGCGGTTGGCACATGGAGTATGACCATTGTTGACAAAATCAACAAGGTGTACCACATCAACTGGAGCACAGACAGCAAACTCGTTGCGTTTAGCCGTGGCCCGGAGAGCGAAGGCGACCTTTCTAAGAAGGGTTCCTTCCAGGCAGCTTGTGAGATCATCGGCGTGTACGCTGGCGATTGGAACATCTACGCCACTTCTGCCACGCGCAAGGGCGTGCTGGATCTGCAAAAGGCATCTGATGCGGAATTTGCACAGCTAACCACCAATGGTGCAAGCAACAAACAGCCAGCATGGATTCCTGCAAAGTAACAAACGTGTGAACTGATTGGAGGGCGGCACCTACCGCTCTCCAATTGTTTGGGAGATTTTGGATTGAAACTTAACTGGATTGCGGCAGCAACTCTAACTGCTGCTATTACCTTTGTTGGATGCGGCGGCGACAAAAAGGGTGGTGCCACAAATGGCGGCACTCCCAATGCACCTTCCGGTACCGCATCGGCCGGCGGCAGTGCAAAGGAAGTCACCACCAAGAGTGGCACTGTGGTAATATCACTTCCCGGCGGATCTTTTAAGATGGGTAGTGATAAAGACAGCCCGGAAGAGGCGCCTGCGCACACCGTAACTGTTGGCGCATTTGAAATGGATAAATATCCGGTAACACACGAGATGTTTACAAAACTTCAACTTCCAGATCCATCACACTGGCAAGAGAACCCGAAGACGCCGGTAGAGCGCATTAGATGGCGAGATGCCAAAGGCTTTTGCAACGAGCGATCTCGAGCAGAAGGGCTAACCCCCTGCTATAACGAGAAGACTCCCAACTGGGAATGTGATTTTAATGCAAACGGCTACCGCCTGCCAACCGAGGCTGAGTGGGAGTACGCAGCACGCGCCGGTGCAGATGGTGGCTACGATTTTGGAGACAAATCGCAGCTAAGCCAGTATGCATGGTTTGCCGATAACAGCGAGCAGAAAACACACCCAGTTGGCCAGAAAAAGCCAAATAAATTCGGCCTTTACGATATGTACGGCAACGTATCTGTATGGTGTGAAGATGTTTTTGACGCCAAGTACTACGCCAGCAGCCCGGCTGCAGACCCAAAAGGACCGCAGAACCCGGGCAAAGATGTAAAGCGTGTGCTGCGTGGAGGAAGCTGGAAATCCAGCGCCGATATGTGCCGCGCAACATTCCGCACGGGTGAGCGCACAGGCGATACCGACGCCTGCTTCGCAACCGACTTCTGCGGGCTGCGATGCGTAAGAAAACCTGCTTCTCCTTCTAAGTAGTTCCCAGAGGCCATAGCCAGCTCGAGACCGGGCTGGCTGTGCGCCAGGTTTGATCGATGCTCTTCCACACGTTACCGTTTCTTATCTTCATGCTTGTTGTGCTGCCGGTATTCCACCTGTTGCGCAAAACCCCATTCTGGATCCCTTGGCTTCTTTCTGCCTCCTACCTGTTTTACGGCTGGTGGAACCCCTATTACCTGATCCTGATTGTGTATTCAACAGCGCTGGACTACCTGCTGGTTGCGCTGATGGATCACTCACCGCCGCCAGATGCCCCCAAAACGGAGCGCAAACGCGATGCTGCCCTAACATCTGCCATTGTTGTGTTCAGCATAATGGGTGCTGGCCTGCTAGCGGGTGCAGCCTTTGGGCCAGTTACGCTTCGCCCAACGCTAATAGCGTTTACTTTTCTGGATCTAATGATGGCGCTGGGCGCACTGCTTGCCAGCCGCCGCATCTGGTTAATAGTAAGCCTTATCAACAACCTTACGCTGCTGCTGTTTTTCAAATACGCGCGGTTTGCGGTTGAAAATATCAACGGCTTGCTTGGCAGCCGGGGCATTCACCTGCCAGATCCATCCACGCTAATGCCATATGGCTCGGCCTACGTGCTGCCCGTTGGCATATCATTCTTCACATTTCAATCGATGAGCTACACCATCGATTTCTACCTGGGCAAGGCCCCGCGCGAGCGCAATATTCTGCGATTCGCTACCTTTGTGTGCTTCTTTCCACAGCTAATGGCTGGCCCAATCGAGCGTGCGCGCCACATGCTGCCGCAGTTTCAAAAGGCGCCGCCATTCAAACTGCAGAACCTGTTGGATGGCTTTTCGCTGTTTCTGGTTGGGCTGTTTAAAAAGCTGGCAATGGCAAACTTCTTGTCACTGTACGTCGATAGGGTGTACGACAACCCTGCCAACGCAAGCGGAAGCACCCTGGTAGTTGCTACTATCGCGTTTGCCTGGCAGATATTCTTCGATTTCAGCGGCTACACAGATATGGCTCGCGGTTGCGCGAAGATGATGGGTTTTGAGTTGATGCTCAACTTTAACAATCCCTATCTGTCTACAGGCCTTGGCGAATTCTGGACCCGATGGCATATCAGCCTTTCCAGCTGGTTTAGAGATTACGTTTACATACCGCTGGGTGGCAACCGCCGATCCAAGCTGATAACAAATCGCAACCTGTTCATCACCTTCCTTGTATCAGGCATCTGGCACGGCGCAAACTGGAACTTCTTTATATGGGGCGGCCTGCACGCGGTAGGAGTGATCCTAACGCGAGAGCTGGAACGATCTGAGGTTTACCGAACCCGGGTGCCAAAGATTGTTAAGCAACTTGGCGTGTTTCTGTATGTGTGTTTTGCCTGGATATTCTTCCGAGCCGCCAATGTACAGGATGCAATGCTGGTAATCAACCGCATTTTCCACACAGCCTGGGGCAACCCTCAGGTACCGGGGCTAATGATCGCTCTTGTTGCTGCCGTTTGGGGTTATCAACTGGCGTATGAGTCCAGGTTCCGAAAGCTGCTTGGCAATGGATATGTGAGAGTTGCCATTGCTGTGAGCATGATTCTATATCTGTGCCTCTGTTCATCCGGGGGCGGTGCGTTTATCTACTTCCAGTTCTAAGCTGAAAAGTGGCTATGAGAGCGTTAACCAAGAGCTATGTCTGAAACACCTTCGGTGTCTGCAGAGGCACCAGAAAAACCAAAACAAGATGCATCCGTACCTAAGGAAGCGCCTTTTGGCGTAAATGAAATGCGGATGACTTTGAAGCAGTGGCTGGCCACGGCAGGCATAGTGCTTGTTTCGGCCGCACTGCTCCCACGTATGTGGAAGCATGTGGAAAAGTTCGATACTCCAATAGATTATCGAATACCCTACGCTATCAGTTCGGATTACTGGCTATACCAGTGGCGTGCCGATCAGATACCACAATCCTCAATCCCAATTATTGGTGATTCGGTAGTCTGGGGCGAGTATGTGCAGAGGGACGGAACGCTTAGCCACTTCCTGTCGCAATCTGCGGGGCAACCTTCTAAGTTTGTAAACTGCGGGGTTAACGGCGTTTTCCCTCTCGCCCTTGAAGGCCTGGTGGCAAACTATGGCCAGGCATTCTCTGGCCGTAAGGTTATAGTGCAGTGCAACCTGCTCTGGCAAAGCAGCCCAAAGGCCGATCTGAGCGATACTTCAGAGCAAACCTTCAACCACACAATGCTGGTACCTCAGGGATTTGGGCAAATACCGTGCTACAAGGCCGATGCCGCAACCCGCATGGGGGCATGGGCAGAAACCCACATAGGCCTGTGGGGCTGGGTAAACCACGTAAACGCGGTTTATTACAAAAACCTGAGTATGCCACGATGGGCGCTGGAAGAGGACGGCTCCGATCCACCTACGCGCCCTAACGCCTGGCGCAACCCTCTCTCCCCCATCAACTTGCGAGTTCCGGCCGAGCCAGCAGTAGATACGCAGCGGGGCCCTGCCAGCAAACGGCACAAGGCATGGAATGCCGGTGGCGCCCAACCATCCCACTTTGAATGGGTTGATCCTGCGCACTCACTTCAGTGGCAGGGCTTTCAGCGGCTTATTACCTTGCTAAAATCTCGGGGTGCCGATGTGTTTGTGATACTGGGGCCATTTAATGAGCACATGGTAGCTGAAGACCAGCGATCGCAATACACAGGTATCCGAGACAACGCCGCAAAGTGGTTTGAAGCCAACGGCATAACACATATCGTGCCAGAGCCATTGCCAACAGAACTGTATGCAGATGCCAGCCACCCACTTACCGATGGTTACGCACTGCTTGCAAAGCAAGTATACGCCTCCCCCACTTTTACATCCTGGCTTAACGGGGCACCTCGTTAAAGCTTAGCCACAGCAGGCCGTTCGTTAGCCCCAACTCCAGCGCCACACCCATACCAGGGTGTGGCGCTTTTTATTGTTCGTTGCAGGGCGCGGATTAGTAGGAAGCATGGCCTAACACTGTAGTGCAACGATACACAACAATTTTTTGACTAAGATTCAAACATTCGATAATGCCACTGAGTCGGCGGCACACAGAAGTGGGCCAAATTCCATCAAAAATGCTGTTTTTCACCTTTTCTCATCTACAGCCTTGACACAGGGCCATAGCTGTGGTAAATTACAGAGCCTCGCCGATCACCCAGAGCGGCCGGTGAGGAGATGAACCTTCACAGTCACGTTGAGACGTTTTGTGTGGACCTTGTCGGTGACAATGTCTTGCGTGCCATAGTAACTTCAAAATCGAGTTTTGGATCACAGACTGGTTTAACCAGTTAACAAAGCTCTCATCCTTCGGGTTGAGAGATTATCATCAGTTTTCTGATGGAGAGTTTGATCCTGGCTCAGGACGAACGCTTGCGGCGTGCCTAAGAAATGCAAGTCGAGCGGGGAGCAATCCCAGCGGCGAACGGTCGCGTAACACGTAAGCAA
>CAIONQ010000149.1 GCA_903859705.1 uncultured Chthonomonas sp.
TAATCGCACCAGACTGGAATTGAAACGTCACTGACATACGCTGATAGGATTTAACACCACACTTTTAATCGCACCAGACTGGAATTGAAACCATCCTCCTATCTGTTGAAACACACGCATACCATAACGCTTTTAATCGCACCAGACTGGAATTGAAACCTGAGATTGGCACCGCTGAGATCGGCACCGCTGAGATCTTTTAATCGCACCAGACTGGAATTGAAACATAGTTACCCACCAGTCAGGAGCTCCACTGCCACTACTGGCTTTTAATCGCACCAGACTGGAATTGAAACAATGTTTACGATGCGATCCGGGAAGTATTTTTGCATCCAGCTTTTAATCGCACCAGACTGGAATTGAAACGATCGTGAAGTCACACGATGTTAGCGGGGAAGCACGCAAGCTTTTAATCGCACCAGACTGGAATTGAAACATTACGTAGAAATCTGGGTGGCCCCAGACTCGGAACTTTTAATCGCACCAGACTGGAATTGAAACGAGTTCCACGGGAACGAAGTGTCCTCGTGATCCTGGAAACTTTTAATCGCACCAGACTGGAATTGAAACGACATAAAACCCCACAAGGGAGAGTCAGACACTGCAACATCTTTTAATCGCACCAGACTGGAATTGAAACCGGGAATACTCGACATCAGGGGCGCTGAGGCCCCTGGCTACTTTTAATCGCACCAGACTGGAATTGAAACTCATAGGTGTAATTACAATTGGCGGGTTACCACAGACTTTTAATCGCACCAGACTGGAATTGAAACGATCATTCTCGTATTCTGAAGCGGAATTAATTGGAGTTTTATCAGTGCAGTCATGATCTAAAACATTGATTTTGTTGTGTATACTAACGGTAATTGTTGTAATTTGTAATCGCACCAGACTGGTATCGACATTCATTATGGCGGATCCCGATAGCTGTGTACACCGGTACGCTTTGTAGACGTACGGGTGCGCTGTATAGGTCATGGTGATGTTCTCGGTCGTTTCCATTTTAAGTTTTTCCAATTATCGCCCCATTCCGGAATAGGTCTCTTTTTTGCCCAACGTCATTGAACGTTGAACGGTATCCGCACATTCATCAACACGATGATTGGCAGGATCCATACCCCTGGGCTGGCTGACTATTTCAAAAGGGAACGGTAAACAATGCAGCAAAATTCACCGGCTCTAAAGGATTGCCCACAGTGTAAAACACTGGCACATGCTGGGGTTCAGATGTGTAATCGGTGGTTTACGGCTGCCCTGGTTGCATTTTTACTCGCCCTTGTAGCGGGCGGTATATCCTATTTTATCTTGGCTTTCTGCGCTAAATCCTTTGTAGATACGATTGAGCGCTGAGGTGCTACTTCGATTTGCGGCGGGAGGATGGGTGATGAGCAACAACACGACTTCTGAAAATACAGACGTGTACAATCCATACGATGCTTTTAGTTCAAGACGAAAACTGTACCTGTCGCTTGAAAAGGCGCAGCAGCTTGAGCATGAAACGCTGAACGACTTATCGGCAATAGTAAGCGCATACAAAGAGACGTTGCTTAACTATCTTTCCGACTGGTTACTATCCCAGGAGACAAGCTCAGATTATCGGGAAATCGAGGCAATCACTGGCATATCCATGGCGAACTGGACAGAATTGCAGAAGCAGGCAAGGATTCTTGCATCGGAACAACGTGAGAGCGCAGGAAAGCTAAGTTCAGCCAAAAGTAGCCTGCAAATAGTGCGCCCTATTCCCATAATCAGTAAAATGATGGCTTCTGAAACTGAGAAAGCAGAAATAATCCTCAAAGAAAGTCAATACGATGCATGCCAGGCAAGTCTGTCACGTATAGATGCACAAATCAACGAAAATGATAACAAGAGATGTGATTTTGGCGGGCGGTTCCTACGAGCATGCCTGGCTCATGTGCCCGAGTTAGAGAGCAGTAACGCTTTTGGGATTGAAGTTGCGCGTTTGTCCGCAGACGTTACAGCGGCCATTGGCCGGAAGTGGCAAGCATATGAGGTTCAGGTGAGGACTCACCTTTCGGATGTAGCGGTAAATACGAATTATCTGTACCAAATATATGGATTGAAGGAATAGCAGATGAGCAATGACATACTTTCCAAGGTGCGCAAGGAGATACTTGAAGAAGAGAAACGCAAGTCTCTGTGGGCACCGAAAACGCTGAACCACACATGGGAGCATGCTGCCGGACTTGCAGGTGCTACTACAGGCGCGGTAGCCGGTGCACTATTTGGTGCCCACATGGGGCTTGCTGGCCCATGGGGAGCTATTGCGGGTACAGTGCCTTGCACCATCATTGGGGGTGCATTGGGATATTTTGGTGGTGCAAAGGTAGGCTCAAAATTTCACAAACCAACTACCGGGAGTTCCGACCCTGCATTTCGCGGTATGTCCAGATCGGTATCTGGCAAAAAGGTCAGATCTCTATCTGACGCTTCCCATTGTGCAGCCTGCGGTGCCAAACTACCGAGTTCAAAGCATGGAGGCAAATCGCGTTGCAACAAATGCGGCTCGTATTGACGAAGTTGAATGCTTGCTGTACCTGCAAGGCGCGCTATTTCACAGATTCCGCAAGATTGCTGGGTGGGAACCCAGGTGGCACACTCCCCTTAATATGGCCGATTACTGGGCAATTGATATCCAGAAGGGATGTGCATTCCCGAAGCAGACCTGAATCTCTTTTGAGGTAAAGAGGAGCTACGAAAGTTTATAGTCGCACCACTCCGGAATTGAAAGGCAACATGCTTGTGTTGCCTTTCAGCAGATTGACACCAGATGCAGCTCCCTGCCGGAGCGGGCATATGGATTGGCCCATGGCAATTCATAAACAGGAGGAAAACACGTTGGTTAATCGAGCAAGCGGAACTGCAAGTAAGATTGTTATGGGGCTCTGTTTCGGCCTCACCCTCGTTATGGGAGTTTCTTACGGGGCGTTGGCCCAGGATGCACCCGTTGAAACGGCGGCTATTCTGCCGTGGCACTACGAATCTGGCACGGATGGCGCGGTAAAAACCGGTAAAGAGTTTCTACACACGCTGCTTGTTAAATCACGGGTGGATGAAACTTCTGAAGTAAAGACAACCGCGGCATGGGAAGAGACTAACGGCACCGCGTGGGACCAGGCAAAATGGACAATGCCCTCCCCTGCTCAGATGCTGCGCGTTGGCCAGAAGCTTGGCGTAGACTGGGTTATTACAGGCAGTGCGCGCTGGCACACGAAGAGCGTGTGGATTGGGTTGGGGCCAAAAACAAAATCGGATTGCACGGTAGATTGCATTATTGTGGATGTGAAGAAGGGCGAGGTTGCCCTGGATGTGAAGGATATCCGCATGGAGTCTACGGCGAAAGAGGATGCGTTAAAGGCGATTGGTGCTGTGTTTGTTTCGAGCCTCTTTACAGTGGTATCTGGCGGCCCCAAAACACCGCATGAGCAGCGCGCAGTTCAGCTCGCAACTGCAAAGGCCATGCAGCCCTGGCTTACCACACACCTGAAGGTTAAGAAGATAGACCCCAGAAGCAAGTAATGCTGGTGGCTTCCCTTTCTCGTATCGGCTAATCGGCACGAGAAAGGGAACACTTGACCAAGAAAATTAAGACTGAGAATATCTCATTGTGCAATTCTATAGGCATTGGCTCAACAGATCGCAGCCCTTTAAATCTTCCACTTCCTCGAGCCTTGCTGTTCCGAAAATGCTCAATCTTGCATTCTTAAGAGTTCCGTAAGTTTTGCTTCGGCCCAGGTGAAACTTGTTTATAGTTATTGCTGTCTTTAGCATTTGTAAGTGGAAAATCGATATGTTTGTGGTTGCAGACCTGGTATCCGCCTTTTGGCATTCCCCTTAAGTTCCTGACTCTCACTGCTGATTTGCAGTAAGGGAGGGTCTTGTCGGCTCATTCGCCGCCATGGCCCCACTCCTCAGGAAAGGGGTCATGGAACCATGGCTGCAAATCAACCACAGAGCGGGCTTCGTCTGCTCCATAGCGCTACGTATCGGTGCATCAACGATCTGCCGAAAGCAGAAGCAGATGCGATCCTTGTTGCCTTATATACACAGGAAGCTCCCTTCATTGCGAAGGAGATGAGGTATCGCTATGCCTACATTGGCGGCGGTGCTCATGGCGAGGACGCTGCACGGGATGAAGTTCTTGCATTATTCGAGAACATCCGGTGCAAACTTCGGCCGCGCCCTACTACGGCAGCAGAGCTGAAGCAGTGGGCTATCCGCTGTTACCGCAAACTGGGCAGAAAGAGTGTGGCGGCCAGGCTGGGTTCCCGAAGGACCGGGTTTCGGATTGCCAGCATTGATGATGTGCTGGAAGAGGATTTGCACAAACACAGAGCCTATACCGAAATTTCTTTACCAGCCGACGAAGTATCATTGACTGAATATGGCATTCACCCACAATGGGTTGCCGTGATTGACACTTACGGTAACGGTGCCAGTTGGCCAGATATTCGCACTGCCGTAAACAAGCGATACGGTACGAATATCGAACAAGAAGCACTGAAAAAGAGTTTCTACCGGCTACGCGCTGCTCTTCAGGAGCCTGTGGCAAAACTCCTGGCGGGGCAGATTGTGGATTGCGCACAGGTACTACCCGCAAAGCACTTTGGGCGTAAGCCTATTGGGCACTCATGCAAATCGGCTGCCAGTTATCTGGCAGCCGAGGTTATTACTTTTTTCGTTTGTCGGTTGCATTTGCGTCGTTCTGCCAACGTAACGCGGCAGGCACTCCTAACTTTGCCAGCTCTTGCCTGAGTGTACCGCTCTGCAAACCAATAATTGCTTCCACCCCCAGCAATTGCATTCGTTGCCGGACGGCTTCAGATAAGTCGGCCTGGCCAGACAGTACCCAGAAACAGCGAGCGAATGGCCCACCCAATCCATTTTTGAAGGATTGCAACCTGTTGATGTCTCGCGTTATCACATGTTCAAATTCTCGTTGCGGCTGATTACGCTTTGCCGACCGTGATTTAAACTCGATAGCATAAACAGTATATCCGTCTATGCAGATGGCATCGAACTCCATTATAGGTTGCTTTGTGTCGAGATAACATTTCTGGTTTGGAAACACTTCCCAATCCATGGTTTTTAGTTGAACCAGTTCATGGTTCTCTTTGTCCGTAGCGCTTCCGGTTTGTGCGGCAATCCCAAATAGTCGCAGAAATGCAGTTGCACTGATACCGGACTCAAATTTAGAATTGGCACTGTCCCAGTTCGGTTGAAGTGTGCGAATACTGTTACCGGATGTATCTACGTAATATACCTCCAGTCCTTTCTCCATAAAAAGCGATATGAGCGCTGCTGACATTAGCTTGGTGCCGCAGGTTGCATTAAGGCACCACGTGTCCGCAGGGTACTGTTTGATCAGGCGCAATGCGGCCTGGCGAATTTCCAGCATGTCATAGGCGTCAATCAGATCCTCCGGAACTGTCAATATCTCAGGAAATTCTACTTTAAATGCTTCGATGAGGGCACCTCTTATTGTTAGCATTCGGCTGTCTTCCACTGTGCAGAACAAGTGCAGAACATCTGGCCTGGTGCGGGGCTCTTTAAGAGCAATGTAATTCGGCATACGCTCGCGCGAAACCATAGTTAGCATGCGCCTCAATGTTTGTAACTCCTAATGGTTAGTTGCGGGGAGTATTCTACATTCCTTCGAGATATTCCGTTGATCCGGTTGGCAAACAAAGAATTGGCCCCGCTTCCGCATGATGCGAAACCGGGGCCATCAGGTTTGTGAGTGTATACACCCAGTTGGCTACGCGCCGAAGTCTACAAGGCCAATTACAACGTTATTGGCATCGCGGATGAGGCCATCCGAGCCAACAGTACCGATGAGGCCAGCAGAATCGAACACGTACGGGTTGGTGAATACCACTGCTGCAGTGCAATCTACCAGTGCGCCACTTCCATTATAGAGATAGATCTCATCCGCAAGGCTGGCAGATGCCATAACAGCCGCAAGACCAGCAGTGCAGAGGAGGGTGCGCATAATGGTGCGCAGGCGTGCGTTTACAACGCTCATTTTGATTTACCTTTCAAGAAACACAAGACAATCGGTCGCTCGGTCGCAACGAACCTGTCTTCAAATGGGCAGCAGGCAATTAAGCATTGGCCAACCAACCCTGGGAAAGCTCTGGAGGGGATACAATGCTTTCATCCCCCTCCAGGCTGCGCTGCCAACGTGCGTGCTTCATTTGCCCTAATAAAGCAATGGGCGAACCATACACGGCGCACTGGCTAAACTCTCGGGGTGAGTGGCGGGTGCCGCATCAGATCCCGAATTCAAGCGCCTTACAACATCAACTGGAGAACAAAGTGTGAAGCGGGACAAGAATATGCGAAATAATCAAAAATATTATTGGCGGGGCATCTGGCCATGTGAAATGCTCCCGTCCAGGGCAGTTGCAGGATCGTCACATTCATGCCATCATCACCGGGCGGAGGGTTCGTAATATCGTCTAAACAGGCGGACGAAGCAATCCTATCGCAATCACTTTTCGATATCGCCCTCGCCTGCTATAATGCAAGCCAGTAACATTTCATTTTGGAGGTTTTGGCGATGATTTCTGCATTGCTGCCACTCTTGCTTACTTTAGCGGCCCCTTCTCAGCATGACCGAGACAGGGTGCTTGTTGTCCGCAATCTGGATAGCCCGGTTTCTATTGCGGTGGCCACAGATTATATGAAGCGGCGATTTGTTAAGAACGTGATTGACGTTCATCTGCCGGATTCTGCCACTTCTGCCGACCGAGAGACGATTACTTACAAGCAGTACCAGACCTCCCTTGAGCCAGAGCTGCGCGCTTTTCTTGGCAGGCATCCCGGCATCGATTTTATAGTAACCACCAAGGGTGTTCCCATTCGCATTGCCGATGCACCCGGGCTTGGCCTGAATAATGGCCGTGTATCCCTGGATAGCTTTATTGGCGTTACCGATTACGATAATGCTCTGCATAAGGGAGCAAAGCTTAAGTTCTCGGATAGTGGCTTCACCGGTACTGCTTTCGCAAACCGTTATTACTCCACAGATACACCATTTACACATGGGCAGTTCGGTGGCTACCTGGTTACCCGCCTGGATGGCTACACGCAGGCAGATGCCATTGCGCTTACTACCCGCGCCATCGAGAGTGAAAAAGCGCGACCTAAGGGCGAAGTGTTGCTGGATACTTGCTCGGACTTTGGTTATGGAGACACAGCTAAGCAGCCGCTTCCCATTTTTGGGCTTCCCAAAGGACCCGGGGAGCAGCCACCTCTTGCCGATGTGGAGTATAAAGAGTACAACTCGGATATGCGCAAGTGTGCGGAGGACTTGAAGGCTCGCAATATCCCATTTGAGTTGGATGAAACCTCCAGGTTTGTTGGGGATGTGCCAGCACTGGCAGGCTATTGCAGCTGGGGCAGTAATGACAGGCACTATGATGAGGGTGCCTACCACCGACTGAAGTTTGAGGCAGGCGCTGTGTGCGAAACGGCGGTATCCACCAGCGCGCGCACGTTTTTGCCCACAAAGGGCGGGCAATCGATGATCGCCGATATGATAGCGCAGGGCGTTACCGGCGCAAAGGGTTACTGCGATGAACCGCTGCTTATTGCTGTTGCCTCGCCTACCCTGCTTTTTGGGCATTACACCCGTGGATATACCCTTGCAGAGAGCTACTATGCCGCCTCGCGCTTTGTTGGCTGGGAAGATATTGTGCTGGGAGATCCTATCTGCAGGCCCTACCCACGCCAGAAAACAAAACCGGCTGCGTTTAATCCACGCTCCGGCATCTAATTACCAGGCAGAGGGTCAGGCACTTCTGACCCTCTGTACCACATCTCGAACAGCGCGCCTATCGTGCTCAGCAAGCCGATTGAGGGCTTCTGCGGCTTCCGGAGTTTGCAGCGATACCAGGGCCAAAACAGCCGCCTCAATACCGTTTCCAAACATGTCTCCCGCCAGTTTCTCCAGCGTCGCCTCTGCACCGGGCACTCTACCCCGTGCCAGCATTAGCCCTGCGTACACCGCCAGATCCGGGCAACGTCTCAACTGCTCCTCAGATAGGTACGGGTGCAGAACATCCTCCAGATCCGGGTCTTCAAGCTCTACCAGTGCTTGCATGCACTCTTGTAGAACCTCCACGCACTCCCCTTCCGGGTAGCGAAGCCGCAGGGTTAGCGGTACGCGCGCCTCTGCAAGCCCCATGGCCCCCAGTGCTCGCGCCGCAGATCTCCGCGGTTCCACCAGGTTGCTACGTGTATCGCCAAAACCACACTGCTGCGTGCCATGATCAAAAAGCAGCAGGGTGATGTCTCTCAGGGCCTCTCGTGAGTGGAGATGGGCCAGCGTTTGTGCGCAGCTTCCTCGCAGGTGTGCCCCCGTATCGTACTTAACCCCGCCTACGGGCTCAATCTGTACGGTGCGGATGCCAAGCCTTAGCGCTGGTACCGCGTGGTGACACTCCAACTGTGCAAAGGCGTAGGCAAGGTTTGTGCGGATGTGGCAGCCAGGATCCATCCTCAATCCATCGGCGGTTACAGCAATAAACCTATCAATCATCAGGCGCATTGCCTGCAAATCGGCGCATTTGCCAAGGCCTTCAGCGGCAAGTGCGGCTACATAGGGGCTACGATCCTCCAGCATTTTGCACAACAGCGTGGGATCGGCCGTTTTCGCGGATCGTAACAGCAACTGCATGCCACGAATTCTATCTTCCGTTTTCTTAGATTTCAGCAGATCTTCCATAAAGTGTGATTCCTTGCCTCAGCAGTTCGTTAAATAAAGGTACTTTAAAAACAAACCGCACCGGCAGTTCGGGCGGAAAACATCAGCATAACTGGATTACAGCACATGAAACAGCTTACCATAGGCACGAGCAGCCTGAAAGCCTCTGAGATTTCCCTTGGGTGTATGCGCATGGCGGGGATGGAGCACAAACCCACAGATGCGCTTATCCGCACATCGATGGATGCGGGCATCAATTTCTACGATCATGCCGATATTTATGGCGGCGGCAAATCGGAAGAGGTGTTTGCAGCATCTATTGCTCGCCTTGGCATCGAGCGCGACCAGCTAATTTTGCAGAGCAAGTGTGGTATTCGCAAGGGATTCTTCGATTTCAGCAAGCAGCACATACTGTCTTCTGTTGATGCAATCCTAACCCGGCTGAATACTGACTATCTGGACATTCTGCTACTGCATCGGCCAGATACCCTGGTAGAGCCGGAAGAGGTTGCCGAAGCGTTTACACTGCTGCACGATACTGGCAAGGTGCGCACATTCGGGGTTAGCAACCACAATCCGTCACAAATTCAGTTGCTTCAAAACAGCCTGCCGTATAAGCTGCAGGTTAACCAGCTGCAGTTCAGCATTACAAATACGGGCATGCTTGATCACGGACTGAACGTAAACATGGAGATTGAGCTCTCTAACGATAGAGATGGCTCTGTACTGGACTACTGCCGCCTGAATAAAATAACCGTTCAGCCGTGGAGCCCTTTCCAGTACGGCTTCTTCAAAGGTGCGTATATTGGCAACCCAGAATTTCCAGAACTGAATGCCTGCCTGGAAAAGATGGCAGAAAAATACGGGGTTTCTGTATCTGCAATTGCTATTGCGTGGATACTTCGGCATCCGGCGCGCATGCAGCCTATTGTTGGCACCACACGTGTGGATAGGATACTGGAGATTTCGGCAGCAAGCGACGTAGAAATGTCCCGGCCAGACTGGTACGAGCTGTACCGATCCGCCGGGAACATTCTTCCGTAGCAATTAACCGTTAAGTGGAAGCACCAGGCTGGGAGTGGCTATAGTGTGATCAGAGCTTATGGAGCGGATGGCTGTGCCCACCGCGAAGTACTCTATCACATGGCTATCCCAGCCATGGCTATTTTCGCTAACATCTGCCCCCACAATCCCCTCGGCCCCATCGCGCTCGGCTTCGGCCTGCATGCGCGATAACGCAAGCTCTCGGGCATCATACAGTGCCTGCGTGTAGTTAACCATCTCGGTATTGCGCCCCATCTGTTTTAGGGCCTGCATGGTGCCCTGGTGTGCCACATGGTACACGCAGTTGCCCATAACCAGGGAAATGGGCCGGTATCCGGCGCGAAGCAGAGTCCAGAAATCCTGGCCACTGAGGTCGGAGGTAAACGGCCGATTATCGGGTGTGCGGTAGTGCTCACCAGATTTGTGCTTTATTGCCGTGCCGATTGCCATAAACTCTGCAAGGTTATCTCCCCACGCATGGCGGTTTACATCCAGCCGAACCCCCACAATGCCATCGGCTCCCAGCACATCGGCCTCTTCTTCCATGCGGGTCATGGCAAGCTCACGGGCTTCGTACATCGCCTGGCTAAGTACTTCCATCTCCTGGTTCTGGTACATATTGGCTATCTGCAGGCCAATGTGGTAGATGGAGCTGCCCATAACCAGCCCAAGCGGCTCAAACCCCGCCTCTTTAACAAGCAGAAACTCATTTACAGATAGATCGCTGGTAAACAGCGGTGCCTGCCCTGCCCCACCACGCATCCGTACAAGGCGATCATGTGCGGCGGAGGGCATTCCTTCTTCAGAACCCGGTGTGTATGGCATGTTAGTATCCTCGATGATAAGAGCCGGGGATTAATTCCTGGCAGAAACAACTGGGAGTATTGGTAGTTTGGAAATGGGTTCCAGGGGATCGGCTTTGCGAATAGCAGTGCCAATGGCCGTAAAGTGATAGAGTGCATCTGGCAAATTGGTGGATTGAGGGCGTTCAAAGGTTACCTGCACATCTCCCCCAATAACACCATGCGCATTCAGGGAGCGTGCCGCAATCTCCATTCTGCCAACTGCAAGCTCGCGTGCCTCATACATCGCCTGTGTGTAGTCGGTTCTTTCCTGATTGCGCCAACCGGCAGGCATAAACTTCGGGTAGCAAAAATAGGAGCAGTTGCCGCTAACCAGGCCAACGGGCCGGTACCCGGCCATGGCCAGGGCCCAAAAATCCTGGCCACTAAGGTCGCTCAAAAATGGCTCACCCTCTGGCACGGTGCTGCTGGTTAACCGGATGGCGGTGCCGATAGCCATGTACTCAAGCAGGCCAGTGGCCCAGGAGTAGTTCTTAATAGTGAGCCTTACGCCCACCACCCCATCCGCATGTAAAAGCGCGGCTTCGTCTCGAAGGCGTCTCAGAGCGAGCCTGCGTGCTTCGGCGTAGGCTTCCGAAAGCACTTCCAGCTCACCGGATGTGCGTATACCGCCCGTTGTGATGCCGCCCGCCATAAACTGCCAGCCCACCTGGTAGATGCTACAGCCCATTACCTGGCCAAGTGGAGAGTAGCCTGCATGGCGCACCGCACCGAGCTCGTTTACGGAGAGATCGCTGGTAAATAGGTGGTGATCGGTACCCTGCAGAGATGCCGCTTCAGTAAGGCGATCTACCGCATCAAGCGGTAACCCCCCTTCCGAGATTGCCTTTTCGCTGGCCTCACGCCTGGCCTCTTGCTCTTTTGATTCCCCCCCACCACCAAATCCGAACAGCCTCACGGGGTACTCCTTTCCGGGTAAATGCTATTCCAGCATTTGCTTAAGGGCATCCCTTGCAGATACGCTCTCACCTGCCATTTTCTCAAGAGCTTCACCCAGTGCAGCTACCCACACCTCTACAGGCAACTCTTCAGTTTTGAGCACAATGCCTCGCACTATGTGTGTGCATGCAGCTCTCAGCGCGCCCTTTCCGGGATCTTCCAGAACATAGCGCAGTCCATCAATCTTAACAGAGATCTTGCAGACGGTTTTCTTGCTGAATAGGCCGCCGCGTTTTTGAATCTCCGTTGCTTCGGGCAACGATCGTTCCAACCATGCTGCCAACCGCTCGAAGAACTCGCGCTGATACTGGGAGTATTGGCGAGTCATATACGCAGCCACTCCCATTTTTACCCAGCCCTGATCTTCAAATCCGTCTGACATGCGTTGTGCCCTTCCCATTCGCCCTCAATCACGACGTTGCGCGCACCACCCTGGTTTTACTATTTTTAATTCGGCTCTGGCTCTCAGCTTGAACTCGCAGATGATTCCAACGCTGATAAGGCTGCGGAATTTACCCACTCCTGTTCACTGTAACCCAGCGCAAACTCTACCGGGGTAACGCCTTCAAAGATCATGGGTTCCGGGGCATCCGACAGTTGCTTTGTGATATCCGCTCTTATCTGTGGGTCTGCTCCTGCCTCAAGCAACATCCTGGTTCTGACATCCAACTTATCTCCAACGGATATCACGGTATGAAATAGCGGTGTGTGCCCCATGGTGCGCCCACCCGCGCGTGCATTCGGATTTGCACCATGCTTCAGCAGCCACTCCAGCATTTTGTAGTCTTCAAACTCGGCGGCCAAATGCAGCAAAGTTCCCCCCTCCAGTGGTACGAAGGTGAGCCCATCTTCTGGCTTGCCCACTTCAGGTGGAAAGATCTCTTGCTGCGAGAAGCACCTGTTAATGAGTGTGGGATCTTCGGCCAGAAAGCCTTCCACAAGGTCTGTTCTACCGCGAGCAAGTGCCATGCATGGAGTGTTTGGAAGGCATAGCTTGTGCTCGGCAAGCACTTCCAGGCATCTCTGTTTATCTGCAGCATTCCTGCTATAGGTAAATGCCACCATAGCAAGTGGGCTGCCATACTTCTGGCTGTACAGTGAGGGATCTGCCCCATGGTTCAACAGCCACTTCAGGCTCTCCGGAGCCAGGGTTTCGCAGGGTGCAAGTATGATGGGATAGTTGCCATTCCACAAAGCATTTACGTTGGCTCCATGATCCAGCAGCAGTTGCATCATGGGTATGCGCTCATCGGCCAGGGCAGCACGCATTAATGGGCCGTCTCCTCCCTGATGCACATCCGACCCGCTAATGATGAGCCACCGTGCAAAGGCAAGCCGCTCTGGCGTTGGGGCAGTTCTTGGCACACGACACTCTGCCACCCACGTTAGCGGGCCACTGCCGCCATATCCCATTTTGGCTTTATGTAGGGATGGATGCGTTTTCAGCAGGAGCTTCGCTGCGGCATAATTGCCGGCATCTATGGCCTGCTTTAACTCTCCAGTGAGAGTCCGCGATTCTAATTCACGTTTGAGTGCTGTCCAGGATACAAACCCATAGGCACGGGCAACGGCGTATTGCGCCCCCGCAAGGGTTGTAACTGCACCTGTTTTAAGCACATCAGCAGCCTGGTTCTTGAGATGGACAATCGAAGGGGATTCGGGCAGAGTTAATGAGCCTGGATCGGGAACCTGGGGTTTGAAAACAGACATAGAACCTCCTTTGGTTTAGCCCCTGGTCCGCAATCGGGTGAAAGAAGGTGAGAATTGGGACAAACCTTAACAGGTGAGCTTCTGCTCTTTCCGCGGACCGGCTGTGCCCTGAACACGGAACTATTGTAGCAACAATATTGGCTTAATATGCAATGGCAAATTTGTTAAACATAAAAACAGGTCCCCCCGGCAATTGCGGGGACCTGTTTTGAACCGTTGAAAACGGGATGTAGCTTACTTGCGTGCGCGGCGGCGGCGTGCAAACACACCGGCGGCCGTGCAGAGCATGGCTGCAGACATCGCCATGGATCCTGGCTCTGGAGTATAACCAGCATCCGGAGCAGAGATGAAGTTAAACCCGAACTGCAGGTACTTGGGAGAGTAGAACCCATCAGTTGGCAGTCCGGACGTGTTGTTGTAGCCAGCAACCTCAAGTGCAATCGCATCCGTGGTGGTGTTCATAGAGTAGACACCATTGATGAAGCCAGTTGGAGAACCAAAGTTACCCTGTGTTTTGCCTGAACCGAGTACGGCCATGTACAGGTTGCCGTCTGGACCTATGTCGCTGCCAAAGTCAAATACAAGGTCGGAGTTAGGTCCAACCGTCTTGACATAAGTAAGCGCGCCGCTTATGGGATTGACGGTGTACTGGTTGATACTACCAGACCCGTTCTTGATGTTGTCCTGAACATACAGGGTGGTTCCATCCTTGCTCAAAGACATACCAGTTGGACGGCTGAGATGGTTGCTGCCATCCGCAACAAGCTGCGTTTTAGAGCCGGAGGTGAGATCTGAGTCAAACTCCCACAGACCAGAGCTGCCTGCATTGGCCCCAGTATAAGCTGCCGCGATAATGTTGCCATTCGGCAGGATCAGAACATCGTGAGCGCCCGCAAACTGCGCCCTTGCAATAATCTTGCCGTTCTTCAGATCAATCTTATCGATGTAGCCAGAACCAGACTCCGGGGCATACATGTATTTGCCATCCGGGGTTATCTGAACATTGCCCACGGAGCTAAGAGTATGCGATGCGCCGTTAAGAGTTATGTTGATGGTACCGATAAGGTGGCCATCAAGACCATACCTCGCGAGAGAGTTTCCTCCCGTAGCAACAACGATGATATCGCTTGCCGTTCCCTGTAGGCCTTCTTTCACATTCGCGTTGATGAATTGAGCATTGGTCGTGCTACCATTCAATCCATAGGGACGCCAGTGGGAGATAATATGGGACGTTGTGTCGTAATCGTATGCAAACCTGTCGAGTGCCTGTAAGCCGTAGTCGCTCACGTACAAGTAGCCAGTCTGTATATCCGCTTTTGCACTGCTCGCCAGGATAGTCAATCCCAGCCCCGCCAGAGGAACAGTTTTTTTGAACCGTGACATTGTGATCCCTTCGTATTGCAAAGATACCCCGAGTTGTAAGAACGATCGAACAATAGAATTGTGCAAGAATTGACCATGGCAAGTCAACTTATGTTTGCTCGTTGACGGATAAGAATTGTCAAAATCACTGAATAATTTCACGCAAGCAAATTACGGCATTCATTTACTCTTATTTGGCAACAATAGATGCGAACTCAAGCGAAATCACACTCAATAATCAACAATCAACAATCAACAATCAACAATCAACAATCAACAATGATTATCGCGATTGAATTGCAAGATGGATCGATTGCCGCAACTAATATTCTCTATTCAATACCATAAAACATAATCGCTGCGCACGCTGACTACCGCCTATTCACCGCTTAAATCAATCTCCAAACCTCATACAGCATTATAAGTGAGCACGCAGTTCCAGCCACTTAAGACCAGTTGTAATCGGCTTGTATGGATCGCCGGCATAGTTGTAGAAGCCGTCACCAGCCACTTCTGTAACCTGGACTACAGCTCCCTGCTTTTTGAGGATGGTAGCTCCGGCGTTAATCTGCCACATGGGGGCCAGCTTATCTGAAGGGCTTCCCTGCAGTAAGTATCGCCTGCCCTTTACACTGGTTAGCGGTGGTAAATCCTGGCTTTTGAATGGGGAGGCAATCGTCCAGAAGCCCTTAAACGGAGTGGTGGGCGCTGCGGATACGGCAATAGCTGCCAGCCCCGCATCACCTACCCCCTGCAGGTAAACCCGAGACTTATCTATGGGTACTGAACGGGCGGTATCTTCAACAACCCGGCTGAGTTCGGCTTGCAATTTCTGGGTATTGATTGGGCTTTTGGTATCTGCCGGAGCAGCAACAACCGCCACAAAGTAGCCATCGGCAAGGGCCTGTTTTTGTGCCTTTTGCCAGTACTCCGCCGTGTTATCAAAAGCATCTGGTGGGCACACAACAGTTAGCAATCCATATTGCGTGTGTGGTTCGGTGGCAGAGCCAGCTTCTACATAGCCCGGGCTAACCAGCCAGTAGCCGCCTTCTGCTCCAACAAAATCCCGCCAAAACAGCCTTCTACGATGAATGGGTGATACCGGTGCGCGCCGAAGATGCCGCTGAAGATGCGGAATGGTGGCCCCTTTAAGCTCAGGGAAATTCTTTTGATTTCGGTGATACCACATGCGCCAGTAACCGGCATCTCTGGCTTGATCGGGGCCAGATTGGGCCAATCTGAGCATGGTATAGAACATTACCTCTTCCACCTGAGGGTCGTCTTCTGCCTCCATAACGCCTATCAGCACTGGGAGCATTTTGACATCTGCGCAACTGCTCAGCGCCTGCCACAACACCCACCCGGATTCTGGTGCAGCTGGCTCAGAAAGCATTTGCATGAGGATGGAGGTAGCTACTGGATTTTTGAAGGCTGTGAGCAGAGTTATTGCAGCGTAGCGAATAGGGCCGGAGATCTCTTTGCCTGTAAGCGGTACTACGTACTTATCCTGGTAGGCTCTATCGGGCTCCAGGGCTCGTACTGCCTGCAAGTCGGTAACCGTTACGGTTTCTGGCTTCAAAAAACGCGATAATACCGATATGCCTCCACACGCTACTGTTGCGTCTTTACGGATTTTAGCGAGCGGTAGATCCGATTCTAAGTCGATCCTCAGAAACAGGTTAAGCGCGGCAGTTCTCTCGGTAGCATCTTTCATTTCAGATACACGATGAAAAAATGCCAGGGTTTCTCTCTGAACCACCTGATCCTGCGAGAGCCCTCTCACAGATTGTTTCCACCGTTTGTACTCATTGATATCGGAATCAGAGTACATCTCAAACGCAAACCCTATCAGCTGATCCTGCGCGGCAAACCGTATTCCGGAGTTATCATCGTTAATTGCTATGTCAAGAAGGTCAAGCAGATGCGGGCTGGCCGCAAACCGAAACGTTGCCAGGAGGCTTTGTTTGCTTCCGTACGATAGCACCTCGCCCCAGTGGTTCTTTACAATTTCATAACTCTCTTCGGGGTGATCTTTAACGAGTTTGAGATTATCAGTATACGAGGTTACCGTGTGGTGGATAAGCTGCAGTACCCAGGCTTCGTTCTCTTTTGGAGTTGACACCTGTGCTTGTAGCAGGCGCAGTGAACCCGGAAACATCATGAAAAAAACGAGAATAAATGGTATTAGCCAGCAACGTTGCCTCATGTAGCGGGAACCAAAGCCTCGAAGGGCCTGCTGGCGATTATCAGGCGGTCGCAATCGGGCGTTAGTTGCAGCACCGCCTTGTTTGCACTCACGTAGTCTGGCTGAAGTGGCTTAGAAGCTTCTCCGTCTGCACCAACATAAAAGAGAGATGGAAGCGAGTTGCCCGCCGAAGCGAATATCTCAACTGTTGTAGGCACATCATGTGCCCAGTTTAATCGCAACTTTATTTCAGAGTGGGCTACAGCGCAGCATTCGGCAGAGATGACCGCGCCTGTGTCTGTATCAAAATAGCATTCAACGGTTTCAACAACTCCGTCTGCGCCCTCAAAATCAGTGTCCATGGTAACCGGCGGGTGCGCCCAACCATAGGGGCACTCTGTTTTACCCATCCGAACCGCCCATGCTGAATCCCCATAGGAGTAGTGCCAGTACTCATCTCTGCAGTTGGAGAACCCAGCATTTAGCATTGCATGCACCATCAACATGCGATTGGTGCGTGCTTCATTGCTTATTTGTTCGGACCAGGTGTAGGCAGCCTCCCAACCGGTGGTTGGACTGATTACATCGAGCGCATTTCCATCTGAATCATGGATAGAGACATCCACGGCACCGCCAGTACAGTGGCCTGGAGGTGCAGGTTGATCGTACGGGGCGTAGTACTGATTTACTGCGCGGCGTAGCGAGCAAAGCGGCCACTCTGGATGCAGCAACTTTTGCTTTGCATAGTATCCGTCCCATCCTCGCTTCTGCATGGCGAGCGTGCGCAGGCAGGTGTGCGCGTGCAGCTTGTACCCATCTGGTAGAGACTTTGCCGCCTGGTTCAACATATCTGCAACAGTAACACGCAGGTAGGGGCAGAGCCTGGGGCCCGGTACTACCGCTCGGCAGTAGGTAACGACGTTTACAAGCGGTTCTCGCTGAGGTAACGATAGCTCATTTTCAAGGATACGTACGCGGTTCAAAGCAGCAATCGGCTCTGGAGAGCCTACCTTGCCCCTGGCTACCAACCGCTGTTTGCTACCATCTGCATACGGGGGCATGCCTTACTCCTCGTGTGCATCCTCGTCATCATCATCGGTGTCGATATCATCCATTGTGCCGGAGCAATCCGTGTATCGGCTAATCTCTTCGCCACGGAAAACATGCGCCACAAAATCTTCCCGCTCAAATCGGGGAAGATAGGAAGAAACCACGTCGTCATCGATCTGGGCCAGTAGCTCTTCTTCTTCGCTAACGGTAAGGTCTGCCTCAAACAGAACCGTGGCGTGCACTGTATCGTGAGCATAATGGATATCGATCTGGCCAATGCGCTTGTCGTTATCCCACACCAGATAGATTTCTGAAGACTGCGTTCGCACGAGCCTTGTAAGCTTAAATCGTGTTTCCACAATGCCCTCCCTTCGTGCCTAATATAGAGCGCCCCGTACGGCGCAAACTACGTTCCCCAACAACACCCGGCCGAATGAGGATACATAACCGAGCGGATGCCTGAACCTTTTTGTTCAGGTACTTCTTGAACGCCCCAGGAGTACCATCCGATGCCTTTTTACAGGCCGTGGATTTTGTATCTCATACGGGAACGGATAATAAGGCGTGCCCTGCGCCTTCGAGTTCATAATCGGAACGCTATGGAAGGCATGTCAGTCGGTAATCCTGAGCCATTATAATGCCAGATTCCTCGCCCATAACGCAACCACAGCCGCTACCGGCACAACTGGGTGCTTTTGGAATATAATGGCGATATGAAAGAGCCAACCATAAAGGCAAAGCCAAATTCAAGTGCAGCCCATGGTCCCCTTGCGGCGTTGCCACCTGTAAACACCATTATTGAGTTAGGAGACCTGCTCCACGCAGCGGCCGGTGCCGGCGGCGGACACGAGGATGCTGTGAATGCTGCCCGAGAAGCTCTGACCCTGGCCAGGGCGCGGATACTCTCGGAGCAGGGATGTTCGATTGCCACAGATGACATTGCTTCCGAAGCGTGTACATTGCTTGCGGCCGCACTTCGGCCAACCATACGGCCTGCTCTAAACGCCACGGGCATTGTTTTGCACACCGGCCTGGGCCGGGCTTGCCTGTGTGCTGAGGCTGTTTCCGCAGTGGAGCTTGCTGCTGGAGGGCCTGTTCAGCTCGAGATTAGCGCCGAAACCGGTCAACGGGGTAGCCGCCAGTTGGCAGTGAGTAGGCTTTTGTGCAGGCTTACCGGGGCAGAATCGGCGGCGGCTGGTAACAATGGTGCCGGCGCCATACTGCTGGCGATTGCAGCCCTTGCAGCGGGCAAAGAGGTTATAATTTCTCGTGGGGAGCTTGTGGAGATTGGCGGCGCCTTCCGAATGCCAGAGATACTGGCGGCAGGCGGCGCAACACTGGTGGAGGTTGGGGCTACTAACCGAACGCGCATAGCGGACTATCGCAATGCCATTACAGAACGTACCGGCATGATTTTACGCTGCCACCAATCCAACTTCGCCATGATCGGCTTTACAGAGAGCGCCTCCAGTGAGGAACTGGTGGCATTGGGACGAGAGATTGGTGTGCCGGTTGTGGAGGATCAGGGATCGGGATCGATATTGGATCCAACACGCCTGGGCCTCAGCGCCTCTCACGGGTCTCTGCCGCAAAGTGTGGCCGCAGGTTTTGATATTGTAACCGCCAGCGGAGATAAGTTGCTGGGCGGCCCGCAGGCAGGTTTGATACTTGGCCGAACGGTGTTTGTAAACCGCATGATGAGCCACCCGCTTGCACGTGCACTGCGCGCCGATAAGCTGGGGCTTGCCGCCCTGGAGGCGACATTGCGCGTATATTCCCGTGGAGCGGATGCGGCTATTGCTGCCATCCCGGTTCTTCATCAGATCTGTAGAAATCTGGAAGATATCCAGGGCTGCGCCACTCAGGCCGCTACATTTATAGCTGAGGGCCTGGCACCCATTGGCATTGAGGTTGGAGTGGTTCAAGATCAATCGCAGCCCGGTGGCGGATCCATCCCCGGGGATAACCTGCCGACCTGGTGCATAAGCCTTGATGGGCGCAAAGCGAACATTTCCGCCGATGAGGTAGCACGCCGACTACGAATGGGTGAACCAGGTGTGTTTGGGAGAATAAGAAATGGATTGGTTTTGCTGGACCTGCGGTGTATACAAGAGGGCCAGTTGCCCGCGCTAAAGGCCGCAGTTGTTGCCGCTTGCCTGCAACACTTTTGAACCATTTAAACTGCAACGAAAGGAGGTGATCCCCCATGGCAGATTCTAAGAATGTTGATCAGCGCAAACGGCTGACGCATCTGGTCCGCTGCGCTGGTTGAGCCAGCAAGATTGGGCCAGCCCAACTTACGCAGGTGCTGCGTGAGCTAAACATTACAAAAATGCCCGGCACGCTTGTGGGCATAGAAACCGGTGATGATGCCGGGGTATTTATAGCAGCGCCCGGCGTGGCGCTGGTACAAACCCTGGATTTCTTTACGCCGATAGTGGACGATCCGTACCTTTTTGGGCAGATTGCGGCCACTAACTCCCTTTCGGATGTATACGCGATGGGGGGACGCCCCCTTACGGCTATGAACATCGTATGTTTTCCGCTGAAAGAGCGCGGCCCAGAGGAGCTTGCCGAGATACTGCGCGGCGGTGTAGAGAAGATAGCGGAGGCCGGTGTGGCGTTGGTGGGTGGGCACAGCGTGGACGATCCAGAGCCGAAATATGGTCTTTCTGTTACTGGCATTGTGGATGAGCACCAGATTACTACCAACGCAGGAGCAAAGCCCGGCGATATGATAGTGCTTACCAAGCCTATTGGTACGGGGATAATAACCACCGGGCGCAAGTTTGATGAGTGCCCGGATGCGCACTTTAATGCCGCAGTGGATGGAATGAGAACGCTGAACGCAGGAGCTGCCGAGGCGATGCGCAGATGTGGAATTGGTGCCGAACTGCCGGTGCATGCTGCAACCGATATTACAGGCTTTGGCTTGTTGGGGCATCTGTTTCAAATGGCGAAAGCAAGCGCGGTTACCATCCGAATAAACTCCGAAGCGGTTCCGCTCTACCCGGGGGTTATGGAACAGATAGCCAACAAGAATGTTACCGCAGGCGGGCGAGCAAACCTGGCGTTTGTTGCAGAGCAGCTGAATGCTGAGCCGGGCGTTAGCGCAAACATGCTCGATGCACTATCGGACCCACAAACCAGCGGCGGAGTAGCAATATGTGTGGCGGCAAAGAATGCTGATGAATTAATTGAAAAGCTTGCCAGCCTGGGAACATTGTGCCAGGCTGTTATTGGCGAAGTGGTAGAACAACAAACCGCAAGATTACTAGTTTGGTAGCCCACACCACAACAATTTGCGGTACCATTCACTTTGTTCAGTGCATGGGGGCGAATGGGGCCTGGTGGCCTTCCCGGTCTTCAAAACCGTGCGGGGGGCGGGTAATGCCGTCCCTGGTGAGTTCGATCCTCACACGCTCCCGCCACTCTATATTACTTGATTAATCAGGATGCGTAAGTATCCAGTCTGGCGGCAGTTCCCCATGGTTGAGGCAACGTGCCACCTTCTCGATTTCCGCATCCGGCGTAGATGCACCCGCTGTTAAGCCAATCACTTCGGCGCCATCAATCCAGCGTGGGTCAATTTCATCCGCAGTTTCAATGTGGTAGGCTGGTATCCCCTGGGCTGCGCACAGCTCCCGCAATCGGCGGGTATTTGCACTCTGTTTACCGCCCACCACAATAGCCACATCAACCTTTTTTGCCATCTCAATGGCGGCATCCTGCAGCTCCTCGGTGGCACCACAAACGGTGTTGAGCGCACGTACATCGGGGGCCCGGAGGGTGGCGGCGGCGGTTACTGCCGCAAAAAGTGTTGCGTACTGCGTGGTTTGCGAAACAATGCCCACCTTTTTGCCGAGCGGGATTTCAGCAAGCTCCTCCACAGAACCTATAACACTTGCTGTTGCGCCAACATCTGCCAGGGCACCAATTACGCCCTTCACTTCTGTATGCCCAGGATCGCCGACCAGCACGATTTGATAGTTTTTCGAAGCAAGCTCCAGCGCGCTGCGGTGCAGTTTGGTTACAAATGGGCAGGTAACATCCACAATTCGTAGTCCGCGCTGTTCTGCATCACGCCGAACGGCGGGCGCAATGCCATGGGCCGACATCACTACAGTTCCCTGCTCCACCTCTGAAAGTGTGGGCGCACAGCCTATGCCACTGCGGCGCATATCTGCCGAAACCTGCTCGTTGTGAACCACTGGCCCGAGTGTAGTGATGGAGTCTGTTGGACGCGATTTGCGCTCCTGCATTGCAATTTGAACTGCACGGCGCACGCCAAAACAGAAACCCGCCGAGCGGGCAAGCACAATTTTACGAACCGGTTTACGAACGGCCGCCGCATCCATCGAGAGCACTGCTGTCATTTATCGGCCTCCAACGTTAAGATAAAAGCACTTTGTATTTCAAAGTACTTTTATTATGCACTTTTCAATGTCAAGTGTCAAGCGTGTGTTATCTGTAATTCTACTGAGGGCAAGGAGAAAAAAGGGAACGAGCGCAGAGGTAAGAGATGCAATGCCGCCTGACACACAGGTCGGCAGCAAGGGATAAGGGAGGCACGGGATTGTGTCGCTTTCCCTATCCCAACCCGTGCCATTGTGGTGCTGGATGAAGCGTGATTGTGGCCGTGTGGTGTTCCAACATTGCGGGTTTGCAAACGAAACGTTGCCACCCTGAAATCGTGTGTTATTCTTGACTATCCGAATGGCCTATGCTATACTGTTTCGCGTCTTGAAATACAGACTCTTGCTCCGGGGTGTGGCTCAGCTTGGTAGAGTGCACGGTTCGGGACCGTGAGGTCGCAGGTTCAAATCCTGTCACCCCGATTAATTATGAAACCCGCCGAAATGGCTTCCATTTCGGCGGGTTTCTTATTCTTTGCGTGCTTATTCTTACACTTTGTAATAGCTGCGATACCATTCTACAAACCGGGCAACGCCCTCTTCCACAGTTATTTGTGGCGTAAATCCGGTGTCTGCGATTAAATCCTCTATATCGGCGTAGGTATCGGGCAGATCGCCGGGCTGGGAGGGCAGCATGTTGCGTTTCGCGGGTAGGCCCAGGTTCTGCTCTATCAAATCAATAAAGTAGCTTAGTTGAATTGGGCGGTGGCTGCCGATATTGTATATCCGGTACGGTGCCAGGCTGGTACCTGGATCTGGCCTGTGCCCATCCCATGCCGGGTTGGCGGTAGCCGGGCGCTCCATCACCTTCAAGAAGCCATCCACGATGTCATCTATATAGGTAAAATCTCGCCGCAACAGCCCATCGCCATAAACATCTATGCGTTTGCCTTCTAGTATGGCCCTGGTAAATGAGAACAGCGCCATATCCGGCCGGCCCCAGGGCCCATAAACGGTAAACAGCCGGAGGCCAGTTACTGGCAACTCAAACAGGTGAGCGTAAGAGTGGGCCATGAGCTCGTTGGCTTTTTTGCTGGCCGCGTAAAGGCTTAGCGGATGATCCACGTTGTGGTGGATCGAGAATGGCATCTCGGTATTTGCGCCGTACACCGAGCTGGAGGAGGCGAATATTAGGTGTTCCACGTGCATCCTTCTGCAATCTTCCAGAATGTTGCCAAATCCCACTACATTGCTCTGGATATATACAGCAGGGTTTTGAACCGAATACCGAACCCCGGCCTGCGCTGCCAGATTGAACACCACATGTGGCTGCGCTGCATCAAATGCGGCTGTTAGCGCAGAGGTATCCGAGAGGTCCGCTTCAAATAACCTAAATGCCGGGTAGGTGTGCAGAATGGCGAGGCGGGCCTGTTTTAACGTTACATCATAGTACGCGTTCAGGTTATCCACCCCAACAACAGCGCTGCCCTGTTCTAACAATCTGCGCGTTAAATGAAAACCAATAAAACCAGCGCACCCGGTAACCAGTATGGCCCCCATACGTATTCACTCTCCAGCGCCGCCACTGCCTTCAGGGCAAGCCACAAGCATTTACCGCTTAAACCATGTAAAACGATACAGACGGAGTATAACCGTGCGAGCAACACAGTGTCAACCCGAACTCAGCATCACAGCAGCCGTTTCCGCCCTCAAAAAGCGAGGCGACAGGGCCGTTATGGTATACTGAACCCAATTCCGGGAGCCGCCGCTGCACCGTTGTTTGCGCGCTGAGGTGCCCATGCACGGCCGCTATCCCAGATCAAAAGTGAGGGCAATACATGGCGGGAGACAACACACAGCAGTGGGTGCACTTGAACGGTACATTGGTGCCGAAATCCGGTGCAGGCGTTTCGATTTACGACCACGGCTTTCTTTACGGCGACGGTGCGTTTGAGGGCATCCGGGTATATTCCGGCAACATTTTCCGCCTAAAGCAGCATGTCGATCGTCTCTATGCCTCTGCCCGCTCCCTTGGTTTTTCGCTTGGCATTTCCAAAGAAGAGTTTACAAACCGCATTGCAGAAACGGTACGCATCAATGGCCACAACAATGGCTATATTAGGGTGAGCGTTTCTCGCGGTGTTGGCCTCGGGCTGGATCCCAAGCACATGAATTCCGAAGCCACCGTCGTAATCTCTACCGAGGAGCTGCGCCTTTATTCTCAGGAGATGTACGAAACGGGCTTAAATGTGATTACTGCCTCCACCCGCGTGCCACCGGCCTGCTGTATAGATCCTCAGGTGAAATCGCTTGGCAAGTACATCAACAACATAGCCGCCAAAGAAGAAGCCAATCGTGTTGGTGCTGGCGAGGCGCTTATGTTGAACATGAGCGGCAATGTTGCTGAGGCCACTGGTGATAACCTGTTTTTAGTTCGCAATGGCAGAATAACAACCCCGCCAACCAGCGAGGGTGCGTTGCCGGGCATTACGCGCGGCGCTGTAATTGATATATGCCAGACACTGGGAATCCCATGCTCCGAGGCAGTTACCACACTTTATGATGTGTATGCAGCCGATGAGACATTTCTTACTGGCACGGCAGCAGAAGTTATCCCTATGGTTACCTGCGACAACCGCACCATTGGCGATGGCCGCCCTGGCCCCATTACCAACAGCATTATTGCGGAGTTCCGCAAGCTCACCCTGGTGGATGGCTACCACGTGTAATGCGTTGTGCCTGCAGCCTGGTTTCCGCCCGATTATCGAATGCCCTGACAGCAACTGAGAGGGGAACGAACAATGTGGCAGAGGTTTACAGAGCGCGCCCGACGAGTGGTGTTTTATGCTCAGGAAGAGGCACAGAGACTTGGTGAAAACTATGTTTCCACCGAACACCTGCTACTGGGGGTTGTTAGAGACGACGACAACGTGGCAGCCCGCATTCTAAGTAAGATGGGTGTTACTACAACACAAATTCGGGCTGAACTTGAAAATCGTGTACAACCAGGAGGAACTGCCACCCCGGGCAGAGATATGCAGCTTACCCCCCGGGGCAAACGGATTATAGACCTTGCGTACGACGAGGCAAGGCAGTTTGGCAACAACTATATTGGCACCGAACATCTGCTGCTTGGCCTTATCCGTGAAGGAGAAGGCATGGCAGGGCTTGTGCTTGCAAACGTTGGCGTAGAGTTAGCCGCTGCCCGTAAGCAAGTACAGCTGCTGCAGGATGCCAACCCGATAAACAAGAGCGCAGAAGCTCGCACGGGCACACAAGGAATGGATGGTGGCTCTGCAGCCCCTGCTCAGCCGTATTCCGCCGCAGCGCGCGCTGCATTAGGTGTTGCCCGCACTGAGGCGGAAGCAAAAGGCAACCCGGAAGTTGGCACTGCGCACCTGCTGCTTGCACTGCTGCAAAGCCCGGATAGCCTGGCAGGTTCGATTCTTGCCGATGCCGGAATTACAATAGAGCAGGTTCGGCAGCGCATTTCGCGCACAAATGGCGAATAATACCGGCCCGCAGGGGCGATATCGGAACATGGCGTGAGAATCATTGTGTCGAACGAAATAAGGTGACGGCACAATACGTAATACTATTTATAAGCCAGATTTTCTACGGAGCAACTGGCATATGAAGTTCGGGAAGAGCAGTTGTTTGCCGAACAGATCTGCACCGTTCGGCTTCGCACACTGATGTGTAGTTTGGCCCAGTTGGACCAGCGTGGTGCGGAACAGCAGAGTGGTTCGCAGAGGGAGGGTGCATCGATGTGGCAGCGATTTACAGAGCGCGCGCGGAGAGTAGTTTTCTTTGCGCAAGAAGAGGCCGGCAGGCTCGGGGAGAACTATGTCTCCACCGAACATCTGCTGCTCGGGCTCGTGCGTGAAAACGACTCGGTAGCTGCCCGTATCCTCGATAGGATGGGCGTCTCCCTGGGGCGTATTCGCAGCGAAATAGAGCGGCATGTACAACGTGCAGAGGGTCGCCTTGGCCAGGACATGCAGCTTACGCCACGTGCAAAGCGGGTTATAGACCTGGCTTACGACGAAGCACGGCAACTGAGCAACAACTATATTGGCACCGAGCATCTGCTGCTTGGCCTAATCCGTGAAGGAGAAGGCATGGCAGGGCGCGTGCTGACAAAGCTGGGGGTGGATCTTGAAAAGACGCGCAAAGAGGTTGCTGCGTTGCAAGATACCGATACAAGCTCACCGGCAAGCAAGAGCCAGGGTCGCCGATCTTCCACTACCCCCACCCTTGATGAGTTCGGCCGCGATCTTACCGAGATGGCACGCAACGAAAAACTGGACCCCGTTGTTGGGCGCCAGAGCGAAATTGAGCGTGTTATCCAGATTTTGAGCCGCCGTACCAAGAATAACCCGGTACTACTGGGCGAGCCTGGCGTTGGCAAAACTGCCATAGCAGAAGGCCTTGCACAGCGCATTGTTTCTGGCGATATTCCTGAGATGCTGAAAGAGAAACGGATAGTATCGCTGGATCTGGCAGGTTTGGTTGCAGGCACCAAATACCGTGGTGAGTTTGAAGAGCGCATGAAGCGTGTTATGGAAGAGGTTCGAAAGGCATCCGGAGAGATTATTCTCTTTGTAGATGAGCTTCACACCCTGGTGGGTGCCGGAGCAGCCGAAGGTGCCATCGATGCCTCTAACATAATGAAGCCCGCGCTTTCACGTGGCGAACTACAGTGCATTGGTGCCACCACACTGGATGAGTTTCGAAAGTACATCGAGCGAGACGCAGCGCTTCAGCGCCGCTTCCAGCCGGTGCGCGTATCCGAGCCCACTCCAGAAGAGGCGGTGGAGATACTGCGTGGCCTGCGAGAGCGCTATGAACAGCATCATCACGTTAAGATAACAGATGGCGCACTTACGGCAGCGGCGCAACTGGCAGACCGGTATATTACCGACCGCTTTTTGCCAGACAAGGCCATTGACCTGATTGATGAAGCTGCGAGCCGTGTTCGCATGCACTATGCGTTGCCGCCCGCTGAGCTTCGGCAGGCAAAGGCACGCCTTGCAGAGCTGCAAAAAGAGATAAACGCCATAGCCCAGAACAACAAATGGGATACCAGCGAAAGTGACCTGCAGGAGCGGTACGACGACCTGAAGAGACACATCGGCGACCTGGAAATTGAATGGAACGATCAGCGTGAGAGCATGGAGCGCATCGTAGACGAAGAAGAAGTTGCGCAGATTGTTACCTCGTGGACCGGCATACCGGTTAGCCGCCTGGTAGAATCCGAAACACACAAGCTTCTGCGGATGGAAGAGGAGCTTCACAAACGCGTTATTGGCCAGCACGATGCTATTGTGGCTGTTAGCCGCGCCGTTCGCCGCGCCCGATCTGGCCTGAAAGACCCGCGCAGACCCGTGGGTACGTTCATATTCCTCGGCCCAACCGGTACGGGTAAAACCGAACTGGCAAAAGCACTGGCCCAGTTCCTGTTTAGTTCTGAAAACAACCTGATTCGCATCGATATGAGCGAGTACGGCGAGCGCTTCAATGTTAGCCGACTGGTTGGTGCGCCTCCTGGATACGTTGGATTTGAAGATGGCGGGCAGCTTACGGAAGCCGTGCGCCGCAACCCCTACTCTGTTGTGCTGCTGGACGAAATTGAGAAAGCGCACCCGGAAGTGTTCAATATTCTGCTGCAGATTGCAGAAGATGGACGCCTTACGGACAGCCAGGGACGTGTGGTTGACTTCAAGAACACAGTAATTATCATGACCTCCAATATCGGCGCACGCCAGATCAACCCGGATAAAAGCATGGGCATCCGCGGAGAATTGGAGCGCAGGGGCAGCGAGGCCAAGGCCTATGAAGCCATGAAGAACCGTGTGTTGGAAGAGATGAAGAAGACATTCCGACCGGAGTTCCTGAACCGGATCGACGAGTCGATTGTCTTCCAATCGCTTACTGCAGATGAGATCTTCCAGATTGTAGACCTGATGCTGGCGCGTGTTAACAAGCAGGTTCAGTCTCAGGAGCTTACGCTTTCGGTATCTCCGGAAGTGAAAGAGCACCTGGCACGTGAAGGCTTCGATCAGACGATGGGTGCACGGCCACTTCGCCGCGCCGTTCAGCGGCTTATTGAAGATCCGCTTGCCGAAGAGGTATTGCGCGGAACCTTCCGACCGGGAGACAGGATTATTGCGGAGATGCAGGACGGCAACGTTGTGTTCCGGCCCGCAAATATCGTGGATGATGGCCTGCCCGGGCTTGAAGAACCAGCCTCACTGGCCTGAAAGTGAACCTGTAAAATAGATGAGAAACAGGCCCGCTGAAGTTATTCAGCGGGCCTGTTTTAATTATGTTACTTAGTATGGCTACCAGTTGAGATCCTACTTGGGTTTGAGGGTGCGCAGTTTAAGCACGAGTTCATTCAGGCTCTCTTCACCCGGGCATGGAGCAGTGGCGGCACCTGCAGTGCCTTCACAGAGCCTCCCCAGAAGGTTGCCAAGCGATTGGCCCGTAAGCCGCCTGCAAACATCCTCCATAACTGTGGATACAACCTCAGCGCGAGACTGCGTTGGGTTGTAATATCCCTTGCCGCCACGCGGCCTGCGCTCAACACTGAGCAAACCTTTTTCTACCATTCGGCTTAATGTAACTGCAATGGTAGATGGCGACTGCATTTCGCGCTTTTCCAACCTCCGGGCAAAGTGCATGGCCTCGTAGACCTGTACCGAGGACTGTGGCTCGCCAGCATCCCAGAGCAGGCGTAAGATATCCCCCTCTAACACTCCAAGAGACGGCACATCGTCGCCGCCCACCCCAATGTACTTGCGCCGCTTGGCGTCCTGAGCTTCCATGGTTGCACCACCCCTCATACATGCGGACACGCGTGTGAGCACAGTGTATGATTGTTAAGCTTTATTAGGCAATTCTTGTTTTCATCGCCAGGAGGAGCTGGCTGTTCTCACACGTCTCCCAATCCGCAAAGAGAGGTGCGAGTACGGGTTGAGTATAGCATTCCCAGAAATAGCGAACAATGGAATCTACCCTGCAGGATGGGGGTGCTTAATTGTTGCTATAGTTAGTTGCGGTAAATCGCGCAAACATCGGCAGTTCAGGCAGTAACACAGCCCATTACTATTCTGAATCTCCATTCAGGATCATAGCCTGTACCGTGTCTCCTGGCGAATACCCGGGGCAATCTTCCGGGATAATAACCAGGGCATTTGCACCGATTAAGCTACGAAGCCTGCCGGAACCTTGAGCACCTGTGGTAGTAACCTGGCACTGCCCATTATTGCTCCGAAGAGTTGCACGTACATACTCCCTGCGTCCAAGGTCGTGAGATATCGCATCCTGCAAAATGCCGCTAATAACTGGCCTGTGCAGCCGGTTTCTGCCAGAGAGCTTCCAGAGAGCAGGCCGTACAAACAGCTCGAATGTAACCATCACACTTGCAGGGTTGCCTGGCAGCCCAAAAAACAACGTGTTTGCGGCGCTGCCAAAGGCCAGTGGTTTGCCTGGCTTAAGCGCTACACGCCACAGATCAAGCGAGCCAATGGCCTGGATAGCCGGCTTTACAAAATCCCTATCCCCCACAGAAACTCCGCCTGCGATAATAACCGCTTCTGTTCCAGCCTCTGTTAACTGCCGAAACAGAAGAACGGTGGCATCAAAATCATCCGGCAGGTGATAGCGTTTCAACAGTGGCACTTCAATGCTGGCCAACAATGCGGATAGCAAGGGAGCGTTGCTGTTGTAGATAGCTCCGGGAGCAAGAGGCAGAGAAGTGCTGAGATCTACAATCTCATCCCCGGTTGTGATTACTGCAACCACAGGCTTGCGAACAACATCAACATGGCTGCAGCCAGCTGCTGCAAGGGCAGCAAGTTCGGCTGGGCCGATGCATGTGCCAGCCGCGAGAACAACCTCCCCAACGCGAATATCGGTGCATGCCAGTCGAATATGCTCACCAGAAACAGGAGCCTCAAGAATAGCCACAGATCCATCTGGCTGGCGAGCAGTATCTTCCTGCATTACCACAGCATCCGCACCCTGAGGCACGGGCCCGCCTGTAAGCACCCTGGCACAACCGCCCACTGGCAGCATGCCAGGGGCAGAGCCAGCGGCCTGTGTTAGCAGCACCGGAAGAACCACCGGGTTCTGTTCGGAGGCAGAGGCCGCATCAGCAACACGCACGGCGTAGCCATCTACCGCAGAGTTATCAAACGCAGGAAGGTTTACCTGTGCCCTTGCATCCTGTGCCAGAGCGTAGCTAACAGCTTGTTCAAGCGGGAGGCAAACAGTACTTCTGGGCGCACATTGCGATAGCACGCGCTCGAGAGCCTCTTCAACTGATAGAAGTGACATAGTAACCTCCCGGTTTGCCAGACCGTCTATCCGAACATGCATAGATATCGAAACCGGTATCCAGTACAATAGACAGGGATGACACCAATGTTAATAAATTCTGGCAGGCGGCGAAAAGCAGCTACCGCAGCGGTGGCAATTGGTACTGCGGTGGTACTGTTTGGCAGGTGGAATGGCTTCACGCTGCCGGAGTATACCCGCGAGCACCTCTCTGGAAGAATTATTACGAGCGGAACATCCAGAGGTGAGGCAAAGCTTGTGGCTCTCACGTTTGATGATGGGCCAGATCCGAACTACACGCCACGCATTCTTGCAATCCTCAAACATTATGGAATACACGGCACGTTCTTTGTACAGGGCCGAATGATAAGGCGCTACCCGGATATTGTTCGAAATACAGTAGCAAGTGGAAACACACTGGGCAACCACACCGATACGCACCCCTATGTAGAACGCCTTGATGAAAAGGCTGCATCCCTCGAAATTTCTAACTGCGATGCCGTAATCGGCAAAGAATCCGGGCTGGCAACGCGCCTGTTCCGGCCTCCGCGCGGGCACTGGACCCCCAGTGTGTTTCGCGCAGCCGAGGCCAACGGCAAGACGATGGTGTTGTGGACCACTGCCCTGGAGCATGAGAGCACCCCAAAGCCAGATCAAATGGTGGATTATGTGCTGAAGCATATGCGCCCCGGTGGTATTATCTTGATGCACGATGGCGCAAATGTAAACCGAGAAACCACGGTTACGGCCTTGCCCATTCTCATACAAAGGCTTCGCTCGGAAGGTTACCGATTTGTAACCGTGCAAGAGATGCTGCACATGCCAGCAATGGAGCTCCGGCCTGGTGCTCACCCACTAAAGAGCACAATGAATTCCCCTGGATAGCCTGCAGTATTCCGGGGATATAGCGCAGCCATCCCTATCACAATAGATAACCACTTTAGAGGGTATTTTCCATGCTTAATCGCCGCAAGTTATCCGCCAGCATTGCTGCACTAACGCTCACTATCGGTCTTGCTTACACTCAGGGCTGCGGAGGCGGTTCTGGCAGCACTGGCCCTGTTGTTACATTCACAGAATGGAAGGTTTCCGGCGCAGGCAACGTAGTTGGCTCGGTACCGGGCGGCGTTTGGCCGGATGACCTTGCAGGCGATACCTCCGGGAACATATGGCTGGCAGAGCATCACAACGATGAGGTGGGCCGA
>CAIONQ010000150.1 GCA_903859705.1 uncultured Chthonomonas sp.
GTAATTACAGCCACCTCTGAGGGCTCAGAGGTGGTTATCTTCTCAAGTTTGGGACTCAGATCCCCACACGGTCGCAGTAAACGGCGCCCTTATTGCAACGCGAAGCGCCCAAACTTGCCCCAACCCCGCGCGGAACGCACGGCCCACATCCATCAGAAGTTGCTAACTAACTTCCTCGCCAGGCACAGGGAACCAACCTACCTGCGGGTGCGCATTGTTCCCCTGTTCCCCCGGTTCCCTATTTCCCCCGTTCCCCCGGTTCCCTATTTCCCCCGTTCCCTTGTCTTTCCATCCCCTAAACCCGCGCCGAAGGTGCTCCTCCCCTAAGGCAGGCATCTTACGTCCTCGTTGCTCCACAACGCGCAGGGAACCCGGGGTAAGAGAGATGATGCAACGCCCCCAGATGCCAGACCTCCCACGCAGGAAGGGCAACACCCGCCCCTCGCGCACCTCCAACGCTTCAAAAGTTCCGAAGCCAGGAAAGTAATACAGGGATACCGCGCGTCAGTAGATAAATACTGCGGTAATACGCTCGTTGGCGAAGCTGTTAACTCATAAGGTAATCCCCCGAATACGTTCCTGCTATACCAACCTTCGGGGAGTGGGATTTTCTGTGATGTCTCGTAAAACCTCTGCGGCCTCCGTGGCTCTTCTTGCTTCCGCTGCCATTTCTGCCAGCCTGATCGCTGGTACGCCAGCCTCTGCGCAAAACCATGCGGTAGCGGCAGCTCAAGACAGCACCCTGGAACAGGCCTTTATTAATCCGCCACCATCCGCACGCCCGCACACCTGGTGGCACTGGATGAATGGCAATATATCCAGAGCCGGAATCACGGCCGACCTCGAAGCGATGAAGCGCGTGGGAATAGGCGGCGCTCAAATATTTAATGTGGATGTTGGCTTTCCGGAGGGAGACATGCCTATGATGTCTGCCCGATGGTTCGACGCCGTAGATTTTGCCATAAAAGAGGGCAAGCGCCTCGGAATTGAAATATGCCTGCACAACGGTGCGGGTTGGTCCAGCAGCGGTGGGCCCTGGATAACTCCCGCAAAAGGCATGCAGTTTCTAACCTGGTCGGAAACGAAAGTAACCGGCCCAGTCCACTATGTTGGCAAACTCCCGGCGCCTCAATCTCGCGAAAATTACTATAAAGATATCGCGCTTTATTCCATCCGGCAGAGAGCCGGCGATGATGCCCGAATACCCAACATTCGAGCAAAAGCCGCCTTTGAGCGCGCCGATAGAGTGGCCCCCACCGAAAGCTCACCAGCTGATGCATCTGCCGCTAAAGAGGGCGATGTGCTGTTACTGCCGGCAGGCAGCCTGGCTGGTGATGGAACACTTACGGCAGACATTCCGGAAGGCACCTGGACAATTTTACGGATGGGGCATACCCCAACCGGCGAGCGCAACCACCCGGCTCCGGCAAGCGGTCTGGGCCTGGAGTGCGATAAGCTGAGTACCGAGGCGCTAGATACCCACTGGGCAGGCATGATGGCCCCCATTGTAAAGCGCGCAGGCGTCGGCGGCACTGCAGGACTTAACAACTGCCTCATAGATAGTTACGAAGTAGGCACGCAAAACTGGTCTCCAGAATTCAGAGCCGAGTTCAAAAGGCGCAGGGGGTACGATCCAATACCCTATCTGCCAGTTATAACGGGCAGAGTAATCAACAGCACCGAAGTTAGCGAGCGGTTTCTGTGGGATCTTCGGCGCACCATCTGCGATCTGTTTGCCGATAACTACTACTCCCGCCTTGCAAAGGTTTGCCACGATAATGGTATCAAATTTTCTACGGAGCCGTACGGCAACGGAGAGTTTGATAACCTGCAGGTTGGCGGCACAGCAGATATACCAATGGGAGAGTTCTGGATTGGCGGCGGAGCTATCGAAACAACCAAGCTGGCCGCTTCGGCAGGGCACATCTACGGTAAACCTGTAATCGGCGCCGAATCGTTTACTGCAGATACGCCTAACGCAAGATGGGCCATAGACCCCTATGCCATGAAGGCACTGGGAGATAGAGTATTCAGTCTGGGAGTTAACCGTTACATCTTCCACCGGTATGCCCATCAACCCTGGACAGATCTGAAGCCCGGAATGACCATGGGGCCGTGGGGCACCAATTTCGATCGCACAAACACCTGGTGGGAACAGGGCTCCGAGTGGCTGAAGTATGTTGCCAGGTGCCAGTACCTCCTTCAATCCGGCAAGTTTGCCGCCGATTTTCTCTACTTCACCGGTGACGATGGCCCCAACGATCTGCCAATGCTCAAAGGGGGTCTTATACCAGAAGGCTACGATTACGATGGCATAGATGCCGGCCTCCTGCAGAAACTGAGCGTGGTTAATGGGCGCATTGCCCTGCCCTCTGGCATGCAATACAAGGTGCTTATTCTGCCAGAAACCACCTGGATGACTCCCGCAACGGCGCGCAAAATCCGAACGCTGGTTGCAGAAGGTGCCCTGGTATTTGGCGCACCACCGCGCAAATCTCCCAGCCTGCAGGGCTACCCGGCATGTGATGTGACTGTATCTACCATCGCTGCAGATTTGTGGAAAGGGTTGGATGGCACGGCCCATACAATTCGCACCTATGGGCACGGCAAAATCGTTTGGCAAAAAAAGCCAAACCTGGCATCGCTTGTTCCAACTCCGGATTTCCGCCTGGTTCAAGGGAAAGAAAAGTCAGTTGTATGGATCCATCGACACATAGGCGATACAGATTCCTATTTTGTTGCCAACCAGCGTGCCCAAACACAGACTGTAACCGTCGCCTTCAGAACCGCAGGAAGAGAGCCTGAGATCTGGGAGCCGGCCTCCGGCCGAACCTACCCGGCACCAGTTTGGAGTGCAGATGGTGGCAAAGGAATTACCACAGTAACGTTGCCACTAAGTGCGGCCGAGTCGGTATTTGTACTGTTCCGGCACGCCTCACACAACGTTCACCTTGCATCGCTTAAAACAAAAGCTGCTCACGAAGCCACAGTACATGTACCCGTAATTCAGATAGTTAGCGCTCGCTACGAGGCCGTAGATGGCGCGGGTGGTGTGGATGTAACAACAAAAGTGAAGTCGCTGCTGCAGGCAGGTGCAACATCCGTCGAGGCAACCAATGCAAACTTTGGCGATCCTACCAGCCTGCATGTAAAGCACTTAACGGTTGTTTACACGCTGGATGGCAAACAAATAACCAGAACCGTTGGTGAGAATGCCGAACTGGCACTTCTGCCAGAAACCGGAGACATTACCCGCCCGGTTGCCGAGATACTGCCAACATCCAACGGACCAGCGCTTGCCGCGTTTCAGGCAGGGAGTGTTGAGTTCAAGACTTCGGATGGAGCCACCGTTTCCAAACCGCTGCCAGAGCCGATAATCACACGCGCCACCGGCACCTGGAAACTCAGCTTCCCGCCCGGCCTCGGCGCACCAGAGCGCATAACGCTCAACAGCCTTATCTCCTGGCCAGATTCGGAAATAGAAGGTGTTAAGTACTTCTCTGGCAGCGCTACCTACGAAACCACCCTCATGGTTCCGTTTGCAGCGATATCACAGAACCGCACGGCATTTCTGGATCTTGGCACAGTAAAGAACATCGCCGAAGTGTGGCTAAACGGCCAGAGCATTGGCACGCTCTGGAAGCCCCCCTTCCGCGTAAACGTGCAGGGTGTGCTTAAGCCTGGGGCCAATACGCTTAAAGTAAGAGTTACCAATCTGTGGCCCAACCGGCTCATTGGCGACGAACAGTACCCGCAAGAAGTGGACTGGAACGGCGAAGCCATAAAAGCCTGGCCAGATTGGCTGGTGGCTGGCCGTAAGCGCCCGGAAAGCCCACGCATTGCATGGACCACCTGGCGAGTGTTTAGCAAGGATTCTCCGCTGTACCCATCGGGCCTTATCGGCCCGGTAGAGGTGGTTTCCGCAGCCACGGTCCCACTTTCCAAGTAGCTACCACCCGGCATCGGCCGGATCTCGTCCAAACATCGGGCAGGCGTTGATTCGTCTGCCCGATTAACATTCTACATGCGGAGTAACCACCAATGACTGCACCGATCAATGACGATAACGCTGTTTCCAACCTGCTGCCAAACTCTCGGCAAGAGGAACGCCAGGCAGCACAATCGCGCAAAATGGCCTACCCATATCGCTTTCCGCGAGATCTGCGACAGATGGGCGGCCGCTACACCGTTCAGCAAAACAGCGATAGACTTTTGAGGCTGTTTTACCTGGAGCGAAGGCTGGCACAGGCGCTCGGCTCATGGACCCTGACAATACCGGATTTTGAAGTAAAGGTGGAAACCGGCAAGCACATTTTCTTTCATGCCGATGCGGCACACCGCCTGCGAGAGCGCCTGCTGGAGCAGGAAACCCGCCGCTCTGATATAGAGAATTACAGAAACGCCGATGTCGATAAGCTAATCGAAGAGGCCCTGTTTGCTGCCGATACGCCGGAACTGCTTGTAGGCATGCACCTTGCCATCGGCGCCGCCATGGAACGAACCTACCGAAGGCATATTGAAAACACCTGCGCAATTACCGATGCCCCAACCATTCGCGTTGTAAGAACCATTCTAATGGATTACGAGCCGATGCTACAGTGGGCGCAGGCAGCCGTGGTTGCCTACATCGAAGGTGGTGTGGATGAAAGCCGACTGGAAGCGTGGCGAACCCACATATCCAGGCTACTGGGTGGGTTGGGCGGCATATGTGGTGACGAAACTTTCACACCAATGCCCTTACAGCTGCGTAGCAGCCACGGAGCCTACGAGCGCGGAACTGTGCCCTGCCGGGATAGCCGATTTGTTACCTTCAAACACACCGGAGATTACAACGTTGCGGATGGCGAGCCCAGATTTGAACTGGGATCATATGACGATCAGCGGTTACGATTTGTCAGAACCCAGCGCGATGAGGTGGATGCAATCGAAGCCTTTGGCACATTTCTCTGGGACATTCGCTTCAAAGAGTTTGACGCAGAGTACTTCCTTGCACGCATCACATGGGATGAGGCCAGGCATACAGACTTAGGGCACCGAACCATGCTTGCTATCGGTTACGACCCATTTGAACTGCCAAACAGGCTCACCAGCAGCACCTGCCGGGGGCCCATGGAGCCAGAGTTCGCCATGGCCGAGATCAATCTATTTGGCGAAATCGGAGTTCTAAAAACCATCGGTAGCCTTATAGATGAGGCCCACCGCAGAGAAGATACAATACTGGAACACATCAGCGATTACGTGCGTGCCGATGAGCGAACGCATGTACGCAAAGGGCAGCACATCCTGAAGGTAATGACGGATCTTGGAATGCAGGATCTGGAGCTGAGAACCCGGGAGCTATTTACAGAGTGCCTGGTAAGCCTCGGCGCCTTACCCCCGGGAGCATCGTTCGGAACACTATCTCGAGAAGAGATAGAGTACTACATCGGCGAGTAGCACTACTTCACACCAAGCGCGCCCGTTAACAAATAGATACCGGCGGCCACTGTTGCGGTTGCCGGTATCGTTAAAACCCATGCGGTAACCATGGTTCTGGCAACCTGCCATCTAACTGCCGAAAGCCGCTTTGCGGCCCCCACCCCAAATATGCTTCCAGAGATTACATGCGTGGTGCTAACCGATTTACCGGTGATCGTTGCATACAAAATCACACAGCTTGCCGTCATCTCTGCGGCAAAGCCATGCACCGGGTCCAGGCGCAAAATGCGGCTTCCCATGGTGTGAATAATGCGCCAGCCGCCCATAGAGGTGCCAAGCGCCATTGCAATGGCACAGGCCAGCTTAACCCACAGCGGTATCTCCGTTTTGGCTACGGCATGCCCGCCATAGCTGGCTACCGCAAGGGCGATAATTCCCATGCTCTTTTGCGCATCGTTGCTGCCATGGGTAAAAGACATAAATGCTGAGGAAACCACCTGAAGCGTTCTAAACGTTTTGCCGGCACGTGCGGCATGCGCATGCGCAATAAAATATATTATCCCGCTCATAAGCACCAGGCCCAACACAAACCCCGCTACAGGGGAGGTAACAAGCGGAAATACAACCTTGGAGAGTACGCCATCCCACTTTACACTTCGCACTCCACCATGGATAAGTGCGGCACCCACCAGCCCACCCACCAGAGCGTGAGATGAACTGCTTGGGATGCCGAAGTACCAGGTTATCAGGTTCCACACAATGGCACCGAGAATGGCAGATAAAATCATATGCTGGTTTGCGCCAGTTACCAACCCCTCGGCAATGGTTTTAGCAACCTTGGTAAAACAGAGAGCGCCCACAAAATTCAGGCTCGCTGCCATTATAATAGCGGCCCTCGGGCTCAGTACACGGGTAGAAACCACGGTTGCAATGGCATTGGCTGTGTCATGAAAACCGTTGATAAAGTCGAACGCAAGCGCACAGATAACGATAAGTATAATCAGCAGCATATTCTTCCGAAATTCCCAATCTGGATCACGCTCGCACATAATGTGTGCGGTCTGTGTCCTCTATCTATATGAATTATAGCAGGCTTACCGGTTATGGTTAAGAAAGCGTTAATTTTGCATTAACGATTCGTTAACGAGGTAGACTATCCATAAGGGAAAAACACAGGGATAACCCCAATTAGATTCCCGGAGGCTGGGTTAATTAATGAAGTTGAACAGTAAAAAAGAGCAGGCCTTTTATGTGCTCATGGAGACACAGGCACAGGCCGCAGTAGAAGCCGCATCAGAGTTTCTGAAGTTTGCGGACGATTTCTCGAAAATGAAGGCGTGCCTTATTCGGCTTGAAGAAGTGGAACATGAGGCCGACAGGCAGTGCCACATCCTGATCAACAAGATCAATACTCAGTTTATCACTCCTCTGGATAAAGAGGACATGCATGCCCTGGCAGACAGGCTTGACGACATTACCGACACAATTGAGAAAGCCGCATCGCGCATTGAGGTGTATCGTATCACCGAACCGCGCCCAGAGCTGAAAGAACTTGTTGGTGGGCTGGTAGCCATCACAACTGAAGCCAGAGCCCTGATATCCCTCCTGCACGCTGGTTTGAATTCTGATAAGCTCGCACCCATCATCGAAAACATACACAACAGCGAATCGGTAATGGATAAGAAGTTCCGCAAAGCGCTTACCACACTTTTCGAGGACGAATCGGTGGATCCACGGGCACTGATTAAGTGGAAAGAAGTGTATGAAACTATAGAGAAGGCCACCAACCGAACAGAGAAGCTGGCATCGTTTGTAGAGAGCCTTATGATCAAGTACAAGTAGCGTATGCATGGGGTTGCCGCAGCAACCTGCCGAATGGAAACGAGAGCGCAATGATGAACAGCAGAGTGCAGTTTGATGCCGAGATTAAAGCGCTGGAAGCTCGTTTTCAGAGCATGTGCCAGGCAACTGGCGATATGTTGCAAATGGCTGTGGCAGCCCTGGAAACCGGCAATCCAGCACTAATCAACGCGGTAATAGAGCGCGACGACGAAGTTGATGCAGACAATGTGTGGCTGGAAACCGAGTGCATGCGCCTGGTAATTCAGCAGCAGCCCGTTGCCCACGATCTACGCGTAATTGGCATGATCTTCAAGGCAATAACCGATGTCGAGAGAATTGCAGACCACGCGGTAGATATCGCGAAAATTGCGGTATACACCGGCTCAATTCACGAGTTCGTACTCATTACCGAGTTACGAAATCTGGGTGCAGAAGTGCAGAAGATGTTCCAGTTCAGTAAGGATGCTTTCGCCTCTTACGATACGCAATTGGCAGCCACAATTATAGAGCAAGACAATGTTGTGGACGACCTGTTTCACACCCTGCGAGATAGGCTGATGAGATTGATGCAGGACGACCGAGAGCACACAGTTCTGGCGTCTAACCTGATATTCGCGGTGCAATTTCTGGAGCGCATTGGCGACCGATGTGTGAATATGGCCGAACGAATCCACCTGATCGAGTGGGGCTTGCCACCAGACAGGCCCCACGCCAGCCCCGTTTAACCTTCAAACGGTGGTGGCGGATAACCGCCACCAAATGGTGCCTCCGGCCTATCCCATTCGCCAAGCAGGGCGCGCCTCAATGGCGTGGTCCCGGCAAGAAACTTCGGATCATTCCCTTTGCGATCCGATGGCACGAGCCACGGTGGCGCATACACCATGTGCTGGATATACCGATCGAACTCTTTAGTGTTCTTTGTTCCACAATGCCACACCCCCTGGTGAAACAGCAGGGCCGTGCCTGGCTTGCCACAAATGGTGTGGGCTATTGGAATATCCTCATCCACCGGCCCTTTCGGCTTAGGGAGTGCAGCGTTGTGGCTGCCCGGGATCATGATCATATTCCCCATCCCGGGTTCGCTCTGGTCGGTTAAAAAGTATCCAACACGCAGCTGCACAAGCGGGGTTGGGGTTGCCAACTTCCGAAACTCATACAGGCCAGAGCCATCCTGGTGCCAGTTTTGCCCGCCAAAACCGGAGGGCGAGCGCGTACACCAGCTGCTCTGCAATATAAAGTAATCCCCCAGCAATGCACGCACTTTCTGCAGCACAGATGGATGATCGATGAGGTTGGCAATCGCCGCTTCTTGTTCGTACGCAGCTCCAATCTGTCGCCATTGGCCGGCCGGATACGCTGCATGCAGGCGTTTTGCTGCCTCCAGAAACTCAGATACCTCTTCTTGCGATAGGGCATCGGGTATCACAAGAAATCCCGATACGTCAAACATATACCGCTCCCACTCCGTTAATGATCCCGGCTTGCCAAGTGGATCCACGGTTATGCCCTCCTGTTCCGCACCCTTGTGCGGCCTATTTCCTGTTGATGTGTGCCAGCGTTGGCTTAATCCATTCAAGGGTCTTCATTGGGGATTCGGAATAGTTGTAGAACATAACTCCATCGCCACCAGCCCCGGCAATATTCTCTACGATATCGGTTAATTCCGCCTCATCGCGAACAGAATTCAGCCCAAGGCGTACTCCGGTATACAGAAGCCGAGAAGAAGGTGTTTTGCGTCGCTCCGCTTCAACTGCCGTGTGTACCTCAGAAGCTTTAAGGCCGTACACACCATTGCAGTACACATCTATTGAGTTTTCAATCTGTTTAGAGTACGGCCCCAAAAGCCATAGCTCTGCACTTGATGGGTTCATTGCGAGGCGGATTTCAATAATGAGCGAATCCTCAATCTCTTTTCGCATTGCCCGGTAGCTAGCCAGCTGGTTTATTTTAGTCTCGGCTTCGGCAATCGTTGCCGGCAAGCTTGCCGGCCGGTACGGTGCTGCGGCCATACCCGCATTTAGCAGTTCGCGCACTTCTGCCTTTACCCTTGCAGCATCTATATGTTTGGCTTCGGCAAAACGCATGCAGCTGTTGCAGAAGCACAGGTCCATTAGAGCCACTTCTAACGAAGTCAGCATCGTTAGGTCGCGCTCATGGTGGTGGCCGTGCTGCAGCCCCAGAAACCCGGGAGACTCAAGCTGAATGGCGTGCATAGGGTAGTTGTGCGCGAGATCGGCACATAGCGCACTGATATACCGGCGAACGTTGTTGTTTGCAGGGCAGAGGGCGTGCGGGTAGCTGTCTCCAAAACAGTTGTGTACGGTACAATCGGGATGGAGCAGGCCAAGCCGGGTATTGTGGGTGCAAACAGTCCACGAAACCAGCTTAAGCCCAAATTTATCAAGGCGTTTGCCAGCCTCCCGCATCCAGTCTATATTCTGGCAAACAGGTGCTACTCTCGGTTTCAAAACCGTTTGCCGGTAGCGCGTAATATCTGGGTGAAAATACACACAGCCATCCGGCGCCATAAAAGCCCGGTGCCGTGGATTGTGCGGATGGATAAACCAGCCGGCGTGATAAGAGCCTGCAATCTGTAGCGCCTGCAGTCCGGCATCCGCAGCCCATCCCATTACGCGATCGGCGGATTCATCTGCCAGATCCCAGGCATACATCCAAATACCAGAGTACACTGCAGCCTCCTGGAGCTTCAATTCCGTGCCGATGAGTTCACCTGTACGGGCCCAATTCCCTCTATATCACTCACACATGCTACACAGTTTATGAAGAAAACTGCGCCGCCTGATAACCTGCGAGCTTGCAATAACAAACACGCATTTCAAAGGCAAACAGTTATGCCATTGATGAGCACACATGGTTGGAATTGGCTGACTACAAGCCCGAAGTTGCCACACAGAGGTTTGGGGAGGTGAGCACCGTGCGATCGCAATTCGACCGACGTATTCGACGTACAATTTTGGCCAGTGTTCCCGCACTTTTTATCACGGTTTCAGCTGCTGGCAATCCACTTTCGGTGCCCCAACATGCAGGCGACCGAAACCAGATAGTGGAAGTAACAGTTTCTGGCAGTTTAACGCTCAGAAATCCTCTGATAGAGCTGGAACCAACCGCTATAGTAACCACGCCAACGGGAACCACCCAACACGTGCCAATGTTCTGGGATGGCGGTAGCAATTGGAAATTTCGATATGCCAGCCCAACGCCAGGCCAGTATACCTACACCATAATCTGCACTGGCAAACAGGACCAACAGCTGCTAAACGCCCACGGGCTAATCTTAATTCGCCCCACCACAACGCTGCCTCAAACGCTACTTAACTCCCATGGCCCAATTACCATCACGCCGGATCATCGCCACTTCATGCATGCGGATGGAACTCCCTTTTTGTGGCTGGCGGATACCTGGTGGAAGTGCCTGAGCTCCAGGCTGAGCTATACCAACTTCAATACCCTTGTTCAAGACCGCAGATCAAAGGGCTTCAGCGTGGTTCAGATCGTTTGTGGTCCTTATCCCGATGAAGACGTTCTGGATCTAAGAATGAGAAATGAGGGCGGAATGCCCTATGAATCTCGGGATTTCGCACGCTCAAACCCTGCATACTTTTCTTCTGCAGATAAGCGTATTGCGGCTCTCGAGAGTGCGGATATTGTTCCTGCCATTGTTGGCGGTTGGGGCCGTGGTGGCAGCCTGGAAGCGCTGGGGATGCCGGCATACAAACGCCACTGGCGTAACCTTATTGCACGCTACGGAGCCGGACCAGTGGTGTGGATTGCAGGTGGAGAGGCTGGCGGACCTGGATGGACAGAGCTCGCGAAATATATCCGTGCTACAGACCCATTTCACCATTTGATCACCATGCACCCGGGTACTTCCGCCCGAGATTCGGTTACCGATGAGGCGGCCATTGATTTTGATATGCTGCAGACTGGCCATGGTGATTGGACGGCCGCCCACGCGGCCCTGCCGCAGATACTGCGCGCACTGGGCCGCAAACCAGCCATGCCAGCCCTTATTGGAGAGGCGTGTTATGAAGGCCATATGCAGTCGGCATTTCAGGATGTAGAGCGCTGGCTATTCTGGACTTCTATGCTGAGTGGAGCCGCCGGCCACACATACGGTGCTGCCGGCGTGTGGCATGCGGGGATTCAAGGCGATCCAGGAATAAGCCCGGTATATGATTGGACAACCTGGCAAGAAGGCATGCGTTACCCGGGCTCTGCCCAGGTTGGGCTCGGCAGAAAACTGCTTTCTCGCTACCCGTGGCAACGCTTTGAGCAACATAACGAATGGACCTCAAAAGGCTGCTTTGCCGCTGGCATACCCGGCGGAACGCGGTTCATGTTTCAGCCTAAAAATGGCGTTTACAACTGGAACGGTACCGTAATAAACAACATTGAGGCCGGCGGAAGGTATCGGCTAACCTACTGGGATCCGGCTACTGGCAGGAGTTTTCCGGCTGGGATAATTTATCGAAAGCCAAATGAGGCGGGCTCCGCACCGGGGTTCGCAGGTGCTCCCATTTACAGATTGGCAGAGGACGTAAGCCCCGCTGAGCACTGGAAAGATACCGGCAGCACAACCCTGAAATCCCAGGAGGCAATCATCGCTTCAAAGAATACGATAACACTGTATCGCAGCGCAAACAGCCCGGCAAATCCTATATTGCGTGTTAAAGCCAAGAGCGATGCTGAGGCCGGCATAGTCCTGAAATACCGGGATAACGATAACTATGTGGTGGCACTGTATAGCCCGCTCCTTCACGCACTCTACATTCATGAGCGTATCAATGCCCAATGGGGCAGCCAGCTTGGCAGGGTAGATTTGCCGGAATTGAACTCACCCATTACACTGATTGCCGGGTGCCATGGTAAAACTGCATTTGCGGCTCTAACCGTTGGCAAAGCAAGCTATTCCACGCCATCTGTGGCCCTGAAGCAAAGCTGGAGCGGCCCCTGCGGAATCTGGATGTATCAGATTGGCGATCAACAAACCTTTAAGCAGATAGAAATAGGCAACTGCCCCACGCTGCCAGCACCGAAGGCGAACCCCGAAACGGTAATCTACTCAGATACCTACGTAACGCCAGGCGTGCCCTCCCCACAGGATTGGCTGCTGATTATGGAGCGGATTTAGGCAACTCTGCCGCAGGCAGGGCCAGCGATGCAAAGCCACTGTGCTACAATCTGTCGGCCCGTTTCCGTTCGATGGATGGATGGATCAAGCGGACACATATTATCTGCAAGGTTACGGGTTTGCTTCATTTAAGCATTGAATGCATGATTGCCGCAGTGATCGCGGCATATGGAATTGGCCTCTCAAAAACGGGGATTGCCGGGGTTGGCATTGTAGCGGTTGCCCTGTTCTCACTGGCAATTCCGGGGCGGGCTTCGGTAGGCATAGTGCTGCCCCTGCTGGTGCTGGCAGATTGTTTTGCGGTGATGTACTATCGGCGTAACGCAGTGTGGTCCCACCTTTTCAGGTTATTTCCGTGGGCAGCGCTTGGCATCATCATCGGGGCCATGGCGATGCGGCATGTATCCGATCATCAGGTTGGGCAGATTGTTGGCATACTGCTTGTGGCCTTAACGGCGCTACAGCTCGTTCAAAAAGTTCAGGCGAAACGGGCGGCAGAGGCTGGCAAGACAGAGGCTATGGCCGTTGGGTTTCTTGCAAGCGGCGGCGTGGCAAGCGCATCGCTGGGATTGCTGGCCGGTTTTGCTACAATGGTGGGAAATGCCGCCGGCCCACTTATGATTCTGTATCTGTTAGCGGCAAGGTTACCGAAAGAGGAGTTTGTTGGTACCGGCGCGTGGTACTTCTTCTGCCTCAACCTGTTCAAAATTCCGTTCAGCGTTCACCTGGGAAACATCACCAGGCAAACCCTTATGGTGGATTTGCAGCTTGCGATTTTTGTTGTGGTAGGCGCAATCTCCGGCAGGCCCATTCTAAAGCGAATTAATCAGGATCTATTCGAAAATCTCTCAATGTTCTTTACAGCTCTGGCGGCGCTGAAGCTCATATTTATTTAGTAGCGGGTAACTGCTCAGACGGCCGCCTGTTAATGTATGGTTTTGAGCCGCAATGTCTGTTTTAATTAAATTCCAGAATTGGAGGCGTGGGTGTACCCTGGCATACAGATTGCAAAACTGCCAGCACATTGTGTTGCTGTTTTCTCA
>CAIONQ010000151.1 GCA_903859705.1 uncultured Chthonomonas sp.
ATTGCGGCCAGGGTGCCCGATGCCGCAACATCCCTCACCCAGAAACCACCCGAAGTGGCAGATCCAATGGTGAGATCGCCCGCCTTTACAAGGGCAATGGAGCCAGCGGAATCGAACCCTACAGCAAGGCCATCGTCGCCCTTAACCGTTACCAGCGAGGATCCTGTTGTGCGCCGCGCCGGCAGTGGAAGCAGCGGCTGGCCATCAAATATTCCCGCGCCTTCCATCTGGTTTGCAGTGAAATCATCAAACCACACCGTACCAGAATGCTTCCGAAACAGGCCGATGACCGTCATCCGACGCACGGGCTTACGGGGCGTTATCAACACCTGGCGGCGCTCCCAGGCATGGGTACCCGTTCTAAACGCAGCCGTTTGGCCAAAAAGGGGGGTGCCATCCATATATTCAAGATCAATGTATAACGAGTAATCTACATCCTTTACCCCGGATACATGGTCCGCTTTGCTCCACGCCGAAACCAGGATGGGGGCAGCGTGGTTTTGATTGAGAATAATCTCCTGAGATATTCCGCGCTCTTTATCTGCACGCAAAGCATCACAGCGGGCAGATTGCTCCCCGGTATGAAAGTCCGATCTATCAACTTCATACCCGGATATCCACCCGTTCCAACGGGGAATACCGCCCCCGGCCCCATCAGATCCGCCGCCACCCTCCATACCGCCGTTCTTTATCAGCTCCCCGGCAGGCTGGCCTTGTGCCACCAGGCAGTTGCAGCACAGCAACACTGCAATCGGGATTAGTAGTAAATGCAGGCGGTAGGAAAAGCGCGTCATAGAACAGTCCTTACATACCCGGTAGGCGTAGTGATCCTATTGCTCTAAGATTTGGGATTTAGTCTTCGGCGGTTCGGTAGGGAGCAAGTGCACCCAGTGTTCGGGCAATCAAAATATCCGTAACCTTGTCCGATTTGCCAATAAATGGTCCCAGGGCAAACTCAACGCCAGGGTGCCGTTCTTTGCCCTCAGATAAAAGCCCGGGCAGATCTTCCGAAACATGGGTTCCTGTGTGCAGAAAGTATGGCACCGCCACAATCTTTGTTGCCCCTTTGCTTACGCACAGGTCGATGGCATCTGGGATAAGCGGATCGTTGCACTCCAGAAATCCGGCCTCTACGATGGGGTAAACACCCCGGATGCGTATCGCTTCCAGCACCCTGTACATATCATTGTTTGCGTTTGCGCGGGGGCTGCCGTGCACAAGCACAAGTAGCGCAGTGTCACGGTTGCTATTGTCTGTCATGGTTGCGTGGCACCTTCCGTTGCGGTTTCTGGGGCAAATGGCTGCCTGGGGCACGCCGGGGTGCCATACAGTGGGCAGGCACTATCTGCGCGGCAATGGGCAGATGCCCGCTTCAGGTCTTCTCCCCACTTCTCTTCAGGCAAGGCATTGGCAGCGCTATCCAGAATGGCATCGGCAAGCAGATCGTCATACCCAATTACGTCGCCCACCACAAACTCGATGTCCGGATATTGCGCTTTCGCGGCAGCAATGGCAGCGGGCACATCCACACGCACAAACTTGCCGGGTGCCAAAAAGTAGGGCGTAACCACAATCCTTGTCGCACCCTCAGCCACACAGCGGGATACCGCCTCGATAAACGGCGGATCTGTATAGTTTAGATACCCAAAAGCTACGCTCTCGGCGAGCTCGTGATCGATGAATCGTTCCGCGTGGGCCCAGAGAGCTTCTCCAGACCCACACAGAACCGAACCATGCGCCAGAATTACAATGGCATCCATAGATTATTTAGCCAGCAATTCCAGGCGGTCGCCACTCTCTTTCAGCACATCGGCATGCAGGCTGCCGCCGTGGCTATCCATAGTAACCACCGCAACAAAATCCTTAACCTGCAGCTGCCACATGGCCTCTGGAACTCCGAACTCCTCCAGGAATTCTACACCGGTTACATCGGTAATGTTCTCGGCGTAAACCTGGGCTGCGCCACCAATCGCATTCAAATACACTGCGCCGGTATCCTTCAGGCCCTGCAGTGTTTTTGCGCCCATGCCACCCTTGCCAATAACCGCCCGCACCCCGAACTTGCGCAAAATATCGGCCTGATAGGGCTCTTCCCGGATAGAGGTGGTGGGGCCAGCGGCCTTCACGTGCCACTTGCCGTCTTCGTCCTTCAGCATAACGGGGCCACAATGGTACAGGGCTGCGCCGTTAAGATCAATGGGGCTATCGTTGGTGGAGAGGTACTTGTGGGCTGCATCGCGCCCGGTGATCATCGGGCCACTCAGCACAACAATATCACCAACCTTCAACTGCCTTACATCTGCTTCAGAGAGTGGGGTCTTCAGGTGGAACTCGTTACCGGTGGTAGGTATACCAGCGGCGTCTGCCATCTGCTCCGGGGTATCGTGGCGGAATAGCCATTCGGTAATCTGGCCCGTAGCCGGATCTATCTTTACGCCCAGCCGGCGGTAAGCCCAGCAGTTGTAGGCCACGGAAACAAAGAACGAGGCGGGTAGCCGATTGAGGGCGCCAATTTTGCAGCCGAGTAGCGTAACCTTGCCTCCAAAACCCATCGTACCAACGCCAAGCGAATCCGCAGTGGCATTAACGCGGTTTTCCAGCTCTGCAAGAATAGGATCCGGGTTAACGTCATCCACATTACGGAACAGCTGCTCCTTGGCGCCTGCGTATCCGGAGGTTCGGTCACCACCCACGCATACGCCAATAAAGCCCGCGCTGCAACCCTGGCCCTGTGCCTGCCATATGGCGTGCATAATGCACTTGTACACGCCTTCCACATCTCGGCCAGCTTTGCCAATGTGCTCAAGATCTGCTGGCAGCGAGTACTGAATGTTCTTGTTTTCGCAGCCGCCACCCTTAAGCATCAGCAGTACTTCAATGTAATCCTTTTCCCACTGATCAAAATGGACCACCGGTGTTCCCGGGCCAAGGTTCAGGCCAGAGTTCTTGCCCGTAATGCTATCAACCGAATTGGGGCGAAGCTTTCCTGTACGGGTAGCTTCCTCAATCATCGCTTCAATTGCCTTGCGGATAACAATCTGGTTCACGCCAACGGGGGTATGCACATGGAATGTCGGCATTCCCGTATCCTGGCATATCGGTGAAACGTTCGTTTGCGCCATGTCTACATTGAGGCTGATGATCCCGAGTGCCTGCCCAGCCTGGGTGTTGGGGGCTTCTTTCGCCTTTGCGCGACGCAACGCACGGCGAACATCCGCTGGCAAATTGGTAGCAGTTTCTGTAATAAGCTGCAAAAGACTGTCGTTAATGCTTTCCATACCGAGTGAAGGTCCTTTCCTGTAACTCCTGTACTGCCAGAATACTACCCGATTAGTGGCTTAACGGGGAAGGGGAATTTGTGAACGAGGCAGGGCACGTACGCGGTTGTAGGGAGGGACTCGGCAGCCCTCCCACAGGTTCCATAGCTGATTTGCTGCAGCAGTTCTTGTGTTACTTAACCGTGATAGCTGCTTTGCCCCGCCTGCGTCTGACATTTGTGCCTATCCAAGCAACCATTGCTGCGGCGATTATTGCGATTGGGCCGGGCTCTGGTGTAGTGTCTGTCGGCGATGAAAACGTAACAACGGTTGGGCTCTGAACATCAATGTAACTTGCAATGGGCGAGTATGCCCCACCGTTCGGCCCTATTCTCACAATCTCACCCGTTCCATTGTTAGCAACATATACATTGCCTGCAGCATCTGAAGACATACCATACGGATGGCTAAGCCCGGATGCAAACAAACCCAGGTCGTCTCCTGTGGCAGAAAACCGCTCTATGGTGCCGCCGAAGTACCGGGAAACAAGCAATTCCCCTGCTTTATCCCAGCATAAACCCAGGAGGAAATCGGATGGCATTGCAATTGTCCGAATCAGGTTTCCGGTTGCATCAAACTCTTTTATGCCCGATGGGAGTGAGGGAGACGAATCGGTAAGGTACAGGTTTCCGCTGAGCACATTCCACGAAATTCAGGTGGGGTCAACATCTGTGCTCAATCACCCCTCAGGTATCCAGCAAGCGGCCACAGAAATTAAATGAAACGCTGTTCTTGGAGAAATCAACCGGGAGTTAACCGGGCAATTCGACAATTGGGTGCAAAATCCTCCCAATTATCCTGCCTGTCGCCATAGGCCGTCTTCTCAAACAACCCTGCCGGCAAGTACCTTCAACGGCATAGCAATTGTAAACAGCGTATCTGGTCCGGTGGTAGCCACCGCCGAATCAATCCACCGCAATCATATACAATGCGCTTCGGTATTCAAAGCTAATGTGCTTACCATCCGGCATCCATCTTGGTGTTACAAGGTCCGGCCTGTTAAAATGGAGGTCGCTTATCTCGTATTCTGCAATGGTGCGCATGTTATTGCCGTAGAGATCGCTAACCATCCATCGCGCCAGATACTTTGGGTGCAGACGCATCGCTTTAGGGAGGTGTTGTGAGAGCCTGGTTAAGACCGGCATGTTGTTGGATTGCACCGTCCACAACAGCCGATTATGCTGTGGAGAGAGTCCGCAGTTAAACGTGGCGGCATCTTTTGGAACAGGAACACTCCATGTTTTGCCGGGCTGTTCAGGATGATTGATATTGAATTCCAGAAACGAAATTACCGGTGACAGTTTGCTTCCCAGGCTTGCCGCATCGGCTGGAGTTACGATACCACTATAGTAACTATCCAGTTCGGCAATAACGTGGCCATCTGGCGCAACAAACAATGGCCAAACCAGGCCGTCGACTGCTCCAGGGTCCTTTATCCCTTTGATTTCAATTTCTCGTGGCTTTACACTGTCAAAGGTTGATAGTGAAGCCATTAGCTTTTTATTATCGATTTCACATTCGCACTCCGCTCTCTGGGAGGCATAGTAGGTGCCGAGCTTCCATCCCGATACCGGGCCATACCGCTTACCATCGCGAATGGAAATGAGTTCCGAGGTCATCCGGTGTTTACGGGGTGCACTACGGCGCTCATACAGAACCCGAAGGGTCTCTCTATCCGTAGACATAGTGATCCCGACCGGGTTAACCACCTTTAGAAGCGGCATTTCAACGGCAGCACTTGCTTCCCCGTTAGGAACAACCAGCTTGCGTAGCATCGAAACGGTATTATCCGAGTTTTTACGATACAGCATCACATCTGTGTCTGTAAGCCAATCGTAGTTCTGGATATCTCCGTTATGCCTCTCTGGGCCTACCCAGTGCTCCTTAGAAACAAGTACAATAGCCGACCTCAGTAAGCCATTTCGAGTATTTACCCGCCAGAGTACACCCACAACAAGTAATAGAATAATTAGAAATGTGGCAACCCCTGTTCGAGAACGAAAGGCAGATTTCGGTGAAGTTTCTGTTGATAGCGATTGCAATTTATGTACCTACCCCAAAATTAGATCAGATATGAAAAATCGGTCACGCTATCGGCCCACTTCATGAGTGACGTATTACAGTACGTAGCTTGCTCAGTCACGGTTTTGCGCTCTAATATAACCTTCGGAACTGGCTATCGCGAAACCTCGAAGCTACTCCGCCCGGCCGGTGCCAACCCATGATCCCACCCCCCCAGACCATACGCGGATAGCTCATTCAATCCATCAATTCCGGCTAATGGTTACATTCGTCGTAATTGTAGTACTCTCGTTGCCCCGTAATATTTTACCGGACGTGGAACGCTTGAGCGCAACTTCTCTGCAAGCGGCGGCATCCGTGAACAGATGCATGCGGCCCGAATTGCCGCCCGCAACCGCCCAGGTTAACGGAGAATCCAACGGTCATATAAGTCGTTATATGTCGTGTAAGTCTTAGCGTCCAATGTTTTCAGAACCTGCGCTTGCAGAAGATTGAGTCATGCAGCACTCGCAACTATATCACCGATGGCGATGGCTGTGTGAGGCCGCTTCGCTTAGCGAGCGACGCGAGGATGCCTTGCGACCTAATGCGTTCAGCACTGAAATGCGCACCTGACGGATGGGCGGCAGAGTGAGGCAGTACAGCAAGCAGCTTCTATTACGAGGGGCCATAAAGTTACCAGTAAACACAACTTGTAATCATTTATTACCATCTTTCACTCCAGTGTAGGGGCGGTGGCTTGTCCCCGCCCGAGCTATCAGTTGATGCAAATTACCGATAGAAGGCCCTATAGGCCAGAAATAATCTCATGCTAAGTCGCGGAAATTCCGAATGTTTGAAGTTTGTGCCAGAGCGTTGGTTAGCTTGAGCCGTACCACCTACCTCTCCGCTGCATCTCTTCGTGCCTCCGCGTCTTTCAGTGCGGCTAAAAGAACCTATCCGTCCGCACTCAGTCCGGATCCGAAGGCGCGCATCAAGTCCTCCCCGGGCGGGAGGATTTAGGAGGGGGATGGTAGTTTGCGTGCCGGAAAACCTGCCGCCACCCGCCAAACCTCTGCATTCTGTAGAATGAAAGTTTGTGCCAGAGCGTTGGGTAGCTTGAATGGAACCACTTCCCTCTTGGATGCATCTCTTCGCGTGCTTTGCATTTCCTTAGCGCGACCATTGCATTTCCGGATCGCCTTGCTGATG
>CAIONQ010000152.1 GCA_903859705.1 uncultured Chthonomonas sp.
CGTCTACACCGCCTTCGGGGTAGAACTGCTCAATGGCAGTGGCACAGTAAATCCATTCCGATATGTTGGCCTCTACGGCTACTACATGACCTTCATTAACCTGTACTATGTCCGTGCCAGGTGGCTGGATGCCGTGAAGGGGAGATGGGATAGCAGGGATCCGATTGGAGTTCGAGGGGGTTGGAATTTACATCTATACGTACGTTCAAATCCAGTCAGGATGGTGGACGCAACTGGCCTTGCGCCTTGTTGTGGTCCCGATGTTACAAACAATGTTGTTAACTTGATCGGTGCCGTACAAGCATGGTTTGCCAAAGAGGACAAGAAAAGCGAATATCAGATGGACCTTCGCTGCAACGCACTCATCACACTTCCGGATGCAGCTGTCGACTGGGACATCGTTCAATTGGGACCGGGTGGGTGGTCTGGATACATCAGTGGCTATAAAGCCTCTGGTGCACCGACAACAAATTCTCACTGTGAGGAAACCGTGGAGTTCGGCGGGAGATGTGTTCGGCACTGGGCGCTAAATTACTCCATGTACGGTGTTATGATGCGACTTTGTTACGACAGGTGCCAGAGGTTTCGCGCAACAGTAAAAGACGTAGATCCGTTTTTTTCTTGTGATGACTTTTCCAAAAGCTCTGCTGGCGATAATGCGTATTATTTCAAGCGTGCTCGAGCCATGACTGATTTGCTGTTGTGGCAACAGGGATACAATATGAAACACGCTCCCGTTGCCCGTGATTGGGTCAAGAATGGCTGGCAGAACGGAAAAGGGCTGCAGACTATCTGCGATTCCCCAGTAAATGATTGTAAGAAATGTCCTACAACACACCATTATTCATCTCCATTCACGGCGGAATGGTGGGGAGTTCAAATTGACGAGAATGGCATGCTCTTCCCGTCAAACAACCGGTAACCAGATCAATTTGTGGCTATGATTTGTAATGAAGGGAGCCAACATAGATGACTGCTGACAAACCTGGTAAGCGAAAGATGGCGAAAAAGGCGCGCAGCCGGTACTTGCTGCCTTTATCCCTTATATTGCTTATTACTTCTGCAATTGGGCTTGGCCCCGCAAGTAGAATTTTGTGCTTTGCTCTCAGATATGGGGGCGGCTGGCCTAGAGATTGTGACGCGTGCGATTGTGGCAAGATCGACGTGCAGAACCGTAATATGCGTGGTGCATTGATACGTCATGCTTTCCTCTTTCGGGCCAACCTCGTAGGTGCGGACTTTCGTGGAGCTCATCTTAATTCGAGCAACATGCTTTCAACGTACTTAAAAGGTTGCCAATTTAACACAGCAGACATGGAGAGTGTTATTCTGGCTCACTCCGTCGTGTCAGGATGCAGCTTCCACAACTGTAAGTTGACAAACGCAGATTTGGAAAGTACCGAGTTTCTTAATTGTGACTTTAGTGAGGCGGATCTTACTGGTGCGAAAATTGATTACTCTGCTTACGACAATTCAACACGATGGCCGGTTGGATATAATCCCGAGGCCCACGGTGCTGTAAAGGCAGACCTTACAGAAGGAGTGCCCTGGGATAATAGCGTTCTACGACCATAATGCATATCCCGCTAAACAGGACACGATAGGCGTGTAACCAGCCTTGTGCTAAGCCTGTACCGCATGTTGATACTTGCTTCTTCCTAACGTTTGTTGCGGGATCGCATCGCATGCGGGCGAGTATCCAATGTTACGCTATAGGACCCTCCTTTATTCACACGCACCGTATCCTTCCTTGTACCCGGGCTCTTCATCGCTCGTTGCGTCGGGCGAGCGCGGGCCCCAGGGCGGCGCAGACAACACGAGATTTGGCCGGGCAGCTGATAACCATGCAAGATGTTACTGGAATAACAAGCTATTCGTGGGATGCGGATGGACGCAACATCGGCACACAATTTGCCACGGGAGTTGTGTTTACCTCAACGCTGGACCAGGTTGGCAACCGCCTGTCCCAGCAGGATAA
>CAIONQ010000153.1 GCA_903859705.1 uncultured Chthonomonas sp.
AGGTCTTTAACCGCATCTGTCGAAATATCCATCGCCATCTCTTGTTCTCCTGTGAGTTTCTTGGTCGACACGCACAATGGAGAATCATGGGATGGCATTACTATTTCCTCTTTGGATTACCTACTTATCTCGAACGCACCCACCGAGAAAGAAGCCCACAAGACCGGTCATTACGCCAATACCACATCGCACCAACAGCTCTTCAATCAGCGCAGATCCACTCTTGCGGTCTTTACGCCTGCGCTTGTTTTCTGTTGGTCGTTCCTTTCGGCCATGCATAATAACTGGCATCTTGAACTCCTAACCACTCCGCATCAAATCATAAACCTGGCGGCTCAGCGAATGCCTAAAGTGATTAACCGAGCTCGCTGAGCAAGCTTCAAGTTAGTAGTTTCAAAGCAATCTGCTCTGCTTCCTCAATGGGCAGCGCATGTGCCTTATCTTCGTCCTCCTGCAGCAAAGAATAGATGGCTATATTGTAATTATACAGCCGCAGTGCCAAGTCTTGGTGCAACTTATGCTTGCAGTCCAGATAAGCCAGCGCCATTACCATGTTGCTATCACTCAAACCTACACGGGAATATTTATCAGCAATACTCAGTTTTGCACCTGATGCTATGAGAGCTCTGGCACGGCAATCTACTGGTCTAAATTTCCGGGGCGGAGTAACTGTTGTGGGGCTTCATCCTGGTTACTTTTTGCACTCCTGAGCAGTTGTGACGCAGCGGCATCATTTGCCTGTTCTGCAGCGCGTAACAGCACATGGCTCTGACTTTGCAGGTTGCGCCTAAGTACAATTTCAGGAATTACCTCGCGGGCTTTGGTAACTACGGGCTGCCACATCTCTGGCACCGATTCGATCGTAGCCAATGAGCCCTCAAATACTCCCAGGATTTCCTCAATATTTGTTGCCTGCCTCTCCAATCTGCGAACTTCCAGCAGCAGGGTACCCAAATTGGCGGCTTGTTCGTCTGTTCCGGTGCGCTTGATTGCCGATTGCAGTGCCTCCTCACTACGTTCAATTATCCTGGTAAATACGGAGTTAACCAGGCTATCCAGACGCTCGATTACGCCCTCATCAAAAGTATCAACGTCTTCCTGAGTCAGCAGTGGCAGCAAAGCGATGAGCCTGTCAATAGCTGGCCCAGTATTGGCAGAAGCCCTCTCGCAGTATTCGCAAGCAGGAAATGCCATTAAGACAGGTACAAGGTCTCGTGCGGGTGCATCGAGCTTAAGCAGAACATCCTGAACGATAGCCATGCACCGGTCCCATGTTGTTACATGAAACCGAATCTCCTGAAGACGATTTACAGCTGAAATAACACCGCCAGTTGCAAACAGCTCAGCCACTCCTATGCCCAGGTATAGCAGAATTGCCGATATGGGCTTTAGTGTTTCGGGAAAGCGCAGGGGATATGTAAAGAGCAAATCCATACATAATGCTGTGAGAACGCCAGGCACAACTATGAGAGCAATGCAACCGCTCCCCAATAAGAACCGTGAGAGTCGGCTGAAGCTCAACGTACCAGTTATCAAAATGCTGGCGGTTGGTAGTAAGTCTGGCCCAAGGCCAGCAAGCGACTGCGCGGCTTCCTCTCTTCGCCCGGTTTTTACCTTGCGAAAGGTGTCCGCTGCCAGCTTTTCGTGTCGCTTGTGTTCGGTACTTTCGTCCATGCTTTGTGGTGCTAGCTATGCAAAAACTTCAAGGGCTCATCTATGTCGTCTTCCGGTGCAGGCTTCCAACCTGGTGGTTCCACTGCACCATAAATGGCGTTTGGGTGCCCGCCTCGGTAAGCCCATCCCTGGTCTCCATAGCTCCAGTGCCAGTACTCGCTTGGATAGTTGGTAATGCCCTGCGAGAATAGCGCTTCTGCCATTATCTGTCGCAGCTCTTTTGCCTCAGGTGAGATACCCTCTGCATTTGTGCTGAACGATCTGGGGTCAAACGGTTCAAACGGAGCGGAATGGTTAAGAACTCTCCCTTTGGCATCCGCCAGCATCAGGTCGGCCGCACCCCCTGTTGTATGAGGTGGTGGCACCCGCTTGTTCATCGGGGCACTGTAACGGTTTACATAGCGCACCATGCGAGCGTGAGACCAATCTGGGTGCATCTCCGCTTTGCGGTTCCATATTGCCTGGTACATTCTCCGCTGTATATGTGGCGGCCGCCAGCCCTCTATAATCACCATCTTATATTTTGCAGGCAAAGCGGCAGCGGCGGCGCACAGTTTCTCGGCAAATGTCTTGCGCATTACTGTTTCACGCCGATAGTTAAAATGTGGTTTGTCCCAGATAAGGTCCGGACAAAACTCGAGGAAATCCACCATCTCCTCGCCGCACTCAATAATGCGTACCGCACGCAGCGCGCTAACCGGTTCGGCGGGAGATGGAGTTTTCTCTGGCATCAGGCAAGTCTCTTTCAGGAGGCATATCTATTGGGTTGGCGTGCGGGTAGCAACTCTACGGAACGATTGGCTGTTCTGCCCGGTTTTTGAAGTGAGCGTGTGGCCATCGGCTTCCAGTGTTAGCACAAAGTCCGCAAACACTTGTTCGGCGATCTTCTGCATCGCCGGATCGTTGGGATACTTCTTGAGAGTCTCCTTCTGAAACTCTTCTTTGCCCTGATTGTTGTACTTTTCAGCGTGAAGTGTCAGCTTGTTGCCATCCATACTCCAGCTTCCTGCTGTGGTAAACGATGGCATGGTAAAGGTGCCCGTATCCCTCAGTTCAAAGCCAGGCAGTTCGCCGGCACCCTTTGTGTGGGCATCCAGCTCTTTGCCATTAATGGCGCTTAGGCGCCATATTCCAACAAGGTCTTTCCCTTTGTTGCCGCCACACCCCACAAGTGCCAGGGCAATGAGCGAGGCTACAATCAGCAGCAACAATTGCCTGCGAGCCAGCTGTTTAGTAATCATAACAGAAACCACATTTCTACGGATTGGGCGGCGACGTGGCGATGAGGACAACCAGCGTTTCAGTTCCCGTATTTTCGATCCCATGCAAGCACCACGGAGCAAGGTAAACAAAGTCACCCTTCTTAACCTCACGCTCATACCGCTCAAAGGTCATTTTACCCTTACCTTCAAGTATCACGTAGGTCTCTTCCGTTTCGTGCGATCCAGGTGCAAGTATCACATGCGGCGGAAGGTAAAACATAACCAACCCCAGGTTTTTTGCGGGGGCATTGGGGTTAACTGGGTGCACAACCCGTACACCAAGGCCGGCGCAATTGGGGTATACAACGGGCACACCCTCTTGCACTGTAACAATCATCGGATCTGGCGCATGCTCTGGCCGTGGAATTGTCGGTGGGTTATCGCCAGTATAGCCTTTAAATTGTGTAATCTTTGCCATGGGTGCCTCGCCTCTCTGTGGTTAAAACTCTCGAGTATATCCTGCTGTCCAGCCACCATCTACCGTAAGGCAGTGGCCATTTATATAACTGCTCTCTGGTGCCGCCAAAAACAGCGCGGCATGCGCTATCTCCTCCGGTTCGCCCGGCCGCCCAAGCGGCACATGGGCAATCATCTGCTGCACATTGGTACGAAACATTCCATCATCGCCATAAAAAAGCCTGCGTGTTCCCTCGGTTAGTATCGATCCAGGTGCAATTGCGTTTACCAGAATGTTTTCCGGGCCAAGTTCGAGGGCCATGGCCCGTGTAAGATTTATAACTCCGGCTTTAGCAGCGGTAAAGGCACATTGCAATCTTAGGGGCACCAGTCCGGCGATCGATGCGATGTTGATAATCCGGCCGCCTCCGTTGCCCTGCATCAGCGGGATGGCGGCATGCGATACCTGGTAAACTCCGGTAAGGTCTACCGCCAATATACGATCCCACTCTTCTCTGGGAAACTTATCTATGTTGACTCTATGGGCCATTGTATTTACGCCGGCGTTATTAACCAGGATATCCAGGCCGCCACGTTCAGCCTTGATACGCGCCATAGCCTCCAATATTTCGGCGTCATCTGTTACATCCATCGCCAGTTCCCGTTCACCCCGGGCATCCGCATCAAACACCCTGTCGGTTATGTAAACCACAGCGCCATTGGCCTCAAGAGCCGTTGCTATTGCCTGGCCAATGCCACGTGCAGCGCCTGTAACCAGCGCCGTTTTTCCGTTTAGGTCTACCTTCATAAACTCATCGCTCCCTTGCGTTTTGTCGGTTCCGCTGTTATTGATTCCAGAGTATTCGGCCATTTATGGATACTGAGTAAACGGCAGCATGCGTAACCATGTAGTAAACCGACCATATTGCTTCCGCCACAAACTCTGCAGTTATTATTCCAAGGGCTACCTGGTGCAGCTTTCCATGCCCTTTCAAGCCGTAATACCGCTCTATAAACAGCTTCACCAGCCACACAATTATCAGGCCCATCCAGAAGTAATCCAGGCCAAAGTTCATGGCCAGTGCATATCCGGCGGGGTGCAGTGGAAAGGCGGGAATCCTGAAACGAATGAAGTCCAGCCCCATCACCACCGCAAAACCCACAATAACAAACAGCAGCCCCACCGCATTCGGTGGCTGATGCCGATTGAGCAGTGTGCTAATTACCCCGGCGGTGTCACCGCCTTCATGCATTGGGCCATACCTGTAGAACTTTATCAGGTAGGAAACGTGCCCAAGCACGCTTCCGATAACGGTTGCAAAGACTATCCCAATAAACAGAGACCGCTGGTTGATCTTTGCCGAATCCCCCATTTTCATCGCCTCTAATTGATGAGGCATGGGGTGGGTTCTGTGTATGCGGTTGTAGAAATGGAACGTAGTAACCAGGCGGCTTATACCCACAGCCGATAGGCTCTGGGTGCCTACGCCATCCACCAGCAGCTGATTGGGGCCCATGTACGCCATCTCGTGGGATGGCGCGCCAATTTGCCCTCGCATTCTGGTTAGGGCCACGCTAAATGCCAGAAAGAAGAATGTTTCAAAGAAAACCATCCACAGTGGGATGCCCACCCATAACCCGATGGCAGCAATGCCGGCAAGGCTGAAGCATAGCAGAATGAACGCGATGCGCGGTGGCACCCCGGATTCTGCGCGGCCCGTACCGGTAATAATCTTCTTCCACACTTCCCCAATGTAAGATCTTGCCACCCAGAGAGAGCTTGCAAAGAGCGCCAGGAAGGCACCCCAGCTCTGTTCACTAAAATAGGGTGCGGCAGGCACAAGGCCGCCTCCGCCAAATTCGCCCGCGCTTTCGGTATATCCAAGTGCGTAAGCAAACACCTGCATTCCCTTCCTGGCAAAGAAGAAGAAGATGCAAGAGAACAGCAGATCGGTTGGCATAAAAAACCCGATTGCAGCCATGTAGGGAAATATACCCACGGGGGTCCAGCCAATGGCATTCATAGGTGGGTTGGGGAACATGTTTTTCAAATCCCCAATAAACCGAACGTTTATCATCGGTATGCTGGGGTACAGGTGGTGCACGCCATTCAGCATGTCAATCAGAAACATAATAATGAACGGCACCACGAAAAACCGATTTTTCCAGGGCTTTTCTTTGCCGGCACCGGTACGCACAATGGCCATTGGCAGCTGAATAATGGGGAAAGCCAGCTTTTCACGGTTGGTCCACTCATCCCGCATCAGGCTGTTTATGCACAGCATGGCCAGGCACACAAGTGTTACAAGCAGTGTCCATGAGAAGATATATCGGGTCCAGAGATGCATATGCGCCAGCGCATATGCCATGTTCTTGCCGCCAATCACAAAGTCTTTAAACAGCGGCGCATCCGAGGGTTTTATAAAGAACCAGCCATTAGAATTTGGGTTTACATAGGTGTTGAAACCCGGGCTATCCTCTGCAAACAGGCCATAAGAGTAGATGTACGGGTTAATTACCACCATCCATTCGGCGCAGATAGCACCAATGATGGTGTGCATTCCAAAAAAGACGATCAGTTCGCCTTCGTTCAGCGCCTTCCCAGGCCACCTTCGGCGCACGAGCAAATTAATTGCTGCCACCAGCATTGTCATCACTACCGGCGGCACCATCAATGAGAAGATAGTATCTTGCAGTACCTGGCCCGACCAGTATGCCGTGGCAGGAGCAAGCAGAAGGGCCAAAAGCATGGCCCTCCAGCTAATCCACTCTCTTATTGGCGCAACGGCCGATTTTGAAGAAACGGGTTCCTGTTCGGAATCCATCCTCTGCTCCCCGTAACTTCAGGCGGTGTTACTCCTGGCCGGGCAGTGGAGCTCCGGAGATGCGCTCAAACGCTTCCAGGTACTTGGCACGGGTACCTGCCACTACGTCCTCTGGCAGTACAGGGGCGGGTGGCTCTTTCTTCCATCCGGAGGCCTCCAGCCAATCACGCACAAACTGTTTGTCGTAGCTTGGCTGGCTCTTGCCGGGTTCGTAGATTGCGGCATCCCAAAAGCGAGATGAATCGGGGGTAAGCGCCTCATCAATCAGTGTAAGAGCCCCGTTGTGTATACCGAATTCGAACTTGGTATCTGCGAGTATAATCCCACGAGATGCTGCAAGCGCTGAGGCTGCTGAATAGAGCGCCAGGCTTGTCTCTGCCAGTTGCCTGGCAGTCTCGACACCCACTATCTCTCCCGCTCGTGCCAGACTAATATTTTCGTCGTGGCCGCTCTCTGCTTTGGTGGCAGGCGTAAATATTGGGGTAGGTAACTTATCGGATTCTTTTAAACCCGCCGGGAATTCATAACCATGCAGCGTAACGCCTGTTTCCCTTCCGCCGGCCTGGCAGTACTCTTTCCACAAAGATCCTGCGATATAGCCTCGCACCACACACTCTACTGGAAATGCCCTGGCTTTAATACCCAGGGTGGCCCGGCCCTTCAGTGCCTGCCGAAGCTCCGGTGTTAGCTCACCGCCTGCAGCAAGTATTCGTGCTGCAATGAAATCATCGTCACAGGTGATGTAGTGTGTTACCGTGATTGGCCGCAGCGTTCGGAACCAGAACCTTGCCAGCTGGGTAAGTACGCGCCCTTTATCAGGAATTCCGTTTGGCATAATCACGTCAAAGGCAGAAATTCGATCCGAGGCTACCAGCAACAGGCTGTCGCCAAGATCATACACGTCGCGCACTTTGCCGGAGATGAACTTCTTTAGGCCCGGGATTTCTGTTGAGAGAACGGTGGCGCTCATTGCAATATCCTTATCTATGACGCAGCGATTATCTGTACTGGGTAACCCACCACGTCGTTAATCGGTTTTCGAACTGATATATAGTTAACCCAATTGTGTACCGTAACCTGCCATACACACGCACAGAACGAGGTTACAACCTACTATAGGCTATACTTTGTAAATGCTTTATCCGCCCGGCTCTCCTGCGGTAGCACCGATACCATCCGCTTTTACCGCAATCCATTACTTCCGTGAGGGAATATGAAATCATCCGCCATCATTACTGCCTGTTTGTTTACTATCGCCTCCGCAACCTGTCACGCTCAGGCAAATGAACCCGTTATCTATAACCACGGCTCTAAAACCACCATGCAGGCTATGTTTGCCGAGCTGAAAAATGCCAACGTGGTGTTTGTGGGTGAAAACCACGATCATAAGCAGGGGCATGAGCTGGAGCTTGAAATACTGAAGGGGCTGGCCGGGGTTCACAAAAACCAGGCATTCGCCCTTGAGATGTTTGAGCGCGACGTTCAGCCGGTGCTGGATGAATACCTTTCCGATGTCATCACAGAATCCAGCTTTACGGCCGCCTCTCGCCCCTGGCCTAACTACAAAACGGATTACGCTCCTCTAATCCAGTTTTGTAAGGCTTCCAAAATTCCGGTGGTTGCATCCAACGCGCCGCGCCGCTACGTTAGCATCGTCTCTCGCAAAGGGCCAGATGCCCTTGCAGGGCTTTCCAAACCGGCAAAGAGCCTGTTGGCGCCACTGCCGTACTCGCTTGAGATCCCGGCAGAGTACGATCGCCGATTGAATGAGATCTTCTCAGGAGCACATGGCGATTCGCCTGCGCCAACCTCTCCAGCCATGCCAACGGCGGAAAACATGAAGCGCAGCCAGGAGCTATGGGATTGCACTATGGCTGATTCTATCGCAAAATTTGTTCGCAAAACCCATCGCCCGGTAATGCATATCAACGGATCTATGCATTCCGATTCTGGCTTTGGTGCCATGGATCGCCTGCGCCGCTACATGCCTTCACTTAAGGTTATGAACGTTACCATTCGGCCAAGTGCATCCTACCCGGCTCCGCCTACAGATCTTACGGCGGATACAGCCGATTATCTTATCATCACGCCGCTGGCGCCGGGTGCAAAGGCAGAATAGGGGGCCGTATGTGCCGCAACATCCGTACGCTTCATAACTTCGATCCTCCGGTAACTCCGGAAGAGATTGAGGCTGCAGCGCTGCAGTATGTACGCAAAGTCTCTGGCACCGTCCGCCCATCCCGGGCAAATGAGGCGGCATTCAGGGCTGCAGTGGCCCGCGTTACAGAAGCCACCACCCTGCTAATGAACGAGCTAACAACGCATGCCCCACCCCGTAACCGGGAAGAAGAAGCCCGGAAAGCAAAAGAGCGCTCCGCAGAACGGTACGGTTCTGCCGCGCAAGCGTCTCCAGCAGATTAGCAATATGGTTTGGAAGGGATAATCCTGATTTATGAGTGCGGTGCAGTTAGAACAGCGCGAGAGCGGCAGCGATATTAATCGCATGGTTTTTTTGGTGGGAGCGGGACTTTTCGTAACCACAATCGGGCAAACCGGGTCTCTTGGGCAGCTTCCATTTCGGTTTCTGTTCAAAAACGAGTTTCACATGTCTGCCACACAGCAGGCAACCTTTGGCGCAGTTGCCACCATGGCATGGTACTTTAAGCCGCTGGCTGGCCTGCTTGTGGATAGCGTTCCCCTTTTCGGAACGAAGCGTCGAAACTACCTCATACTCAGCGCACTGATCAGTGCTATCTGCTGGGCCCTGTTTGCTGTAGCACCCCATAAGTACAACATTTATCTTTACTTAACGCTGACCCTGAATGCGTTCATGGTGCTCGGCAGTACAGTAATCGGCGGTTTGTTAGTGGATACCGGTAAGCGTGGGGGTGCTACTGGCAGGTTAACCTCTGTACGCTATTTTGTGGATAACGTCGGAACCATTCTTATTGGTCCCCTTGGCGGGTGGCTCGCAACAAAGGCATTTGGTTTTACAGCCGGTATCGGTGCGCTCCTGTTGTTTAGTTTGATTCCGGCTGCGCTTCTGTTTCTAAAGCATGATAGGGTAGACACGGGTGTTGATGCCGCGGTGTGGTCACGAGCAGGGTTTCAGTTCAAGACGATCCTGCGCAGCCCCACCATGTGGTCCGCAGCGGGGCTATTGTTTCTGGTATTTGTCGCGCCAGGTTTTGGCGTTGTAATGAACTATTACCAGAGCGATGTTCTGCACTTTTCAACAAAGACTATTGGCAACCTACAGATGGCGGCCGGTGCAGGCGGAATTATCGCAACGGTGCTGTACGCCAAGTGGTGCCGTACTATGCAACTAAAGCACCTTCTATTCTGGGGCATACTGCTTAATGCCCTCAGCAGCCTGCTTTACCTCGGATATAACTCAGTGCACATTGCTCCCTACATCGACTTTACGAACGGCGTATTGGGGACACTCGGTGTGCTGCCGCTTTTTGATCTCTGTGCCCGGTCAACACCTAAAGGTTGCGAGAGCTTCGGCTATTCGCTGCTCATGAGCGTGTACAACGTTGCAATATTTGTCGTGTCTTTGCCTGTTGGCTCATGGCTATACGATAAAAAAGACAGCTTCTTTTTCCACAATTTCCACGGCCTTGTATGGCTCAGTACCATCACGTCGCTCATTGCTCTGGTGCTGCTGCCAATTCTGCCAAAAGATGTCATCCGCCTAAGAGAGGGAGAGGTCATCAGCAGCTAATCTGGCTTCCATGTTCGCGAGTTATTAATTGGCGGCAGTGCGCACCGGGTTTAAACATCCTTTGCGGATTGCAACAAACTGTACGTAGGCGCAAAGAAAATTGACTGCTTTTTTTACGTTTGACTATAAGTTTGCGTTGACTTTTTTGCCGCACATGAGTATACCTATAGCCGCATTGTGGTGAAGTATGGCATCGTGCCCCGGATGGCACATTCTTTCAAACCTCCTGAAAGGTACGTAAAATGAAGCGTAGTTTTTCTCTTGTTGCAGCCCTAATATTTAGCACTATTGCATTTAGGGCAAGTGCTGATACATATTTGGGTAACAATTGGTGGTTGCTTGACTACGTGCGAACGAGCTCCAGTGGGACCACCGTACCTTCGGGCCAGCCAACTGCCGCGTTGTCATATACCAGTGCCCTGCGCCCTGAGGTCTCTGCGCTATGCAACGTAAATGGTGGAGCGGCAATTGCGACGGCAACATATCAGCGGATGCTAATGTATCTCGGCCCGTTCCCTGGTCCTTCTTGTTCTTTTGCGCAGTACGGCGCGATCGAGGGCTCGGCGGACGGAACTATCAGTAATGCTTCAAGTTCTGTACAATATGACGGTGGAACAATATCTGATTCGGCATCGCTTATTCAAGTATATCCACCTGCAACATCTGGCCATACCGACGCATATTTCGAAGTTACGATATTGCCCGCCGAGAACATAGCTGCTGGTGGTGTAGTAACGCTCTCTGCGAGCGTAACAAATTCAATCACTTTCGCACGTGCCTGGGCAGAAATCACAAGCCTCGATGCACCTGCACAGAATGGTGGGGCTTAGCCAGTCGATATTTGCCGCGCTAACGGCAGTTTGTACGCAACAAATGTAATTTAGCGCGGTAATCATTTTTGTAAATCTGCAAGATTTTGAGGAATTGCACATGACCAAGACGCTGTGTGTACTCGCATTTGCCCTATTTTTATGTTCGGGCAGTATGTGTGAATCCATTCCGTTGGAACAACATGATACAGATCTGAGCAAAGTTATTGTGATCCAAAGCAAAGCTATCTCTTTCGCGGCTTTACTTGAACAAATATCAATGCAATCTGGGTTGCCTATTGTTGCAGACGGTGAAGCGTCCACCGGTGTTAAAGCCATCGACTTTCGTGGAACCTGCGCTGATGCTCTTAGCGCTGCAGGCAATTTATTTGATTATGCCTGGCGAATTGGCAAAGGCGGGATGATCGTGTTCAGTAAGCGGTTCTGGCATCCAGATACCCTTCCTCAAATGCACTTCGCCGAGATGCAACGAATGGCTGAAGACATAACTCGCATTCTTGGCAGAGCACAATCTACAATGTACCCAACGGACCGTGGACACATGATCTCAGACTTTTACTATCGCCTCTCAGAGCAACAGAAGTTGGACATTCGTTCGGGTCACCGTATTACGTACGCAGATCTGTCCGCCTCCCAACAATCAGCGGTAATGGCAATCGTTATGAACTTTGGTTATGGAACAACATATTCAACCGCGCTACGGCTTCTTGAAGAACTTAACAACATCCGAAATGCCAATATCGAGATTTTAACCACAGCTGCTGGCCAGTCCGATGAAGCTGCTAAGAAGTACGGGATACCGGCCGCAACCATTTACAAAGTCGAAATGAGCTATGGCTGGAAGCTTCCCACCGGAATATCTCGGAAAATACCGTTAACTCTTACCTACCGCTTTCCTGTTGACGACAGGGCTGGTGTGCCGTTCAAAGGACCAGGTCAATGAATTTGCCAACGCCGCGATGGGCAATAATTTCGACGGGATTTGTAATGTTACTATGTTCCAGTACATTGCAGGCTCAGCCAGCACATAATAGCGTGAAAACAGCATTAACAGCGCCGGTGTTGAATCTACACGGGGAGTGTACCCTGAGGGATTTGCTAAGCTCAATGAACACCGCAACCAATCTGTCGGTGAAGGCTCCTAATTACTTGCTAGACCGTACAATCATTCTTCACGCAAGTGGAATGTCTGCAGAGTCAATTCTAAATGCCCTCGCTGAGCTTTACGGCCTGGCGTGGCGGTTGACAGACGGCGCGGAAATTCTGATAACACGTAAGGAAACTGCGTCATCTGCGGGCCTGTCGACGAGGCTAATGAAAGCGATACCCGCAGATTGCAGAGAGTACATTGGTTCCATTGGGAAAGTCCCAAAACCGCCGCCAACAATCGCTGCACCTGTACAACCGGATGCCCTGTTCCGCTTAACCCAGGAAATTGATACTGCAAACGCCCGACACAAGGCTGATGCTTGCAAAACGACGGCAGACAAACTTCGCAGATTGGTTACTGGGCGTCATTTGGCCGGACAGATCCATGTATCGCATCTAACCGCAAATGAATATCGTTTACTGGTAGATGCACTTAGTTTGATAGCGTTCAAGGATTTCAGTGTCAATGGTGCGGGTTTGCGCAATACTCCCGCATGTTTCTTATATCCCGAACAACTTGTTGTCGATCTGCAGGACGGAAATGGACTGCAGTTTATGAGGTTTGAGAACCACGGAAATGCAGAGTCTTATACTGGCTTCGGTGGTGTAGTTTCTGGGTTGGAGCCTACGACGCACGTTTATCCTAAGGCATTGCAGGACGCCATGGATAGAGCCAGGCAGCGACAACAACAGGGTACGCCATAATCAACGGATAACCGGTCGATCACTTCATTTGCGTTTGCAGCCAGTCGCCAAAGCGCTCTATCCAGGTATCCACCGGAAGGCCACGTTTGTTCATGCCGAAACCATGCCCGCCCTTGCTGTAGATGTGTAGTTCTGCAGATTTACCAGCAGATTTCCACTCAGAATACAGCTTTGCGCTGCCTATGGCGTTTGGCACATCGTCATCGGCAACAAGTATAAACAGCGGCATGGCATCGGTGGGTACGGGCTTTCCACCTGTATTGCCACCATAAATGGGTGCGGCGAAGTCCGGGCGAGAGGCAGCATCGTGGTTCATAACCACTCCCATCGTTACCGCGGCGCCGGCCGAAAATCCCATTATCCCTATCTTATCTGGCCGGAGGCACCACTCGGTGGCGTGCTTCCTCACAAGCGCAACCGCCTGCCTGCCGTCCGCGGCGGCAAGGCCAGCGATGGCCGCTCTCTCAGCCTTCTCACGCTCAACGGCGGCGGTATCCGAGGGGGCCGCTACGGAGCTCCTTCTCCCGAATAGTACATCCAGATGCTTAGAAAATTCGTCTGGCGTGGCCCCCGTATCCAATAATCTGTACTTGAGTACAAATGCCGCTACGCCTCGCGCCTGCAGCCACTTTGCTACCTCTATGCCTTCGCTATCCCAGGAATGGAAGTGAAAGCCACCTCCCGGGCAAACTACCACCGCCGGCACCAGTCCCGTGGTTTTTTCGGGCAAGAACACGGTGAGCGTGGGGGCCACAACATTACGCACCATGCGCCTGCGGCCGCCATCCCGATACTCAACCTCTTTCTGTTTCCAGGTTTCAGAGCCCGGCGCCGTGGCGGCATATAGCCGTATCTCCTGCTGCTGAGCCATGGTTCTGCCTCCCGCGCATACGAGTAAGAGAGGGATGACAAACGCAGCCACCCTTCGTGGTAACCCGCCAAGTTTGTTACTTTCCGAGATTTTCATATAGCTTTACCTGGCCGGTTACTCGCGCCGGCGCAACCAGATCCATGCGGCCCGTGCCAAACACATCGGCGGCCGCCACTCCAGCAGAGGACATGTGGCCTTCGTCAATAACCGAGCGTTCCCATTTCAGCCCTTTGCCATCCACGCATTTGTAGCAGTAGAGGCTATGGGATCCGCCTCTGCCGCCCGCAATGATCTCAGATTGGCCGTCTCCATCGATGTCCACACACTCCAGTGCATGTCCATCCCCAATGGAGGTATCGATCACCGTGCGCGACCACATTTCTCCCTTGTTAGCCGGGGGCAGATACACGGCCACCTCGTTGCCATGCCAGGGGTCTATGGTTACAAGAAATGGCTTTTTGCCCTTCAGCCATCCCCTATCAATCTCACTGCAGCCTCTGGCGGTGGGCCGCGCATCCAGATGACCATCGGCAATGTGGGTTTTCAGCCAGGTTCGGTTTGCTCCTTTGCCCTGCGGCTTAAACCAGGTGATGCCCTCAAAGCTGGCAATAAGTAGATCATCTCGATGGTCGCCATCGAAGTCACAAACGCATACGCCATGGCTCATATGCAGGGATCTATCCACCTCTTTCATTTCGAATGCAGGCGCCAACGGCTTGCCGCTGTTATCAAACCCCTTAAAGCGATAGCTTCGTATCGATACTGCATCGGCCCAATCTGGTTCATGCGCGCCAATCCCAACGATGGGGGTTACAACCAGCTCCTTTTTGCCGTCACCATCCCAATTTGCCCAGCGAATGCGGTGTGAGGTCGGGTTCAATCCTACCTCCACCGGGGTCCATTCCTGGCGTGGGTCCTTACCAGGCAGTAGCATCATAACGCGTCCACCAACGGTGCTGTGGCCCATATCAAATTCGCTGGCAATAAACAGCGCGGGTTTCCCGTTGTGCCGAATATCGTAACCCGTAACATCGATATTTCGTGGGAGTTTAGATGAGATTAGGTGCCTCTCCCAGGTGGGGTTTTCGTACCACGTTATCTCGTTGTTGGTTTCGGATATGGCCACCACGTCTGGCTTGCCATCGCCATTTATATCCACAATAGCCGCGTGGTATGCCCCCGGTATAGTATCCAGAATATGCTCTTGAAACCGAACCGGTGGCCGAGTGTCACTCTGGCCAGCCGGGGCACCTATGGCGGCTGCAGAAAGTGCCGCACCAAGTACGGCGCCCAGGTTGCGGGCAGCAAACTTACTCATGGCTATGTGTCTTTCGTTTCTCGTGTTTCGAATTTGCAATTATGGCTGCTTGATAGTTATGTGATCGATACCCATGAGGTAACCCTTGGAATCGTGGTTGTGATCTACCGCCTGGAACCGCAATATATGTCTGCCTGCCGAGAGTGCCTTTACGCCAAGGCGCAGCTGCTCGCCAGGTTTGACAGCCTCTGCATAACAGTCGGTAGCAGTGCCAATCTTGTCACCATCCAGAAAAGCCTGAACCGTTGCATAGTCCCACGAGTGCACATACCGTACCTCTATTGCGTACTCGCCGGCTTCGGGTATCTCAATGGCTATATCCACAAGAGAGTTCAGGTTGCTGGGCTGGATCCATAGCTGATGGCCGTCAGAATACGCTGGGCCCAGATCTTGCCCCCTGTAATCACAGTCGCGCACGGCAGCAATCTGTGCCCACACGCCCTCACGCGTTCCGGGGCCAAGAATGGTTGGCTCCCAGCGGAAGTAATCCAGCGCGGCCCGGTACCCACTGGAGGCCGGGTTGTGGCCAACAACACGAATTTCAAACTGCTTTTCTGAGGATGGTAGTGGGCCAAGCGGCAGAACAATTCCGCCAATATGTGCTGCTGGCGCGTATAGATCGAACTGTGGCCCAATGGCTCGGCCCGCAGCAAATGCCTGAATAATCCCTGCCCCTGGGCCATACATCGGCATAACTCCCAGTACGTAGGGTAGCTCCGGGCGTTTGCCAGTGAGGAAGACAGCGCCCTGCCCGGGCTTTTCGGCATCCAGAATAAGTGCGCGCCCGGCGCTCAAGGTCTTATCCGGAGTGCCTGCAGCAGCAGATTTCAGGCCACCTGTTGTGGTTACTACGGTTAGCTCCTCTGCCTCCAGCGCATCATGTTCCCGATGTGCGGGTTCCAACTGCAGGGCATTAAATATTGCGCGCCCTGCCGATGCCGCTGTCAGGATAGCAGGGTTGTCTCCCTTCTTCAAGGGAATACCTTCCAGCTCCAACACGCCTCTTGTGGGGCGGCCCGTTATGGGCAGCGATTTGCCACCGATGTCGAGTGTGAGTAGTGCAATGCCATCTTCGGCCGCAGTGAATACTCGAGGATAGTAGATCCCTGTTTCTGGAGCCTTGAGGGTGATAGCGCCGGGGTGATCTTGCGCTCTTAAGATACCAAGGTCAACAGCACGCTCCCGGTCAAACTCGTAGCTGCGTTTTGCATCCGTAACAATGCGCGGCTTCTTCTTGCCGGTCAACAGCTTCTCTGCGGGGGTGGTAAATGTAATTCCCAGCCCGTATGTCCTCACATCGGCGGCTGTCACATCTGCCATAGTCGCGGGATTATACTTGCGGGTTTCGGGTTTGCCATTGGGGTCGTCTCCCCCTGTAAACGTAATGCCATCCAACTCGGCGAAGGGTGGGGTAAGCTCCTGCTGATACCAGAATGCGGTGGAGCTGTAATCGTACTGCCCGCGCGGCCCCTGGCCGTTCGGGCCATAGTTCTCTATGGTCATCCGCATGCGTTTCTCAAACGGAATATAATCCATAAAGTGCCACCGATAGTTGCAGGTTCGGTGCCGAGCGTCGCTATCTGCCGATGCTCCGAAGCTGGGGCCAGAGAGGTATCGAATTCCCCACGCATCTCCAAAGTAGTCTTCTGAGCCCGTGCCAATCCAGCGTGGCCAGTCATCGTCGTCCACCCAAACCTTCTCATCGCCTTCACCCCACCAGCCACCCAGTGGATGATCTATCGGCATAGAAACGCCCACAAAGTGGCCATGCCCGGCAGTCTCTACAAAGGGATAATCAAAGGTGAGCGAATCGGGTTCGTGTCGCCAACGAGCGTAAAAGTACAGCATGTCTGCGGGTTGAGACTTAAAAGGTGCCCACTCAATATCCACTTCTACTTTCGCCGGCTGTTCCAGGTAGTTCGTAACGCCCAGCTGTGCAGACTTTCGGAACGGCATAGGGTAGTACTGGTAGGCGCTGCCACCACGAACCCCGGCAATTACCGATGCATAATCTGGGGTATCCCAGTCATACCCAAAGAAGGGGCCGATAGGTGTTTTTACCTGCGGCCAGGATGCTCCGTCCCAGGTCCCCGTAAGCACCAGCTTGCGGGGCGCATACCTTTGCGAAGATGTGGCCTTTATGCGAATAGCGCGAATGCAGCCGGCCCCATTCAGGTTGGCGAGGTTTGCCGTTTTGCCTGGCGCAATGGTAAGGGTTTTGTGGATTGTACGCTGGCCCGGCAGCGCTGGCTTGGGGTCTTTTTCCGGGTGTCCCCAGGCGGCAGCTGCCGAACTTAGCGCGCCAGTCTCTTCGGCGGTAAGGGGCAGGCGAAAGCTCGGTACGGAGGCGGTTTTCGGCAGCAGAATGTAGTTAAAGTGGTAGTACTCGGCATGCGCTTTGTCTGCCGTTATTTTAATGTGTTTTGCAAAGGGAATAGGAACATAGCAATCGGAAGCTGACTGTGCCGAATCTCTGCGATAAACAAGCGGTTTGATAAATGGCCCGAGTTTGCCATCAAACAGATCTGGGAAGTTCCATTCAAATGTTGGCGTTGTTGCACCATCGATGTAGATACGGATTTTGCCAACCGGGTTGGCAGACCACGTTCGGTAGATAATGCCCGGACCATCGATATCCATCATAACGGCTTCGCCAGTACGGGGCTCTATCCGCAGATACTGCCCGGCATCTCCGTTGGCACCCCAGATTGTTTTGGAGGTTCTATCCCAACTCGAAAAGATGCCGGCCTGCTGGCCAGTTTGAAGATGGGTGAGCCTGTCCAGGTCGGTGAGTTGGTGCAAGATGTCCACATAGGTCAAGTTCTGAGCGCCAGCCGCAGATGCGACAGCAATTCCCATCAGTGCCGCTGCCGTGGTGGCAACCTGGCGTAACTTACGCTTCGATTTTGGTGCGTTCAACAGAGTCTCCGGTGTTGTATCCGGGGAGTGCACCCCGGATGGTGTTTAAGGTGATTCTAACTTAGGCAAAATCGCGTGATACTCCTGTTGGTTGTTGTGGAGAGGTTTCCCTATGCCTCTCGAGTGGGTTTTTATTTTTTTGTTGGGGCCAGCCTGGTTCTGTTTTCTGTCTACTTTCGAGAGTAAGTTTTCTCTGTCGTGGAGCCGGCCCCACACCCCGGTACACCGAGGATATTCTTGTTTGATTTTGTTGCCGAGTTGCCCTTATGAGTTAATTTTCTTCTCTGTGGGGACCAGTCCCCACACCCAAGTTGGGGCGCTGTCTGCGCGCCCCAAACCCCCAGCAGATTTGAAAAATGGCCTCCGCTACTACCATCGGCGCGGCGCACTTTGCGATTTCAACATGACGGACCAAGTGCGCCTTGCGACGGCACCAGTACGCTTCGGCTTCGCCGCAAAAACAAACAGTTACCCGTCGTTTGCTCGGGGCTTTATTGGTTTTGAGTTTTATCGGCGGATCGCCGATTGGTGCTATCGAGTTGGCTATGGCCCGTTGAAGTAAACGTTGACGAGACGATCTGTCGTTGTAGATTGGCGCTGTAATACGCCCCTCGCAAGCTCGAGGCTACAGCGCGGGTGTACTGTGCTGTTTTGCCAGTGTTTTAGCGGCAGGTCGGCGCTTGTTGTTTCGGCGGGTCGCCGGTTTGAGTTCGTCGTGGTAGCTCGATTTTTCGCTGATTACGCTTTATTGTTGCCAGCGCTGCTATACACGCAATGCGCTCTGTTGTTGCCAGCGCTGTTTAACACTGTTCGCAAGCTTACAGTTACAGCGCGGGTGGTTCTGGCTGGTATGCCGGTGTTTTAGCACCGGGTCGGCGCTTGTTGTATCGGCGGGTCGGGAGAGAGCTTTGGGCGTTACTGCGCTGCTATACACTCCTCGCAGGCTCGGAGTTACAGCGCGGGTGTCCTGTGCTGTTTTGCCAGTGTGTTAGCGGCAGGTCGCCGCTTGTGTTATCGAGATGACTATGCCCCGTTGAAGTGAACGGGTTGGGCTTGATTACTCGTCGGTTCTGTTTTCTGTCTGCTTTCCAGAGTAAGTTTTGTTTGTCGTGGGGCCAGCCCCACACCCCGCTAAGAGAGCC
>CAIONQ010000154.1 GCA_903859705.1 uncultured Chthonomonas sp.
AAGACGGTGGGAGGAAGCGGAGGCCCAGGTTCCCTGCTCGTTGCAGGGTTCCCTGGCCGCCCGAGCGTGCGAGGGAGCCAAGGCGAGGGCCAACTACAGAGTAGGGTGGAATTTGCACGGGAGATCCTAAGAGGGCCGGCACGAGCTTCCCGGGGTCCCTGCCGCGCCCGAAGGGAGTCAAGCGGCGGGGTAGCGGGGTGTGGGGCTGGCCCCACGACAAACAAAACTTACTCTGGAAAGCAGATCCGGGCTGCCCCTCACACAAAAACTAACAAACAACACCTGTGGGCTGGCCCTCAAAAAAGAAAATTACAATCTATTCCGCTTGAAAAGCGTACAGAACATCACCCCTATGTTCCGCTCGGCGTAACTCACGCAAGGAATATCTATCATAAATATCAAATGAGTCTCAATCTTGCGCCGCATGTTCCCGCTACGGTTTCGGCGCCTTTTCCGGGTGATTAGCGCTTATGCCTTCCATACGCACAACAACACGCTCAGCGATGCCGTTTGTTCGCAGTTTTTCGGCACTTGCCGCCGCCATTTCATGCCTTGCAGGCGGCCATGCTTCTGCTCAAAATGCTCCGGCCCAGAAGGTTAATTTTGGGCGAGATGTGCTGCCTCTGTTCAAAGCTCACTGCTTTCAATGCCATGCTGGCACAGAGAGCCAGGGCGGACTTAAGCTGGATTCACGGCAGGCAATTTTAAAGGGCGGCGCCTCTGGCACCTCTATGGTGCCCGGGCAGGCTGCCAAAAGCCTCCTGCTAACTCGTATTCTTGGCGAGGGCGGCAAACCGCGCATGCCCCTGGGCTTTGCACCACTTTCAGAATCTCAAACGGCCCTTATTCGCGCATGGCTGGATCAGGGTGCCACATGGCCCACTGGTGCAGATCGTGTTCACTGGGCCTATGTTAAACCAAAAAGACCGACGCTGCCACCTGTAAAGAGTGTGGCCTGGGCCAGGAGCCCCATCGACAGGTTTATTCTGGCTAAAATCGAAAAGGCGGGCCTGCACCCATCCCCGGAAGCGGACAAGGTTACCCTACTTCGCCGCGTTACACTGGATCTTACCGGCCTGCCACCCACCCCTGCCGAGGTGGATGCGTTTGTGGCAGATAAAAGCCCCAATGCGTATGATAAAGTGGTCGACCTCCTGCTGGCTTCCCCACATTATGGGGAGCGCATGGCCCTGCCATGGTTGGATACCGCCCGCTACGCGGATAGCAACGGCTTTCAGCAGGATGGCGATACCTACCAGTATGTTTGGAGAGATTGGGTTGTGAAGGCGCTTAACACCAATATGCCCTTTGATCAATTCACCATTCAACAACTGGCTGGCGATCTGCTTCCTAATGCCACCATAGATCAAAAGGTGGCCACCGGCTTTAACCGCTGCCACCTGCTTAACGGCGAGGGCGGCGCTATCGCGGAAGAGCAGCGCAACGTTATACTTTTCGACCGCGTGGATGTAACCGCCACCACCTGGCTGGCATCTACCATGGCCTGTGCACAGTGCCACGATCATAAATACGACCCAATTTCCCGCAAAGATTACTACTCTTTCCTGGCCTTCTTTAACAACGTTCCAGAAAGCGGCACACCACCTTTTGGTGGCCAATATCGAATCGCAGATCCTTTTATAGTGGTGCCCACCGATGAGGAAAATGCGAAGCTAAAAGACCTGGAAACCCGCCTTGCCGATGTGCAGCAAAAGGAAAAGGCCGCACAGAGTTTGCCAGAGGCAAAAGAGGCTCTGGCTAAGTGGATTACCGAGGCAGCAGCTGGTAATGGCGCCGCGCCCACTGCGGGTGTGTGGCAGCTGTTTACCGCGCCCAAATCTGCCGATTTTAATGCTGCATTCAACGATAAACTTGGCCCCGAACAGCGCCTTTCTAAAACGGCTGCCCTCACCCTCACTGGCCCGGGCGAGCAGTGGAGCGCCCACCCGGAGTGGACCGATGGCAAGGTTTATGTGCTGAATGGCGAAACCACTGCCTTCTACCTGTACCGGCGCATCCATACCGATACGGCCCGGAGCCTGAAGCTCTCTTTTGGCAGCGACGATGGCATGAAGGCCTGGCTGAATGGCGAGCAGATTGTTAACGACAACGCGCAGCGTGCTGCCCTGCCAGATCAGGATGTGGTTACGGTTGGCCTGAAAGTGGGCGATAACGATCTTCTTGTGAAGATTGTAAACGGCGGCGGCATTGGCGGCTTCTACTTTAAGATGCTGGATAACGGCATCCCGGCCGACGTGCTGGCGCTGCTGCGCAAGCCCGCTGCCCGCACCGAGGCAGAAGATCAGAAGCTGCGCGATTTCTACTTCAGCATGCAGCCACCGCCGGGCGTAAAGGACCTTGTTGCCCAGCGCATGGCGATTGCAAAGCAGGTTGCCGATGTGAAGGCGAACCTGCCTAAGGTTATGGTTATGTCTGATGCGCAGCCCAGAAAGACACACCTTCTGCTGCGCGGCAACTACGAAATGCCCGCCGAAGAGGTGAGTTGCGCCACACCAGAAAGCCTGCCTACTATGCCTGCCGATGCGCCACGAAACCGCCTGGGGCTGGCGAAGTGGCTGGTAAACCCGGATCATCCGCTAACGGCCCGAGTGCAGGTTAACCGTTACTGGCAGCTGTTTTTTGGGGTTGGGCTCGTTAAAACCTCAGAGAACCTGGGTACCCAGTGCGATCCGCCCTCCCACCCAGAACTGTTGGATTGGCTGGCTACCGAATTTGTGCGCAGCGGGTGGGATGTTAAACATATGCATCGGCTGATAGTAACCAGCGAAACCTATCGGCAAAGCTCACGGGTAACCCCGGCCATGCTGCAAAAAGATCCAGAAAACAGACTATATGCACGCGCAGCAAGATTCCGGCTGCCATCACTGCTGCTGCGCGATATCGCGCTCAGCGCAAGTGGCCTGCTCAACCCCAAAATTGGCGGCAAGCCCGTATACCCCTATCAGCCAAAGGGCATTTGGGATGGGCTGGCCATCACCAACGAGCGCGATTTTAGCTACCCACAATCCACAGGCCCCGATCTGTATCGGCGCAGCCTCTACACCTTCTGGCGCAGAACTGTTGCCCCCTCTAATATGTTTGATGCCTCGGTGAGGCAAACATGCAAGGTGCGTCTGGCCGTAACCAGCACACCGCTGCATGCCCTCACCACATTAAACGATGTAACCTGGGTAGAAGCGGGCCGGGCCATGGCACAACGTGTGCTGAAACAGCCCGGCACGCCAGAAACCCGGCTGGCAACTGCCTTCAAACTGGTATGCGGCCGGCAACCTGCCCCCGATGAGGTGAAGCTGCTGCGCCGCAGCCTGGATAGGGCGATGGCAGCATATAAGGCAGATAAGCCTGCGGCAGAAACCTTCCTGAAGGCGGGCGATAGCCCACGCGATACCACCATAGATTCCGTAACACACGCAGCCTATGCAAGCGTGTGCCTGGCAATACTGAACCTGGACGAGGCCCTTACCCGCGAGTAGGGCGCGCGCAGAATAGAGACGAAACCATGAATCCACTGTTTGAAAGAGATCTGCATCTATCTCGCCGGGAATTTTTTGGCCGCGGGTCTACTGGCATTGGCGTGGCGGCCCTCGCCGCCCTGATGGCAGAGCAGGGTGCCCTCGCCGCCCCGCCCTCCGGCAAGCTGGCGCTGCCCGGGCTGGCTGGCGTGCCCCACTTTGCACCAAAGGCAAAACGTGTTGTGGTGCTATGGCAGGGCGGTGCGCCCTCTCATGTAGATCTGTTTCAGCATCAGCCCAACCTCGAGAAGTACCGCATGCAGCAGCTGCCAGAATCTATCCGCAGCAAGGGCCGCCTCTCCACAATGACGGCCGGGCAAAAAAACTACCCGGTACTGCCGCCCATCAAACCCTTTAAGCAGTATGGCAAAAGCGGCATGTGGCTATCCGAGATGCTGCCTCATATAGGATCGGTTGCAGATGACATCTGCCTGGTTAACTCCATGCATACCGAGGCGGTGAACCATGCCCCCGGCGTTACCCTGTTTATGACAGGCAGCCAGGTGCCCGGCCGCCCCAGCATGGGTGCCTGGGCAACCTATGGGCTGGGCTGTGCCACCAGCGAGCTGCCCGCGTTTTGTGTAATGACCTCTATGGATACTGGCAAAACCTGTGGGCAGCTATTTTATGATTACTACTGGGGCAGCGGCTTTCTGCCATCCCGCTACCAGGGCGTGCGCTTTAGAGGCGAGGGAGATCCCGTTCTGTACCTGGCAGACCCGGCAGGCATGCCACGCAGCCTGCGCCGCGGACAGCTGGATGATATTGCCGCCTTAAATCACCGGCGACTGCAGGACTTTGGCGATCCTGAAATTGAAACGCGCATCACTCAGTATGAAATGGCGTACAAGATGCAAACCAGCGTGCCAGACCTACTGGATATCTCCAAAGAGCCAAAGAGCGTTCTGGAGATGTACGGCCCGGATGTGGAGCGCAAGGGTAGCTTTGCGCGCAACTGCCTGCTGGCCCGCCGCCTGCTGGAGCGCGGGGTACGGTTTATACAGCTAATGCATGCCGGGTGGGATCAGCATGGCAATCTGGATACGCAACTTGCACTGCAGTGCAAGGATACCGATCAGCCCTCGGCAGCACTCGTGAAAGATCTGAAAGCGCGTGGCATGCTGGAAGATACCATTGTGCTGTGGGGCGGTGAGTTTGGCCGAACCACCTTTGTGCAGGGCGATATCACCAAGCCCAACGGCCATGGCCGCGATCACCTGGGAAGCTGCTACAGCATGTGGGCAGCAGGCGGGGGCTTTAAAGGCGGCACGGTGTATGGCAAGCCAGATGAGTTCTGTTACAACGTTGCCGATGATGGCGTGCATGTACACGATATGCAGGCAACCATAATGAACCAGCTCGGCATAGACCACACGCGCCTCACATTCCGATATCAGGGCAGAGATTTCCGCCTTACAGATGTTCATGGCAATGTTGTGAAAGGCCTTATTAGTTGATGGTGAGAAGAGTGCTGATTGCCTGTGCCGCCGTGCTGGCCGCCAGCGGCCTTGCCACAGATGTGCAGGCTGCACACCGCAAAGATGGCGGAAACGCAAGAAAAAAAGCGATCGCAAAGCCTGCCGTAATAGCGGATTTCAACCGGGATATTCGGCCCATTCTTGCTGCAAACTGCTTTCCATGCCATGGGCAAGATCCCTCTACGCGGCAGGCAGGGCTGAGGCTGGATAAGCGAGCCGAGGCGATTATGGCGCGGCCATCCGGGGCGGCAATTACCGTAGGCAAGCCGGATAGAAGCACCCTGATTGCGCGCATACGCACCACCAATCCAGATCTGCTGATGCCACCACCCTCTTCTCAGCACAGGCTAAATGCAGAGCAGAAATCACTGCTCTCTGCCTGGGTTCAGCAGGGTGCCCCGTATGCCGAGCACTGGGCATTTACACCCCTGCGCAAGCCAACACCGCCCGTTGTTAAAGGGCAAAGCTGGGTGCGCAGCCCAATCGATTCCTTCATCCTTGCAAAGCTGCAGCGCCTTGGTATTGGCCCGGCACCGCAAGCCGATAAAAGTACACTCATCCGCCGCGCCGCTCTGGACCTTACCGGCCTGCCACCCACCGAAGCCGAGCGCAATGCCTTTTTGAAAGACAAAAGCCCTAACGCGTATGAGCATGCAATCGACCGCCTGCTGGCCTCTCCCCGTTATGGCGAACACTGGGCTCGCACCTGGCTGGATCTGGCACGATACGCAGATACACAGGGGTATGAGAAAGATGGGCCCCGCACCATCTGGCGCTATCGAGACTGGGTGATTGATGCGTTTAACGCAGATATGCCATTCGACAGGTTTACCGTAGAGCAGCTTGCCGGTGATCTGCTGCCCAACCCCGGCCCCTCCCAGTTGCTGGCCACGGCCTTTCATCGCAATACCATGACCAACACAGAAGGCGGCGTGGATGGCGAGGAGTTCCGCACGGCCGCCATTAAAGACCGCGTAGATGTTACCGGGCAGATATGGATGGGGCTTACCATTGGGTGCGCAAAGTGCCACTCTCATAAGTACGACCCCATTTCACACGCGGAGTACTACCGGTTTTATGCCCTGTTTAATCAAACTCAGGATGCTAACAGCGGTGATGAATTCCCCACGGAGCTAACCCCCACGGCAGAACAGGCGGGCAAGCTGGCAGAAGCCGATGAGCGTGTGCGCAGCCTGCGCACCGCGTTTGATGCCCCGCACCCGGAAACCGCTGCCGCACAAAAAGAGTGGGAAGGCACCCTGGCTGCCGCAAGTTTGTGGGCGCTACCTGCAGCGCAATCTGCTGTTTCTGAAGCGGGTGCATTGCTGCGCCCCCGTGCAGATGGCGCACTGGTGGTATCTGGCAAGCATGCCGATAAAGATGCGCTAACCCTTACATACAACCTGGCCGCCTCTGGCGTTTCCACCCTCACCGCCATACGGATGGAAGTGCTGAAAGATGCGTCTCTGCCTAACGGTGGCCCTGGCAGAGATGAGGCAGATCAGAACGTAGTAACCTCCGAGTTTGTGCTTGAGGCAGTTGCTGCGGATGGCAAAGCCACGCCGATACCATTTGCCAGAGCCCGCGCCGATTTTGAGCAGGGCGGCTGGCCAGCATCTGCCGCCATAGATGGTAACCCGGATACAGGATGGGCTTATTCGCCGCAGAATCGGCAGCCACATATGATCCTGTTCGATCTCAAAACGCCACTAAAGGTTGCTGCAACGGGCACCCTGCGCATCACCATTCGGCAAAACTATTTGCGGCTTCAGCTTGGCTGTTTCCGCATATCGTTCACTGGCCAGGCACCCGATACGCTGCGCACTGACATGGCCGATATCGCCTCCATTGCGGGGCTGCCAGCTGGCAAACGCAGCCCGGATCAACAGAAGCTGCTGGACGAGGCCTTTCGGAAAACGCATGCTCCCACCGATGCCGTTTGGAAAAACCTGAGCGCCGCGTTGGAAGCAAAGAAGCAGTTAGAAGCGCAAACGCCGCGTACCCCCATTTTGAGAGAGCTACCTGTAGACCGACAGCGCATTACGAAAATCCACCGGCGCGGCAACTTCCTGGATCCCGGCGATGCCGTTACCCCCGCCGTGCCAGAGGCGTTCGGAAGCTTGCCCTCATCGGAGCCCGCCAACCGGCTGGCGATGGCGAAATGGCTGGTTTCAAAAGCCAATCCGCTTACTGCAAGGGTGGCCGTTAACCGCGTTTGGGCGCGGATTTTCGGCACCGGCCTTGTGGAAACCGAAGAAGATTTTGGAACACAGGGCTCTGCACCAACCAACCCGGAATTGCTTAACTGGCTGGCTGCCAGCTTTAGAGATGACTACGGGTGGTCGGTTAAAAAACTGTGCAAAGCCATCGTAATGAGCGCGGCGTACCAGCAATCATCGGAAGTTACCGCGCAAAAGAAGCGGCAAGACCCACGCTGCGTGTATCTTAGCCGCTCTCCACGTTACCGGCTATCGGCAGAAACCATAAGGGATCAGGCGCTGCAGATATCTGGCTTGCTGAGTGCAAAGATGCATGGCCCCTCTGTAATGCCACCCCAGCCGGATGGTATATGGCGCACCGTTTACAGTGGGCTAAAATGGCAAACCAGCCCCGGTGAAGACAGATACAGGCGGGGGCTTTACACCTTCTGGCGAAGAAGCAGCCCGTACCCCGCTATGACAACGTTTGATGCCGGCAGTGGCGAGTTTTGCATTATCCGCAGAATACGCACCAATACGCCGCTTCAGGCGCTGGTTACCCTGAACGACCCCGCCTTTGTGGAGGCAGCTGGCGCGCTTGGTGTTAACATGTTGCAATCCCCGGGTTCGATATCGGCAAAGCTCAATGCCGGATTGCAGCGCGCACTCGGCAGGGCAGCACTGCCCGAAGAAACGGTACGGCTGGCGAAGCTCTACACCGATTCGCTTGCCAGGTTCCGTGCAAAGCCTGAAACCGCAACAGCGCTGCTGAAATCGGCAAATGTTTCTGCACCCCAACAGGCGGATAGCTGCCAGCTGGCTGCGTGCATCACCACCGCCAATGTGCTGCTGAATCTGGATGAAACGGTAACTCGACCATGACGGAAAAGCAACAGGAAAAACTCTACACCAGCCTGGTTGAGAATAGCCTTCCACTTCAGGAGGCGTTAACCGCCACACGCCGCCAGTTTTTTGGCGGTGTTGGCCTGGGACTGGGCTCTATAGCGCTGGATATGCTGCTGGCAGATGGGGCCGGCGCGCAGCAGAAAACTGGCCAGCCTGCTGGTCCGCTAAGCCCGAAGGCACCGATGATCGCGCCAAAAGCAAAATCGGTAATCTATCTGCACATGGCTGGCTCACCCTCTCAGCTGGAGCTGTTTGAGTACAAGCCGGAGTTGATGAAGTATGACGGCAAAGATTGCCCTGCCGAGTTTTTAAAGGGAAAGCGTTTTGCATTTATCCGGGGAGTGCCACGCATGCTGGGCCATCAGTTTGCATTTGGCCAGCACGGGCAGAGCGGGCAATGGATAAGTGAACTGCTGCCGGGCATTGCATCCAGAGCGGACGATATCTGCGTGGTGCGCAGCATGTTTACCGAGCAGTTTAACCATGCCCCCGCTCAGCTGTTTATCCACACGGGCCAATCTCGGTTTGGATACCCCAGTATGGGAGCCTGGACCACCTATGGCCTGGGCACCATGAATCAGGATTTGCCCGGCTTTGTAGTGCTTACCTCTGGCGGAAAAGTGCCGGATGCGGGCGCAAGCGTGTGGGGCAGTGGCTTTTTGCCCAGCGTGTACCAGGGTGTGCAGTGCAGAACCGATGGCGGAGACCCGGTGCTTTACCTCTCTAACCCCGCCGGTATGGATAGGGAACTGAGGCGCAAAACGCTGGATGCCATGGGAGACCTGAACCGCCTGCAGCACAAACATATTGGCGATGATGAAACGCTTACACGCATCTCGCAATATGAGCTGGCATACCGCATGCAGATATCGGTTCCAGAGGTGATGGATATCTCCAAAGAGCCAGAATCCATCTTAAAACTTTATGGTGCGAAGCCAGGGTATGTATCCAACATTGTTGGCGCGGAAGACCCACGGGCAAACTACCGGGGCGATGATGCCACCTTTGCAAACAACTGCCTGCTTGCCAGGCGGCTGGTAGAAAAGGGCGTTCGATTTGTGCAGCTATACGATTGGGGCTGGGATCACCATGGCACCGCACCCGGCGAATCTATTGACCAGGGGCTGCCCATAAAAACCAGGCAGATAGATACAGCCATTGCTGGCTTGCTTACCGATTTGAAGCAACGCGGCCTGCTGGAAAGCACACTGGTGGTGTGGGGCGGGGAGTTTGGGCGCACCCCCATGCAGCAGAACAACGTGCGTACCGACCGTCTTAAGGGCTATATTGGCCGCGATCATCACCCGTATGCGTTTACCATGTGGATGGCGGGCGGTGGCATTAAGCCGGGCCTGGCCTTTGGCGAAACCGATGAGCTTGCCTACTACATTGCGAAGGATAAGATGACCATCCGAGATCTGCAGGCCACCATTCTGCATCAGATGGGCCTGGATCCCTTCCGATTTATCTACCGCTACCAGGGCCTGAACAACCGCCTTATCGGCCCCACCGATGAAGGCAGGGTGATGAAGCAGATATTGGTGTAAAGATAGGAAGGCGAGGGAGTTAGGGTTTGGCGCGGGCGGAGGCCCCCCGTAGCGCGGAAGGAAGGGGCCAACCTGGCTTCCTTCGCTTTCTAACTCCCTCCAATAAGCCCTTCAATCAACCGCTTTTGTTGCGTTTGCAGGTGTTCCATAAGCCTGTGTAAACGGCGGTTGAGCCATAGCCACTCTGCCACCTTTCCCAGTAGCCCAAGGGGTGCGGAATAAGTGAATCGATCCGTGAGCCTGGTTACGCCGGGTAGCGTGGATTCAAACAGATGATCATGCTGCCAGCGCTTAAATGGCCCACTCACCTGTTCATCTCGGAAATAGGCAGATTGTGGGCAACCCGGATCTGGCTGATCAAATGCGGTGATTTGTGATGATAGCTCCCAGTTGAATCCGCCATAACGGGCACGTAATTTAACAACGGTACCCAGGCGCATTGGTACTTCTCCGGCATCAATTATCCTCTCGTTTGTTTCCGGAGGAGACACCCGGGGATGATTGCTTATATCGGTTATAAACTCAAATACTCGATCTATGGGTGCGTTTATTTCGATAGTTCGTTCAATTACGGGCATTAAGAGTAATCCAATTACCTGGCAGGCATAGTGCCAGTTACATGGCATATCGACGGAACAGACAACCGGGCATTCATTTGAAAGCAAGATTCACATGGCTCTTACTTGCTGGCGCTGCTTGCCATTATTCGATCTTCGCCCATTTCCATGCGCCGAATCAAGCCCTCATTTATAGTGTAGATGTGCTCCACAATCAGGTCTTCAAGCAGGTTGCCCTGCAGGTCTTTCACTACCTGATGAACTTCGATAGCAATTCGCCCGTTAGTATCTGTTGTGAACTGCACCGGATCTACATGGGGATCTACGAGGTTCCATTGTTTGGACCAGTATGCGCGTATTCCATCGTGCCCTTGAATGTAGCCACCCTCCATGGTGTTGGGCCACTCAACTTCAGCGTGCATTGTTGCCAGTGCGGCCGGGAGGTTGCGGGTGTTGAACGCGTGGTAGGCGGCAGTTAACAGATCCTGGTTGCTGGACATCGGTCTCTCCATATCTAAGATAAGTTGTACACACTCTTAATTAAACGGGTAAGTAGCCCTCTGCGTTTCTAGTGTTGCGTGTTGGTAAGGTGAGTAAAAAGGCCAGAATAACCTGTTCGCCTGTTAAATTCTGGTGAGGATCGTGCCAATAATTCAGTAGTAATTGCTAACAACACCAACCTTAAGCATGGGCAGGTATATGGATAAAAGATCGCCGGGTAAAAACTTGTGGTTGATGCGCAGCGTTATTGCCCTAATTGCCTGCGGTTTGATTCTGGTTGGTGCCCGGGCCCTGTTTCGGCCACAACATTCCGAAGAATCACAGGACGTACACCCGGCTCACCTCGTGCAGAATACTGACCGATTGGCACGGCTGCATGTGCCTCCGCCAGCTATTACACCGCTTGCATCCGGATTATGGCTGCGAATTCGTAAAGCGGATCGTCGACTGTACCAGTACCGAAACGGGCAGATAGTCCACGAATTCCCCATTTCCCTTGGTTTTGCCCCCATTGGTGCAAAGGAACATCGGGACGATTACAAAACTCCGGAAGGCGTTTACTACCTGTGTGGCCGCAACCCGCACAGCCAGTTCTATTGTGCACTGAGGCTGAGCTATCCCAACGTTCAGGATGCAGAACGCTGCGCCAGCCAGGGCTTGATTACCTCTTGGGAGCTTGCCGCCGTACGCCGAGCCATAAAGCACCAACATGTGCCACCTCAGAACACAAAGGCTGGGGGTGACATCATGATACATGGCGGTGGCACAGGCCGAGACTGGACCTGGGGCTGCATTGCGCTTGACAACCAGAATATGAAAGTATTGTATGCAGCCCTGCCAGCGGGAACGCCAGTATTGATTGAAAAGTGAGGACTGCATGAAGGAAACAGGTCCGCAGTGGGAACCTGGGGAACACAGGAACTGGCTGCAACTAATCGGTTCGGTGCTCTTCAGACAGCATAGCCTCATTAACTTCGCTTACTTCAGTCCACTGAATTTCAAGGGGCATTAAGCCGACGCCGTTCCATGGCTGATTCTGGCATTCTCGAAATCGTGCTCGTTTTTGCACGGCGTGTGCGGCATCGATTACCAACTTAACGTCCAGCAGTTGCTTTAACTCTTCATGCCTTGACCTATCTTCAGGCAATGCGGGATGTGTATCCAGATTTGCTTGCTTTTGATAGAAGGCAGTTTCCCATCGCTGCCAGATGCCCCAGGCTTCAAGTGCCAGCTGGAACGTTTCCGCATCTACCGGTGACAACAAGAACACATCTTCTCCACGGCCATTTACATCTCGCCATAGTGATTCAAAGAAATGCGGAATGCCCTGGTAATTGGCAATTCCACTCCGAGGGCCATCCCACCACTCTGTAATTGTATGAATTGTCTCGAACATCTTTACCTTAGCCGCAAACAACAAAGTTAGCGTATCCGAATTGGGGATGGTAAACAGCCCCCCATAACTACAGTTATTGCGCAGTGCCGATAAACATTATGAACTGAATACGCTATTGATCACTGGTGGCAGAGCTTGATGGGATTAATTACAGGAGCGTGTGCCTGCGCGTGGGTAGAAGCAAGGAGTTCAGGAAGTAAGGCACCTTGCCCCGGCAGGCATTTATAGCTCTCGTGCCGAATTAGGGGGCGCGGCCCTTTCGTGCATCACAACTGTTCGAATGTTGGCAACATCCTGCAGAAGAGGCAACCAGATTTGAACAACAAACCCTCCATTACTCGCCGTGAGATGATCGTGGCAACTGCTATTTCCGGGCTTTCACTAGCAGCCGCTGGCACAGCAAACGCAGCGGGTGCGCCCGCTCGAAGCAAGATGTTTGTTTCAGTGCGAGATGAAATGCTGATGACCGGTGGGTATGCCAGCATTGCCGAAGGATTGAAAGATGTTGGGCTTTCGGCAATTGAAATGGCCGTATCGCGCGATTCTTCTGTACGTGCTATCACACCCACCGCCGACAAACCTCGCCTGTTTCTGAACAGCGATGAAGATGTTGATGTGCTTGCGGAACAGCTTGCTTCCACTCATACGCGCGTTACCAGCCTGCTGATACCCAACAATTTTGGCGCGAAGGAGCTGGATGCCGAGGTGGCATGGGTAGTTCGCAATGTGCAAATGGCAGGTAAGCTGGGGGCAAGCGCTGTACGCATCGACTCTGCGATGGAAGGCGGCAGGCAGCTGCCAGTGAAAACCCGCCAGGAGATTTTCTCACGCTGTGTAAAGAAGATAATCTCTGAAACGAGCGGTGTGGATCTCGGCATTGAGAATCACGGAGTGGAAGGGAATGACCCCGATTTTCTGCTGGGGCTAATACACATGGTTGGCAGCAAGCGGCTTGGAATTACCATGGATATGGGTAACTTCTACTGGGCAGGCTACCCCATTGAAGAGCTATACACCATTCTTCAGCGGCTAGCCCCCTATGCAAAACATACCCATGTGAAGAACATTGGCTACCCTGCAGAAATGCGCAATACAAGGCGGCAGGCCGGGTATGAATACGGTAAGTATGTATGCCCGATTGCGGATGGAGATATCGATCTCAAACGCGTAATCGGCTTCTTGCGAGCGGCCGGCTACCGGCGAGACCTGTGTATTGAAGATGAATCTTTGAGCCGATATGACGAACAAACTCGGCGAAAGCACCTGCGCGAAGCGGCAGCATTTCTTGCAAGCACCCTGTAGGAACTGACCGTAGGGTTGCCCGGCGCTACCCGGCAAGCTTTAAGGAGAATTTCTAATGAGCCTCATCAGTTCCGCCCTATCCCTTGCGCGCACCGCATCGATGGAAGGCTCTTCAGGAGCCTCTGGCAAAGACCTTTCTGTTACCGAGCTTTCGATCTCCGTGCGTGATCTCCAGCGACAGGTTGCAAAACTAACAAGCATGAACCTGGCTCTTTTTGAAATATTGAAAGAGCGAACGGGGATTACGGAGCAAGAGCTCATTGCCAGAATAGAGCTACTTGAGCAGAAGCCGCAAGACACAGCGAGCCAGGCCGATGGACAAACTCCGCAAGCGGGAGCAACGTGTGAGCTGTGCGGTAAAACCTATAGCAAGCGCAACAACCGATGCCTGTACTGCGGACATATAAACACCCGCACATCTATTCTTTAGAGGATACTTGCGGAACCTGCAGCCGCATGGATCTGTATTTGGCGCAGAAAGCCATGTAGCCATAATCGAAGACAGCAATTTAAAAAGCGCGCATCCTCCTACCGCCTGCTGGCGGTTAGAAGATGCGCGCCTTTATTTGTGAAACGCAGGTTGAGAAGCCGTGCCGTTTATTAAGCAGCGGATTCCTGTGCAGACGATTCGATTTTGCGGAATTTGCGGCGGTACAGAATAACTCGGCTGCCAATTGGCAACTCATCGGCTTCGCGAACATGCACGATAGCGCCAGTCTCTACATCAACATACTGGCCAGGTTCTACCGTTTCTCCGGATCTGTACTCTTTCAGCGATACTGTATTAGCAACCATTGGAATAATTTCTCCTGACAGCGGTGCGGACCCGCCCCTGTTGGTGGGCCCGACCTTAGAGGTTTTTTGAACCCCAATTAACTGCTGTCAGTATATTATACGTCGTGATTCCGCATCAGGTTGCAATTTTTTCACTACTATGCAAACTGTAACATAATTGCTCATTGTAGCATTTGGTTGACAGGCTATCTTTTTGGTTAGCCCTGGCACCTAATAGTGAAAATGGCCCGTATCCACCTTTCCTCTAAACACCCAGTAAATGGCCACGGTGTAGGCCGCCACAAATGGCATTCCCAACAGGGCGATGGTGGCCATAATTCTGAGCGATGTTTGCGAAGATGCCGCGTTATAGATGGTTAGGCTAAACTCGGGCCCGGGAGCAGAGGGCACCAGGTTGGGAAACAGCCCCAGCGCAAACAGGGCCAACAACCCTGCAATGCTGCAGCAAGAGGATACAAAGGCCAGGCCATAGCGCCCATGTGTTATCTCTCTGGGGATGTTTGCTATAGAGAGCAGCGCCAGCGTTGGAATCAGAAACAGCCATGGAATCTCCCGCATTTTATCTGCCATATGCGGGGCAAACACAAAGGTTGCCATGGTTAAGAGCCCGAACATCACACCAAAAAAGATGATAGCGCTCTTAACCCAGCGCGTTACTTCTGAGCGCAGTTCACCATCTGTTTTAAGGGCAAGGAATATGGCTCCATGCATCATAAACAGAGCAACGGTTACCACGCCCGTTATCAGGGCATAGGGGTTGAGCAGATTGAAGAATCCACCCTGATACTCTTTATCGGCACCCAGCGGTATCCCAATTACGATGTTGCCCAGGGCAATGCCCATAAGCAGGGCAATGAGGTAGCTTGCGATGCTGAAGCTGATATCCCACCCATTGCGCCACCGTACTGATTCTCGCTTTGAGCGAAATTCGATGGCAACCGCACGAAATATCAAAGAGCAGAGCAGAAGCATAAATGCCGTGTAAAACCCGGAAAACACGGTGGCGTACACATGCGGAAATGCGGCGAATAGGGCACCGCCACCAACCACCAGCCACACCTCGTTGCCATCCCACACGGGGCCGATGGCGTTGAGAAGCACGCGTCTATCGTGATCCTTCTTTGCAAACAGGTGAAGCACGCCCACCCCAAGATCAAACCCATCCAGAATGGCGTAGCCGGTGAGCAGCACTCCAACAATAACAAACCATATTGCGTTAAGGCTGAGGCTCATACATCCAGTCCTTTCTCAGCCAGCACGGCCGCTACGCCGTGGGTGCCGCCATGGGCACCGGGCAGATCTTCGGGCAGAGGCCCCTCTTTAATCCGTTGATCCAGCAAAAACAGAAACAACGCCAGCAGCAGCGAATAAACAAAGCCAAACATCAACAGGGAGCCGATAATCTGATTGGCCTTAACCGCCTTAGAAAGCGCATCCGAGGTGCGAAGCAGCCCATACACCACCCAGGGTTGGCGGCCCATTTCGGCCGAAAACCAGCCAGCCTGGTTGGCAAGTTGCGGGCCAATTACGGCAACAACCAGCAGCTTTAACACCAGTTGGTTCTTCCATAATGAACCACGCAGGCACAGGAAACCAGCAAGCAAGCTCAGGCCAATAAGGCCCATGCCAATAGCAATCATAAGGTGATAGGTTTGAAACACCCTGGCCGCTGGCGGCCTATCTGCAATGGGAACCTGATTAAGCCCGGGCACAGGCCTTGTGGTATCGCCATATAACAGCCACGAGCCCATGCCGGGCAGCGAAAAGCCCAGCGTGCGGCCATGCGCCTCATCTACCATGCCCAAAAGATACAGATCCATGGGTTTGTCGGATTCAAAGTGCCCCTCATAAGCGGCAAGCTTGGCAGGCTGATTGTGGGCCACACCATCGGCACTGCGATGCCCCAGAAATAGCTGTACGCAGGATGCGCACAACGCAACGGATAACCCAACCTTCATGGAGGCCTTTGCAAACTCCAGATGCCTGCCCTTAAGCAGGTAGTAGGCGCTTACACTGGTTACCAGAAATGCCCCCGCCATCCAGGCGGCAACCACCACATGTTCCAGCCTATCTACTGAGGAGGGGTTGAAAACCATGGCCCAGAAATCGGTAATCTCTGCTCTGGCATTAACCCCCGTGCCAACAATGTGAAAGCCGGCCGGGGTTTGCTGCCAGGAGTTGGCAACCACAATCCACACCGCACTGAGGGTAGAGCCCAGTGCCACCATTAGGGTGGAGAAAAAGTGCACTTTTGGGGTAACTCTGTCCCACCCAAAAACCAGAATGGCCAGAAAGCCAGATTCCAGAAAAAACGCGAAGATACCCTCCGCGGCAAGAGCGCTGCCAAAAACATCGCCCACATAGCGGGAGTAAGTGGCCCAGTTGGTTCCGAACTCAAACTCCATAACTATGCCGGTGGCAACCCCCACGGCAAAGGTAAGGGCGAATATTTTTACCCAGAATCGGGTCATCTGGTGATATAGCGGATTATGTGTTTTTAGGTACATGCCCTCCATGATTACCAGCAGGAGGCCCAGGCCAATACTGAGGGGAGGATAGATGTAGTGGATACCTATCGTAAAGGCAAACTGCAAACGCGCCAGAATTTCAACGCTCATAGATCCTTGCTTCTTTCTTGCTTCTTTCTTGCTGCGCCCGGCTACATTGCCTGCGCCACGGAACCCCACCAGAAAGCTTGCGATAGCTATTTTGGGATCAAACCCACTGAGGCTACCTCTATTTACGTTTACGGCAGTAATATTAGTGGTGCTTATTATCAGATATGTGTTGTTTTTTGCGTTCAGAAACTGAAAAAGCCCGGCTTCGCCGGGCTTTTTTGTTCACACAATATTTATGTAAAGCGATGTTAATTAGTGGCCGGCAGCCTGAGGTGCATTGGTAACCAGGTACTGCTTGAAGGTGCTCTGATCTGCGGCCGACCAGTGTGGGGCCGTTTTCTTGATAAGCGCCATAAAGGCATCAATTTCGGCTGGTTCGCCGGGGTAGCCAATATTCTGGTTCTTTGGCATCACGTTAGAATCACCCAGCTTCTTACCCTTTGCATCCAGGAAGGCATAGAAAGGCAGGCCAGACTGAGCGCCACCCAGTGTGCCCATTAGCTCTTTGCCGCCTGGGTTTTCAAAGCCTTTGATTTTGGCCGGGTCGTTTTCCATCACATCCAGATTCACAACAACATAGTTGTCTTCAAACATCTTCTTAAACTCGGGTCGATCCATCACACCCTCCAGTTTATGGCACCAGCCGCACCAGGTGGCGTGGAAGATAACCAGAACGGGTTTGTGGGTTTTTGCCGAGGTGGCCTTTGCCGTGGCAAGGATTTTTGCAGCAGGCTTAGGTGCGGCGCCATCCGCCAGGGCGGGGCGAGCAATACCAGCGAGAGTAAAGAGAGCGGCGGCAGCAACAAGCATTTTGAGTGTACGCATAAAACGGTATCTCCTGTGGTGCAAATTAAGAGAGGGCGCAGAGCAAGATAAATGAGATTGGGCCTATGGCAAGCCACAGGCCCAATCCACAGGGATGTTAGTGAGATGTACCGGCCGCTTTGCCTGCCTCTATTAGCAGGGAGTTAAGCCAGGTATCGGCAGTGAACAGGAAGCACCCGTTCTTCGGCCTTTCGGCCTCCGGCAGATGATCTTCGAAGCTGTTGAGGAAGGGCAGGAAGCCACCACCGCCAGCAGCGGGTGCAGATGCGAACTTGGGATTCAGGATATTCCCGATCTGAGTTCGGCAATCTTTGAGGTGCAGCAGGGTTGCAGGATCGGTGGTTTTTGCCAGCGCTGTTTTGATCTTACCATCCAGCTTGCCAGCGGCATCTGCCAGGATGGAGTGGAACTCGGCATTGGTGGCAGAGCCAACCGCAAGCCGGGGTTCCAGCTGCTTAAGGTACAGGCGCTGCAGGCTGCGGCGATACTGGCTAACGGCTGGCTTTGCGCCATCCAGTTCGCTCCATATGCCGTTCTGCACATCGTTAACCAGTTCGGCAACGGTGTATACGGGAGTTCTGGCGGTTGCCTGTTTCTCCAGCATACGTGCTACGCGGGTATCACTCAGCAGACCAACAAGAACCAGGCTCTGCTCTCGCAGAATGCGATCCGGAACACCGGTGGGCTGGATTTTGTTGATGATAGAGCTGGGATACATGTACAGCGCAGGCTTAAACACGTTATCTACCAGGAACTGCACGGCCTTTGCCTGCTGTGCCTTCGGTACCGGGTTAAACACATCCTCACCGCGGCCGGCATGGTAGCGGGTTTCTACAACGCCACCCACCAGTTTCACCACATGGACAATCTCCATAAGGCGCTGATTGGTAAGTTGGCCATATAGATCCTGCAGCCTATCGTAAGACTCGCCAAAACGGGTACTTGCGGGCACCAGCATGGGAACAATACGCTCGATGTTCTTGAAGCCTAGGGTGCTTGCTGCAACGGGATCGTTGCTAAGGTCTTCCATCTGAACGGTGGGATCTACGCGTGAAACTTCATCTTCCCCGCCAAATCGCACAGTAGGATCGGAGGCCTGGCGGCCAGCAACGGTATCCAGGATGCTCTGCTCGGCAGCGGGGGTTGCGGCCCCGGAGATGGGCGCATAGCCCCACTCTATTGCGAACTTATCGTACGGGCCAAGCATTGGGATCAGGCGTGCGTTATCGCCCGGCTGAGAAACGTAGTTGAATCGGCCATAATCCATGATGGAGGCCTCATCGCCAAAGCGCTCTGTGAACGCCTTGCTGCGTAGCTGTGCAATTGTGTACGAAGAGCTTGCCTTGTGGTTGTGGCGCAAACCCAGGGTGTGGCCAACCTCATGTGCGATTACGTAGCGCACCAACTCGCCCTCCAGATCGGTGGGGAGTGGTAGGCGAACTGCACGCGGATCCAGCCCGGCGCACTGCACAAAGTACCAGTCTTCTGCCAGTTTGAGCATGTTATGCCACACGATTACGTGTGCGGAGAGGATTTCGCCGCTACGTGGATCGTGGACATGCGGGCCCATGGCGTTTTCTACCGGCTGCGCAACCCAGCGAATTACGGAGTAGCGTGCGTCCTCCGGATCCCAGTTGGGGTCTTCGGCTTCAGTGGGCGCATCTTTGGCAATGATAGCATGGGAAAAACCGGCCTGTTCGAAGGCAGGCTGCCAGTCTTCAATGGCCTCACGGATGTACTTGCGCCATACTTCCGGAACTTCGCGGCTAACATAGTAAACGATGGGCTTAACAGGATCGGAGATTTTTGCTGCAGGGTTCTTCTTTTCCAGGCGATAGCGAGCAATAAACTCGCGATCCACAACCCGATGCTCCTCGCTGCCGTAATCGGAGAATCCTTCGGTAAAGTAGCCAACGCGGGAATCAAAATAGCGGCCCATCATGGGCTTTTCTGGCAGCATTACCAGGCTATGGTGCACAAAAGTGGTTACCGGGCCGCCACCGCGATTGTACGTTACCTGCACATGGCCTTCGATGTTCTGCGGGAAGGCTTTGATACGATCGATATAGGATCGGCCAGGATCGGCACCTCCGCCAATGGCAGCGGCAGCGGGCACGGGGCCAGCGTCGTTGATATACCAGGGAGTTACGTTAACAACAACCGATTTGCCATCACCCTCTGCCTCTACGGGCAGTGCCATGATGATGGGCGCTACGTTGCTGATATCTACGGCCTTCTGCACGGCGGTTTTACCATCGCCACGAATGTTGAAGGTTACGCTGCGCACATAGATAGTGTTGTTGCGGCGGGTAAACCGGATTACTTTTTCGCCAACATGGGTGCCACCAAAGCCAACGCCGTTGCCAGTTTGTGCGATTTCTGTGTGCCACATCATATCGCGGCCAAGCAGGGCAGCCGGAATTTCGAAATAGACCTTATCATCTATTCTGTGAACGATGAAAACACCCTTCTCAGTCTTGGCTTCTGCCGTAATCACTTCCTTATACGGTTTGGGTTCACCGGGCTTGGCGGCGGGCTTCGCGGGGCCGGCAGGAGCTGCTGCGGCCTGTGCTGGTGCCGGTGCCTGTGGCCCCGGTTTTGGGGCTGGCGCTGGCGGGTTGGGGCCAGGCTTTTGAGCATACCCGGGCAAGCCTGCAGTCAGCGTGCATAGCGCGGATACAGACAGAATGGACTTGGATAGACGCACGAGGAATCTCCCTTTAAGAGTAAAGGCTTCGGAGCTGGCAAAAAGTGCCCCCACTCCGAGATAACCGGTATGTTAAGAATGGCATTCTAGATAAGTTTACGCTATTTCCTATGGAATGCGTTTGCAGAAAGTGCACTGAAGGCTGCCCGAAGGAGAACTCCGCAAATTCCGAGATATGGGACGAGGCTACACACTCCCAGGGTTCGGTAAGTTGCATGTTGGCAGGTGCCCCGGGATATGGCTATTGTCCGGGAGAATCTTATGCGCTATAATGGGCAAAGAGGGTTAGGATGCACCTGCGGGTACAGCATTTTCCTCACTAAACTGTTTTCAGCCGTAATGTCACAGGAAGTGACGCGGTTACGTTCCGGAACCTATTACTTAACACAGGAGCAGTGAAATGATGTTAAACAAACGGCAGTTCGCAGCGGTTGCTGCGCTCGGTACAATGGCGTGCCTTGCAGGCGCGGTGCCAGCGCACGCTGATGAGGCGATTCCCGCAACGCGCGTTACGGGCCACCTTTCGGAGAGTGTTAAGAACAAAATTATGATCGAAGCTCCGAAGCTTGTAGAGGTGAAGAACCCTAACTGCGCGCTGCCAAGCCTGCCAAACCCAACGCCTTTCCCATTTTCTATTCGCGTTGGCGGCCTGCTAACCCCCACCACCAAACTTGCAGCGGGTGTGGATGTAACACTGACAGAAGTTCACCTGTTGCCTTCATTCACCACAAGGATAGATGGCGATGTTATTTTTGGAGCCAACCTGCATGGCAGCCAGACGGTTATCCCCGTTACCTTTGATCAGTTAATGACCAAAACTCTGCCCACTGGCACCAGTGTATATTTTGGTGGCGGCGTTGGCATGTACTTTGGCGGGCAATCTCGATTTGGCGGCAAGGCTGTTCTGGGCGCCACTGTGCGCAACTATGGCGTAGAGGCAAACCTGCTGTGGGCCGGCACGGGCTCCCCCTACCTGCTGGTAGTTGGCCGCATCGGCCTGTAAACCTGGCACTACAAAAGCAAACAGAAAAAGCGCCCCTTGCAGATTACTGCACGGGGCGCTTTTACTGTTTGCTGCTGCGTTCCTAATTAATCTTTCTTCTTGCTCTTTTTGCCCTTATCATCATCCCCTCTATCCTTGAGAGTGAAGCTAATGACACCGCTGATCATGCCCATGCCAACCGAACCGATGAGCGAGGCAATAAAGCCGTTGAACCCGGGGGCCACCTTAAAGCCAAGGTGCAGTTGCCCCACAATGAAGAACAGGAGGGCATTTATTACAAACCCCAGAAGCCCAAAGGTAAAACAGTTGATGGGCCACACAAAAAACATGATAATGGGGCGTATTACGGAGTTTGCCAGCCCCAGAGCCACCACTGCGGCAAACAGCATTACCGGGCTGGAGCCATCCAGCTTGATGCCAGGAACAACCTGTGTGATGATCAGAAGAGCCAGAATATTGGCTATCCAGCGTACTATCCAGTTTTTCAATTTCTAACCCTCACTGCTGTTTACACAGCCACCATTGGATAAGAAGAAGACCGCATTCATGGTATGAAGCGCTCCAGAGCGCGAGCAACGCCATCTTCTTCAGCATCTGCAGTAATCCAATCTGCAGCCGCCTTAATCTCCGGCAGGGCATTGCCCATGGCAACGCCAATACCGGCCCATTTCAACATCTCATAATCGTTTACGTGATCGCCAATGGCCAGGATTTCATCCTGATCCACATCGATGTGCGCGGCCACAGTTTCCAGGCCAAGCTGCTTGCTGATGTTAGCAACGTAAAACTCCACCCCCCAGGTGTTTTCGGAACCGCTCTGGATGATGGATACCTTGCCCTCAAACTCACGCATCATCGCCTGCGCCAGTGGCCTCATGCGCTCCGGCGATCCAAAGCAGCTAACGCACACCGGCTGAAAGGGCAGATTTTCAGCAATAGCGGCGTATTCACGATAGCGCGGCCGCTCTGCCCAATCACCAACGGGCCTATCCGGGTGAAACAGCACCCGGGACCCCTCGCTGGTGGGGTCATCGGTATCTTCAAATACGTATGGCTCCGCACCGGCATCCAGAATCGCCTGAACAATGCGCAGCGCTGTCGGAATCGGCAGTAAATGGCGGTAGAGAGTTTGCCCTGTACCCAGGTGAAAAACAACGCTTCCGTTTGCGCACACTACATAGCCTGCAGGCTGGGGTAACTGGCCTGCCACGGGCATGATTCGGTAGCGCGTGCGGCCGGAGCAGAGAACGATCTCGATTCCCTTATCCTGAATCTGCTGCAGTGCGTGCCGCACTCCGGGTGAAATTGTGTCTCCATGAGCTACAAGTGTGCCATCAATATCAACAAATAGAGCGCGAATTGCGGTTGCGGGGTAGTTATAAGTGTACATTGAAGATAAGTGTACCTGTTCATGGAATCTGTGGTACACTGTTCGCGTCTATTCGACGACATGAACTAATGATAGAACCGTGATCTCTGGACTCCTGAATCGGCTGGTTTTTTGCCTTTCTGTTGTACACGTCCTCGGGCTCCTTCTCTGTTTCCTGACGGTCGATCTGGATGGTGAAGATGACGACAGGCTTCACCTGTTATCTCTGCCGCGGAATGTCGCCGCGGTCCGGAGCTGTTTCCGGTCAGCAAACAGCAGGATGCTTCTTTTACAATGGCAAAGCGAATTTATGTGGGCGGACTGCCCTACTCTGCGACCGAGCAGGATCTGAATGACCTCTTTTCAGCACATGGTACCGTAACCTCGGCCACCGTGATCAGCGACAAGTACACCGGCCAGGCCAAGGGCTTCGGCTTCGTTGAGATGGCCACCGACAGCGAAGCGCTGGCCGCAATCAGCGCACTTAACGGCACCTTGATGGGCGGCCGCACACTTACCGTGAACGAAGCACGCCCGCGCGAAGATCGACCGCGCAGCGGCGGTGGCGGCGGCTACGGTGGTGGCGGTGGCTACGGCGGCGGCGGTGGTGGCCGTGGCGGTCACAGCGGTGGCGGCGGCGGCAATCGCGGCGGCTACGGCAACGAGCGCGGCGACCGCTGGTAATCCCACGGTTGTAAGCTAAATAAAGGGGCCAACTGCACTCTGTCTGCAGTTGGCCCTTTTTCTTTATCTGGAAAGCTTCTTCTTAACGGACTTGATGCCAACCGATCTCTTAAACGCTTCGATCAATTCGGTGCCGGCAACCCGCACTCGGGGCAATAAGAAGAGGTTATCTCCCGGTTTCACAGGCCCACCGTTCTTCTTCCAGGCTGCCGTATACCCCGCTGTTTTTGTGTGCTCTACCACCTCATCGCTATACCTCCCTGCCGGGTAAGCAAGCGTACTTATTGGAATCTTTAGCTGCTGCTCCAGCGATTTACGAGAGTTACGGAGCTCCGAATCCAGCCGTTTTCCCGTTAGCGATGGTAAATCTGGATGCGTAACTGAGTGAGATTGCGCCTCCACCCCCGCCTGCTGCATTTCACGCAGATTCGCCCAGGTAACGTGGCCCACACTACCTACCGCCGAGGTTATAACAAAAATGGTAGCAGGCACATGGTATTTGCGTAAAATGGGGAATGCCACTTCATAGTTATCTGCATACCCATCATCCATAGTAATGCTAACCGCTTTTGTAGGCAAAGGCTTGCCTGCGGCTACGGCATCCGCCACTTCGCTGGCCTTAAGAAAGGTGTAACCCGCCTGCTGCAGTGCTTGAATCTGCAATTCAAACTGCTGCGGTGGCACCGTAAGGTCCACTGTAATGGCGCTGGTTTTCTCTTTAGCAGTCAGAGTGCTGATTCGGTGGTACATTAGCACTGGCACAGAGTAGTTTGCCGTGGGCGGGCTTGCAGGCTGCCTGCAGTAAGCGGAGCCCGGGCTAAGAATTGCCAGGCAGATGGTAGCCAGTGTGGCCATTGTGCGGACCGGAATCGGTGCTGACATGGAAACCCCCTGAGGTGGTGCATTAACCCTATTTTACCTGTGCGTGAAAATAGCGCACATTTTGGCTACGCAGGGTGCACGCAAGCTTGTCTAAACTGGTAACGATTGAATCTGGTTATATCAGGAGAGTGTATTGTGAAACCGATTTGCGCTGCTGCTGTGCTTTTCACTTTTTTCAATATTCCGGCCATGGCTCAGGCTCCTACTGGGAGTATTGCTGTGATTCCGGTGCTTTTTCAAAAAGGATCTGCAAAGGCAGAGCGCACGGGGCGCGATGTTATGAACGCCCTGCTGGATACCGCGAAAACCACCCGCATTCCGCAGGATCAGATTCTGAAAGCATGGCAGGATACAACGGGAGCCCCGTGGCCCGAAAAGCCAAAAGGCCTGCCCACCCGGGAAGAGATGCTGGCTGTAGGCCGTGCTGTAAACTCTGAACTGGTGCTGGAAACCAGCGTAAAGTGGCGAGATAGAACGGTGTGGGTATCTTTTGGCCCAAAAATCAAATCCGAATGCACGGTTAACTGCCTGATTCTCAATGTGAAAACGGGAGAAACAGTACTGGAAGTGAAGGATTTGAAGATGGACGATACCGCCCGTGAAGATGTGTTTAGGGCCGTGGGCGGAGCGGTATTGAGCGGTGCGTTTGTGGTGCCCGTACTATCTGGCGGGGATGCATCACCTCATGAGCAGCGCGCGGTTCAGCTGGCGATGGGCAAAGCACTGATGCCCTGGGTAAAGGCCAGAACTGCAGCAGCGCAATAAATGCTTGACTATGGCCAGGAGTATCTGGTTAAAACAGGCGGGCTCTATCCATTATCTCTTCGTAAAGCATGCACTCTTCTGGTTTTGAAGGGTTAACCAGCAAAGGCATTTTGCGGCCAATGGCCCAGTTAGCACATTCGGTACTGAGCACCTGAAGGGTTTTTGTTGCCTTCTTGCCTTTGTACTTATACTCCACTGTAACATCTACCGGAGATGCTTTGTACTTTTTTGGGTCCAGTATTTCCCCAAGGGTTACCAGGGTGGCCTCGGTAACATCTGCAAAGCGCAGCATAGCGCGCTGGCGCCTGCCATATCGCCGGGCGGCCCACTCGCACAACAGGGCAGCCCCACACAGCAGATACTGCGAAAGCTGCAGAGTTGTGTTGTAGGATTTCATTTCATCAGCAAGCTGATTGCTAAGGCGGCTTGTGTTTGCATCCAGGCAAACAACGTTTACGGGGTCCCCATCTTTTAACTTATAGTAAATGGCTTCCTCAACGTTCTCTTCACCCTGGCCCTGGCTGCCCGCAACTGTATAGGTGTACTTTAACGCGTAGTAGCTGTTTTTACCCAGGTGATGAACATGGCTATACACCGAACCTGTAACATGCTGGCCGCCACTTTTGAGCCGGTTTAAGGTTGCCAGACTGCCGTTGATGCTGTTCATGATAAACACACCAAAACCAATTAACAGTAGCGCCAGCACACGAAATGCCGTGTTCCCAGCCCCCGACCGCACTCTGCGCGGTGCAGGTTTGCAGAGCAGAGGGTACTTCTCTTTCCAGTTGGTTTCCGCAGTTACATCCGGCATGGGCACTTTTCTCCTCAATCCGAAAAGCGGTACTTAATGATGGTCCAGATGGCCTGAACGCCATCCTTCCAGCCAATTTTCTTGCCTTCTTCGTAATCTCTGCCGCTGTACGAAATGGGCACTTCATAGATTCGGTAGCGCTTTTTGGCCACCTTTGCAGTTATCTCGGGCTCAAAATCGAATCGGTTGCTCTTTAGATTAATGCTCTTGAGCGCTTCGGCCTTAAACACTTTGTAGCAAACCTCCATATCGGTAAGGTTGAGGTTTGTTAGCATGTTAGAGAGCAGGGTGAGCAGGCCATTGCCCATACGATGCCAGAAGAAGTGCACCCGGTGGGCACCCCCACCCAGAAAGCGGCTGCCAAACACCACATCGGCCCGGCCATCTAAAATGGGAGCCAGCAAAGTGGGATATTCCCGTGGGTCGTACTCAAGATCGGCATCCTGCACAAGCAGAATATCACCCGTGGCATGCTGTATGGCGGTGCGCAGGGCCGCTCCTTTGCCCCGGTTAACAGGGTGGTACACAACAAGCACATCGGGGTAAACCCCCTCTATTTTATTGGCGAGCAGATCTCGGGTGCCATCGGTAGAGCCATCATCAACCAGCACTACCTCTTTTCGGATGGGAACCGCCAGCACGCGCTCCAGAATCTGAATGAGCGTATCCACCTCGTTATAAACGGGGATAAGCACAGACAGCTTGTAATCTGCGGGGGGCGGAGCAAGCCTGCCCGGGCGCCCGGTTACGGGAACAGCGGGGGCGGGGGCAGAGGCCGGGGATGTGGGTGTTTCCGACACGCGAAGCGATCTCCTCACCAGGCTGCATCCACCTCAGCATGGCATTGGTGCGTTTACCAGTAGCCTGCAGAGTTATGCGCCAGATTGCTCAGGAACAATTCTGGAATCCGCTCCGTAAGTAAAAGCAGATACCATGTCCTCCTGAATTGGATACACTCATCAACCTTAATCGATGAGGCCTGCGAAACTCCCTCAACCGGAGTTTCGCAGGTTTCTTTTTTTGTTTGGCCAGCGTTTTTGTAAAGCCAGCGTTATAGTGCGTTCACAAATGCGGTAAACAGCCGATGAGATTTATCATCATGCACGGCGGTTTCTTCCGGGTGGAACTGCACGGCAACCAGGTACCGATAGTCCGGGCTTTCGAAGGCCTCTATCACGCCATCCGGCGCATGGGCGGTTACGGTAAGCCCGGGCGCAACATCCTTGAGGGCCTGATGATGAAATGAGTTAGTCATCATCTCGCAGGAGCCCACTATCTCGGCAAGGCGCGATCCCTTGTGAATGGATACAGAGTGGCAAAACTCTGGCCGGGCAAGGTTGATATCGCTCTGACGATGGTAGATATCCGAAGGTTTTTGTGCGGGGATATCCTGATAGAGTGTGCCGCCAAGCAGCACGTTAAGCAGCTGAAAGCCCCGGCAGATTGCAAACACCGGCATATCCGATTCCAGCGCACGTTTTGCCAGCGCCATTTCGGTGCCATCTCGCAGAGAATCTATCTCGCCCAGTGCTGGGTGTGGCGCTTCGTCGTAGTAATCCGGCGCAACATCCACCCCGCCCGAAAGCATCAGGCCATCCAATACAGAGAGGTAGCGCTCCACCATGCTGTTATCGGCAAGGTTGGGAATAAGTATGGGCACGCCGCCGGCCTGTTCAATGGCGCGAACATAGGCGCGATTGATAAACTGGCGCGGAACCTCGGTTGCGGTTCCCGCTGTTGTGCTGCACGTAATTCCCACCAGTTTTTGCGGCATAGGTTTTGCTCCGGATCGCGCTAAGAATATAGAGATCAGGCTGTGGCTTCGGTGGCAGGGGTTGGCAGTTCGGCATCTCTGTATGCTGGGCGAGTACGGCGCAGCCACAGAATGCCAACACCCGCAACGGCCATCATTGCCAGGCTTATAACATGGGTTAACGTAAGCGGAATTCCCGGCCGAATGTAATCTGCAGTGCCACCAACACGGAAGTACTCCACCACAAACCGGTAAAAACCATACATGCCGATGTATGCGTAAAAGATCTCGCCATCGGGCCTGCGCAGCTTCTCCCACCGTGCCAGTATCAGGAAAAACACCACGTTGAAGAGGCTGCCGTATATCTGCGTTGGGTGGCTTGGCGGGGTAAAGATGGCCGGGTTGGCACCGGGATAACGCTCATCTGGAAACCGAATTCCCCAGGGCAAATCACACACGCCACCGTAACAGCAGCCATTAAACAGGCACCCAAACCTGCCAACCACATAGGCCAGGGCCCAGCTGATACCACAGATATCGCTCATGGCAAGCAGCGGCACCTTCTTTGCCCGGCAGAAGATAACCAGGTACAGAATGCCGCCAAGCAGGCCGCCATGCAGGGAGAGGCCGCCCGACCATATTTTGAGAATCTCTACCGGTGAGCCAGAGTAAGAGCCCCAGTTAAGGGCCACAAAAAGCAGGCGCGCACCCAGAAGGCCCACCATCAAACCGGGAATAGCAAGATCAAAAACGCTATCCGGTTCAATTCTGCGCGGAGAACCCTCCGGGGCAACCTGCAGCAGGTGGGTGCATCGGCGCATGGCGCGCCACAAACCAAGCATAAAGCCGGCAACAATTAAGGTGCCATAGGCCCGAATGGGAAATTTGCCAATTTGAAACAGGATTGGGTGCATGATTCAGCTCTGCTCAGCGGAGAAGCCTGCTTTGCCACAGACAGAGCCGCGAGCCTCAATGCTCCGGGTGATCAGGAGGGCTTCTCCTCGGAAGAGGTCTCGATATGCGCAGCTTCTGCTTCCGGTGCTGGTGCAATGGTGGCCTCGGCGGGTGGTGCCGAAGGCGACCGTACGAAGTGCACCAGCAGCAGCAGAATGCTAATGGTTATGGCCGAATCGGCGACATTGAAAATGGGCCAGTTGATGATTCTTGCATCAAAGAAATCCACAACATAACCAATCCGCACCCTATCCAGCAGATTGCCGATGGCACCGCCCAGTGCCAGGGCAAATGCCGAGCCAACCGCCAGCTCCATTCTGCCAACACGCATATACGCCACCACCAGTGCCAGCGCAGCCACGCCAGCAAAGCCGGCGAAAATGGTGTTGCCCTGCGGCAGCAGGCCCCACGCACCGCCCGTATTGTGGGTAAGCATTAGGCGGAAAGCGTTGCCGAATATGGGCCGAACTTCGCCGAGGTACAGATGGGATACAATCCAGTGTTTGCTAAGCTGATCGCTTAGAAATACCAGAAGCACGCATACAAAAAATGTGCCCGGCCGCAACCCCTCGGCCACAGGAGCGGCGGCTGGCACCGGGTTGGCTTCAGGAGCCTCTGCGCTCTGCAGGTTTTCGGCTGAATCACTCATCGTATCGCGTTCCGCTATCCGTTCTAAAATATGGCAGGCGCCGCTGAAGAGTGTCTCCGATGCGGCGTCTGCCCGTTATTGTACTTTAATACCGCTATCTATGCAGTGCGTTAGGCCTGTACGGCTGCGGCGCAGCGGGCACATAACAGCGGATTATCGGTATCGTTGCCAACATCCTGCTTCACCAGCCAGCAGCGAGCGCACTTGCTGCCAACGGCGGGCAGGCATGTGGCCGCAATGCCTTCGGCCTCGCCCTGCTGCAGCGTTACCTGAGAAACCAGGAACAGCGAGGGAAGCCTATCGGCAAATGCGGAAAGCGCCTCGTAACCTGCGGCATCTGCCGTAAGGGTTACATGGCTCTCCAGCGGGTTGCCGATTTGGCCCGCCTGGCGGGCCTCTTCCAGCGCCTTCTTAACCACATCGCGGGCGGCAAGCACCGGCTCCCAACGCGTAATTAGTGCGGGATCTGGCTCGGCAGCTTCTGGCAGGCTGGCAAGGTGAACGCTCTCTGCCTTGTTCGGCAGCTTGAGGTAACCCCACACCTCATCGGAGGTGTGCACCAGGATGGGTGCAAGCAGGCGAGCAAGAGTTTCGGCTATGCGGTGCATGGCCGTTTGCGCCGAAAGGCGCTCGTGGCTTTTTGCCGCAGAGGCGTACAGGCGATCCTTGAGAACATCCAGGTAGAACGACGAAAGCTCTACCCCACAGAAGTTGAGCACTGCCTGATATACGCGGTGGAACTCGTAGCGATCATAGGCTGCTGCCGATGTGTTCACTACTTTATCCAGCTGAGCAAGCGCCCACCTATCCAGCTCGTCCATCTCCTCTACTGGTACAGATTCTGTTTCCGGATTGAAATCGTACAGGTTGTTCAGCAGGAAGCGGAAGGTGTTGCGGATGCGGCGATACATTTCGGAAACCTGGGTCAGCAGGTTATCTCCGCAGCGCGTATCCTCCATAAAGTTCTGCGAGGCAACCCACCAGCGCACGATATCTGCACCGTACTTATCTACTACCGTAAGCGGGTTAACTCCGTTTCCTTTGCTTTTGGAAAAGGCCTCGCCGTGCTCATCCAGAGTCCACCCGGAGGTGATTACCGTGCGGTAGGGTGCGCGGCCACGGGTAGAGGCCCCCACCATAAGCGAGCTATTGAACCAGCCACGGTGCTGATCTCCGCCTTCCAGATACATATCTGCAGGCCAGGATAGATCTGGCCACTGCTTATGGTTCTCCAGAACGGCGCGGTTGGTAGAGCCAGAATCAAACCACACATCCAGCACGTCGGTCTCTTTGCGCAGGCGGGAAGCGGGTGCCTGGCAATGCGGGCAGGCGTAGCCCTGCGGCAGGATGTCTTCAGCACTCACAGAGTACCAGGCATCGGAACCCTCTTTGCGAACCAGGCTTTCTACAGCCCCCATGCTTTCACGGGTGAGAATGTGCTCTCCGCAGGCCTCACAGTAGAATGCCGGGATGCCCACACCCCAGGAGCGCTGACGAGATACGCACCAGTCTGGCCGGCCCGCAACCATGTTGGTGATGCGGTTTACGCTCTCTTTTGGAACCCAGGTTACATCCTCGATGGCATGCAGGGCCTTCTGGCGGAAGCCATCGTGATCAATGTTCATAAACCACTGAACGGTAGCGCGGAAGATGAGCGCGCTGTGGCAGCGCCAGCAGTGCGGGTAGCTGTGCGCATACCGGGTGGCGTTAAGCAGATTGCCAGATTCTGTGAGGGCCTGGATCAGCGCCACATTGGCAGGGCTATCTCGCTTATCATCGGCGGCAATAGTTACGCGCAGCCCCTCAAACTTCTGCCCGTTCCACTCTCCAGCTTCTGCCGTGTAGCGGCCGGTTGCATCCACCGGGTTCAGCACTTCCAGCCCGTATTTCAGGCCAGTTTCAAAGTCCTCTTTACCGTGCCCGGGTGCGGTGTGCACAATGCCGGTACCGGTATCCATGGTTACATAATCGGCGAACAGCACGGGCGAGGTTCGGTGGAACAGCGGATGCTGAAACACCAGCTTCTCCAGCTGCTGAGCGGGCACCAGGCTGGCGACTTCGTAAGATTCTGCCTCAATGCTCTTCATAACGGCTTCGGCCAGCGGGTGCGCCACCAGGTAGTAGCCGGCCTCGCCCTTTACCACCGCCTTAAGCACGGCATACTCTGCATCCGGGTGCAGGGCAACGGCAAGGTTTGCGGGGATGGTCCACGGGGTGGTTGTCCAGATAACCGCGTAGCAATGCACGCCCTCTTCCTCAGCGCCATGAGCCGGAGGCGCGGCGTCTTCAAAGCCGAACACGCCATCAGGATCTGCCCACAGTGGGAAGCGTACATAAATGCTGTTGGAGGTGTGATCCTCGTACTCTACCTCGGCATCGGCCAGGGCGGTTTCGCAGGTGCCACACCAGAAAACCGGTTTGAGCCCTCGGTACACAAAGCCCTGATCGGCCATATCGGCAAAAGCGGCAACGATATCTGCCTCAAAATCTTTGCTCATAGTGAGGTAGGGGTTGTCCCAATCGCCACGAATTCCCAGGCGTCGGAACTGTTCGCGCTGAGTATCTACCCAGATGGCAGCATACTCCCGGCAAGCCTGGCGCAGGGTAACCCTATCTACCACCTGTTTCTTTTCGCGGAATTTGCGAGAAACAGCGTTTTCGATTGGCATGCCATGGTTGTCCCAGCCCGGCACGTAGGGTGCGCTGTAGCCCTGCATGGTTTTGAAGCGGGTAACCACATCTTTTGCAATTTTGTTAAGCGCATGGCCAAGATGGATGTTGCCATTGGAGTAGGGCGGGCCATCGTGCAGGATAAACTTGCCCTTTGGGGCAGGCTTATCTACACTTTTGCGATAGATTCCCTGCTCCAGCCATCGTTTCTGCATTTCTGGCTCACGGGTGGGCAGCGAACCACGCTGGGGGAATGCTCCCGGGTCCCTATCGTTCAGGGTGATGTTGAGGGTGGATTTATAATCTACTGCGCCCTCGGTTTTGTTGTTATCTGCCATGGATTCGAGTTCCCTCGTGGCATCTGTTGGCTGCTGCCATAAGATGCTGCCTATATGTGCTGCCCCGGCTACGCTGTTGTGAGTGGGGCAAAAATTGAAAAATAAGGTGGCGTAAAAAACGCGCCGCCGTAGAACATGCATGCCATTGCATGATCCGGCAGGGCGCGAGAGAACGGCGACGCCTTACGTATGTGCCTGTTGCGAGGTTCGCTTCAGACCGTAAGGGCCGCCTGCGGAATTATTATTATTGGAAGTTTGGGGGCACCATGCGCCCGGGCCGCCGTGCCGCATGTGCCTGCCGAGAGGCGTGCTTTGAACCGTGGTTCCTGTTGCATCATATCAAACCGTCCCTCTTAAGAGCCTTTCCAACAATACATTCAGTAGGTACGAATCAGGGCTTGTTGCGCGGCAGCAACGGGCTTGTTGGCTTAAGCCAGCCAAACGAAGCCAGCCACTTATCGCAGAGCGCCGTGTATCCCTTATTCATCTGGCCCGCGCCAACCGTGAAGGTAAGCTCATAGGCCCGATGGTTATGTACGCAAACAACCTGCCTGTTTTCTGCCGGCGGATGGCCAGGCAGAGTAAGCAGAGTGCGCCATGTATAGCCCGGTTCTCCCGCAACGGTACACTTGTGGCGATCCAGAACGCGGGCATGATCCACTTTAAAACCGTTTGCAAACTTCAGCAGGTCGGTGGTTTCAACCTTTTCCGCATACACCGTAACCGTAAGGTTTGCAGTAAACCCCTGTTCGGTTGGGCCCAGAAAGGCCGATGTATTGCGGGGCATATCCACCTTTTGCTCCCAGGCTGCAGGGGCATCGTAGCGATACCCGAACTCGGCATTGCGGTACGCATTGCCAGCTGCCGGAGGTGCCGCAGAGGATGAAACGAAACCGAGAACGCCCGCTGCCAACAGCAACATACCCGGAGTACGATTTACAGCCCAGAACGCCAAAATAGTGCCTGCCTTGCGTATTGCGCCGCATGCATGGCAAGTGGGCGCAGTTGCTGAAGAGAGTTATCTATTATACGGCACGAAGGGAAATAGCGTCAATTCGGGCGCGCGTAGCGCGCGGGGATAATGGGAGTTTGGTCCTGGAATGTACCATCCCCCTCCTCAATCCTCCCGCCAGGGGAGGAAGTCCGATGCGCGCCTGCCGGATGGTAGTTTGTGCCGTTTGTGCCCTCCTCACCCTATATCCCTCTCCTACCCTGGTGTCGCTTCGCTCGCCGGGATTAGAGGGACTTTGATGCCGCCTTCGGATGAAAGGCGGCGCAGCCACGATGAATCGACGGATAGCAATCAATCCCATAAGCAATGTCCATGTAAGTGGAGGGATAAGTCCAAAGGATCGATTTGATCAAAAACTACCATCCCCCAGCTTCCCTGCGCCACCCAGAATTCCCGTGTCCGCCCGAGCTTTTGAGGGAAACAAGCCCGAAGGGTAGGAGGCAAGCGGTAGAAGGGTCCTCGCAGAATGAATACGATTTCCTGAATACCAACAGTAATGAAATAACATCTATTCAACGGTTCGGCCCGCCGCAAGGCAGGCCAAACCTACAACACAAACCTGAACAGCGCGCTATCGTGCGGAATAATCTCGTACTGCAGCCCTATGCCATCCATGCGCTGCAGCAGCGGCTGAAGGTCGTCGCGGCTGCTGAGCTCTATGCCCACCAGGGCAGGCCCAAACTCACGGTTGCTTTTCTTTATATATTCAAACAGCGTAATGTCATCGTTGGGGCTCAGGGCATCATCCAGATAGCGGCGCAGAGAGCCAGCGCGCTGGGAGAACTCTATAAGGAAGTAGTGCTTCAGCCCCTGATCCATGAGGCTGCGCTCCAGAATCTCCGGGTAGCGGGAAATATCGTTGTTGCCGCCGCTCACCACACACACCACAGTTTTGCCAGTTATCTGCTCTGCAAGCAGTGGCAGCGCCGCCACGCTGAGTGCGCCTGCCGGCTCGGCGATAATGCCATCGTTCTGGTAAAGGGCAATCATCTCAGTGCAAACGCGCCCCTCTGCCACCGGCAGTATCTGCGGCTGAACCCGGGAGCAGATTTCGTAGTTCAGGGTGCCTGCCGTCTTTACGGCCGCGCCATCTACAAAGGTATCTATTTTATCCAGGGTAACGGGCCGGCCCGCCTGCAATGCCGCCAGCATGCAGGCCGCATTCTGGGGCTCTACGCCAACCAGCTTCGCCTGAGGAAACCGTGCTTTCCACAGAGTTGCCAGGCCGCTTATGAGGCCGCCACCGCCCACCGGGCACACAATGTAATCTGGCTGTTTGCCAAGCTGCTCCAGTATCTCCAACCCTACTGTGCCCTGCCCCGCCACCACCAGAGGATGATCGAAGGGAGGAACGAATACGCAGCCCGTTTGCCGCGCATACTCCAGGGCCTGCTGGCAGGTGGCATCGAAGGTATCGCCGGTAAGCGTTATCTGTATGCTTTCTCCGCCCTGTATACGCACGCGCTGTATCTTTTGCTTGGGTGTGTTCTGCGGCATGTAGATGTGGCCCACCACACCCAGCCGCCTGCATGTAAAGGCCACGCCCTGCGCATGGTTGCCGGCGCTGGCACACACGATGCCGCGCGCGCGCTCCGCATCTGTTAGCGAAGACATAAGGTTGTAGGCACCGCGCAGCTTGTAGGAGCGCACCAGCTGAAGATCTTCTCGTTTGAGATACACTTCTGCAGAATACTGCTCAGATAGGCGGGCATTGCGCTGCAGAGGGGTGCATTCGGCAACGCCAGCAAGGCGTGTGCGGGCCGCTTCTACATCTTCCGGGGTTACGGGCAGAGGATTACTGTTTTGCATGGCAACCATTATACACCTGCGCAGTTATGCCGGTTGGCAGAACGGAGCGCGTTGTGACTCGGCAGCAGGGGCCGCGAATCTGACTCCTCAGACTCGCCGCAGACTCCCCCCTGACTCTCAGAGCCGGGGAATCGGCCATCAAAAAATACCCCTTGCAAAATCTGGAAACACCTTTTTTGATGGCGCCCCTCAGGCGTTCCATCTGCCCCCGTTGCGTGCTATCAAATGACGATTCAAGCGTGGCCCACGCTCAGGCCAAGAGGCCCCAAAATGGGGCAGGATTCGATGCTCTGATGAAACCGGTAGAAGGCCTATCAGCAACTTGTTTGCGTAGACATTTATACCGGCGGAATCCCGAAAAACAGGCCCGGATTCTCCTTGCGATTCCCTTCTACGGTGCGCTATAATCAGCCCACTTTCGGCGAACTTCGGAGCCCTGCATGCCATCCCCGGCATTTGGTGAAGGCTTGAAAGTATTTGAAATTACGAGAAGCCGCAACCTGAACTTTGCAGGGAAGCGGACGGATGCCTGGAGGATGGGGTGAGCGGAAAACTCGAATCTAATGAGGACGACCGCTCTGCGAAGTTGCGGTCTGCGTGGGGCAATACCCTTCAATTACTGTCAACAAAGGTCAATACTGTTGCTTTCGAGAGCTTTATTCGTACTATTAAGCCCTTGAGCTTTGATGTTGATACCGTTGTTCTGGGCGTGGAAAGCGCCTATCAGAAAGACAGGTTGGAGAAGGCCCACGCCAATGCAATTCGCAGTGCAATGGAACTTGAACTCGACTGCAGCGGCCTGAACATTCAGTTCAGGGTGATGCTCGGCGAGCCACAAAAGGGCGCTGCCCGAAAGGCATCTGCACGCCGCAACGATGAGGCACAACCTGCGCTTAATCTGGAGGGGGCAGCCTGGCATCAGCACCTGGATGCACCGGATCTGGTGCTTACTTCACCGGCACCACGGCCATCAAAAACGGCCGCCAAATCTCCGGATAGAAGCAGCTCTCAAAAGCAAGTTGCTGGCAGAACGCAGTCGGAACTTCCGCCCGTGCCATGCCTGCCAATGAACACCCGCTATCAGCTTTCCGATTTTCTTGTTGGGCGCTCTAACCGCCTGGCAAGCGCAAGCGCTAAGGCCGTGGTGGAGAAGCCCGGCAACTGCTACAATCCGCTGTTTATCTATGGCGGGCCAGGCCTTGGCAAAACGCATCTGTTGCAGGGCATTGCCCATGCCATCCGTGCCGAAAGGCCGGATGCACGCGTTTCCTATGTTTCTGGCGAGTACTTTGCTCAGAGCTACATTAAGGCTCTGCGTGAAAATACCACCGAGGCCTTTAGGCGCCAGTACCGCGAAGTGGATGTTTGGATTGTGGATGACATTCAGTTCATCTCCAACAAAGAGCAAACCAAAGAAGAGTTCTTCCACACCTTTAACAGCCTCTATCAAAGCGGCAAGCAGATTGTGCTTGGCAGCGATAGAAGCCCCAAAGAGCTGGATAACATTGATGAGCGCCTTCGTTCACGTTTCCAGAGTGGCCTGATTGCCGATATCGGCGCGCCCGAAGCCGATACGCGTGTTTGCTTTTTGCGTGCCTGGCGAGAGCGGGAGAGTGCTGCCATACCGGATGATGTGCTGCTGTACATTGCCCGGGCCACACACTCCAACATGCGCTCTCTGGAGGGGGCCATAACAAGGCTGGTGGCTTACAGCTCCATAATGCACACCCCGGTTACCTCGGAGCTTGCGCTGGATCTGCTGGGAGAGTACTTCACATCCCGGCCCGCGCAAATCCGCACCGTTACCAATGAGGATGTGATTACCGCCTCTGCCGAGCACTTCAGCATCTCCACAACGGCCCTTAAAGGCCCGGGGCGCAGCAAAGAGGTTTCGGCGGTACGCCAGCTATCTATGTACTTGTGCAGAGAGCTTGTTTCTGGCTCGAGCCTGGCTGGCATCGGCACCTTCTTTGGCGGCAGAGACCACGCTACCGTGGTGTATGCCTGCCAGAAAGTGCGAGACCGCATTAAGGAAGATGCCGATTATGGAGACCTGGTAAAGGTGCTGATCAACCGCCTTACACAGTAATAATCAGAGTTGTTTTCTGCGCTAAAAAGCCCGCGAAATGCGGGCTTTTGTGTTGTTTCGAGGATTCGCTGCGCCCCGAGTCCGATGGCCATTTGCCCTGAAAAAACGGAGTCTGTAGCGACCGAGCATTACTACGTCAGAGTTATCAACACCCTGAAAATGGTCAGTAATCAGCACAAGAGTCTGGGGTCAGATTCAGTGCCGATTCCCTGCATAGAGGCATCACATTGGCTTCATCAACCGATTCGTGAGCCTATTCTTTCAACAGTTGTCGGCAACCTGGCCCCGGGTTATCAACAGCAGGACTCATAACCTGTGTGGCATTGCTTACATAGAATCCATTATGTTGATAACCTGTGGATTATGAGTCTTAGGTTGCATCCTGATGTTAAGAAATTGTTAATAACTCTCGTAAAAACGGGGGTTGCGCAGCAGCGGGAGTCCGGTTGCGGAATCTGTCAACAACTGAGTCTTCAAGCTCAGGTAATAGGAGATTCAAACCGTGCCCTGGGGGAGATACAGCACCAAACGGGGAGTTGTCAACAGTTTCAACACACCAGCCAGCACCGGCATTTTGATTCATATATATACTGCATATGGTGTTAGAATCTCCGCCCTTCACTATATCTGAGATTTGTAAGGCAATCTCTCGATAAAATGCAATCTATGAGGGGGGAGAGATGGGTGTATGCGAGTAGAATAGATAGCGGTGCTGCGCATTTTGCGCGGTAATAAGAAACACACCCGGAAAAGCCGGGAAGTTCGCATTCTTACACGGTTTGGTTTCGGCATCCACATATGAATGTTTCGCAATTAAAACTCTCAGGATTCCGCAACTATCGGGAATTGGAACTGAACCCGGGCCCGGGAATCAATATTCTTCATGGGGAGAATGCCCAGGGTAAAAGCAATGTGCTGGAGGCAATCTCTCTGCTGGCAACCACCCGATCCCTGCGGGCAGGCAGAGAATCTGAGCTGATTTACAAAGAAGCCGAAATGGCACATGTAACGGCGGAGATACAGAGAGAGATTGAGGGCGAGGTAGATCTTCAGATATCGGTGTTTCAGGGAGATAAGAAGGCCGTCAAAATTCATGGCCTTAAGCGCACCCGGGTTATCGATCTCCTTGGCGAGTTTAATGCCGTATTCTTTGGCTCCATAGATATCCCCATTGTAACGGGAGACCCTTCGGAGCGGCGCCACTACCTCAACTCTGAAATATCTCAGATAAGCCCCCGGTATGTGTACGACCTTGCCAGGTACAAGCGCATACTGGAACAGAGAAACAGGCTGCTAAAAGATTTGCGAGAGCGCCCCCGGCCAGATAGCGGAATAGAGGCCTGGAACGAGCAACTGGTGCAGTACGGGGCCCCACTAATAGAGAAACGCCACTTTTACATACAGCGTCTGGCACCCATTGCATGCCGCATTCATCAGGATCTTACCGAAGAGCGGGAGAGCATGCAGGTAAGATATGTGCCAAGTGTGGATTTTAGGGCTGCCATGGAGCCAGGAACCGTAACCGACGAAACTGCGGAGTACTCCGTTGGGGAGGCTGCGGAGGAGGACCCGGAGGTGAATGCAAAGCATGATCATCTTGGCCGGGGAGATATGCATGGCAAGGCAGATACGGAGAAGATAGCCGAGTGCTTTAGAAACCAGCTGGCATCCATCTGCAGCGACGAGATGCGCCGTGGCACCACCCTGCTTGGCCCACAGCGGGACGACATGGCGTTTTTAATAAACGGGGTGGAGGCCAGAACCTATGGCTCGCAGGGGCAGCAAAGAACGGTGGCCCTGGCCCTGAAGCTGGCAGAGTTTCAGCTGATAGAGGAGTTTGTTGGCGAACCGCCAGTGATACTGCTGGACGACGTAATGAGCGACCTGGATGATTTGCGCCGAAGGCAGCTGCTGCGCTGGCTGGATAGGCGCTGCCAGAGCTTTATTACCTGCACCAACCTCCGATCTTTTCCGCCGGAGATTCTCTCTGGCGCGGCCACATTTCATGTTGTGGCAGGCACAATAACACAGGATAGTTATGAAGAAGCCCAATCCAGAATCAGTGCCGAAGCGGACGAGCTCACCCCAACAGAGGCCGGATAAGCCAGAAAATGTTACGGTACGTTCCGGGCTGCGCGTTAGCTCTGCTTCGCCCATGGTGGGTTTGCTGAAATCGGCTATTGGCGGCATGGATAGCGCGGGCATGATAGAGCAGAGCCTTGCACTGGCTTACTGGGAGAGAGTGGTGGGCCCTCAGGCCGCTGCGGCAAGCAGGGCAGAATCTGTTCGGGATGGGATTCTGATTGTGGTTACACGCAGTTCGGTGTGGTCTCACGAGTTATCGCTGCATCGTCAGTCCATCCTTACGGCGCTCAATCGGCTGCTTGGTCGGCCGATGATCCGTGAAATCCTGTTTCGGGCTCAGGGAGTGCCCTCCGGGCCGCCAGCGGCCGATCCAGAGATACCGGATGCCACCGAATTGGATGCAGTGGTTTTGCCCCGGGAAGAGCAGGCCAGATTATCGGAACTGCTAAAGAGCCTGGAAGGCACACAGCCAGAGAGGCTGCACCATTCGCTTTCGGTACGCATGGAGCGGGAGGCAAAGCTGCGCCGGTGGCGCATTAACAGGGGCTGGCTTGCCTGCAGTGTTTGCGGGGCTGCGTTTAGAAATGCGGCAGAGGTAAACCCGGAAAACAGGGTGTGCCCGGTGTGCCGAATAGAACGTTAAACGGTTTGGGTGTGGAACAGAAAACGGCGGCAAGAACACAACCGTTGCCGGCGTGCATTAGAGAGGAACTTCTTCATTGAAAATAGTCAACTACAGCACGTATGTTGTTGGTACGCCCTGGCGTAACCTTACTTACGTTGTTCTGGAAACGGAAGACGGCCTGCGCGGTGTTGGCGAGGCGCGGGTGCTGGGCAAAACCCACACCGTTCTGGAGTTTTTGAAGGATTGCAAGCGCCACTTTATCGGGCACGATGTGTACGATATTGAAGCGCTGTATCGCCGCTTTACCCTGCTGGATTTTGGATCTGCAGGAGAAGTGGTGATGACGGGGCTGGCCCTGGTAGAGATGGCCTGCTGGGATATTATTGGCAAAAAGGCCAACCTACCGGTTTACAAAATGATGGGCGGCAAGGTGCACGATAAGATACCGGCCTATGCCAACGGCTGGTACACCTGCGAGCGCAAGCCAGAAGAGTTTGCAAAGGCAGCACAGGTGGTGGTGGATAGAGGGTATCGTGGCCTCAAATTCGATCCATTTGGAAATGGGGATCTGGAACTAACCCGCGAAGAGTACTACAAATCCATCGATCTGATTGAGGCAGTGCACTCGGTAACGGGCCGCAATGTGCAGATATTTGTGGAGATGCATGGCCGCTTCGCACCGCACCAGGCGGTGGAGATTGCGAAAGACATCGAGAAGTTTCATCCCGGATGGATCGAAGAGCCCTGCCGCCCAGAAGACCTGGGTGCCCTGAAGTATGTGATGGATCACACCACCATCCCCATAGCAACCGGTGAGCGCCTGTACCATGCCCAGCAGTATCGAGATTTGTTATCCAACCGGCTTACCCACATCATTCAGCCCGATCTGAACCAGTGTGGCGGATTGCTGGAAACCAAGAAGATCTGCAGCACTGCAGAAACCTTCTCCATTATGGCTGCGCCGCATAACGTTGGGGGTGTTATTACCACGGTGGCCACCCTGCATATGATGGTGGGGCTGCGAAATGCCAAAATTCTGGAGCACTTCAACGATTTCGTAGATTCCCAGATCAAGCAGGTTGCATCGCCGTATCCAGAGGTGGTGGATGGCTACTTCCAGGTTCCAGAGGGTCCGGGCTGGGGCGTAGAGCTGAACTACGACTTTTTGGAGAATGCCGCGCCAGCCACAGAGGACGGCATAATCCGAGATCCCGGGCTCAACATGTTCGAGAAATCGGAATGGAACAAGCGCTCGCAGTCCTGAACTGGATAAAGAGAAGGCCCTTTGTGATGCTGGCGCTCGGTTTTGCGCTGGGCGTTGCAATTGCGGGGCTTGCCGGTTTGAGCCAGCTGTGGATAGAAGCATCCGCAGCTGGCCTTACTGTATTTGCGGTGGGCACCGCCGTGCATCCGGGCCTTCGGAAGCTGGCAATGCCTGCCTGTTTGTTGCTGAGTGTTGCGCTGGGTGGCTTGAGAACCAGTTTTGATTCGGAGATTCGGCCGGAAGATATTAGCTGCATTGCACCTGCTGTTGTGAGGGTGCTGGGCGTGGTGGATTCGGAAGTAGAAGAATCCGTACGAACTGCGCACTCAGAAACTGGCCGATTGCGATTTCGGCTGCGGGTTATAGAGTGCGCACAGGATGGGTTTGTAAAGCCGATAGGCGGGCTGGTACGGGTATCGGTACCAGCAGCTGCGAATGCAGCAACAATCCCGGATCCGGGCGATTATGTGGTTGTGGAAGGGAATCTGCGGCTTCCGGGGATGGCCACCAACCCCGGGATGATGGATGAGCGTGCGAGGCTTGCTCTGGAGAGGGTGCATGCGGTTTTAAGCTGTACCGATGAAGAGAAGTGGAGAGTATTGGCGGGCGCGGGCCCTGCATGGCAACGCATCGGGCAACGAATGCGGTTTGGGGTATTGCATCATCTGCGAGCGGTATTGCCCGCAGAAAAAGCGGCTCTGATTGCTGGGGTGCTTTTCGGCAGCCGGAGTGGGTTGCCTACAGAAGAACGGGCGCAGTTTATGAGCGCTGGCCTGCAGCATCTGCTTTCTACTGCGGGGCTGCATATAGGGGCATTGATAGGGTGTGTGTTGTGGGTTGGGCGCAGGCTGGGGATGCGGCACAATGCAGCCATTGTGCTGGCGTTAAGTTGCGGCTGGCTATATGCCGAAGCCTGTGGTGGCCACAGCGGAACCATGCGCGCCGTGCTGATGGCAACGGTATTGTTGTTTGCACGGCTTGTAGAGCGGGAGCCTGATGCGGGCAGTGCTATCGGGTTTTCTGCACTGCTGCTTTTGATACATGCCCCACAGAATCTCTTCGATCCTGGATTTCAGATATCTTTCGCCACGGTAATCACCATCGCATTCGCCATGCCGCTGTGGCAAAAGCTTGTGCAGGCAGTTCGGAAACAGTTTAAGGGCCGCAAGCCATCGGTGCGAGCTGGCAGATGGTTGGCCGGGTACATAACGGGTTCCGTTGCCATCACCATCACCGCGCAGGCGGGCAGCTTCCCCATTGCCACCCACTACTTCCACACCATAACCCCTGGCGGCCTGTTTGCTGGCCTGCTGGTAATGCCACTATTGGCCCCCATTATAATGCTGAGCTTTGTTGCTACGGTGCTCGGCGCTATTTTCATGCCACTCTCCGTGCCCGTTGATCTTGTTTTGAGAATGCTCGGCACCGCTTTACAATGGCTGATGACGCAGTTCAGCCAACCTGGCCAACTCTCCTCAGCCTCTCCTGGAGCGCTGCTTATTATCATTTACTATGGTGTGCTATGGGGCGGCTGCGCATGGGTGGGGAGAAGCAATCGCCAACCTAACCATAAAACTTAGTGATAACAACCACAGCAGCCAACCGACCGGTGCGCATGCTTGCCCACCCGTCTGCCATCTAACATGCCGCTTGCACTCTGGATCGCAACGGAGTTAAACTAATGAAAAGTCAAAATTGTACATTTATGTTTTGCCAATGAGATATCTGTTACAGTATGACATCTTAGTTGGTGCTTGAAGCTTGACCTTTAACCAGTCACAATGTTACTAAAAAACACTGTTATAAATGCAGTTTTTGTTATATAATAGACGAATCATCTATTTGCTATCTTTGATGATACACTGCAAACCAAATAATTCAAGGATCTACTTGAAAGGGATGAACAATGATCAAGATGTCAAAGTTTGCGTCTCTTACAGCTATCATTGCTGTATGCGCGATTGTACAAGGTCAAAGTGCTGGAGCAAATGGAACTGGTCCAGCCTTTACCGATACGCGAGTGTCTCCTGTTGGTTCTGACAAGTTAACAGTGACTCTGTTGGCATCATCTGATTCTTGGAACGTCGACTTAATCCTCAATTCGAGCGACATTGAAACCAACGGACTCTTGAGTGTTGGTGTTGCATATTATCAAATTTGGTCTGGTGTTGGCCCAAATGATGCGCAAAAGACCTTCAACACTCTCGGCAGTTATATCAACACCCAGTTCAATAATATCCCGGTGTATTACCAGTATGTATTCCATGACCACAACTCAGCCACAAATGTAAACTACGACCTGCATGGACCAGTGTATAACTACACGGCTGGTATGTAAAAGGACGTAATGCGCATGCATAACTCACCTATGTTTAAGGTCAATAAGGCTGTTATGGGCGCAATCTTTGTGATGTCGACGGTCGGCGTTCACCTGCCGGCCGTCGCACAAAGTACTGCTAACTATCAAGCACACACAGCCGTCAACGTATTGTCAGATACCAAACTTCAGGCTAAAGTTAGCATTAATGCTGGCTCGGCATCTCTGACTGAGATCCTTAAGGATCTCTCCATGCAGGCCCACGTGTCGCTTGTAGCTGCAGAGCCGGATCGTGAGCAGCGCATGACAATTTGCCTGCCTAAAACATCTCTTGCAGTAGCGATGTTGAATATCTCTGATGCTCTCAGCCATAACAACCCTGGTCCAGAACGATGGTTATGGGAAACCCGGTTGAATAAAGTGGGCGCCTCAACATATCTATTGTCTCGATCTCGGCAGTTTCTTGCTTATGAAGCGAAGGAGCGCGATTACCCTCGGAAACAGGCAGCAATGTTGCTTCACAAGGTATATGCTGCAGCAACAGAGGTGTTGACGAACAGGGATTCTCTTGCACTCAAATCACTGCCTTCCATTTATATTAACTGGTTTACCAGCCCTGAAACATCAATTTTTTGCGATGCCCTGAGATCGTTGAATGCCGGGCAGATAGAGCAGTTGGCGGATTTTGCAGCAGTACCCCTGCAGAACGGGTTGTTTGCCGAAGAGGTGGCAGCCTACAACGTCGATTGGAGGGAGCAGAGGCTTCAACAGCAAGCAAACGCACTCCAGAACGGATTGCCAGATCCGTTCCCGGCTGGTGTTCCGGCTGCCCCAGATGCCGCTCCCTCCATAGAGTTTAAAGTGGATGATTATAACGGAGAATTGCCAGATAGAGTTTCTATGTTTGGATTATGGCTGAATGGGGTTCAGACGGTGAAGGGTGGGTCACTGCATCTAACATTTGAACCTCTGAAAGACAGCGTATTGCCACTGAGGTTACCAAAGGCCGTGGATAGTGCCACTGTGATTGATATTGGGCAAGCCTTTGTGCATGCGGGTGTTACTGGCCGTAATCTCCGAGATTGTGGCAAGGTGCTGCAGGCGCTGGCATTGGCATCTGGTAGAAACATCGTTCTAGAGCAGTTCTATAAGTGCGGGTATCGCTGTTCTCCACACCCTGAGCTTACGTCGGTAACTTACGGCACCTTTGAGGATGTCTGCAATTTGATCTGTGATAGCTGGGATCTGCAGGTGGTGAAAAAAGGCGACACCTATTTATTCTGGAGCAAAACCTGGGCGTTAGATAGGGCAGCAGATATCCCGGGACACATGATTGCAAAGTGGCGTAAACAGATAGAGACGAATCAGCGGTTAAGCCTGCAGGAGCGCGTGGAGATTTCAAAATCCCTAAGCTGGCCCCAGATTGCCGTTACGCTGCGGTCCTGGCTCCCAGAGAGCGGACCGTGGTCCTTTAGGGGGTATCTGGCATTGAAGCAGATGCAATAAAGCGTAAGCAAATGAGTGCATGGGCACAATATTTATATCTCCTGGCAACAGAACAACAGCACTCTAATCCCCCGCCGTACGCTCTGAAGCGGGTATAGTAAAGCCTGCTCTTAAAATGTTCCCGGGAGATTTTGTCATGCTTGCGTCCGGCATCAAACGGTCCTCACTATTCCTCCTGCTTGCGCTGCTGTGCCTCGGCACCGCCCCGCGTATGGCGGCGGCGCAGCCGCCCTCCATGGCAGATACCACCTATTTCAGGGAGCACTACACCCGCTCTTCCTTCTACATCCCCATGCGCGATGGCATAAGGCTGTACACCACCGTGTACTCGCCGAAGGATCAGAGCCAGAAGTATCCGTTTATCCTCAATCGCACGGGGTATAGCATTGGTCCGTATGAGCCAGGAGATTTCTGGACTCCCCGCCCGGGCCTGATGCCCATGGTGAAGGATGGCTACATTTTTGTGATGCAGGATGTGCGCGGCCGCTACTACTCGGAAGGGGAGTATGAGGATGTGCGCCCCGTTACCGCCAACCCGAAGGCGGGCAAGCTGAGCACGGATGAGAGCACAGACACCTACGATACCGTGGACTGGCTGGTGAAATCCATCCCCAATAATAATGGCCGCGCGGGCATCTGGGGCATCTCTTACCCCGGTTACTATGCCGGTGCCGCGGGCGTAAACACGCACCCGGCTCTGAAGGCTATTTCGCCCCAGGCACCCGTTTCGGACTGGTTTATCGGCGACGATGACCATCACAACGGAGCCCTGCTTCTTCTCGATTTTGTTCGCTTCTTCAATGGATTTGGGCGTGCCCGCAAAGAGAAGGGCGTGCCGGGCATGAACTATCTTCCGGGTGCCCCCATGGAAGTGAACAACGATGCCTACAAATTCTATCTGGATCTTGGCCCGCTGAAGAATGTGGATGCCCGCTACTACCATGGCGAGGTGAAGCACTGGAATGATGTGCAGAACCACCCCAACTACGACGCATGGTGGAAAGAGCGCGCCCTGCCAGCCCACCTTAAAGGCATTAAAGCTGCCTGCCTGGTGGTGGGAGGCTGGTACGATGCCGAGGATATGTACGGTCCGCTGGCAGATTTCGCCGCCATCGATAAGCTGAACCCGGGCGTAGACAACTTCCTGGTGGAAGGCCCCTGGACCCACGGCGGCTGGAGCGGTGGAGACTTCGATAAGTTCGGCAACGAAAACTTTGGAGTAAAAACCGGCCTGTGGTACCGAGACAACATCTTCAAGCCGTTCTTTGACTTCTATCTGAAAGACAAAGCCGGCTGGACCAAGCCGAAGGCAACCGTGTTTACCACCGGCATCAACCAGTTCTGGCAGTTTAACGAGTGGCCACCAAAGCAGAACGTTACTCCGCTGGTGATAGCGCCCGCTGCAAACCATGCCCTGAAAATGGGCGTGCCAGCCGCCGCTGCCGCCACTGAGTTCGATACCTATGTATCGGACCCGGCAAACCCGGTTCCCTACATTGAGCAGACTCAGGGCGGACGCCGCAACGAGTACCTGAACGACGATCAGCGCTTTGCGGCAACACGCCCGGATGTGCTGACCTACCAGACAGAGCCGCTTGCTGAGGACATCACCATCGCAGGCCCCATCCGTGCCGATCTGAAGATAGCTACCACCGGCACCGATGCGGACTTTATTGTGAAGGTGATAGATGTGCAGCCAGAGGGCGCACCCGATGCTGGCCTACAGCGGCTGGTGCGCGCTGAGGTTATGCGCAGCAGGTTTAGAGAGAGCTACTCCAACCCAAAGGGAATCACCCCTGGCAAGGTTACTTCGGTTGGTTTTGACCTGCGCGATGTGAGCCACACCTTCCTGAAGGGGCATCGCATCATGGTTCAGATCCAGAGCAGCTGGTTCCCACTGGTCGATCGTAACCCGCAAACCTTTGTGCCCAATATCTACAAGGCAGACGCCTCCGATTTCAAGAAGGCCACCATGCAGATCTACCACAGCTCCAAAATAACGCTGCCGAGGCTAACAAAACTGCCAACCCCGGTGGCGGTAGACCCGAAGTACAACGGCACTATGAATTAGCGCCAGGCAAAGCCAGTAAAAGAGCCAATAAAACCGGCACAAAAGCGGCCCACTACAGCCGCCGATGTGCCGGTTTTTTGCTTCTGAATTGCTGTAATATTCATAAAGAAAACAGTTGCAAGGGTGCAATGGCAATGCACAGCACGCTGTGGAATTGGGGGTGTTTTGTACAAGATATTCTGACTATTTGTCTACCTGTGGTAGACTCAGTAGGTAATGAGTGCATAGTTGCAATTAAACCATAATTCAGGTGATTACTGTGAGGCCAGGAACGGCTGACACCATGTGCATGTGCGGCCGGCGAAGGTAGTTGTGAACTTGCGGTTAAAGCACTCAGGTAAGGGAAGGGGTATCCGAATGTTTCGTCAAAATAAGGCTACCGCGATGGCTGTTTATTTTTTGAGATTATCGCCGGACCACCAGCTAAACGACTTAACGTTGATGAAGTTAATGGTAATTTCCGAGCGGATGTGCATGGCGCAGACGACATCATTGATCACGGGATCTCAATTTTACAGTATGCAAAACGGGCCGGTGCTGTCAGATGTTTTGAGTTTGATGAAGGGCAAAACAACTTCACCGTTGTGGAGCCAGTGCATTGAGTTTGTCCCGCATATTGGCCAAGATTCTCCTTCGAACCATTGTGTTTTGAAGCAAGATATGGACGTGACTGAATGGCTCTCGGATTTTGAGATTGAACTAATAGATAAAGTGTGGCATGAACACGGTGGTAAAGAAAAATGGACACTGGTCAACCTTACACATACCTTTCCAGAATGGGACGAAACGTGCGCAAGCACAAAGTCATCAGCTCCTATATCACTTGAAACGATATTTGAGCACGGCCTATCCGAGCCACATTCGACGGCAGTTGAGCGCGCTCAGGAAATAGAGTACTTCGAGGCGGTTTCTGCATAAGTGGTAATGAAAGCTGCTGAGGGAAGTGTCTATAAGATAGATTTGCGCGATGGCAAGCCTGCACATTACTGGATAATCTTGCACGATCCGCAAATAGTAGACGGTAGGTTTCTTACAGTTTCTCTTACGGACCGCCACAATCTTGATCCCGTCTCCGATGTCTGGGAATTTAACTATTCCATTTGCCCTGCCCTCAAGCTCTCGAAACCCTCCATTGTTGCCCTGCGGTATGTACTCGTAAAAACCCAATCATGGCTCGACGAGAAAGATGCGGAGTTCATCTGTACGTGTAACGCCGCCACGTTGAAGCGAGCGCGGTGCAATCTGTTATGGTATCCCAGGTTCCTCAGCAGCGACGCAAATAGGCTGGTGCAGTTCTATACAAACTCCTGGGATCCTTGTGGATCAGCTCCACCTAACAAGCCGTAGCGGATTTTTATGAAAGGCAATTCTACCGCGCTTCGCTTGCTGGGAGTCAGGAGCCAGTGTGAAATGCCGCCTGCCGGATGGAACGCGGTGCTTGGCGCGTGCTTTTTGTTTTTCACGCGAAGGCCGCTAAGCTATCATGTTGTTTCGCTTGCTGGAACGCTGTGCTAACCGGGAGGTGTATGTTTACTCACGCAAGGCCGCAAAGATTCTCACGAGCGCATGGTACCTTCGTAGCAAGCGTTGCAGATGTGGAATGTTGTGACTTCCAGCAGCCCAGCGTGCCCCAATGAAAGGGCCAAAGTACAACGCTTATTCAAACGGTACCGTGAGCGACCCGTGTTTGTAGGGGCGCCGCTCTGCCGCGCCCGCAAGCTATCAGTTTCAAGCCCGGCAAACTACCGATAGGCTGTGCAAACCTGGGGCTTTTTTATTCCTCGCGCGAAGGCCGCTAAGCTATCATGTTGTTTTGCTTGCTGGAAGGCTGTGCGAATCTGGGGCTTTTTTTTATTACTTGCGCGAAGGCCGCGAAGCTATCATGTTGTTCTGCCTGTTGGAAAGCTGTGCTCGAGCCAAGGGAAGATAGAGCGGTACCAGTTCCCTCTTCGATGCATCTCTTCGCACAACGCATAACATGATGTTTATGAAAAGCAATATCTACCGCGCTACGCTTGCTTGCGCGACCATTGCATTTCTGATTCGTGGTTGGCGGGGCCAGGAAGATGATGTTTACGAAAGGCAATTTGTACCGCGCTTCGCTTGCTGGGAGAAATGCGTGCCTGCCGGATGGGTGCCGGTGCTGACCGGTACGTTGCACACCGCGAGGTAACCTATGCTGGCCCTACAGGCCTCGGAATTATTTTGAAACTGTTGTTTTCCAGCCCTATCGAGCTTCGCTATCCTATCACGCACTTTCAGCGCTTTAGTGCCGACTGCCGGATGGGTGGCACGTTGGTTATGAATAGCGGTATCTACCGCGCTGCGCACAAGCGAGCGGGGCCGGGAGTCGGGATTCAGTGAGAAATGCTGCCTACCGGTTGGAAGCCTGTGCGTGCCGCAGACTACCATCCCCCGCCCCAACCCGCCCGCCAGGGGCGGGAGTCAGATGCCGCCTGCCGGTCCCGAGCGACGCAGAAGCGGATGTTTATGAAAGGCGATGCCTACCGCGCTGCGCTTGCTTGCGCGACAATTGCATTTCTGAACTGTGATTATCTGATCACCTTAGTACGAAGCATTAACCTCTCGTCAAATCTTTGTTCCCTGGCGCACTTGCGTGATATTTATCGGGGACCTCGCAACCCAGAACCACGTACCAACCCTCAGCATCACACGAGAGCTCTGCACAATTTCAAATTCCCAGCACCCAATCCCCAACCCCGCGTGCGAAGCGCGCCACTTAGACCATTCCATAAGCTACAATCGGTGTAGTGATCAATGTTTCGGCAGGGGTGGTTTGCAGTGATGAAGGCTTTGATGCGAGTGCTGTGTGCAGTATGGGTTTTGTTGGGAGTGGCGGGCAGGGCTCCGGCACAGGTGATTGCGGGTAAGTACACCCAACAGGCGTTTCAGCAAAACTACACGGTGCAATCCTTCCGAATACCCATGCGGGATGGCGTGCGCCTCTTCACAACTATCTACTGCCCAAAAAACAGGAACCAGAAGTGGCCGATTTTGATGTATCGCACACCCTATGGCATAGATCCCGATCCATATGTGCCAGGGGTGTATGCCGAGCAGCGCGAGATGCTGCACAGCATGCTGCGCGAAGGGTACATTGTTGTGGAGCAGGATGTGCGCGGCAGGTTTTACTCTGAGGGAACCTGGGTGAATGTGCGGCCTCAAACCGCCCATGGCAAGGGCCAGGCGGATGATGCCACCGATACCTACGATAGCATAGAGTGGCTGTTAAAAAGCATCCCCAATAATAATGGAAACGTTGGGATATGGGGAATCTCTTATCCCGGGTTTTACGCCATGGCAGCTGGCATTAATTCCCACCCGGCACTCAAGGCCATATCGCCACAGGCCCCTGTTTCCGACTGGTTTATGGGCGATGACAACCACCATAACGGCGTGCTGATGATGATGGACACGGTGCGCTGGTTTAACTCTATGGGGCGGGAGAGAGCCAACCCCGCCATCCTGGACGACAACTATCTGCCGGAGCCCGATCTGAAGTTTGGGCCGGATATCTACAAGTTCTACCAGCAGCTGGGCCCGCTGGCGAATGTGGATTCCCAATACTTTAAGGGCGCGATAAAGCACTGGACCGACATTGTGAACCATCCAGATTACGATGCCTGGTGGCAGGCGCGCGCCCTGCCTAAGCACATTAAAGGCGTTGGCTGCGCCGTGCTGATGACGGGCGGATGGTACGACGCGGAGGACAGATATGGCCCCCGGGCAGATCATGAGGCCATTGCGCATGATGGCAAGAGTCCGTTTAATGGGATAGTCATGGGTCCGTGGAGCCATGGCGGGTGGAGTGGCGGCGATGGGGATAGCTTCGGTGATGAGAAGCTGGGCATAAAAACGGCGGCCTACTATCGCGAGAAGCTGTTTAAACCCTTCTTCGATCACTACTTAAAGGGCCAGGGAGAGTGGAAGCAGAAAGAGGCCACCCTGTTTGCCACTGGCAGCAACGCCTTCTGGCAGTTTGATAGCTGGCCGCCCAAACAGGGGGTTACGCAGCGGAGGTTGTGGCTGGCGCCGGCAAAAGTTCTTACCGAAACCAGGCCAGCAGTTGCCGTTTCTGGCGAGTATGTTTCGGATCCGGCCCACCCCGTGCCCTATACTGGCATTGTGGCTGGTGGCCGCAACGGGCTGTATATGAATGAGGATCAGCGGTTTTCTGCAGGCAGGGCGGATGTGCTGAGCTTTGAAACAGAGCCCCTGAAAGCGCCCGTTTACACAGCGGGGTATGTAAACTGCAACCTTAAGGTAGAAACCGATGCCACCGATGCCGACTTTGTGGTGAAGGTGATAGATGTGCAGCCAGATGGCTTTCAGCGGCTGGTTTTGGCAGATATTATGCGTGCCCGCTGGCGCAATGGCTTTGATAAGGCGGTGCCACTGCCACCCGGCAAGGCCGTTGATGTGAGCTTTAGGCTGGGAGATATGTGCCACACCTTTTTACCCGGCCACCGGATAATGGTTCAGGTTCAGAGCAGTTGGTTTCCGCTTGCCGATGCCAACCCGCAGAGCTTTGTGGCAAACATCTATGCGGCAAAACCCTCGGACTTCCGGAGCGCGCATATTAAGATACATTCGGATTCTAGGGTAGAAATTCCGGTGCTGAAAGCTGCCCCGGTGCCAGTGATTGTTGGGGATGATTACAGGGGCTGGAAGTAGGCGCGTGGCAGGGGTGGCAACCTCGTGAGTATCACTGCGCACCCATTTCGCTCTGGCTTTTGCCGGATCTGCGCGCGAAACGTTTAAGCCGATTTAGCTGATCATCTCGAAGGCGGATGCTAACCACATGCGTCGTGGTGGCCCCCTCTGATATAGTTACACTGTAAGTTTACAACTACATTGTATACATCTATAGTTGATGCCGCAACGGATAGATTGCACCGCGCCATAGGGCCAGTTTACGTGCTGGCATACGGGAAAACAGGGCCATGTATCCTGCAGAGCCCTGAATAGGGTATTTTTTGCAGGCAAATAGAGACGTGAAGCAGAACTAAGACCGCGTATAGCACGGCATAACTGCTGTGCGGCCGCATTTTTATAAAGTTTCGAGCGAGACTGAAAATAAGGAATCTGGATACTATGGCTTTCTTTAGAAGCAGCGGTGTGGTTGGCCTTGGGGCCGCCTGCGCCGCGTTTACTGCGCTTACGCTGCCGCTTGCCGCAGCGCCGGTGCGATACCTCCGAACCGAGTACCTGGTGAACCCGCTGGGGATACATGAAACCGCCCCACGGTTCAGCTGGGTTATTAACTCCAATCGGCGTGGCGAAAAACAAACCGGCTACCAGGTGCTGGTTGCCTCCTCCCCGGAGCTGCTGCTTAAGGGCAAGGGCGATCTGTGGGATAGCGGCAAAGTGATCTCGGCAGAGAGCACCCATGTGGTTTATGGTGGCAAGGCGCTGCACTCTCGGGAGCATTGCTGGTGGACCGTGCGTGTATGGGATGCCGATGGCAAGCCCGGCCCGTGGGCGCCCACAGCAACCTGGAGCATGGGGCTTACCGAGCGAACCGACTGGAGCGCGCAGTGGATAGATGCCGCGCCTATATTCAAAACACTGGAGCCCACCCCGAAGGTAACCATTACAAAGGCCGTGTTTGAGGCCGTGGATGGCGCCGGCTCTCACGATGTAACCGCGATTCTGACGGCGGCCGCAAAATCTGGCGATTTTTCGATAACCGCGAACAATGAAACCATGGGCGGCGATCCTGCATTCCAGCATCGCAAGCACCTTAAAGTGGAGTATGTGCTTAACGGCAAGCCGCAGACCGCTGTAGTGGAAGAGAATCAGACATTCTCATTGGCGGCAGGGGCACGCTCCAACCCGTATATACGCAAGGGATTCAGCACCACAAAGCCCATTAAAAGCGCCACCCTTTATGCCACCGCGCTTGGCGTTTACGAGTTCCATATCAATGGAAAACGCGTTGGAGACAGGTACCTGGCACCGGAGTGGACAGACTACCGCAAGCGTATACGGTACCAGGCTTACGATGTTACCGGGCTGCTGAGCCAGGGCCAGAATGTTATTGGCGCGCAGGTTGGCCATGGCTGGTATAGCGGCCACCTGGGCAATGGCGGATATCAGTATTACGGCAAATCTCCGGCTCTGCTGGCTCAGCTGGAAGTAACCTACGCCGATGGAACCACCGAGCGCGTGGTTACCGATACCAGCTGGAAAGAGCATGCTGGCCCCATCCAGAGCTCAGACTTTATGCTGGGAGAAACCTACGATGCACGCGCCGAAGTGCCGGGCTGGGATATGCCGGGCCTGAGCGAGGCCGATTGGACGGCGGTTAAGCCGCACCTTCACCCGGAAAACGAAAAGGTAACTCTTAGCGAGATCCCGATTGAGCCGCAGATAAGCGAGCCGGTGCTTCAGCTTGGTGCCATTAAGCCGCGCTCCGTTAAGGAGACTGGCAAGGGCCATTGGACCTTTGACCTGGGCCAGAATATGGTGGGCGTTGTGCGCCTTAAAGTGGCCGCCCCAACCGGCACCATGGTTACCATTCGGCACGCAGAGATGCTGAATAAAGATGGCACCATCTACACCACCAACCTGCGTGGCGCACCCTCCATAGATCACTACACCACCCGCACGGCGGGCGCCGAGGTGTGGCAGCCGAAGTTCACCTTCCATGGCTTCCGATATGTGGAGCTTACCGGCCTGAAATCGAAGCCATCGCTGGATGCTGTTACGGGAATTGTGCTGGGATCCGATACACCACAAGCGGGAAGCTTCGCCTGCTCCGATCCGAGAATCAATCAGCTGCAATCCAACATTAAGTGGGGCCAGCGCGGCAACTACCTGAGCGTACCCACCGACTGCCCGCAGCGCGATGAGCGCATGGGCTGGATGGGCGATGCCGAAGTGTTTGTGCGCACCGCAACCTGCAATGCGGATGTATCTGCCTTCTTCACCAAATGGCTGGTGGATGTAGACGATGCGCAGACGCCGGAAGGAGCTTACAGCGATATTTCGCCAAGCTATGGCGGTGGCGGTACCCCCGCATGGGCCGATGCCGGCGTTATCTGCCCCTGGACCATTTACCAGGCAACGGGCGACAAGCGCATTCTGGAGAAGCACCTGCCCAACATGGCCCGCTGGGTAGAGTGGTGCCGTGAGCACAGCACCGGCCTGATTAGAGACAAAGACCGCAATGGCGACTATGGCGACTGGCTGGCAATTGGCTCTAACACCCCGAAAGATCTGATTGGAACGGCCTTCTTCGGCTACTCCACTCATCTGCTGGCGCTCTCTTACAAAGCGGTTGGCGATGCGGCAAACGCTGCGAAGTACAATGCCCTGTTTGAGGATATTAAAGCGGCCTTTAACGCCCGCTATGTAAAAGCAGATGGCCGCATCACGGGCAACACCCAGTGCTGCTATGCCATGGCGCTGAAGTTTGAGCTTCTGCCAGAATCTCTGCGCCGCGTTGCCGCACAGTATCTTCAGGATGATATCAAGGCTAAGGGAAATCACCTCTCCACAGGGTTTGTGGGTGTTAGCTACCTGCTGCCGGTTCTTACCCGCGCCGGAATGGTGGATACCGCCTACGATCTGCTGCTGCAGGATACCTTCCCCAGCTGGCTGTTCTCTGTAAAGCATGGCGCAACCACCATCTGGGAGCGCTGGGATGGCTGGACCCCGGACAAGGGATTCCAGGATCCGGGTATGAACTCGTTCAACCACTACTCCCTTGGCAGCTGCGGCGAATGGCTGTTTGATTCGGCGGCCGGTATTGGCTGGGATCCCAGCGCACCGGGCTATCGCCACATCATTGTAAAGCCGCAGACAAAGAGCCCGCTAAACTGGGTGAACGCCTGGCACGATAGCATGTATGGCCGCATTGAAACCAGCTGGAAGCGTGAAGGCAGCGCCGTTACGCTTAAGGTACGGGTTCCGGCAAACTCCAGCGCCACCATATTCGTGCCTGCTGGCGATGCCAGCAAGGTTACCGAAGGCGGCGTTGCTGCAGCGCATGCAAATGGTGTGAAGTACCTGCGCACCGAGAGCGGCGCTGCCGTTTACGAGGTGGGTGCCGGTACCTACACGTTTGAATCGGCAGATTAATAACCCGTTGCTGCGCCGATAAGCGCTGCAACAACCGTGTGCTACACGTGGGCTACAGCCAGGTTCGGAATCCTCCGCATCTGGCTGTAGCCGCCTCTGTGTTCAGGAAAGGCTAAACCCGTGGCATCTCATCCAGTTACGCGTCGTAGGTTTGTTGGCATGTCTGTAGCGGCCCCCGCTGTGCTTCAGGCTGCTGCCTCCTCTGCTGCTGCAAACCCATTGCGAGTGGCCTGCATAGGCATGGGCGGCCGCATGGATAGCCTTGTGCAGGAGGTAACGCGCGGGCTGAGCCAGCATGTAACCGCGATTTGTGATGTGGATAGCCGGCAGCTGGATAGGGTTCAGCGCGCAATGGGTGAGCCCCTGAAAGAGGCGCACCGGTACTCCGATTACAGGGATCTGCTTAAGAAAGAGAAAGACCTGGATGCGGTGATTGTTGCCACGCCAGATATATGGCATGTGCCCATTGTTGTGGCGGCCATGCGGGCTGGCAAGCACGTTTACTGCGAAAAGCCGCTGGCGCATGCGCTAACCGAGGTTCGGCATTTAAGAGAGGTGGCGCGCAAATCCAGGGTGGTTACGCAAACCGGCAACCAGGGCAGCGCCAAAGACACCCTGCGAAGATGTGTGGAGCTGATACAGGCGGGATTTATTGGCCAGGTGAAAGAGATACACATCTGGCATCCAAAACACAGCTGGCCCTCTGGCGTTACGCGTAAGCCGGGCAGCGACCCCATTCCCGAAGGATTGAATTGGGATTTTTGGCTGGGCACATCGCCAGAGCGTCCCTATGTTGAGGGGCAGTACCATCCGGTAAACTGGCGGGCCTGGTACGATTTTGGCGGAGGCTCCCTCAGCGATTTCTGCTGCCATGCGTTTAACCTGCCTGTACGGGCCTTAAAGCTGGAGTATCCGCACCACATAGATGTAGAGGGCAAGGATATGGGGCTGGAGTCTTTCCCCTCCGCCTGTGCCGTAACCTACCACTTTGCGGCCCGCCCCGGCCTGGAGCCGGTGGTGGTGCGATTCTATACCGGCGGCATGCTTCCGCCACCCGCAGCCGTGAAAGATCTGGCTGCAACCTACGATGGCACCCCTTCGCTGGGCTGCGTTCTGCTGGGTGAAAAGGGCACCGTATCTGCTGGCCTCTGGAACGATGACGGCATGATAAAGCTGAACGGGGACAGCGGTTTCCAATCGGTGTTCGATCATGCCGAGGCAAAGAAGGTTCCACAGACCCTGCCGCGCGCAAAGGGGCATATGGAGGAGTGGGTAGAGGCGATTAATGGCGGCCCGAAGGTGTACTCCGATTTTGATTTTGGAGGGCACTTAACGGAAATTGGGCTTGCTGGCATTGTTGCGCTTCGCCTTGGGCACGCCATAGATTGGGATGGTAAGAAGATGGCTGTTAAGGGCCCGGGCAGTAAAGAGGCCGCAAAGCTCATTAAGCCAGATTACCGGCAGCCCTATGCAGCCCTGCTGAAATAGGGCTGTGCAGAACGGTTGAGAGAGGCGGGGTTGTGCACCCGCCTCTGATGGGGCACGAAGTTGCATTGGAAAACGTATTTTGATTGGGCGCACATCTTTTGTGAGGCGAGTAGGATGATAGTTTTAAAGCGATAGCTGGATCTGCAGACGGCTGTTTAGCTGCTTGATACGTATTCTGCATTTGCACAGGCAGGACACACGTGAAACATATGCCAGACCAGGCCGGGAAAAAGCCCAATCAGGATTCTGCACGCTCTGTGGAGCTGCTTACTATTAGCAAGCTCTCCGCAGAGGAAGCGCTTAAGCGGGTGGATTCCCGCCTGGAGGGCCTTACTGCAGCCGAGGCACATGAGCGCAGTAAGCGCTATGGCCCCAACCAGATAGCTGCTGAAAAGCGGATCTCTCCGCTGAACAGGCTGCTCGAAAATATCCGAAATCCGTTGGTGATTTTGCTTACAGGGCTGGCGATTGTCTCCTGGGTTACAGGTGACCTTCGTGCAGCCATTGTTATTTTGATCATGGTGTTGCTTGGGATTGTGCTGAGGTTTTTACAGGAGGCCCGGGCAGATGATGCCGCCGCACACCTGAAGGCGATGGTCGGCACCCACGCCACGGTGATAAGAGATGGCGCCGAAGTTGAGATTCCGCTGGCGAAGGTGGTGCCCGGGGATATTGTGCGCCTGAGCGCGGGAGACATGGCGCCTGCCGATATTCGAGTGCTGAACTGCAAGGATCTGTTTCTTAATCAATCTGCCCTTACCGGGGAATCGGTGCCAATAGAGAAGGTGGCGGATGCGGTATCCCCGGAAAAGGATACTGGCCCACTGGATCTGCCTAATCTGTGCTTTCAGGGCAGCAATGTGGAGAGCGGCACGGGCCTTGCCATGGTGGTTCACACCGGCGAAAACACTTACTTTGGTTCGCTGGCATCCAGCATATCCACCGCGCGGCAACAAACCGGGTTTGATAAGGGAATCAACAAGTTCACCTGGCTGATGATTCGGTTTATGGCCTTAATGGTGCCTGCCGTATTTTTCTTGAATGGGTTTAGCAAGCACAACTGGATGGAGGCATTTCTGTTTTCGGTAGCCGTTGCCGTTGGCCTTACGCCCGAAATGCTGCCGATGATTGTAACGGTGAACCTGAGCAACGGCGCGCTGGAGATGTCGCGCCAGAAGGTGATTGTAAAGCGGCTGAATTCGATTCAGAATTTTGGGGCTATGGATGTGCTGTGCACGGATAAAACGGGCACGCTTACCGAAGGCCGCATTGTACTGGAGAAGTACCTGGACCCGCGCGGCAACCCCAGCGAAAAGGCGCTGCACTATGCCTTTTTGAACTCGTTTCACCACACTGGCCTTAAGAATATGCTGGATCAGGCGGTGCTGGACCACGGCGAGGTGGGCGCTGCACTAAATGTGGAGCAGAAGTACAAGAAGATAGATGAGATTCCGTTCGATTTCATTCGTCGCCGGATGTCCGTTATTGTTGAGGATGGCACCGGCCTGAACATACTGATATGCAAGGGTGCAGTAGATGAGATTCTATCGGTGTGTACCCGGGTTGAGCATACCGAAGGGCTGGTGGATAAGCAGGACGCGCACGATGTGGATAGGCGCAAGATGGCGGATACCCTGAGCGGGCAGGGATTCCGAGTGATTGCGATTGCCTACAAAGAGATGCCCAATGCGCCGGATGTGCCGGTGTATACCGTGAAAGACGAATCGGACCTGATTCTGATTGGATTTCTGGCATTTCTGGATCCGCCTAAAGAGACGGCAGGCGAGGCGCTTAAGCGGCTTAAAGAGCTGCATGTGGATGTTAAGATCCTCACCGGAGACAGCGGCATTATTACCGCCTATGTGTGTGAGAAGGTGGGGATACCGGCAGACACCATGCTGCTGGGGGCGGATCTGGATAAGCTAAACGATCAGGAACTGATTGCTGCCGCCGCAAAAACGCAGGTGTTTGCCAGGCTGGCCCCTGCCCATAAAGAGCGAATTATAAGGGCATTGCAGGCCGGCGGGCATGTTACTGGTTTTATGGGCGATGGCATAAACGATGCCCCGGCGCTGAAGGCAGCGGATGTGGGAATCTCGGTAAACACTGCCGTGGATATCGCCAAAGAGAGCTCCGATATTATTCTGCTGGAGAACAGCCTGCTGGTTCTTGAGCAGGGCGTGCTTGCCGGCCGGCGTGTTTTTGGCAACATCATTAAGTACATCAAGATGGCCGCAAGCTCCAACTTCGGCAACATGTTCAGCGTGGTGGGTGCCAGCGCGTTTCTGCCGTTTTTGCCCATGCTGCCCATACAGGTGCTAACCAATAACCTGCTTTACGACTTTTCTCAGACGGCAATACCTACCGATACTGTGGACGAAGACTGGCTAAAGAAGCCGCGCCAGTGGACCATTAATGAGCTGCAAAGGTTTATTCTGGTGGTTGGGCCCATCAGCTCCATTTTCGACTACCTTACGTTCTTTATTATGCTCAAGGTGTTTCACTGCGCCCATAATCCGGCCCTATTCCATACGGGCTGGTTTATAGAATCTCTGTTCACGCAGACTCTTATCATCCATGTGATTCGCACCAACAAGGTGCCGTTTATTGGCAGCCGCGCAAGCTGGCAGTTGTGCCTTACTTCTGTGGTTATTTTGCTGGTGGGGGCATGGCTGCCGGTATCTCCGCTGGCCCAAACGCTGGGCTTTACGCCACTGCCTACTCTGTTCTGGGGATTGCTTGCGCTGATGATGCTGGGCTATATGCTGCTAACTCAGCTGGTAAAGGTATGGTTTTACCGTACAGAGCCGGCCAGAGCATAAGGGGTGAGAATCCATACTGGATTCTCACCCCCATGGGGTAATTTAGTTGCCGCCCGTTAGCTCGGCAATGGCTTCCAGCTCAATAACGCGTGGGCCTGCAACGGTTCCATCTGGAGCGCGCCCCTGCACAAACTCTGCCCGAAACTGGCGTGCATTAACAGGGGCGTTAAGCGTGCGCGTACGAAGAATATCTTCGGCGGCGTTCTCCATGGCGTAGGGGTGCGTGTTATCGAAAGTATCGATGAAGGTCCAATCCGAGCCCGGCCCTACCCGTGAAAATAGCCGGAATGTGCCGAACTCCCGCCTGCCCGTGTTTTCATCTCCATGCGCTTTTATACGGTAGCCGTGCAGGCGAACGGCGCCCCGGGTTTCCCACTCTACGCTATGAACAAAGCCTTCTGGTTTGCCATCTGCAAACAGAATCAGATCATGCGATTCCAGGGAACCGTAACTGCCACCGAATAGATCTCTTGGGTCGCTGCCGGGTAGCATGGCGCTGTGGTTGGTAACCTTTGCCCCGTAGCGCAGATTCCATAAATTGGCCTTTTGCCCCGGTTTGGGCTGCGGCAGGGGCTGTGCTTTTGCGGCACCCTGATCTGGGCCCTGTTGAAACTGCTTCGCCAGAAGCATCAGGGTATAGGGATCTACAAATTCGATTTCGGAGCCGGTTTCGGAGGCATGCACGCGGTCCATCATCTTCTTAAGATCGGTTGGGCTCCAGAGAATGGTGCGGCACACCAGAAACTCCGGTTTCTCTGGCCGGCAGTGGGCAAGTATGGATGCCGCGCCGGATATTGGATCGTTGAGATCGGTTTCCATTCTTAAGAAGGGAGTATCGCCCTCCATACCGATGCGAGGTACCTTCTGGGCAACCACTCCATCCGCAGAGAAGGTGGTGTAGGCCTTGCGTATTTCAGGAGTCATGCCCGGGGCATCGCCATCGATAACAAAGCCCGTGATGGAGAGATCCCACTGATTGAAGTAGCGCACGCAGTGCTGGCGCCAGGTTTCGAGCCCAGATTTGAGGCCCGAGTACTCTCTGGGTGGTGTGAGGCTGCCGGGGTTGAGATAGCCAGCGCCGGAATCACCGGCCGTAAAAGTATCTCCGGGGCGGGCGTTTTTGCGGGCCCAATCCATGCCCGCTGCAAACCTATCTGCAAGGTTGGGGTTAAAGGCCCACCCTACCGGGATGGTGCCGCGTGCCGGATCGTTCCAGATATCTGGCAGGCGCTGATACAGCCAGGAGGCGGCATCGTAATCCCCGCCATAGATGGCCACATAGCTTTTGGGCGCAAGATGCCCATCGGCGGAGATAAGGCCACGCTTTTTAAGATCGTTTACCGTTGGTTTTTGCTGCGGATAGTGGGATGCCAGCGGGAAGTGGGTATACACCGAGGCGTTGGCCATGGCGCAAATGCCGAGCGCATCGGCATCCATGTAGGCATTGAAGCAGGAGAGGATGTGCGCGTACTTCCATTCTGTGGGCACGCCGCCATGTTTGCCGCCCGCGCCGGTGTAATCGGTGTACTTCCAGGCCCAGGGCACAAACCCGCCCACGTGAATCATTTTGCGTCCACCGGTTTGCAGCCATGCCGATTTGAGAATGGCGCGCAGGGTGGCCTGATCGGTGCCTTTTGGCTGCGAGGGATCATCTACCGGGGTTTCATCATCCCAGGGCAGCAGATCGAAAAAGAATCCGCGCTGCGATATAAAGAAATCGTGATCGGTTAGCGTGTGATTCGGGATGTACCCATCTGGATGCGCTATCCACCAGGAATCCAGATAGTAGGCAAGCCGTGTACCGGCGCATTTGCCTGTATCCAGGTAGCGCTCTTTGGCCCACAGGTAGGCATCACACTTGGCGCTGCCGCTGGATGGGGTGGCGCTGCCCGGCAGATGGCCTTTGCCTGTGAACATGCTGCTGCCATCCGGGTGAACCAGCCACAGCTTTACGGGCAGATGCAGGCCCGAAGGCGCGGTGAGATGCGTGTAGAGCGAATCTGGCGAGGGGTCGTACCTTACAGCGGCAAGATCCTCTACCCCGGCTGCGGTGGAAGCTACATTAGAGGTGGCCGGCACACGATCATCGTATACCACCAGCCCGTTGATTCTGCTCTTAAACTTGTTGATGAGGCTATCCAGATTCGGAAGCGGCGTTGCCGTTCTATTTGCCAGCCAGGCACCGGGAGCGCGCAGGGTGTTAAGCCAGAAGCGATCTACCGTTGCCGTGTTGCCGCCCACCAGAAACAGATAGAGCTCTGGCTTATCCCGATTAACGATGCCCTGAATGGTGGTGATGAAATGGGTTTCATCCCATATTTTGCGCGCCATCTCGGGCTTTTTTGCATCCAGCGACACCGTGTAGGTGAGATCGTAGGTGTAGATGGGGCCAGCAGAATCCTGGGTGGCGGCGGCCGGTTTGCATAGCAATGCGGCCGCCGCGGCAAGCAGCGTAACTAACTGGGAGGCAATTGGATGTTTCATGCCGTAGGTTGCGACGCCAGGCGCGCAAACTCCTTAACCGTGCGCGGCATGTTGCATGAGAAGTTTGCGCGCATTGCAGGGAAACAGTGCCTAACTGCCGGATAAGATCTTCAAATGCGGGCAGTAGGATGCCCCGATTCAGGAGTTTGCCATGCCTCTTAAGTTTCGTAAGATTCTGATTGCCGATGAGCGCTATGAATCTGCAGCGGTGTTTGATGTGGATAACGATGGCGTGCTGGATATTGTATCCGGGGCGTACTGGTACAAAGGTCCAGACTTCAAGCAGGCGTTTAAAATTGGAGATGTGCGCGCCGAGGGCGAGTATTTCGACGACTTTTCTACGTTGCCACTGGATGTTAATGGCGATGGGTATATGGATTTTGTTACCGGCGGCTGGTGGGGAAACAATCTGCGTTGGCGCCAGAACCCCGGGCCCGCAGGTGGCGAGTGGACCACGCATGTGATTGCAGAGGTTGGCAATGTGGAAACCACCCGTATGTGGGATGTGGATGGCGATGGTGAGTTTGAGATTGTGCCCAACACGCCGGGTGCACCACTGCGGGTATTTAAGTTACTGCGGGACTCGGATGGCAACGGCACGGGCGAATTTAGCAGCCGTACCATCTGGAGTAAGGCGCAGGGGCATGGGCTGGGCTTCGGGGATATTTCTGGCAGCGGCCGTGGGGATTTTGTGCTGCACAATGGCTGGCTGGAGGCACCGGAGAATCCCTATGATGGCCCGGAGGCAGACTGGGTGTTTCATCCTGATTTCAGCCTGGGCTCTGCAAGTGTGCCAATTCTTGTTGTGGATGTGAACGGGGATGGCCTGAACGATTTGATTGTTGGCCAGGGCCATAACTATGGCCTGGAGTGGCTTGAGCAGGGGCGGGATGCCGATGGCAACCGAACCTGGAAGCGCCACCCCATCGACCCCTGGAACGCGCAATATCATGATTTGCAGTGGGCAGATATTGATGGCGATGGCCAGTGCGAACTGATTACAGGCAAGCGGCACCGCGCGCATAACGGGCACGACCCGGGCGAGCACGATGATGTGGGAATCTACTACTTTAAGTGGAACGGGGAATCCTTTACCAAGCAGATTATCGATTACGGGCAGATTCGGCAAGCAACGGGCTGCGGAATTCTGTTTGCCCTTGCAGATCTGCGCGGCACTGGCAGATTAGACCTGGTAGCACCTGGCAAAGATGGCCTGTTTCTGTTCTTAAACGAAGGCTTTTAGACTCGGGGTGTATAGATATAAAAAGGCGGCCTCCCAATAAGGAGGCCGCCTTTTCTACGATTGGTGCCGTTACTCTATGGCTGCCGATTCTAAGGCAAGCTCATCCGGAGTACCGAACAGCTTTGCGCGCTCATCATCAAATGCGCCTTCCCAGCGTGCAATAACAACCGTTGCCAGGCAGTTGCCAAGCACGTTTACGCTGGTGCGTGCCATATCCATTAGTTCATCTACACCCAGGATGACAACCACGCCTGCAGCAGGCAAGTTGAAGGATGCGCAGGTTGCCAGCAGAATTACCAGCGAGGCGCGCGGTACGGCTGCAACGCCCTTAGAGGTGATCATGAGGGTAACCATCATGGCTACCTGGCGGCCAAAATCCATGTGCACATGCGTGCTAGCTTCGGCGGCCTGGGCCACAAAAACAGAGGCTATGGCAAGGTAAAGCGTGGTGCCATCCAGGTTGAAGCTATACCCTGTGGGCATTACGAAGCTGACAATGCGCTTGGGAACTCCCAGCCTCTCCATCATCTCCATGGCCTTGGGCAGTGCAGATTCGCTGCTTGTGGTTGCAAAGGCGATGGTAAAGGGCTCTCTAACCGCCTGTAGAAACTTTTTGATGGGCAGACGTACGATGATAGCAACAATGCCCAGCACAACTATTACAAAGATTATCAGGGCCACATAGAGAGACCCGATGAGTTTAGCGAGGTTTTTTAGCACCCCTAAGCCATGCTCTCCAATAGTGTGTGCCATTGCAGCGCCAACGCCGATGGGGGCGAAGCGCATGATATATTCTGTGAACTTGAACATAATGTGCGAGAGGCTCTCGCACCAGTGCAGCACGGGTTTGCCTTTATCGCCCATTGCAATAACGGCGGCGGCAAACATAATGGAGAATGCAACAATCTGAAGAACATCGCCTTTTGCAAGTGCCTCAAAAACGTTGGATGGAAAGATGTGAACGATAGTTTCGACCAGCGTCTTGGGGTGATTCTCAGCAATCTTACTAAGTTTGGAGACATCTGTGCCGAGCACTATACCTGCGCCTGGCTTCGTAAAGTTAACCACCCCCAGGCCAATAAACAGGGCAAAGGTGGTTACAATTTCGAAGTAAACCAGCGCCTTCATGCCCATGCGGCCAACGCGCTTGATATCGCCTTCGCCAGCAATGCCCACAACAATGGTTGCGAAGATAAGTGGCGATATAACCGACTTGATGAGATTTAGAAAGATATCTCGAAGGAAGAACGCCTCTTTGGCAAGGGCAGGGTTAAGCCACCCAAGAATGATGCCGGCCACCAGGCCAATCATAATCCAGGCAGTGAGGGAGATGCGGCGCTTGCCGGGAGCGCCACCAGCGGCGGGCGTAGATCCCGTTACATTCTCGGACATCGGCAGAATTAAACCCTTTGAAACAGAATTGACCGGCAGCCCATCCGGATGGGCGGGCTGCCGGCCTTGAAGAGAGTTTGGTGGTTAGGCTTTTGGAAGCTTCCACTCGCCGCGGCGCTCGCGATCACGCCACTTATCGGCCTCTTTGTCGTTAACAAAGTGCCACTTCTCCGGGTCCCACTTCAGCTTGCGGCCATTCCAGTAGGCCAGGTTGCCAAGGTGGCAAACGGTTACAGAGCGTGCGCCAATTTCCACATCGCAGATTGGTTTTTCGCGGCTCTTGATACAATCGTACCAGTTCTGATGGTGGCCAGGGGAAGTGAACAGAGGCTTCTCGCTGGCGCCCAGCGGGGCCTTAACGATCTCATCTGGCCAGCTGATGAGCTTTCCGCGATCGACATAAACCACACCGCGATCGCCAACAAAGTGTACGCCACCGCGCTCAACACCATCCGGGCCGGTGTATCCGCCATGAATAACCTCTGCGCCGCTGGCATAGAGGAACTTGACGCCGATACCCTTGGAAGGATCATCTGGTGGGATAACTTCTATTGGGCCGCTCTCATCCATGCCGAGGCCCCACTGGGCGATATCGAAGTGGTGAGCGCCCCAGTCGGTCATACCACCACCGGAGAACTCACGGTATAGGCGCCAGTTGGGGAAGTGATCGTGAACGCCGCGTGGGCTGAGCACCGAGTTGTACGGGCGCTGGGGACTCTGGCCAAGCCATCTATCCCAATCCAGCCCGGATTCCATTGGCTCTTCTGGAAGGTCGCAGGGTTTGCTGGGGCCGCCAACGGAAACAAAAACCTGTTTGACTTTGCCGATGCGGCCATTGCGCACGGCCTCGCATGCGATTCGGAACTCTTTATCAGAGCGCTGCTGGCTGCCGGTTTGCAGAACACGCTTGTGTTTGCGCACCGCATCAACCATTACCTTGGCTTCGGCGATGGTGAGTGTAAGTGGCTTTTCGCAGTACACATCTTTGCCATGCTTTACGGCATCCACTGCGATGGTGCAGTGCCAGTGATCCGGGGTTCCGATAAGAACGGCATCGATATCTTTGCGTGCAAGCAGTTCACGATAATCGACGTAGGTGGCGCAGCCTTTGTAGGTGGTATCGGTGGAATACCAGTCGTCTACAATCTTCTTTCCGTTTTCGCGGCGTGTAGTATCTACATCGCAAACGGCCACTACCTGCACTTCCGGCGTGCGGATAAAGGCATTGAGATGCCCCTTGGCCTGCTTGCCCACGCCAATTACGCCAATGGTAAGCCTGGCGCTGGGTGCAGTGGCACCCTGCCGGCCAAGAGCGGAGGCCTTAATCACCATGGGGGCAGCAGCAAAAACTGCGGCTCCGGTGATAAGATCTCGCCTGCTGATTGGATTTGTCACAACAGCCTCCCTGTGTTTTGCCCACAGCGGTGTTGTGTACTGTGGACAATGCAAACGCTAACTCGCTTTTTCGATGTTTGTGGGGCTTATGCCTGCCTGAAGCGGCAAAAAGACCGCTACTCAGTGAATGCCAGCCTTAATAAGTGCAAGTGTAGCCCAACATGTGGTTTCGAAAGAAGATACCTGTGCGGCGCCATGCGCAAAGCCTGTATCGATGGTTGGGCACACTGGCAGCCTGTGCGCCAGTGTAAACCAGCTGCCATCATCCTGTTGGGTAGCGGTTAAGAACCGGATAGCCATGGTAATGGCACGGCTGTTTGTGCGCATTCCGCCCGCTTCTGCAAGGGCGTAAAGGGCCAGGGCGGTAACGCGGGTATCGCTCTCTTTATTGGTGCCTGCAACTGTTGGCCACCCGCCATCGGCTTTTTGTGCCTCCAGCAGTTCGTAGGCGGCAACGGCGCAATCTTCCCGGCTGGCACCACTCCACTTTAGGCCCAAAAGCCGTGCCGCACGCCCTTCACAATCCTCCAGGTGCAGGCTCAGAAACCACTCTTGCGCCCTGGCAAGGCGCTCCTCTGTACGATACCGTGGTGCAGTAGATGCAAACTCAGCCAGGGCCTTTGCCGCCAGGGCGCTCTGCAGAACCTGCTGGCCAGATTGGCCAGATTGCAGGCCATTGGAGGGCCAGCTGCCATCCGGGCTCTGAAACAGAGATGCTGCCAGTGCCCGGTTTGAAAGCTCGAGCGTGTGGTGCGCATGCACTGCGGATAGGCCTAAAAGCATGCTGCCCACGCGCGCAGGCAAATCGCCAGTATCTGCCCCAACCGGAACATCCGCCATGGCCGGGTTCTGTACTGCTGCCTGCACTGCAAGGGCATCGGAATGTGCCGATTGCAGTGCGGCCAATTTAAGCTTGTTTACCAGGCTGCTATCCACGCTTTTGGGCGGGGCAGATGCCAGAACAGCCAGCGCCAGCCCCTGATGGTGGCAGGAGCTGCACCCACTATCGGCAGCATTGTAAAACGCCTGTGTGCTGTTTTGAACCGTTGCCAGCGCAAGCGAGAGCGCCTTTTGAGGGCTGGAGCCATTGCCCACGGTGGAGGCCGCCGGCGGCATAAACGGGGCCTGCCTCAGCTCTGCAGCTGTTTCAAGATATCCGTGCCGAATGGCAAGGGAGAGCGGAGTTGCGCCGGTTTGATCTCTGCGGATAGCGGCCGAGGCGCCTCCATGCTCCAGAATGGCCTTTACAATTGGGCCAGAAGCACCTGTGCGCGCCGCAATATGCAGGGCGTTGCACCCTTCCGAATTGCGAATATCGGCGCGTGCCCCGGCAGAAATCAGCGCCGTAACAGAGGCAAGGTTGTTGGCAGCCACCGCCTCCATAAGGGGGGTGTTGCCATGCAGGTTTGTGGCAGAAATCAGGGCTCCCATCCGAATCAATGGCTTGATGCAGGCAGGGCCGCTACGAGCCGCATAGAAGAGAGCATTTTCGCCGAGATAATCGGTTTCAGATAGATTCTTGGCACGGCTGAGTGTGCTAAGCACCTCTGGCATATCGTTGGCGGCGGCCAGCATGAGGTCGGTAATGCCGCGCTCCCCAGATTTTGCACTAACGGCGCCCCGCTTCAACAGCAGCAATGCAGTTTTCTTCTGGCCTCCACGGAGCGCTGCCGTTAAGGCGGTACCGAAGGAAGTGGATTCGTTGAGGCGAGCGCCCTTCTTTAACAGTGCCTCAGCCCGTGCGCTGTTGCCTTTGAAGCTGGCCCACTGCAGGGCGGTGATGCCGGATGCATTCGGCAATGCGGCACGCGCACTGCTTGCTGCTTCGGTAAAGGCAGTTGCATTCGAATCCCGGATGGCAGCAAATAGCTTTACCCGGCGCAGATCCGGCCGAACACGCTGCTTTTGCACTGACCATGCGGGCAGTGCAGCAACCAGAGAGATGGCTGCCAGAGCAATGCTGGAAGTGAGAATGAGGAATCGAAGCCGCTGCGGAGTTTGCTGCATGAATGCCCTGTGCTTACACGTTCTGGAAAAACGGTGGGTTGGCAGATGTGCTGCCCGCAATGAGTTCTCTTATTGGCTGCCAATTTCCTGTAATTTCGCTGCGATTGCCCTCTTCGCCATGCAACACAACAGCATCATGCAGGACAGGCGGTACACGCAGAGAAAGGGTACCTGCAGGAAGGCGTACCTCTACGCATTATTACCTTTTACTTTATGGGAGACGGCAGGATGACACCACGAGAACGCGTTGTGGCGGCGCTCAACTTTAAGGAAACCGACCGGGTGCCACGAGATCTGGGCGCAATGCGCTCTACGGGTATCAGCGCATTTGCTTACTCTGCCCTGGTAGAAGCACTGGGCCTGCCACCACGCCTGCCACGTGTGCACGATACCGGGCAGATGCTTGCACTTCCAGATCTGGATGTGTTGGATGCGCTGGGCTGCGATGTTGTAACCATAGATGGCGGCGTTACAGATGCTTTTCCGGAGCCCGAGAAGTGGCACGACTTTGATTTTGGCGGAAGGCTGCCTGCGCAGGTACTGAACCCGGCCGCCTTTCAGGTAAAGCCGGATGGGTCTGTAGTTCAGGGCGGATCCATTATGCCACCCAGCTCTTTTGTGTTTAACTCTGATCACAGTGGCCAGCCAATGCTGGGGCTGGATGAGGAGCTGCCGCTGCTGGACCTGACTCAGTGGAAACAGGATCTGCAGGCGCGCAGGCTTACCGAAGAAAGGGCAGAACGCACTGCTGAATATGTTCGCAGAGTAAAAGAGAGTACAGATAGGGCGGTATTCCTTACCGATTATTGTGGTGCCGGTATCGGCATTGGTAACTTTAGCGGCATTGGTATATTCCCTATTATCTGTAAACTTGAGCCGGACTATGTGCAGGAGCTGCACGAAATAACCATTCAGCATGCCATCCACAATGTGCGCACCCTGCTGCCCCGCGTCAATGGCATGGTGGATGTGATTATGACCACCGCGGATGACTGGGGAACCCAGAACTCTTTGATTGCCTCGCCCCAAACCTACCGTAAGTTGTTTTTGCCCTACTACCGCAGGCTAAACGATGAGATTCATAGCATTTTGCCGGATGTGAAGATATTCATGCACAACTGCGGTGCCATCTATGATCTATTGGATCTGATTATCGAAAGCGGGTTCGATATTATTAACCCGGTACAGTGGCCGGCCGGCAAGCAAGGATATCGAGATTGGAAGGATAAAGTGCGTGGCCGCGCCAGCATGTGGGGCGGAGGAGTAGATACCCAGCACACGCTTCCGCATGCAAATGCCGAAGAGGTTGGCCGCGAAGTTACCGAAGTAGTGGGCTATCTTAAGCAAAATGGTGGGTATGTATTTAATAATATTCACAATCTACTTGCAGAGGTGGACCCCGCAAAGGTAATCTCAATGTACAGAGCGGCTGCGACGGCATAGAATATCGTTTCGACTCATCACGGAACGCACATTCACTCTTATCTACAGATCTATCGGTTCTACGGAAGTGATCTGGAGGGAAAATGAACGTTCGCGTACCGATCCGAGTGGTAGGCACCGCAATAGTGTTGCTTGCCTGTGGGGCTATTGGAAGCAGTGCTCAGAGCACTTTTCAGATACAGGACCTGTATAGCACAGGAGTAGATGCATTTGCGCTTCCTCTGGGAGCCCATGTGCTAGATACACACTACACGCAGGTGCCGGGTGGCACCATGTTTGTGGGGCCCGGAACCTATGTTTCAAGCCTGAGCGGCAGCCCATATGGATTACTGGGGCAATCTCGCTGGATCAGCCCGGATGCAGCGGATGGTGCAGGTGGCCAGCAGTTTTACACTGTTGATTTCCAAACATCATTCACGCTGGCAGCAAATGTGGATGTATCTACGGTGGCGATATCTGGCACGTGGTCTGCAGACGATCAGATTGCAGATGTTTTGATAAATGGCCAGAGCACGGGAGTGGCGAAAAGCAGCGGCTGGTACATTTACGAGCCCTTTGCGCTTCCCACCGGGTTTTACCACACCGGGGTTAACTACCTTACCTTTGTGTGGACGAACAATGGTGGCCCGGGCGCGCTGGATGTGAACTTCACTTCCACATATGCTCAAACATACGCACCGGAGCCCGGCACGTACGCGCTGCTGGTTTCGGCGGGCCTATCGGCGGCTGCACTCCGGCGCAGACGTCGCAAGCCATAAGTTACCGCATATCAGTTCTATCTTCATCGGCGTCAGGAGTTTCTCTCCTGACGCCGATAATGCGTTTGGCCATTACTTGGCAGGCACTGCATACAGCCAGTGGCCGGCTACTGCCGCAGTAACCGCAAATACAAGTGTATGGTTCTCTACAGTTGCCGGAATCCTGGTACCTTTACTGCCCGGCGATGCTCCCTCTGCCCACAACTCCAGGTTGTGTACAGAATCTGAGAGCGGGATGCGTACCGTTCCGCCGCCATACACCATAATCTGCAAAATGGCTCCGCCGGGTACGGCCCGGTGTTGAGGCACCGGTGCCCAGGCTATCTGCCCTATATCGGCATCGGCAAATACGGTTTCTTTGCCATCCACGGTAATCTTGCGGCTGTTGCAGCCCGCAAAAGCCGTTAGCACACCCTTTGTATCCGTGCAGAATGTAAGCGCCTGTTGGCCGGTGTAGGTTACCCTGTGGCCATTGATGCGGAAATCCTTGAGGTCCAGTGCCTCGGATGGCGGAGGAACGCGTTTGAGGTAGGCTGCATCCTCCTCTTGATTGCGTGAAAAGCCTCCGTTCCAGGCCTCCTCCGTTTCTCGGAAGTGGCGGGTTATGGCGGTGGCCCCATTGGGGAATCGGCACGCAAGATACTCTGAACTGCGCGATATTCTTTCTGTATTGTCTGGTGCTGTTCCGTACGCACCCAGTTTATCCAGAATCTCATACCACCACCGCGCTTCATAACCGAGGCTTTTGGATTGATCATCTCTTGGGCGGAAGCCAAGTACAACTGCGGACCCACCGCCAGGCAAGGTGTGCAACGTGCCGGCCGGAGCCGCTGAAATGGTTGCGATAACGGTAGTGCCAGCGGCCGGGGTGACAGTGTACGTGTGATCCACTATAAAATCGGTGAGTATGGTTTGCGGCGCAATGCCCTTCAATGCTCCACCGAACTCCACCAATCGGCCAGGGGCCATCTTGCCTTCGTTTTTCCCCGGAATATAATCCACGCCAAACAGCGATTTCCACTCGGCAAGAATTGGATCCCCTTCTTGGGAAAGTACTGGCGGGGGGCCAGACCAGATGATACGGCCACCTCCCTGAGCAAACTGAGCCATCATCTGCACTAATCGATGCGAAGGGAAGGGCTCAAAGGTGGCAACAAGTGTGGTGAAGCGTCTGCCCCCCAGTTCGATTGCACCCCCATTAAGGTGGCCAAGTTGCAGCAGCTTATCGGCGGTAATGTAGTTGGCGTATCCGTACTGAGTGGTCCAGCTGCCGAATCGCTCCTCCACAGCAACCAGATCCAGTGGATAAAGCATCAGCACATTTACATCCCGATGCTCCATGTTTTGAACCATGCCATACAGTGGTGAGCCCGCGGCTCCAAAGGTGTTTACAAGCGACATTCGCCTGCGGGAGAGCTCATCCGGCATGCCCCAGTGTGCCCCATAGGAGTAGGGAATGTCGTTGATGATGCCCGTAGAGCAGGCCATCATAAGCCCAACGTAGTTGCGATCCAGCCACCCGCATTCGCAATGGTCGTTGCCGTTGCCGGTTAAGAAATCTCCCCATTTGAAGTAATCGTAACAGGCTGCCGCAGCCTGATGCACCGTATCGCTCCACACAAAGTTGGAAGTGTACTCATAAGCGCTGGCATACATGTGGCCTTCGCCTGTATCCCACTTATCTATGGTTGGGCTTTCTGCCCAGGTGGCATGGGCTCGAGATTCCAATTTGTGCCCCATGCGCTGTTCGGCATGTTTTTTGGCGGTTGCAAATAGATCCACCACGCCATCTTGAAGCATGCGGAAGTAGCGTGAGCGGAAAAGTGCGGTTTCACGGATTGCCTCCGGGGTGCTGCCGAACACATGCGATACCCCGAGCTTTGCGGTGAGATCCCGAGCAGAATCTTCCTGGCCATAGCAGAAGTAGAGCAGATACTTTGCAAGATCGGAGTACTGCGCACCGTACTTCGAGGCAAACGCCTTGCATAGCCCGGGGCTTACATAGCGCTGCGTAAACTCTCCGTTATCGTGATGCCCAAAGTAGTTCCAATCTTGCTGAATGTGCATCTCATCCGAGTAGAGGGCGTTGAGGTGCACACCCGCATCGGCATATTTATCTACCAGTGCATTTAAGTAGGGCAGCGCTTTCGGGCTGAAGTAGTCCATTTCTGGCGTGTGGTATTGCTGAACCACAAGCACGCGCTCATACCCTTTAAGATCGGTATGCCCGGTGCCATGAATTCGCACTCGAACCTGGGCGGCCTCCGGGGTATCCGGAGTGCTGGCCTCCACTTTTGCAGTATCCGTAATCTCCACGATGGAGGCCGGATCTACCGCTCTATACAGCGTGCCGGATATGGGTGTTTCATGAAATGCAAAAACCCGAACTCCAGCATCCTTTATCTCTACAACACCTTTATTGTTTGCCCAGCGCCGTTGCTGCCATAGCGATACGCTGTAAGCGCCCGTGTGCGGATCTCGCAGGCCTTTGCGGTACTGCATCCAAACGCCGGTTTCGCCGGTTTGCCGGGCGTAGGCGGGGCCAATTTCCAGTGGGCTTAGCAGGCTTAGCTCCAGCCCAAGCCCATACTGCCATGCAAACTTGCTGATGCCCGCAATGCGGCTTACATAGGCATCCATATCAGGGGTGAGTTTGCGCGGCCCCTCCTGTCCCGGCCGATACTGGCTGAAAAAATGATCAAAAGCGAGGGCTATGGTGCGGTTGCCTGCCGCCTTTGCCTGTTCGCATACCTGCCGCAGGCTGCGTTCATCCTTTGCAAAGCCCAGAGCCAGGTTAAGTACTTTGTCTGGATCGGAGAGTGCTTCCAGCTCTTTATCGCTTACCAGGATTACTGCCGATTTCCCGAGCTGAAAACTCCATGCACCCGGATAGCTAACAAGATCGCCACGGTATGTGCTTTCAAGCGGCATCGCTTTTCTCCCAATCGGCTGTGCCACAGACGTTATTCCGAAGCAAGCCAGAGCCGCAATAAATGCGGCATTTTTCAACCAATGAGCCATTGAGTGGTGCTCCTGCCTACAGATTGTTACGGCAATAAGGGCTCGCCCCTTTGCTTTGCCCAGCCGAAAACGGCCTGGTACCCGGGAGTGGCAATGATCTGCCACATACTGCAACATGCATGTGTCAGCATACGCCGAAAGGCAGCCTTCTCCCTGCGAACATTTGAAGCAGAGCAAGGTGATGCTAATCCTGTGCTGTATAGTAATGGAAAAAGGAAAAAGGCGCTCTCATCACGAATTCGGCTACCAGCGCAGGCTGCACGCTTTTGTGCCGCTGGCTTTTGTTTCCAAAGGATCAAAGCTGGCACTTTTGATGTATGAATGCATCTGCGGTGCGTGAAACTGAGTGGCCGCATCATCTTCTGGAGGTATTGAGTATGCCAACCGTTGGCGGATTGGTAAGAATGCTCGGCGCGGCAGCAGTGCTTGGTGCACTGATTGTGGGCTGTGGGCAGAGTGATGAGAAAAAAGACCCGGACAAGGTCATTAAGGACAACGGTGTATCCCAGTTCAAGGGGTCTGGCGGGCCCATTACATCTACGGTTGGGGTTTCTCTGCTGACCCTTGCTAACCCATTCTTCAAAACCATGGGAGATGCCATGGTTGCCGAGGGCAAGAAACACAATATTGAGGTTATCGTTCAAGCAGGCGAAATGGATGCCTCCAAACAGAGCGACCAGGTTAACGACTTCATTGTGAAGGGCGTTAGCGCTATCATCCTGTCACCCTGCGATTCGCGAGGTGTAGGAACCACAATTCAGGCAGCAAATAAAGCCAATATCCCGGTTTTTACTGCCGATATTGCTAATCTGGATACTCAGGCCAGGGTTGTATCTCATGTGGCTACGGATAATTATGAGGGCGGCAAACTGGCAGCCAAAGCGATTATCGAAGCTACAGGGGGGAAGGGCAAAGTAGCGATCATCGATCATCCAGAGGTGGAGTCTGTTATACAGCGTACCAAGGGCTTCAAAGAGGTTATTTCCGGCGCACCTGGTATTCAAATTGTGGCGCAACTTCCCGGGCATGGTCAGCGAGATACCTCGTTCAAAACCGCTCAGGACATCCTGGAGAAGAACCCCAACCTGGATGCTATCTTCTGCATCAACGATCCAACCGCGCTGGGTGCCGTGGCCGCAATTGAAAAGGCCGGGAAAGCTGGAAAGATCAAAGTAATTGGTTTTGACGGCATCGATGAAGCAAAGAAGGCCGTGAAGGATGGCAAGATCTACGCCGATGTAGTTCAGTTCCCGGATAAAATTGGGGAGATGACCATTCAGGGAATTGCCAAATACCTGAACGGTGAGAAACTACCCAGTGAAACCCTGATTCCGGCAGCCCTGTACACAAAAGCAGATGCCGATAAGGACCCGAAAATAAAATGATGGCAAGACTGCGCAGTGCTTCCAGCTCCTACGGTATGGCTGGAGTGCTGCTATTGCTCTGTGCCTACTTTTCCTGGGCCACCTACCGGATGGAGTATTCCACCGGGCAGGATGCTGCCAGGGAGCTTGCGGCAGAGTTGGCGCATGGCGCCAGCTCTGCCGATACTTTTGTTGTGGTTGCCCAGGCATCCGAAACTGAATTTACGCGGGATATTAGCTCAGAACTGGTTCGGCTTGGCGTGCATCGTGCCGCGGTTGTGAATGGCGATCCGCCCACGGTGCGTGAACAGTTGGAAACGCTGCCCACCGAGCCGGGCGGCGCCATAAAAGTGGCCACTACGCGCCCATGCAGCCAGTGGAAAATATGGGCTGCCCTGCATGATAACAACCCCACTAAATTTTCTCGCCTTGCTGTGTATACAACCCACCCGCACGGCAGATCCGCATTTCTCTCCTCCAGCAATTTACGCAACGTAGCCGATCAGATATCCGTTATCGCAATTATCGCGGTAGGAATGACGATGGTAATCATTTCTGCGGGAATCGATCTCTCCGTTGGGAGCCTGGTTGCATTGTCTGCCATTATTACCTGCTGGCTTATCCATAAACACGGAGGCAACTCTGCTGCGGGCGGGGCGATGTTACTATCTTCGCTGGCAGCCATTGCCTCATGCGGCGTGGTTGGCGCCTTCTCTGGCTGGATGATAACGGGCTTCAGAATTCCGCCGTTTATTGCTTCGCTGGCAATGATGCAGGTGGCAAGCGGGCTGGCGTTTATTATTGCAGAGGGGCAATCGATTTACGATATTCCGCCCTCTTACACCTGGCTTGGGCGTGGGCAGGGCCCGTTTACCATCCCTAACTCCGTGCTGCTGATGCTGCTGGTGTATACTGCCGCGCATCTGTTTATGACACGCACCACGGTGGGGCGGCGCATTTACGCGGTGGGTGGTAATCAAGAGGCGGCGCGGCTATCTGGCGTAAACACACGTCGTACTCTGATTACCGTGTATTTGATATCTGGCCTTATGGCGGGTATTGGCGGTGTGGTTACCGTATCGCAGTTAAAAGCTGGCGCACCCACCTACGGCACCATGTACGAGCTTTATGTGATTGCCGCTGTGGTGGTTGGCGGCACAAGCCTTACCGGCGGCGAAGGGCGCATTGCCGGCACGCTGGTAGGTGCGTTTATCATCGCGGTGATTCAGAATGGCATGAATCTCGTTGGAGTGGAATCTTACAAACAGAAGGTTGTGCTTGGCGCGGTGATTCTGTTTGCTGTGATGATTGATATGATGAAAAAGAAAAAGGTGCGCACCGCATGATGCGCACCCTGAAGCTGGTTTAATATGTAGGGACCGGGCTCAGTAATCGGCAATTAGCTTCAGCACTGCACGGGCAAAACTGGTTTGTGGAGGGCCCACCGGGGCGATGATATCTGCAGCTTGCTTTGCAGAATCTCTGGCATGGTCCATGGCAATTCCAAGGCCAGCCCATTTCAGCATGGTTACATCGTTATTGCCATCGCCAAACGCAAGTACCTGGCTTTGCTCTATGCCGTAGTACGCGGCGGTTGCGGCGATTCCAAGAGATTTGGTTACGCCAGCGCGCATAAACTCCAGGTACTCCGGGTCTGTAATTACCAGCTCCAGCGCGTCGCCATAATGCTCCAGTATGGCGTCGTACTGATCCAGGTTGTACTGCGCATCCCCCACCCACAAAATTTTGAGTGGCTCTGTGCCATCAAACTGCTGTAGAGATTCCACTTTCACTACCGCCGTATGTGTACGAGAGTCGTAAAGTTCAGTCCACTCGTTAAATTCGGTAACGTAGGTTCCCTCGAGGTGGTAGTAGATCTGAGTTTTGCCCCGTGATTCTCCATCCCTTACGATACTGGAGGCAAGCTCTGCGGGCATGGTTTGCCTGTGCAGAATTTCGCTTGTTTCTGCAATTCGGGAGAGGGCTCCCTGGCAGGAGACAATGGCCCCTTCCAGCTCTAGCTCCAGATGGTATTTCAGCATGTTTTCATGCCGCCGGCCGGAGGCAAGCAGAATACGCACCCCGCGTGCCTGCAGGGCTCGGATTGCTGCCTTGTTCTCAGCACTTATAGTTTTATCCGGGCTCAGCAGGGTGTCGTCAAGATCTATTGCGGCGAGGCGAAACGGGAAATTAGAGGTGGTCAACGGAAACAGCTTTCTTTACAGGGGTGTGGGCAATGCGCCAACAGCCTATTATGGCCTACAGCGGGAATAGGCGTCAAATGCGATAATTTAAGGCTCCTATAGCCTTTTCAACATCTGGCGCGTTTACAAGATGGATAACCGCGTGCCCATCGAACTTACCTTCGTATCCCTTGAAATACAGCATATACAGCGCCAATTAATTCCCGCCTCCTGCGCGCATGCGCTCCTCCGCTATAGCGGAATTACTGTCAAGAATGCCTGGTATATGCGTGTTTACCCTGGATGGTTATTTTCAAGCTCTGGCTCCAAGTCTCCCCATGCGGCCACGGCCAGGGTCACCCTTTCCACGGCAAGGCTCAAGAATCGGAGCATAACGGATACTATTTCGCCAAGTTTTCAAGCATCGTCTTATAGCGGGGCCGCAGGCTGGCAATCTGTCCCGATAGCTCTTCACTCCCGCAATAGTATTAACAATGTTTGTAACTGCCCAGCATCTGCCTGTCAAGCGGCGCCCTGCTGCAAACACGCTTTCGGCATATAAAGTTAACCTGCACTTTAACGGTTAGGAGAGAAGATTGAGCTGAATTCAACGCAATTGAGTGCAGCCTCTATAATATAGTATACTAAACAAATCAACTTAGTATTTTTTAGCAAAGGTGCTGATGTGAACAGGTATGTTTTTGGGATGGGAGCGGTTTTCGGGCTGCTTCTTCCTGCCACTGTTTCTCTTGCTGCGGATGACAGGGTTACTCCTGTTTCTACCGCAAAACCTGCCGCGCCGGCTTCTGCGCCGCCAGCAACCCCTCCCGATCCGCAGTTCAGAAATGAGGCTCAGGGCCTGCAGGCACCGAAGGTTACGGGCACCGATTCTGAACGGAACAAATATCACTTTTTTGGCAGCCTCAAAATACGCCTGGAGGAAACGGGGTATTTTGGAACCACAAAGGCAGATCCCAATTATACGTTTGTAGGCTCAATTGCACGTTTTGGTGTGCGGCGTGAAACACATACCGATGATTTCTTGCTGGAACTGGCCTCGCCGGGGCTTTTTGGTCTGCCACAACATGCCTCAGCGTCTTCCCCGCAGGGTGCGCTGGGCCAGGGTGCTACTTACTTTGCTTCCAATGGAAAACGGGTTGCGAGCCTGTTTCCCAAGCAGTTCTATGAGCGTTTTAAGAGAGTGGGCGGCAGCAATACCGATATAAGGGTTGGTCGATTTGAGTTTGTGGATGGGGCAGAAAACAGGGTTACAGATGCCTCCCTGGCGTACCTAAAGCAAAACCGTATTGCCAACCGGCTTATTAGCCCGAACCCTTTTAGCTACGTTGGCCGCAGTTTTGATGGAGCCGAGGTAAAGAGCCGCACGCCTCATTTCCTGCTTACTGCGCTGGCAGCCATGCCCACGCGCGGTGGGTATGATTTGAGCGGTGCCGATACGCTTACTAAGGTGAAAGTGGCCTATCTATCCGGCTCCATTAGCAGGGAAAACCGGAAACAGAAAACAGCCTCGGATTCCAGGCTATTTGGAGTTTTCTATGAAGATACGCGCGGGCTTTCTGCCCCCAAAGTAGATAACAGGCCCTCCGCCGTGCGTGCTGTTGATGCCGGGGCAATAGATATCGGCACCTTTGGCCTGCATGATGTGCGGTTATTCCCTGCTGGCACCGGGCGTGTGGATACGCTGGTGTGGGGCGCTGCCCAGGTGGGCCGTTGGGGAGCCCTTACTCAAGGATCCTTTGCCTACGATCTGGAGGCCGGGTACCAGCCAGGCCATGGCCGGCTCCATCCCTGGTACCGAATGGGCTACTACTATGGCAGCGGCGATGGCAACGCAACTAACCACCAGCACGGCACCTTCTATGCGATGCTTCCATCCGGCAGAACCTATGCGCGCTTTCCATTCTTCAGCACCAGCAACCTCAAAGATGGGTTTGTGGAAACGGTGCTGCGCCCCAGTTCCAAATCCGTTATCCGCGCAGATATCCATGCACTTGGCCTTGCAAGCAACAAAGATCTGTACTACACCGGCAGCGGCGTATATGACAACAGTAACTTTGGCATAAGCGGCAGGCCAGCAAGCGCAAAAGGCGCAAGCCTCGCCACCCTGTATGATGCCAGCCTGGACTATCAGCTCAACAGCACCACACTGTTTATTGTGTATGGCGGGTTTGCCCACGGCGGGGCCACGCTGCGCAACATTTACAACAACTCAGACGCACTTTTTACCTACTTTGAACTGCAGAAGCGGTTTTGAGGGAGGGAGTTAGGGGTGCCTGCCGGACGGGTGGTGGTACGGATTGGTAGGTTTTTGTAACTTCACGCTAAGAGGCGGAGCCGTAAAGAAAATCCAGCTGGCAATCAAAACCTATAGCATCTGCAGAGCTCACTACGATGCACTAACCTCTCAAAAGATCTTTGCGGCTTGGCGGCCAGGAGTGAGGATAAATCCGGTTCAGGTGCCCGCAAGCATCATCTTGATGATGAGAGGAAGATCGCACGCAAAGATGCAGGGACGTAATGAAAATGCATCCCTCCTGATGGCCGTGTGAAAGACTGTGTATACCCAATTATCTGCGGGTTACGTCCGGCTTTTCCAACCTGGTGTAATAGATCGAATCGATATCCGGTGTATGTCCTTTTTGAGAGCGTGATCTATGAAGGACGGTGACAAAATGCGCATGAGAGCACACCCCGCTGTCCTGCAAGATCGATACGATCTGCTGTCTTGTTGGAGCATCCATCAGCGAACTGTATAACGCCAATTCAATGGGTTCTACGATGTCTGAATCAATTGATCTTATGTCCGGAACCACTGTTGCAGGATTGCCACTGTTGATATCGGCCACCTCCGCAACTGTGCGCTTAGATAGGAACCAGCATATGAAGAAAGCCGCCAAACTGCACACGATTGCGAGTGCAGCAAGCAAAGAACAAGACCAGTTCAAGGGTAAAATCGGTCCTGAATTTTCGGCGGTAAAACCCAAAGCGGGCGCAGCAAGCAGCGCACCCTACAGCGCCTGACGCCTGGTTTTGACCAGAATTTTCGATGATTAACCCCAAAGCGGGCGCAGCAAGCAGCGCACCCTACAGCGCCTGACGCCTGGTTTTGACCAGAATTTTCGATGATTAACCCCAAAGCGGGCGCAGCAAGCAGCGCACCCTACAGCGCCTGACGCCTGGTTTTGAAGGAATTCCGGTCAACTTTCAGGGCGTGGCGGCCGCATGCACCCGATACACCTCATGGTTGGCCCGTATGGCGGCGCTGGTGAGCTCGGGATAGGGGGTATCGGTTACGTCTACCATGCCGATGTTGTAGTTTTCGCCATCGTACCAGCGGCCGGTGATGGGTTCATCCACATACTGAAACCAGTGGCAGCCTACAAATGCGGGGCAATCTGCCACGCTGCGCACATAGGCAGCGTAGGCTTCGGCACGCTCTTTCTGGTTTTGCCTTGGGCCAAGCCCTTCATGAAACATGCCCCTATCCAGCGCTCCAAAGTGAAATTCGCCGATGATAATGGGTTTGTTAAGATCCCTGGTTCCCGTGAAATCGGCTTTGTTTACGCCGCCCTGGTAGATGTTGAAACTCACAACATCTGCCACCTCGGCACAGGCGCGTACTGCCGGCTCTGGCGCAGTTGCGAAGCGGCAGCCAAGGTAGAGCTGGTTGGGTGCATGGTGCTTTATGGCATCCCGACAAACTTCAAAATAGCGGCGGGCGAAGTGATGCACATACGCATCCAGATCCTGCCGGCAGGCTGCATTGGGGGCGGCTGGCACGCGCAACGTATCCCAATTGGTGGCGGTTGTGCCCCATGCCCGGTTGAGCGCCTCTACACCCTCGCCATACTTCTGCTTGAGCATTTTTACCTGCTCTATTCGGCAGGGTTGATCCGGCGCGCTGGCCAGAGATCCGCGCTCCACAGCCTCCCAGGAGAGCTCATTATCGCTGAAGTAGCCAATACAAAGCGGGTTGTTGTGGAAGCGGCCAGTGGCGTTGCCAAGAGATTCTTGGGCGTACTTCGGGAAGTCTGGATCGAAGGCATCTACCATCTTGCCCCAGTAACCGCCGCCGCCTTCCACTTTGCGTGCCCCGCTTCCTATGCTATCAGAGGCAACAAAGGGGAGCTTCTCTCGCTCCATGAAGGTCCAATCCGACCAGTTTCCGACGGTGTTGAATCCCCAGTTTCTCATGCGGGCAGCGCTTGTATCCATCCAGGAGGTTCGCCAGTTTGGGCCATGCTTGCGATACAGGTTGGCTGCATAGAAGCTGAAGGCTTTGCCCTTGCCGCCCACGGGCTCTGCCAGGCTGTGTGCGCCAGATACGTTGGCGTAAAACGCTGCAAGCGGGTCGGCAGCAGCGGGAAGCCACTCAAACCAGGAGGTTCTACCCTCCACAAAGGTTTGCTCGCCGGGGCCAATACAATCTATGCCGGTGGAGAAAAACAGACGCCCCTGCGGGGTTACCAGCCACCACTTGCCATCTCTCTTTTCTGTTCTAAACCAGCCCGTTGCTTTTGTATGGGGGCCAGCAGCCCAGCCGCCAAGGGTATCAAATTCTGGCGAAGTGTTGTTTTTAAGCAGGGCAGCCTCTTTTACTGCGCGCGCCTTAAGGGCCGGTTCGTTCGCCAGTTTGCCGGGCCAGGAAGCGTTGCGGTACTGCCCGAACCTATCTACAAATGGGAAGCGAACCTTATCATCGGCTTCTGCAGAGGGGCCGTATAGCCGGATGTTGCTGAGGAGCAGTGTGTGGGCTCTGGTTGGGCGGGAGAGAAACACCTGAAATGCCACGATTTTGTGCAGATCCAGCACCACGCCGCCGCCGGTTGGGCCGGTAACCGGCAGGCCGCGCATGCCCCACAGAGTGTTATCTCCTCCCCTGCTGAAGCGCATTCTAAACGTTGATTTGCCATGTGCAGGCACAGAGGTGCCCGCCTGATTGCAGCTGCTTACGCCATCTGCACCGGCGTTATCTACGCGAACCGATACTGATTGCGATTCGGCTTCTGGATTGGTTATATCGATGGCTATGCCGGTGTATCCGGCCCAATCCCAGGTGCCCGATACGGGCCGGAAAAAGACGTTGGGCCAATCTGTAACGTGATAATCCACCTTAAGCGTTGCCAGTTTGTATGGCGCTGGCGGAACCAGCGATACATCTACATTGTTTCGCACAAGCGATTCTGGCAGGCGTGGCCCGGCCAACGGCACTAACTCTCTTTCTGAAGGCGGTGCCGCGATTGCTGTGCCTACAGTGGCAAGCAGCAGAAGCATTATCAGGGCAGATTTCATAAACAGGACCTCTCGATGTGAAGATCTATATTCCTGATTCTGGTTTTCCCGAACTGCTCAGGTAATCCTGCTTTTGGATAGGAGCATTGTTAGAGGTTTTGTTCGCATTTCCATTTTTAACCGACATATAAGGCTCTTAAACGCTCGTGTTTGGGTTTAATACGCCATAACAGACGTATTATGAAACTGACATCTGATTTTGGAGAAGAGCGACTTTTACGTGAGATTGGTAAGCGGATGGCCGGGCAGCGACTGGAGCGTAACATGACGCAGGCGCAACTGGCTGAGCGTGCCGGTGTATCCCGACGTACCGTTGAACGGCTCGAAGCCGGCTCGGTTGGTACACAGCGTTGTGGCGCGGAATCAGGACGATCACGTAAAGAACATCGCATTTCTTATGGATAAGAGGGGGATCTGGCAGCTCGCTCCTGCTTTCGACGTTATGTACAGTTTCAATCCGTTCGGTGCATGGACTTCCAGGCACCAGATGACTATCAATGGCAAGCAAGATGGGTTCACACGTTCTGACTTTGAAAAATGTGCAGCAGTGGCACGTATCTCCCCATCCGTTGTGAGAGCCATATTGGCAGAAGTGATCGAGGCTGTAAGCAACTGGTCCGTAATTGCGTCGGATGTCGGCATACCCGACTATATGCGGATACCAATTGGCAAGAACCACAGGCTGATATTTCAAAACAGGTAATACTTCAGGGCATGTTCACGCGCGTTATCGCCTGATCAATCACCTCTTCTGCCTCCGCCAGGCTGCCTGCCTGCAGCAGCGCCGGCAGCCGGGCCTCTACCCACTTTCCAACTTCAGATGGATCTCTTCCCTCTCGCTGCCATCTTCGAAAGCCTGCCTGCAAGATATCCATTTTGTGGCGTATCCTCAGTGCTGGCTGGTTGGCAGATACTGGCTTTTCTATCAGCTTTTCACCTTTCAGAAACTTGCGGTAGGCCGCAATTGCATCCGGGCTAAAGGCGCTTTTGGCCAGTTGGTTTGGAAGGGATGTGCCGGTGGCACCCATGTTTATTGCAACCAGGGTGGCGCCATGGTTGTAGTGCCACGCCAGGTAGGATTCGGAATCGATGAGCGTGCCCGGAAAACCCGCATTGGCTTCTACACCGCCCCATGGCGGATTGCCGTGCTTCTTGAGCTCGTTGTAGATAGGCTGTAAGCTTTGCTGCAGCGGGCCAACTGGATAGGTAGTCCAGCCCGGGTGCGACCACGCATTGAACGCTGCTTTAAGGGGCGAACTGGTTGTTGCCAGATCTGCGCCAGCGGGAATGTGCGGATAAAGCTTTTGCGCTGAGATGCCCGCCTGCACAAACGCCTTGCACCAGAACGCTACCGTTTCCTGAATAACCTCTCCCAACGCCACATGAATATCAGCCGGTGGATGCGCCTGGGAATAACCCCGATCCTGCAGTGCGCGGTAGCCAAGCTGCCCGGTTGGCGCGTGGTCTTCGGCTACCAATTTCGCTGTTTGTTGGTCGGTATGGCTGTAGTTATCGAAGGTGGGTTCGGAGCCTACCAGAACGCCAGCAAACATCTGAGATTTACCATCACGCTGCAGGGCGCTCAGCTCTTTCTTCAATGGTGGGGTAATTACGTCCCGAATCAGCCGGGCCCACTCGGCACGCACTGCTTTGCTGGTAAAGCAGATGGGTGGCGGCATGCGCTGCGCTTCGCCCCAGTTAAGATAACGGGCCCTGGCTGGCGGCCCATCCCAGCCGAACCACTCAACATTGTATCGATTTGCAGGGTTGTACCCGGGCTTTTGTGGGTTGAACCAGTTCCAGAGATCGGAGCGATTCGGCCACTCGATGTGGAAATCGAAATGCAGCATCAACGCCAGATTGTTGCGCCGGGCGGCAATAAACGCCTGGTGGATATTGCTTGCTACCTGCTTCTCCTGAACAAAGGTTGAGCAGGGAACGCCGAAACCCAGAAGGCGCGTTTGCCCATCGCCCGATGCACCGATTGTTTTAATAAGTTCTGGCACCTGATCCGGGCTGCGCCAGAAGAGCAAATATTGGGGTGCATCTGCTCTCTGGCTCTGGCTTGTTTCTGCGGCTCTCTGGCTGGCAGCTGGCACCATTTGCAGCGCGTTCAGCATGATAATGGCCACAAAGTAAGCAAGCAACCTGAGTTTGGGCCGCATCAATATGCTCATGGATTTTGCTTGCCTTCGGTATGTTGTGCCGATTTAAGGCGCTCCTCGAAGCGCGTATAAAGCAGGCTAACAATTAACAGAACCACGCCAAGAGCGAAGAACGAGACGATTCTGTAGGGAGTATCCAGGCTGCTTAAATCGTAAAGCACCACTTTTACAATTGAAAGAAGCAGTAGGCCAACGGCAAACAGGCGCACTGGCCGAAGCCGTTGCCATATGCCAACAATTACGCCACCCAGCCCATATGCAGCCCAGAAGAGAGACAGTGACAGCTGACTGGCTGCGCCCCCGGCGGGCCAGCGCTTTTCAGAGTAATCCCATAGATCACTGCTGATAAACAGAATGGTGAAGATATTGGCGCAGAGCGCCAGAATGCCGGGCAGGCTACGCTCTTCGGCAGCGAGATCATCACTCGCTTTTGATATGGCCCATGCAGAGAGGTAGGCGGCGACTGTTACCGCAAGCCCGGCCATGGTACGGGAGTTCAGGAACAGTGTTGTTGTGGCAGGAGATGTTAACAGATCAATAATGAGTGCTCTTGCAATGGTGAGCGTTAGCAAAGCCAGCCCGAAGCTGCGGATACGTCGATCTCTTTGTGTCGAACCGGTCCACACAAGGGCAGCAGCCTCAACCGCCCAAACCACGGTTACAAACCGGGTATGCAGTTGAAGTGGCATGGCAGCAGTAAAGAACGATACAGCAACGCCCAGGGTAATCAGACGATCGATTTTATTGCTGCCGCGCAACACCACCATCCCGATGGCCGCATGGTACGCAGCAAGCAATAACGCACATGCCGCAACGAGGGAAAAACCATGAAAACTGCGATGCCCGAGTGCGAGCCATAGAGATGCTGCAAACCAGGCGGCGTTGCCCAGGGTTGCCACGGTGTTAACACGCACATCCGCCCACTCCAGATGGCGCCTGAGCGCAAGCCAGGTGGTTGAGAGAAGCAAAAACCCGGTGGTGAGTAATGCGATGCTGTAAGAATGCCAGTAATCGGCAGCAGATTTTTCCAAACTGCCTGGTGTAAGCACGAGCATTCCGAATATCGGTAACACAAGGGCACCACCGGCAAATACCTGTGGGAGCAAATGGGCCGCAGCGCGCTGCCGAGAAGCAAACCAGGCGGTGGCAAGGGAGATGCCTGCGGCAAAGGGCATCCAGATAACGAGTGCAGGAGCGCCACCAACGCGAACAGAGGTTAGCGCTGCTTGTGCGCTAAACATATGAACAGCAATATTGGCTGCGGCGAGCAGCGCGGCTGGCTTCTCCATGGCTTCGTTTTTGTGCTGCGCAAGGGCGGCAATACTGAACACAAGAAAGATGACCAGGGTGAAAGCAAATGCCGAACCTGCCTGGGTTGCCTTAAGTACAGGGGTTGAATTGAAAGCCGCAGCGATCATAGCCAGTAGTGAAACGGCAGCAAGATAACCGATGCCTGTGCGTATCTGCTCATCGGAGGAACCCAGATTGGGAATGAGGGAACCGATTGCTATCAGCAAACCGGAAAGCATTACTCCGGCCACTGCGATATCAGAAACCGCGAAGAGATGGCTGCTACTCAGCGCTTGAACACTGGTTATTGCGAATGCTATACAGCCACCGAGCATGATTACGAGCCCAACCTGCATCCGAGCGGGCAGTTGTGTGGGGTTGGTATTTGCGGGCTCTGCCTGCACTGCGCAGAGCGCACGCCCACCTGCGTAACAGGATGAAAGCAGGAACAGAGTTGCGAACATCTCGGAAGACCAGCCGCTACCGGCTGGCGTTACATCAAAGAAGATTGCCCATGTGGCAACAAACGCAATGCTGGAGAGCGAGTACCACGGCCTTACCCGTGTGAGGCAGGCAACCCATACATTCAAGAAAACGAGATATTCGTAGAGCGGGCGCATGGATTGTGCTACGCCAGAACCATGGCTGCGGATAAGAACAGGGGCAGCAAATGCACCCAGAATGCAGATGGCGGCCGGAACCTCTGTTTTATTGAAAATTGCCAGGGCCGAGGCTGCAAGGGCACCAATCGCAAAGGCACCCATGCCCGCACTTATGCTCATAACCAGCGGGTGATAGAAGTTGCACGCCGCATAGATGGATAGGAAGTAGACCACGATTCCGCCAGAGGAGAGCGACTGTGCGTAGAGCCGATATCGCTCTTTTCCCAGCAGGTACTGCCCCGTGCCCAGCATTAAAGCTGCCCCGGCCAACCCGATAGCAACCTGCCCGTTGGGGCCAATCCATCTCTCTCGGAACGCATACTGAAGGAAGAATGCAGCTGCGATGGCAATGGCTGCAATGCCTAGTTTAGCCAGCCAGTTGGACCCAAGCAGCGATTCAACATCGAGAGCCTTTTTTTGTTGTTCCGTTCTTGATTCTGTAGACTGGCCGGGGACTCCGAACTTGCTGGCATCGAATGCCCCGGGATCGGGGGCATTTCCCACCGCAGCTTCAATGCGCGCCAGAGCCGGGAAGATCGGGGCACGATTAATGGGGAGCAGGGGAATGTATGGCGCACTATCTGGCTGTTGAAATGGAGCTGAGGAAGCGTTGGGGGCGGCAAATGGGGAAGCAGCTTGAGCTGGAAACGGGGAGGCTGGCGGAGCAAAAATTGGAGATGGAGTTGGGGCAGGCTGTTCTGCAACTGGTCTGCGCGCAAGCTCTCGTTCACAGTAATCCAGTTTCGATTTGAGCCGTTCTACTTCGCTATAAAGATGCGTGATACGATTCACGACATATACCGGAAATGCCAGCACAAGAGCAGGAATTGCCAGGAACAGGAGACCAAATAATAGATTTTCCATATTACGATGCCCCTTTTGCGGCCACCACCGGGACCCGTCTGGCAGTTGATACCCATATCCTGGTTGGCCGCACTCATTATCAAATTATAGGTTCTGGCTTACATGTTTAACGAATTCTTCGCTTTGTTTCTGAAATACGGACGAACCAGCGGACGAGGATGTTTCACAATCACCAGCATACCCGAAGGAGGGTAATAGGTAAGCGGTAATAGGGAAACGACGATCTGTTGCTAAAACGCTTGTAAAGCAGTATGAATTACCTGCACTGTAACGATGAGCTTGCGAATGGTGTGCAGCAGCGCTGGCAATCTCGAAGCTAATTCATTGTCTTATAGTGCCAAGCCAGAAGGCAGCGAGGGAGACAGAGTTAGTGACCATACATCAAATTGCTGTAACCCGCGGCTTATTTATAGAGTATTGATTGCATTAACATCCGTGGGGCAAGAAGTGAATCCGCTCGCACGAAAGTAAGGGGCACAAAGATGCCGGATATCCGTTCTATAAGCCGCATTGTGGTTGCCGCCATTGCAGGCGTTTCTGCTGTAGCCTGCGTTGTAATAACCACGCGGGCCTATCAAAAAACCCGCCGATCTGGAGAAATTATTCGTGTTACGGGCTCTGCACGGCGAGAAATCCGCTCAGATTTCATTATCTGGCAGTGTACAGCAAAAGAGGAGCGCCCAACAGCAACGGCTGCATTTGCCAGCCTCCATTCAGATACAGGGCGCATTGTGGACTACCTGAAGAAACAGGGCATCAAACCAGAAGAGATTGTGCCGATGCCAATAAACACATCTGTACTGCACCCGCCTCTGGATGCCAACGTGCGTGATGATAGTGCCGTAAGCAGGCCCATTACAGGGTATCGGTTAACCCAGGCGATACAGGTGCGCTCTAAGGATGTGGTGCATGTGGACACGGTTGCGCGTGGAGCTACGGAGCTGATGAGCCTGGGAATCCCGCTAACCTCCGATGCCCCTGAGTTTTTGTACACTGGAATTGATAAGCTGAAGTTGGAGCTGTTAAATGAGGCCTCGAGCGATGCGCGCAGCAAAGCGGAGGGGATTGCAATAAGCTGCGGCAGCCATGTGGGCGAATTAAAGTATGCGAGGGCGGGAGTAACGCAGATAGAAGCACTTTCGGCAACTGAAGGAGTTACCGATACGGGGGCAAACGATACGAGCTCGCTGGATAAGAAGGTAACGGTGGTGGTACGTACCGATTTCACAATTAAGTAACGGCGTTTGCTTTGCATGTGCCGGGAGCGTAGACAGGCTCCCGGCACACAGGTATTTGGCTTACTGATGCCGCAGAACGGTGATTTCTGCAATTGTGGTTGTGGCTTCCCGATTGGTGGGCAGTTTTCCAGATTGTGCTGCTTTAATGGCTGCCTGATCATGCGATGTGGTAACGCCAACTATGCGCGTTGCCTTATCCAGCGTTACTACGGTGTTCTGCGGGATATCGGCCGCAATTTCCGATTTCCCTTCCAGGTGTATGCGTAATCGCCCTTTTATGCCGGCGTGATCTGCATCTGCACCTGTTACCGTAATGCTAAAGTCGGTACCTGAGATCTCTTTGCCATCCGCCCCTCTATTGCCAATCTGTATCTTCGCTGGCATGCCTGTAAGGGTCATTATTCTGGGAGTAGAGATGGTTTTAAGCTCACCGGCTGTTGCTGGCGAGGCCTGCAGTAGCTTTACCCGGATTTCCCAGGAGCCCTTTACCTGGTTTCCGGTGGGAGCGTTGGATGCTCGGGCCACCTTTATCATGGTGCCAGCAGCTTTGCCGCGCGGCAGGCGGGTTACGGTAACCATTGATGGGTCGATATCGTGCATTTGCTTCAGGGTAATATCGCCCCCCAGTTTCAAGGCATCAAAGAGCTCAACCGGATTGCCCAGGGCGATTACGGTGTAAGGAGGGTGGATGCGCTTGCCATCTACCTCTATATCGGCGCCATGGGCCTTGATTGTGGCCGGGTTACTTACAGCAATGCCGTTTACCTCTACTTTGCCTGTTGCTTTTGATTTTACTGCCGAAACCACCTTTTGCAAATCCACATCATGAACCAGGAGCGAGGCTGGCTCCCTTCCTTTTGCGGGCAGTTTGCTATCTGCAAGCACAACTCTTATCCCCTCGGCAGATTGGCTGGAGGAACCGCTTGCGGTGGTGGGTGGCTGATGTGCTGAAGAGGCGGTGGGCAGAATAACAATGGCTGCGGCGCAGCACGCCATTATAAGCGCAAGCCCGGAAGTTGCAAGCGGGCTTGTGCGCCCGGATTGCTGCAGTTTGTTGTGGTTCATGCCGAGTATCCTTTCAATACGATCCTTAAGGCCGCTGTTCTGGTTTGCTGCAGCAATTGCAGCATCTGCAATTTGAAGTTCTGAGGCGGCGAGCAGAGCGGAGGCATATACCGCCCGGTTTGGCAGGGTATCCAGCACTCTGTCGTCGCAGCAGCGTTCGCGTTCTTTTCTTACCTGTGCCGATACCCACCACACTGCGGGGTGGTAGAAAAACAGAGTTTCCAGGACGCACTGAAGTGCGTTAACCAGAAGATCTGCCCTTTGAATGTGTGCAAGCTCGTGCAGGATCAGTGCATCCAGCAGATCTGGAGATATTCCACCCGCAAGTGTTGCCGGGATGGCGAGCACGGTTTGCCACACACCGAACACAAACGGCCCCCTGCCCTGTTGGATTAGCCGCAGCCGAGGTACGGAGCGGAGCCCACACTGCGCGGCCAGTTTTCTTACTCGGCAATCTATTTGGGCATGCAGCGGATGGCCAATGGGCAATGCCTGATGAAGGCTGCGCTTAATAACCGCCCAGGCTCCCGCCAGGCGCAGGGCAAACAGGACGCAGCCTGCCAGCCACAGGGGTACGATTTGGGGTGCATGGTTGCGGACCGAAGTAGAGATTATTTGAAGGATGTTGCGGGGCTCTGTGTTCTGCAACAGCGCTAAAGTGCTGGTAGTACCATTGGAGGGAAATGCCTGCAGCTTGCCCGGGAGTACTGCCTGTGTGGATGCCTGATAACCTGAATTTGAGGCTACGCGCAACTGGCTGCTGAACGTGAAGATTGGCGCCAGCGCCAGAGCAGCTAGGCAGGCAACAGAGGCACGGTATCTGCGTGCAGAGTTGCCATTATTGCCGCAAATGGCAATCAATGCTCTGAGCGCCAGAGCGGCCAACGCACCCTGCCATACGGTATGCATAAGGGTTACGGCCGCTGCCGATACTATTAAAGAGGTTGCAGGGGAATTCACTTCGGCTCCTCCTCCGTTCGCTCCTCATACATTTCCAGCATCTTGCGAATTTCGGCAAGCTCTTCTCGTGAAGGCCGTTTGGCAGCAAGTGCGTGCATTACCAGCGTTTTGGCGGCACCTTCAAACGCCCTATTGATGAGATCGGTAACAAGGCCCGTACGGGTTTCGGATTGTCCAGAGGCGGCGGAATAGCGGTGCGCTTTGCCATCTTCTTGCCTCTCTACCAGCCCCTTTTCATGCATTATCTGCAGCATTTTAAGCAGAGTGGTATAGCCCTGCGGCTTGCCAGTGGAGCTTTCCATCAGCTCTCGAACGGTGCTGCCCGGGCTTTTCCAGAGGGCTCGCAGAATCTCCAACTCGGCAGGAGTGGGGTTTCGCGGTTTTGAGAGATCTTCTTCCATGTTATCCGTTCTACGAAGAGTTTCGTATATTGTATACGAAGATCTTCGTAGGAGTCAAGCAAATTGTTGGACGTATGATTTCAGGGGATTTATCGGATGCCGGTTGTGGCGCAAACGGCGTGTTTGCGGGGTGGAATGGTGAAAAAGAGGGCAAGCAGGGCGCACATTCCAAGGCAGATGGGCACGCTGACAAATCCAAGTAGGAAGGCAACAAAATAGACATGTGGCCCAAACCGATAGGAATGAGTGATCCCAATTGCAACCTGCCGATCGTAGTCGACGCGTAACAGGCGTTCATTGGTGGAGGCGTATTTCCAGAGCATATTAAAACAGCTCGCCAGAAACAGGCTGGTGCCCGAGTAGACAAGCGCGGCTATTGTTGCATCTGGCTGGCCATAATAGGATGCGGCCAGACTGGTGGCAAATGGAAACAGAGTAACTGCGAGGAGGAGTGCGCCATTTAGCAGCATAAAACGATCATCACTGCGCTGGATTAGGCCGAAGATGCGGTGGTGATTAATCCAGACGATAAGGACCGTTAAGAAGCTGGTTAAAAAGGCCGCATAAGTTGGCCATTGGGCCAGGAGATCGGCTGCGAGATGGGTGCTATGCCCGGCAAGCGGACCGGTTGGCACATGAATATCCAAAACAAGAAGCGTGATGGCCACGGCAAATACCCCATCACTGAAGGCCTCAATTCGGCCCGTTTCTCTGGGGCCCGTTTCTGGTGGAGCGGCCGTCAATTTGTGGGATCCTCGCCGCGGCTTACCAGCAGATTGATTTCGGCGGCCATTTCGGCAAGGGTTGCACCGTACCCGGTTGTGGTGGTGCCGTTCTCTTCATCCATTGCCAGAACCAGCAGGGCAGCCTTCTCCAGGGCTTCAGCAGCCCTTATGTTCAGGCTTGTTTTATCCAGCCCATTTACCTGATAGCTGGTGTGGAAGTTCCGCTGATACCGTTGCTCTATGCCCGCAGGCAGGTTTGCCGAACGCATTAAAGACCTTGCGAGCAGGCCCGCAAGCGGCCGCGCTCCATCCAGGAGATACTCTGCCTCCGAGATGTCTTCATCCAGCATCGCTTTATCCATATCGGTAATCAGCGAATCCAGCTCGAGGGCACGCAAGGCCCAGTCGTTCACTTCATCCTGCGAAATCTCCACAGTGTTTCCTTTCTGTTAGCCGGTGGGCACCCGGGTGCCCACCGGCGGTTACAGATTGGGTTCAGCTTTCGCTCTGGCGCTTTGCCGGGGCTTTATACAGCATGGCGTGGGCTTCGCGCAGTATTCCCGGTATCTTCTCTGCAAAGGGGTTTGCAGATACCGCTTTTACAATGGCAGCCTCATCAAAATCGGCGGCATTGTTGCCTGGCTGCCAGTGATCTGCATGGCCAAGCAGATTGTAGCGGCCAGCTGCCCACTCGGTAAGATCGTAGGCGTTGGCAAATGTCCAGAGGCGAAGAATCTCCTGAACGTTTACTTCACCGGCGATCTCAGTGGATTCTGGCAAACCTACCCACCAGCTCTCTGCCCACTCTGCTCCGAAGGTGCTAACAAGCTGCTGATACAGCCTATCGCGAACCGGGGCGATGGTGTTTTTGATATCGTTGTAGTGTTTCAGGGCATCTACATGCGCATCGAAATCGGTTGGGCGTGCGGCACCGATACTCAGAGTGTGCACTTCATCGAGCTCGAGGCAGTGCAGATCGTTAAACTGCATGGGAAGCAATGGCGCGCACAGATCCACCAGTTTTTGCGGTGGTTTCTGTAGCATGCCGCCCTTATCGGTGGGAGAGATGATGAACACGCCCATATCCTGCCGGGCGGCCTCCATAATGGCGGGGCGGTTAAAATCGTTTACCCAGTACCAGTGCAGGTTCATATAATCAAACTCACCGGTGGCACATGCAGCTTCCATAGCGCTATTGGGGCCATGGGTAGAGAAGCCTATAAAGCGTACGCGGCCTTCCCTTTGCAGCTGGCGAGCTGCTTCCATGCATCCGCCCGGCTGCAGCACCATCTCCAGAATGCCACGGGTGTTAATACCATGAAAAGCCAGCAGCTCCACATGATCCAACTGAAGGTAGTTCATGGATTTGTTGAACTTTTCCAGAAACTCTTCTGCCGTTTTTGTTGGGCCAACCTTGGTTTGAACAATGATCCTATCTCGCGGGAGCGTTGGCAAAACACGGCCAAGCTGCATCTCGCTGGAGCCATAACCACGGGCTGTTTCGATATGGTTGATGCCCAGCTCATACGCGCGATGGATGGTGGCTTCCAGGTTGGCCTGGTCGGCATCTGGGATTTCAGACTGAGGTAGATCTTGCCAGCGATACTGGTAGCGCATGCCCCCGCAGGAGAGGACGGGGATCTGCAGCTTGGTCCGCCCAAATCGTCTATAGTGCATTCTGTGGATTCCTGTAATGAAGTTTGGAAATATTTCCCTGCATTATGGCATGAGGCAAGGGGGTGCCGTAAATGCGTAACGTGCAGGGTTTTATGTTTTGCGGGCTTTATCTGCAGGGCCAGGGGGCAGAGATGTAACCTCTATACCGAGCTTTGTGAGCTCGGCAGTAAATGCTTTTGCATTGTGCCGCTGTACCACAATGGCTTTGCCGCCGAGCGTGCCCAAAGCGAGCGTCTTGAGCCCATCTATCGTGAGAAGCCCTTCGGTGGTTTTGTGACTATCGAAATTGAACACGACGGTATCTTCTGATGTAACTGGCGGCATTGTGCCGACCCATACAGAGAGCTTGACTGCAAGTTGCTCTGGAATACCGCGTTGCCAGGGTTGATTTTCCAGCAACTGATACAGATCCTCCAGCTTATTGCCTTTGTTTATGGCACGGACAACGCTTTCTTTTGTGATCTGCCAACGCGGAGTATTGGCCTGAACGGCGCTGCCTGCTCTGGGTTGAATAGGATCGGTCCACCGGTTCAAGATGGCACAGTGGCGAAGATCTATAAAGAGCCTTGGCAGGCTGATGCTGCCATCTGAACCGGCGCTTACCCTGCAGGAGTAAGCGCGCGATAAATAGTTATAATGCTCATCCTTATATAACTTTGCGATGGCAGGCCGTGCTCCCGCTTCCAATATTAGAAACCTTTCGGCCACTGGCCTGAGGTTGGATGCAAATTTAAGTTGTGAGGTGATGAAGTTTGTGCGCTCTTCCTCACTTTCAAACTCAACTAATTCCACATCTTTTCTTATGGTTACTCTGTTTATACTGGTGGCCCAATTGGTAATTTGCTGAAGAACATTGGCTGGTACAGCTCTTCTGGCACCACTGGTAAGCCCGGTAATAATTCTGTTTACGTCTCCGATGCGGCGGAGCCCCATTGAGATTGAATCCTTGGATAGCCTGTAGTTGGCAACGTGCTCCGCAATGCTAACCCTTTCTGCAATCTGCTCCAGAAAGTTGAGATCGGCCGAGGCTGCCTCATTAATGTACAAAAGAACATCAAAATTGGGCTGTACAATCCAGGGCTGTGCACGTGCTGGTTCTGTGGCATCTGCTTGCAGCTGAGCCCCGGTCGCATTACTTAGAGGCATGCCCATAAACAGCGCTCGGAAGAGATCTGTAACGCGAAAGCAATCTACAACGGGAATCTTTGCCGCTGACTTAGCAGCCGGTTTCAGTATCACCTCTACGAGGCCAAGGCGGTACAGCCAGGAAGTAAACGCAGCGTTAATCCACGGAGCATCCGTTTTAACCCAACTCTCTTGAACCCGCTTTTGCCACGCTTCACCATCTTCATATACCACTTTATTTTCTGGCTGAACCCTGAAAACTCTACGTGCTGGAAAGTTACTCGTGGATGCCAACTTGCCCACACGGTTAAATACCGCAAGCTCGAACTCTTTCATACTGTAGAAATCGGCAGTGGGTGGCAAGCAGGCAAGGCCGGTGAGTAACATAGCACGCATGGGTAAAACGTATGATGAATACGGGGAAGTATCGGCTTCGTTCCAGGTATTGTTGAACATAAGGCCATGAATGAACTGGCGGATTAACTCAATATTATCCAATTCGGCAATGGCACTTGAGCTGATGGCTGTGAAGTTACCGTTTACTCCCTTGAGAATCAGATTGCCACGGTACATTGAATAGATATAAAATGCGCTGGGATCCGGTAAGTTGCAGGATTCAGAGCTAAGTGTTTCGGTCCAACCAGCCGCTTTTGCTACGCGTTTGAGATCTGGAATGCGGAAGGCGTAATCCATGACTCTTTGCTGCAGTGGGCCTCCTGCGTCAACCGACTTAAGGGCGTTAAGCAGATCCAGAACTACAGTCTGCACAGATACTTTTGCACGGATCGCATTTGAATCTATCTTAACTGCGGGGATATTGAGGAGCGTAGGAACAAGCGATTTTGGCAGTTGGTTTGCGATCCTTGCATCAATATAGCAATCGAATTGAGAGTCATACAAAGATGAAAAATGGTTGACGTAATACTGATTGCCCATTATCAATCCGGCATTTTTAGCCCTTGAAAGATTTGTGCGCACTAAGTCAACATTGTTATCTTGATTATCATCTGTGTTGGCAGTAAGTATTACGGAAGCAAGGGTAAGAGCTCGGCTATCCAGCTTGCCGCCTAAAAGTTTGATGAGCGTTAGCGGGGCAACCACTCCATCGCCCTGCTTTTGCAGATGTGCCGTAATGGCTTTCGGGTTATTAATAGTTTGCTGCAGGAAATTGTAGGCATCACTCTTATTCTTGATAGACCTGGCGCCCCATGGGCGGCACAGAGCCTTTAACTCTTCTGAATTGCGTGATGAAAGAAACTTTTCAAAAGTAAGTGGCATTGTCAATTCCACCCGTTAGTAGAGATGCGTTGATACAATTGGAGGACTATTAATCCAGAATCTTTGGTGTAATGCTCAGTTTCTTGAGCCTGTTTTGCAGGGCGGTTAGCTTTGCTGGCTCTACCGCGGCAACGGTATCGGAGAGGCGAAGCATAATCGCCTGTGATGCCTGGGAATCCAACAAGATCTCATCCAGTATGAGCTTATCCGTAACCTCGATAAGTGATAAATGCTCATGGTGCGCGATTTTCATATTTGCCCTTGATGGATTGTGGCCGATGAGAGATACACTATAAGTGAACGTGTTCACTTATAGTGTGTGCAACTTTATTGATGATTCCGCGCTCATTCCGTGGTTTCCTCGTTTTCAGTAGGCAGAATGCATATTTTGATTGGCGGCGGTAGTGGGCAGATTGGTACTTTGCTTACGCGGCATTTACTGCAGGCGGGCATTGGGTTACCACACTTAGCCGTAGGCCCGGCGCGGCCGATAACTGGCTGCAGTGGGATGGCTGTTCCGTAAATGCGCTTGCGGACCCAATAGAGTGCGCAGATGTTGTAATTAACCTGATTGGCCGAAGTGTTAACTGCAGATACCATGCGGCAAACCGTTCGGAGATACTTTCTTCCAGAGCCAACTCCACTCGCGCCTTGTTCTTTTGCGCTCTGCAATGACGATGAGCCCAGATCTTGGTGGGATTCTTGATGTTATGCTACGGCTTGCCCGCCAAGGACCTGGGGGCACACAGGGCAATGGGAAGCAGTATGTATCCTGAATACACGAAATAGATTTTGTGCGTGCAGTTTACTGGCTGATAGCTAACGAGATGGAGGGTGCCGTAAACGTATGTGCGCCCGACCCGCTCCCGAATGAAGAGTTTATGCGGGTGCTGCGCCAGGAGGCAGGCATTAACTTTGGAATACCAACCAGACAGTGGATGCTTGAGATTGGTGCGCGGTTACTGAACACTGAAACAGAGTTGGTGCTGAAGAGCCGGCGTGTAGAGCCGGGCAGGCTGCTGGAGGCGGGGTTTGAATTTGAGTTTGAGCACTGGCGTGATGCTGCCCGAGATTTGATGGCACGGATAGCTTGAATCAGGAACAAAGCTTAATCTGGCTGAAACACGAAATATCTGAATTTGTAAGAAGGCACTGTCATATTGCTACATGCCGGTTACACAACATCCTTAACAACCGGTGGGTGGATGGGCATGGAGTGTGAATTTTCTGCCCGATAAATTTTGGTTAACTCCTCAAATGCACTTTTGAGCTTTGGCCCGGTAAGGTTGCCCCCGGTGCGTAGCATTTCGGCATCGATTACGGCACGCAGGTAGAGAATGCGCCACCGCCAGCCTGTACGGGCCTGTGGTGTGAGCTTTAGGTCAGCCTCTTCCATTAGCATCAGCGCATCTGCAGCAGAGGGGCCAATCTGCTTCCGTTGGTGGTTGGTTTCCATAATCTCTATTGCCCGGGCTACGGAATCTACAACCTCTGGAGAGTACTCATAAGCCACGTACTCTTTTACCGTTTCGGAGGCTGGCTTATCCGGGCTCCAGTACAGCTGAGTACAAATTGCCTTATTAATGTCTTCATAAATGCCTTCTGAGTAAGGAAAGCCGCCAGAGAGCTTACGCTCTGTTTGGTTCCATAACCTCTGGAAGCGTGCCGGAAGCGGGTTGGCGCCGTAACCGCCCCATGGGTTTTGGCCCCACATGCTTATTTCTGGGAAATTGATTAGCGGCAGGCCACCTGGTACACCGTGCTCCAGAGGATATCTCGGGAAATCCTCGTGGGAATCTGCCTGAATAAAGTTGAGCCAGCTCTTGTCTCTGGCAAGTAACTGCGTTAGCCCTTCCCATTCGCCGGCATCAGGAGTATCAAACATCCAGGTAGATAGGGCCACTTTGATGTGTGGGAACTGTTTGCGTGCAACCTGTGATAGCTCTTTACACAGGTTTGGGTAGCCTTTAGCTCCCCATGGCCAGCAATCTGGGCAGCCGCACCCACCTTCATCATAGGGCCAGAAGTCCACATAATCCAGGCCAGATGTTGAGAATTCACGCAGCAGGCGTCGGAAATTTGCGACGATGAGCGCTCGAGACTCTGGCTTGCTTGCGCAGAGGTTCACCCCAAAGTGCCCTCGCCTGCCCAGTGCATCTGGCACTGGGATTGCAAGCAGCTCTTTCGGTGTTGTGTTAAAACCTTCTGTTGGGTTGGTGATCATCATTACCTTAAGGCCAACCGCGCGGGCCGCCTTAAGCAGTATGTTGAGCCGTTGAATGCTTTCGGCTGCGGCAGGGTTATCAAAGCTCGGGTAGTGCCAGCGCCCAAACGTAACGGTAATGGTGTTGACGCCCCACAGTGCAAGATCTGCTAAGTACTCTTCTACCTCTGCGATGGGGGCGGCTTCGTACCAGTTTGCAAAGTGTGTTGCAAGGTAGATTCCTCGCATCTGGCAGGCAGGCACAGAGGTACCCTGCCACTCTGAGGGAGCGAAGCCCTCTGAATGGAATCGTGATGTTCGCAGGAACTTACCGCAGCCTGCGGTTAGCCCTGAGGGGTTGCTACCCAGAATTTGAATATGGCTGGCAGATTTCTGGGCAACCTGAAATCCGCCAGCTGTTATTGTAGGATCGATACCCAGTTCAATAATTAACGCTGCAGAACCGGTACGCACTATGGTTACGTTGCTTCGTTTTAGGATTCGATTTGCAACTATTTCGGATGCGCGGCGGGATTGGTCTGCGGAGTTAGAGGCAATTCGGATTGTTTTAACGGTGCCTGGAGGCAGTGGGGAATTCGGCACAGCCCGGGAGTTGGTTGATGCCGTAGACAAACAGGCTGCGGCCGCTGCCTGAAGTATTTCTTTGCGTGAAAACATGGTTCTGCCTTCCTGCGCAAATAAATGGGCAGGCCGTATTGTTATTGGTGATATCACTCACCGAGCGCGCCATCCTATACCAGGTCTGGGTTAATCCACGCCACACGCTTTTCCTGTTTTTCGCAGGCTTCTGCAATTATCTCTTCGGTGGATCGGAACAGATCTTCTGCGGGCATTTTGAAAAGTGCCAGAAGGCGCAGCATTGCTTGCTGGTGGGTTTCCAGCCTGCCATCGGCAAGGATGTGGTTTACTGCAATTCCCTGGGTTTCAAGGTGGCGCGCTATTAGCAGCGTGCGGTGGCACTCCAGCGGTTCCTGCTCTGCGCACATCAGTGCAATACGTTTCTGTTTGCAGAGCTCGGATAAAACGGTTACTCCGCGCAGAAAGGGATCTGATTTTGCCAGGCGGCTATACACTACCTGGCCGTTTTCGTAACAGTTGCGATCCGGCGTGCGCACGCCCAGCTTGGTGCCAGCATACAGGTATTGAATGCCCAACTGCGGCAGCTCTTTCGCAATGTTTTCGCGGTTATAAACTGGTTGCCAGCGGCTGTAGGGCATGGATCGCACATCTACGACAGTCGCCACACCATGCGCGTGCAGCAGGTGCAGAAAACGCGGCAGTTCATGCGTGGAGTGGCCAATTGTGTAGATGGCACCGTTGTGGTCAGGTTGCTTGGCCTCCATATCAGGCAGATGCCTCATCTCGCAGATGGCGCAGCGCCAGCAGTTTTGGTTCGCGGCTTTTTGGGGAATCCAGGCTAAAAGAGCGGGCATCTCCCAGCTCTTCTTGAACATATTTCTCAGTTTGTGCTGCTGCGGCAAGCAGGGCATCGGTGTGTTTAACCCACGACATCCATACCAGTTCGCCAGCAACCGAATCAAACTCCCACAATCCCACCAGGCGGCCACGATCCAGAATTCCATGGCAGCTCAGTTCCGTAAGCTCTCCTGCGTTTTTTAAGCCCTTTTCTGTGGGGGCTTGATTGGCCTGATCAGACTCTGCCAGCCAGAACCTGCTGCCTCGCCGGTTTAGCAAAAAGCTATCCATGGAACCAACAAAACGGTAATCCGGGGTAGTAGGCGGGGTGTATTCGGCATACTCCGCACTTGCATCCGGAAAGGAAAGCAGATCTGTGCCAGCTTCGAAGGCATGTACTCCTGAAGAAGTTAGGGCAGCCTGTGCTGCTTTTACGGATAGCAGGCTAAACTCTCGAAACTCTTTCAACGTTGCAGCGCCTGCCCAGCTAAAGTACTGAATGGCCAGCTCTCTGGCAGCAGTTTCGGCATCTGGCATATCTGTTATGGGCGGATCCCAAAGTTCGTAATCGTAACGTTGCGTATCCAGGCGGCCGTTGGCTGGCTTCCGCCGGATTACCCCATCGGTTTGAAGCAGAGATAGGGCAAGAGGCAAAGAGGTGGTAAGCCCCTTTTTCTTTCCTTCTTCTCCAAAGCTGCGCACCAGGTTGCCCAGTTTTGGCTTCATATCGGCTGGCGATAGTGGGCCGCTCTTCAGTGCAGCAGCCACTCCAAGTTTCAGGGCATCAATTTCTTCTTCCAAACATCCAAGTTTCCGAGCGGTGGAAAGTTCGGTGGAACCGCTATGCGGCTTAGCCACGGCCAGGCCAAGTGCAAAGTGATCGGCTGGCAGCAGATACGTGCAGGCGCGCGCGCTCGGTAGTTCAAACAGCTCAAGGCTTACTGCCAGGCTATCTACTGTCTGCCTGCCTTCTCCGCTTCTGGCTTTGATGGCCAGGTAGGGGCTAACCCCGCCTACAGATCGCTGCCATCCAGCAGTTTTCAGGGCCTCTCTTGCCGTTGAAAAGCGGGTGCCAATGAGGCCCTGCCGATGCGCCACCCAGCTTCGATACTTAACTTCGTCCAAAGCGTAGCCCCCCGTTAGTCTATTTACCTGCCTGTGGGCAAATGTGCTCGGTGCTTACAACCAGGCCCCTGTTATCTTCCACATTTATGTACCAGGCGGTGGCGCCTGCCGGTACCTGCGCAGTTACCTTACCTGCTGCCAACTGAGCAGGTAGGGTTTTCCAATCTCGTTGTTGCCATGCGCCAGAATCTACGGTGTAGTTTAGCTCTGCCTTAACAATAGGGGCTGAGGAGTGGAAGGTAGCCTGTGCCGTTTGCCCGGAGGCAGATACGCCAGTGATTATTGCCAGTGGTTTGCCATCGCGGAACATTGCATCTGCTACAGCAAGAATCTCCGCCGGGTTTTCACCGGCTCCGCCATGGCCATGCGGCATGCGCACGCGCATACACAGAGTGCGAGGTGATTTGGGCAGGCGGTAAGACTTCTGCAAAGAATCTGGCGGGTAGGCAAAATCATTGGTGCCATCCACCCACAGCATCGGCATGCGTACCTGCGGCAGGTAAACCGATGGATCCCACATTTTAAGCCAGTTCTCGGCTTTTTGCGGCCCCATGCCGGTAAAGGTTGGCACCCATACCGAATCTTCGCCCAGAAACCCGCAGCCATAAACGGGGGCGGCAAACCGAAACCTTGGATCGGCGGCTGCAATAATGCACGTGAGGTAGCCACCCCAGCTGATACCGGTTAGGCCTGTGCGATTGGGGTCGACCTCTGGCATGGATCGGATAAGCGAGTGTGCGAGGATGGCATCTGCAACTGCGTGGTAGGTCCATTGATCTTCGATAGGGTCATCAACTTGATCAAAGCCGCCCCACCCTGGTGGTCCGCCCTGAGGATCTTTTGGGTGATTGGAGTACCGGCCCTCGTTGATACACCCACAGGTATCCATACTGATAGCCGCATATCCACGATCCATCCAGAGTTTTACCCAGGGAATAAATGCCGAACCCCCTCCGCCGTGCACCAGCACCATTGCCGGAATTTTGTGGCCAGGTTCTGTTTTGGGGATGCCGATATAAGCAAAAACACGTGTGTGGTGTCCCTTGTATGGCACGCCATCAAAGAAGATCGCTTTGATGCCGTCGGCGGGGGCACCATGGGTGGGGTCCAACACATAAGAAGGCGCATTCCCTAGCGATTTCAAACTCCATGGAGTGTGCCAGGGCTTTGTTTGCTGTGCCAACGTGCCGCAAGCAACAGATACCAGCAGTGCAATGGAAGCCGTTACCCTGAGAAGAGATGGAAAGCCCATGGCGTACCCCCGTGTGGTGAACTAATGAGATTTACAGAAGCTATAACGTTGTAGCACAGAACGGGGAACAAGGCCATATGAAATCGGCATTGCTCCCATGTGGCCAAAGGCGACTTAAGTATGTTCGGTACGTTCACAATTCGATCCTTCATATTATAACTTTTAGTAGACATAAATACGCTTTATTAGATATACTGTTTTTGTTGTTATGATCGTCTTACAAACCTGTGTACTGAGGGTGATGGGTGGGAAGATGCAATGACTATAAAACAGCAACGCAAGCGGGTTACCCGGGAACCTCGTGTAGATTGGGATGGTGCCTGGAAAGAGGCCATACAGCAGCTGTTTGGCCCATTTCTGGAGCTGTTGTTTCCTGAGTTATTTGCGCTGGTAGATTGGGGCATTCCACCGGTGTTTCTAGAGCAGGAGTTTCGGCTGATAAGGCGCCGTGCTAAAATCGGTAAGAGCTCTGTGGATAAGCTGGCACGGGTTCAAACGGTAGATGGATCGCTGCGTACATTGCTAATCCACATGGAGTTTCAGAACCAGGTAGATAAAGATATTGAGGAGCGGTTGTATACTTATAATACTTCCATCTCCCTGATATTGCAGGAGCAAGTAGTTACAGTAGCAGTGCTTGGAGATAGCGATTCGGATTGGAAGCCAGATACATACTCCTTCGCAGCCGGTGGGTTCAATGTTTGTATGCATTTTCCAATCGCCAAGCTGTTGGATTACAGCAGCCAGTGGGATATGCTGGAGGCAAGCACCAACCCATTTGCCGTAGTGGTGATGGCGCATCTAAAGTCGCTTGAAACGTATGGACAACCAGAGTCGCGGTTTGAGTGGAAGCTGCGGATAGCAGAATCGCTGTATGCGCAAACAGGTTCCCATTCTAAAGTGAAGATAGAGCAGTTGATACTGTTTATCGATCTGCTTATGCCACAAACCGAACAGTATGAGACTACTTATGTAGCCCGGGTTCACGAATTAGAGGAGCAGCAAACCGTGAAAACACTGGCGCCAATGCAAAAGCTATTTATTAAGCAAGGCCGACAAGAGGGCCGACAAGAGGGCCGACAAGAAGGTCGACAAGAGGGTCGACAAGAGGGCCTACAAGAGGGCATGTTGGAAGGCCGCCAGGAAGGCATGCACCTGTTGCTTCTGGCACAAATAGCCGCTCGCTTTGGCGAAGTTCCTGAAGAAATTGAAGTTAAGGTTCAAGGTCTGTCTGTAGATGCAGCCAGAGAAGTAGCGATTAAGCTAATCACCGCAACAAGCCTGGCAGAACTTGGATTGTGATGTTGCCAGCACCTATGAAAAGAATAGTGATCTAAGGCTCTGTACGCCGTGAGACCGGGCTTAGAGGAGCAGCAAACCGTGAAAACACTGGCACCAATGCAAAAGCTATTTATTAAGCAAGGCCGGCAAGAGGGCCGGCAAGAGGGCCGGCAAGAGGGCCGAGAAGAGGGCCGGCAAGAGGGCCGGCAGGAAGGCATGCACCTGTTGCTTATGGCACAAATAGCCGCTCGCTTTGGCGAAGTTCCTGAAGAAATTGAAGTTAAGGTTCAAGGTCTGTCTGTAGATGCGGCCAGAGAAGTAGCGATTAAGCTAATCACCGCAACCGGCCTGGCAGAACTTGGGCTGTGATGACGCCGCTATCTATTTGAGCGTTTGTATTCTTTGAACGGACGATGAGTTGCTCTCGCTAAATTTGCAGGGAATAGCGTTTTAAAGCATAAATATGTTGTCGACTCCGCCACAGGGCGGGTCTGTCTGGAAGCCTTCCGCTATCGTTTGATGGAGAGGAGGTGGTCCATATGGCATCAACGCCCTGGTCGCTGCGCGATAGTCCTGTATCGCTGGCAGTTGCAACGATCGGGCTGATAGTCGTAATACTCGTGCTGGGATTTATTACAGTGCGAACCGGCAATATCTGGATTAAGAGCTACATCCAGCACCACGCCATATCCCCGTAGCTCTGTTCACCGTTATCATACATATCTATCCAATACAAAAGCCCCCGGAGCCAATTGGCTTCCGGGGCTTTTGATTCTTTATTCCGCAATTTTACGGTTGGGTACTGGTGTTGTATGTGTGGCAAATACCGATCTAACACGGCAGTGGGCATCCGATGTTAGTTGGATGTAAGCCTTCGCCCCGGCAGCAACAGGTTATTGAGGATGGCCCGTGCGGTATCCAGGTGGCGCATGGTAGTGCGGAAGGGCTGATCGCTTACGCTTACGCAGGCGTTCAGCGCCGCGCAGGTAGCCTCATCCAGCAGTATGGGGTCCACATAGATAGTATCATCTGCTGCACGCTGCCTCACATCATCCAGCGCTGCCATAACCCGATCTATTTCTTCTCTCATGGCCCTGCGCGAGGCATCAATAATGGCACGCCTGCAAATACGCCTATCATCAAGAAGGCTTTCAGTGGAGTCGCTGATGATGGCAGGGAGGCTGTTCGCCAGCTGATCTAACCGGGAGAGCGTAGCTAGCGATAAAGGTATTCCACCATTCTGCATGGCTTCAAGGGCGAACTGAAAAGCGGCCCGATAGGTATCAGAGTGGGTTTCGGTCGTGGAGAGGTCGCTGATCTGAGCGAGGCTCATAAATTGTTGACTCCTGGTGTGTGGCACTGCAAGATCGGCGCATCATTGGCGCCCGGTCCCGCTTAATTATACGGCAGTTCCGACCTAATTGTTCAACTGCGAGCAATTAATTTTGATAATGTAAGCATAATATGCGGCAGTGCAAATCAAAGCTCATAGTTAATAGACTGATGAGTAGCTGCAAAAAGTTTCATAACTTGGGTGGCGCTATCACGTTGAGCGATTAGTATCAGTGTGGGCCTTGTAGCAGGAATCGCACCGTGCGCAATAGCAATGGCGAGTAACGTAAACCAGAATTTGCCCGCACGAATTGCGAGCTCGAGGACGATACATGGCACTCTCACAATCAGAATTAGCTCAGTTTACAGACAACGGTTATTTAATATTCCCGGGTCTGTTAGATGCGGTGGCCCGGGAACCCTACCTCCAGGTTTTTAAAGAGTTGGTTGAGAGAGCCTCTGCCATGGAGAAGCCTTCCGAGCACTTTTCGCTAGCGCCAGATGCCGCCGGAAACCCCATTCCCGGGCTTTTGCACAAAGTACAGGGAGTTTGTGTGGCGGATGACAGGGTGCTGGGACTTGCAAAGCTCCCGCAGATTCTCTCCCGGGTAGAATCACTCATCGGCCCGAATATAGACATGTTCGGGTCCAAATTCTTCCCTATGCACACGGCAGGGGCAACCTCTACTGGCTGGCATCAAGATAACCACTACTTCGGCACAAACTCGGGCCGTGTGGTTAGCTGTGCCATCTATCTGGAGCCCACTGATACCGAAAATGGCTGCCTTATGGTGCTACCCGGCAGCCACAAAACCGGAGAGTTGGTGGAACATGCTTCCGGTAGCGGGATACTTGCGCATGGGCAGTGGGCCGCAGTAGACGAAACCCGGGCGGTGGATGTTGTGTGCCCGGCCGGCACCGTTGTGCTATTCTCTGCCAATTTGCTGCATGGCGCGCGCGCAAATAGCTCCGGCCGAAGCAGTTTCAGAACTGCCTGGCACTACATTCCGGGAGACCTGGGTCTCGAGATGTTCCCAAGAGGTGGTTACAAAGATCGACATATTGTGCTTGGCAGCTGACTTAGGCAACTGAGAGGACCAACGATGCGCAACCCGATATCCGCTACACGGCGTGAAGTAATTTCTGCATCGCTTGGTATTGCAGCGGTGCTGCCTGCCGATGCAGAAAACGCTAACAGCTATAGACCGGTTCTTACACCTGCCGATAAGTTTGTAGATGTTTCACGTGGAGCCCCCATTCCGCACAGCCTGCGCGGTGAGAAGCAGGTAGATGCAGGGCTTACCCCACAAACCTGGCAGTTGGAGATTCTGGGTGAAGGAACAACAAAGGTAGCCATTCCTCTTACCAGGGCCTCCGGCAACGCCCTTGACTACCGGGCATTGCTGGCACTTGGCGATGCAGGGCATGTAACATTTATCAAGGTGATGCAGTGCCTGAACATTGAGGAACCGCTGGGCCAGGGCTTGTGGGAAGGAGTTCCACTGCGCACTGTACTTGGCCTGGTTGGCCAGTGCAGTAACGTTCGGCGCGTTTACTACAGTGGGTTTCATAACAACGAAGCCTCCCAACTGTTTCAATCTTCTCTTAGCCTCACCGATGCCCTCGAAAGCCCACCTGGTTGCCCACCAGCCTGCCTTGTGTACCGCCTGAATGGTCAGCCTCTTCCACCCGAGCGTGGGGGCCCGGTTCGCATGGTTATCCCATGGGCTCACGGGTTCAAATCCATCAAATGGCTCAACAAAATCACGCTCACGAACGAGTTTCGGGCAAATGATACCTACGCAGATGCCAACAACGATCCGGAATCTCACCTTAAAACGGCGGCCTATCTAAACGATATTCCAGAGAAGGTAACGGTAGGAATCGATCTCACGCTCAGAGGTGTGGTTGTATGCGGGCTATCCGGCCTGGCGAGGGTGGAATGCTGGCTGCGCCCAATTACCACCAGGCAAGCTCCGGTTACACCACAGAGCAGCGAATGGCAGCATGCAAATTGGCGAACTGCCACAATTCAGCCAGCACCAACGCACTGGAATAGTGAACTGCCGCCTGGTACCGATGTGAGCGCAGTGTACGGATTCAGGAAGAGCAAAAGAAGCCCCACCATTTGGCCAATGCCCTACACTATGGCCTCCTGGAGTTTCCACATTGGCAAGATACCGCCGGGAACCTATGAAATTCGGGCCAGAGCAGTAGATCTTAATGGATTTGCCCAGCCAGAACCAAGGCCAGACAGGCAAACCGGACTCAATCCTGTACAGGTTGCCAGGTTTGTGGTTGTTACTTGATTGGCAACTCTCAGCTCTTTGCTGTTACCTCTTGCCATATTCGATGTCTGTTAATGCATCAAACCTATGAGTTACAGATTCACACACTTTCACAGGCTGCTGTTTATTGCCGTCGGAATCGCTTTGGCCCCTGCCGCCGCGGTGGCTGCACCACCTGCTTCTGTGGCGGATTCTTCTGCACGCCAGTTTGAAAGAGATGTGCGCCCAGTACTGCTTGCCAGTTGCACTGGCTGCCATGGCAAGCAGAGCCCGGCTGGCGGATTGCGCCTGGATGTGCCGGTGCCTGCCGATAAGGCATCAGAAATTGTTAAGCGGCTGAACGGCGACGGCGGTGCCGCAAAAATGCCCCCCTCTGGAAACTTAGCTGCTCCGAAACGTGATGCTCTAGTGGCGTGGGCCGCGGCAGGGGCACATTGGCCGGCATCCTCCATCACAAAGCCGATTGACGCAAAGGCAGCGCAAAAGCACTGGGCATTTCAACCGGTGCGTATGCCCGCAGTGCCAAAGGTAAAGGCAAAAGCATGGGTGCGAAACCCAATTGATGCCTTTATCCTCAGTGGGTTGGAGAAACGCGACCTCAGCCATCGCCAGCGGCGAGCCGCCGAGATTTGATTCGGCGCCTCTCCTATGATTTAATTGGCCTGCCCCCCACACCTGAAGAGATTACTGCATTTGAGGCAGACAAATCCCCCAATGCCTACGATGCCCTGATAGATAGGCTGCTAGCCTCGCCACACTATGGCGAACGCTGGGGGCGCCGGTGGCTGGATGTGGTGCGCTACGCCGAAACAAACTCTTACGAGCGCGATAATCCCAAACCCAACGTTTACAAATATCGCGATTACGTTATCCGGGCTTTCAATGAAGACAGGCCCTTTAGCCGATTTGTGCAGGAACAGATTGCAGGGGATGAGATTGGCGGTGGGGCCGGAGAAGGGCTGATAGGCACAGGCTACTACAGGCTGGGAATATGGGATGATGAACCGGCAGACCTAAAACAGGCTGAGTATGATGACCTGGACGATCTGGTAACCACCACCGGCCAGGCGTTTCTGGGGCTAACCCTCGATTGCGCGCGCTGCCACGATCATAAGTTCGATCCCATTCCTCAGAAAGATTACTATCGGCTGGCTGCGGTGTTTCACAACATCAATCGGTTTAAGAACGGCGGCGCCACCGATGAGATGACTCTGTTTACAACGCCAGCCGAGAAACTGGAATATGATCGCAAAGTTGCCGATCTTGAATCCAGGCGCAAAGCAGCGGCAGGCCAACTATCGGCCATTGAGGCGGAGTACAAAAAGGGGCGAGACAAACTTATTCAGCCCACGGATTTTGCTTCGCTACGGTATCGCTATTACGAGGGCGCCTTTAATAGCATGCCAGATTTTGATAGCCTTAAGCCGGTATCTCAGGGCGAGTTGAAGCCCTCTATTGTTACCATCAAGGGCCGACGCCGTGAGGAAAACTTCGGGTATGTGTTTGAGGGTGAATTCCGAATCGCGGTAGATGGAGACTACACCTTCTACATCGATTCTGACGATGGCTCCCGCCTGATGGTAGCTGGCAAGAAGCTAACGGAAAAAGCGGGCGGAGGGCAAGGCGCAGAACAGGCAGCAACCATCCACTTGCCTGTAGGGGCCACCCCCTTCCGCATAGACTATTTTCAGGGAGTTTCATTGTTTGGCCTCAACCTCTCCTGGAGTGGCCCTGGGTTTGCGCGCCGGCCGCTTTCACCCCTGGCAGATAGCAGCAACCTTGGGCTGCCCACTTTGCTGAAAGCTGAGCTCGCTCAGATTTCTGGCAAAGAGAAAGCAGAACTATTTAACCGAATCAATGCCGAAAAGGTGAATCTGGATAAGCTGGATGTGCCTCAGATGAAGGTGCTCTGCGTAACAGAAACCGGCTCTAAGGCACCAGATACTTTCGTGCTTAAACGAGGCAACCCGCTTGCCCCGGGAGATAAGGTGAACGCGGGCTTTCCAGAGTGTGTGGGTGGTGGTGAGGCTGTAGATACAGCCATACCCGCCAGCGCCAAAACCTGTGGCCGCCGAACACAGCTGGCAAACTGGCTTACAGATTCAAAAAACCCTCTGCCGGCGCGCGTGATGGTAAACCGGATATGGCAAGGGCATTTTGGCAGAGGAATAGTGCGCACTCCCAATGATTTTGGCCTGCAGGGCGCACGGCCCACGCATCCGGAACTGTTGGACTGGCTGGCCACAGAGTTTGTGAAGGGCGGCTGGAGCGTAAAGCACCTGCACCGCCTTATATTAACCAGCAACGCCTATAAGCAAAGCTCGCGGCCGAATCCGGTTGGGCTGCGCACCGATGCGGTAAACGATCTGTTCTGGCGATTTGATATGCGCCGCCTGGAGGCAGAAGAGATTCGAGACAGCATGTTGGCGGTATCTGGAGCACTGAATCTGGATATGTTTGGCGAGCCCGTGTACCCGGATATAGCAAAGGATATTCTGGCTGCACAATCCATACCGGGCAACGACTGGTATACTGACCGAATGAGGCCGGAGCAGAAGAACCGACGATCGATTTACGTTCACGCAAAGCGTTCGCTGACATATCCTCTGTTCGCGAGTTTTGACATGCCAGATCCGGACAGGACAAGTGCCTCGCGGTTTGCCTCGGTACAGCCAACCCAGGCTCTGGGGCTTCTCAACGGCCCATTTGCTGCTGCGCAAGCGGCACAAATGGCAGCCAGAATTCGCAAAGAGCTTCCCGGGAAACCGGATGCAGAGTATGTGGCACGCGTGTTTGCACTCACCATGCAGCGCAAACCTACGGTAGCCGAGATTTCCGAAGGAGTTCGGTTGCTTGGTCGCCTGCGGGCAAAAGGTGCCAACGAAGAGAAGGCGCAGGAGTATTTATGCCTCGCTGCGTTGAACCTTAACGAGTTCTTTTATCTGGATTGAGGGAACGTGGGTGCCTACCGGAACACTGGTACGGCATGGGAGAGCTGGATGAGCGGTATTTGCAAAACAACCAGGCGTGAGATGCTGTGGGAAACCGGCGCGGGCTTTACGGGCCTTGCAATGACCGGGATGCTTTCCATGGATGGCTTTTTTAATGCAGCTCAGGCTGCGGATCAAAACAAGCCTGCTGCTGCGGGGGCTAATCCGCTTGCTCCCAAACCGCCAATGTTCCCCGCGAAGGCTAAGAGCGTAATTTTTCTGTTTATGTATGGCGGCCCAAGCCAGCTGGATACCTTTGATTACAAGCCCAAGCTAATTGGGCGAGATGGCCAGACAATTACTGTTCGCAGCTTCCGAAACGGCAATAAGCCAACGGAACTGAAGCTGATGGAGCCGCGCTGGAAGTTCAAGCAGTATGGCCAGAGCGGTAAATGGATATCTGATCTGTACCCGCACCTTGGCGGCTGTGCAGATGATATGGCCTTTATTCACTCCATGTACTCCGATGCACCCGTTCATGGCTCTGCAATGATCCAGATGAACACCGGCAAAATTCTTACCGGCAGCCCGAGCCTCGGCAGCTGGGTGAACTACGGGCTTGGCAGCGTAAACCAGAACCTGCCAGGCTTCGTGGTGATGATGGATACCACCGGCGGGCCAATATCTGGCGCCAAAAACTGGTCGTCCGGATACATGCCGGCCGCCTACCAGGGAACGGTGCTTCGCGCGGCCGGAGACCCCATTCTGGATCTGGCTCCGCCTGCTGGGATGACAGACCCAATGCAGCGCGATATTCTGGATTCGTTGGGGCATTTGAACGAATCTCACCGGGCTCCTCGTGCAGATAATAGCAACCTGGCGGCGCGCATGGCAAGCTACGAACTGGCATACAAAATGCAGAGCCACGCCCCGGAAGCAGTGGATATCACCAAGGAAAGTGCCTCCACAAAAGAGATGTATGGCCTGAACCGGGAAGAGACCAAAGATTTTGGATACCGTTGCCTCCTGGCAAGGCGCCTGGTAGAGCATGGAGTGCGTTTTATCCAGCTATACGCCGGCGGTGGTAACACCAACTTCCTCAACTTCTGGGATGCACACGGTGGCCTGGTACCCAATCATAACCGCAACGCCCTGCGCACCGATCAGCCGATTGCGGCACTGCTCAAAGATCTGAAACAACGCGGCCTTCTGGATTCTACTCTCGTTGTATGGGGCGGTGAGTTTGGCCGTACCTCGCACGGAACCGGAGATGGCCGAGACCACAACGCCTATGGCTACACCATGTGGATGGCGGGTGGCGGAATTAAAGGCGGCGTTACCGCAGGTGAAACAGATGAGCTTGGCATGGAGGCGGCAGTAGACCGCTACCATGTTAAGAATCTGCATGCCACGGTGCTGCATCAGATGGGGCTGGAGCCTAACCGCCTCAGTTACTTCTACAACGGCCTCAACCAGAAGCTGGTGGGGGTTGTGCCAGTAGAACCAATTAAGAAGATCATCGCCTGATCTCGAGTTTACTCAGAGACAGAGAAGGATGTACGTTCGTGAAAGTTACTAACCGCACGTTTACAGCGGCTGCCATTGTGGGCGCCGTTATTGTGGGCCTCACCGCCGGGCGACTGTTTGCTGCTCCGCAGGGCCCTGCTGGTCCTGTTGCACCAGCCGAGCCACTTACTGGCTTCGGAATGGCCTCTAAGCCGCCGACCAGCGCTGTGATGCTGTTTACCGGCAAGCCAGAGCAGATTGCCGCCAACTTTTATAAGCGCTACTCGAAGACCGATGGCGATTGGACTGTGGACGGAGAGGCTGCCACACCCAACAAGGACGACCTCACTTCCAAAGTAGAATTTGGCGATTGCTATGTGCATGCAGAGTTTAAGTGCGCTGTAGATGCAAACGGCAAATCGATTGGTGAGGGCAACAGCGGAATTGGCCTGCATGGCCGCTACGAAGTTCAGATCCTGGATTCTTACGGCAATGTAAATCCCGGAGCAGGTGATGCGGGCGCATTGTACAGCCAGAAGGCCCCGATGGCCAACCCAAGCAAGAAGCCCGGCGAGTGGCAGAAGCTGGATATCGTTTTCCGAGCCCCGCGCTTTGATGGCAGCGGCACTGTGGTGGAGAAACCACGTGCCACCGTTTTCTTCAATGGCGTTATTGTGCAGAACAACACCGAGTTTAATGGCCCAACCGGCATTCAATACGGCGAGTTTAAGGGTATGACCAAAACTGGCCCAATTGTTTTGCAGGGCGATCACAGCCCCGTAAGCTTCCGAAATGTGTGGGCTGTTTCTCTGTAGGCCTTCACACAAGCGTAACAAAAAAGAGCCGCCTTCCAGGTTTTGGAAGGCGGCTCTTTTTAATCTATGCTAGTTTTTGGCTACTTTGTACCGGCTACCCGGATAAGTTTGCCGCCGCCTGGCTGTAGCTGCAGTGTGGCATGGTTGCTGCCGCAGGGAGCCCACTTGCCAGTAGACGCATCAAACACCTCAAGGCTACCTGGGCCTCGCACTGTGAGTGTTGCGCTGGCTTTGTAATCCAGGTTAACCACCACAGCGTGAGTAGCTGTACCGTGGGCACCAAAGTCACCTATGAGGGCACCCTTAACGGGCTTATCTTTGATGAACTCCTGGCGTGCTATTGGCGGATCAAAGCGAAATGCGCCATGTTTCGGCAGCGCAACTGCGCCGGGAGGGAGCATGCCTGCATGGTAAACCCCCAGCGATTTGAGGGGCTGCAGTTGCGTAACGATGGCAGAAAACTCCGGGTTTAGAACTTTGAGCCAGCCATAGACGCGTGTAGGCTGGCCATCTGGAGTGGCAATACCCGGGCTATGATCGGTGGGCGGAGTGTACACGTAGTAAGAGATTCCCTGAGCGCCGTAGGCGGCAGTTGTGTACACCAGGTAGCGCATCTCATCCTCGTTGGGTTCCCGCATAGACTTTGTCCAAGTACAGGCTTGCACGATGTTCAGGAATGGAATGCGGCTTGAGAGAGACTTTTTGCGAATCATTGCCAGATTCAAGAAGTAATCTGGCATATCGCGCACTACGGCAAACTGGTAATGATCCCAGCTAATGAGGCCAGGTCGAACCGTACTTACATACTGATCGATGTGCTCTTGATACGCCGTAACAATATCGCCTTCGGTTCCCAATTGTTCATTATCGGCATAGGTAGGAAACAGGTTGATATAGGCGAGGTGTGCAGGGTCTTTCTTCCGCAGATACGCCACCAGCTTGCCCAGGCCAGGAAACAGCTCTGCCCCGGGTTCATCCGTAATGAAGTAACAGTACATTGCCGGGTGGTTCTTCACTTTTTCGATCAGAGCATCCAGCTTTGCGCGTTTCTCTTTGTTATCAAGAGAAGCGGGGTTTAGCAGCGGATCAAACAACTGCGCACGCAGGCCATGCCGGTGCGCAACGTCCATCTCCTGAATTGTGCTGCACCAAACCAGGTTCCATCCGCCCTCTTGCATTTGAGTGGCGGCAGCATCTGTCATTGCCGGGCCAGCCCAGTAGGTAACAATGGGCGTTCCAACTTTCCACTTTTCAGGTTTCTGCGCCATGCCTGTAACCCCGGCAGTGCCCAACAGCACCGCAAGCGCCGCGGTTGCTGCTCCCTGTATCCAGCACGATCTCATTTTGTATGAGCCTCCGATCGGGTTGGCGCGCTCAGGCGCCATATATGATTACCGCCTTACTGTTGCGCGGCCTTTTGTACAATCTCCTGCTGAGGGAGTGCCAGTTGCCGACGGGATTACTTATCTGTTGGAGCCAATAGCTCAAACTCACTAATAGTTGGCCCTCCGAACGGAATGGTATCCAGAATATTCAGCCTTACCTGGCGAACATTTACAGTGGCAAAATGAATCTTGCTATCGGGTTTGTTCAGCGACGATCCGACCGCAGCCGTTAACCACGGGCCGCTGCCGCTGCTGCGATACTCAATTTGAAAGCGCGTAATTCGGTCTGCGTACGCCTTCTCCTGCACAATCCGCACGCCCCCAATATCTTGCGATCGTTTCAAATCCAGCTGCAGCCATGCCTTCCGGGTGCCTGCATCGGTTGCCCAGCGCGTTTTTTCATCTCCATCTATAGTCATTGCGGGGCTATAACTCGGGTTATTCTGGTAAACATTGCTGGCTATGGCACGCGCACCGCTATTGAGGGATGCTACTGAGGTTATGGGATTTATTCTGTGGGCTTCTTTGTCTATAGCGAGCACAACTATGGTATCGATTTCGTTGCGTTGGGTTACGGGTACATCCACTTCCAGCCCTTCCGCAGTCTGGCGAACAGATGCTGCGCTACCATCGATTAGGGAAGCAGAAACCACCTTTGCAGGCAACATCGGCAGCTTTAATGGGCAGGGCTATCGCATCTTATTGGCGCGTAGGCTGTCGAACCTGTAGTTGATATATCGGTCTGGTTTCGAATTTAATAGAGTCATTTTGGTTGCCAACGTCGAATTGTCCGATAATCTTCTGTGAGATGGAGTTCAGGCAATG
>CAIONQ010000155.1 GCA_903859705.1 uncultured Chthonomonas sp.
CACACACCGCCGTAGCAGGGCACTACACCCTTTCTGGGCGATGATTAAGCAATTTTAGCGGCCCTGGGATGAATGCCGGGATAACCTGATAATTATTCACATGAGTGCCGGAAAATACCCGTTCTTCATCAGGCTTCTAGTGAATCGCCATGTGCTACGTGCGCGGCACATTTTTACACGTTGTCGGCAATAAAATAGAGTCATTCTGGTCGTCCGTGTCGAATCTCCTTGCATGGACAAAGAAGAGGCTATTAGGTGTCGTTTTCTGGTTGTTCGCGACAGCTTGGACGAACGTGGCCGCAGGCTATTTGCCGCTGCTGAAGCAACTGTGAGTGGCATTGCTGCTGTGTCACGTGCTACCGGGATTGCTCGAAGCACGATTGGCAGGGGTATCAAAGAGCTGAAGGCCTGTCAACAGCTCCCAGGCAGGATTAGGCGCGCGGGAGCTGGGCGTCGCTTTCGCGCCGATGAAGATCCGACGTTGTTGGAAGATCTTAGAAAGACTGTTGAACCGAGTACAATGGGCGATCCCATGCGACCTTTGGTATGGGTCTCAAAAAGCCGAGTGAAGTTGAGCGACGCGCTCAAGGAGATGGGGCATGATGTGTCACCGAACACGATCCCCATTTTACTTGAACGACTTGACTACCGTAGGCAAGTGAACCGAAAGACAAAGGAGGGTGCCAACCACCCGGACCGTGACGCCCAATTTGAACATATAAACTCTCAGGCAATCGACTTTCAGAACAATGAACAGCCCGTGATTTCCATCGATTGTAAGAAGAAAGAACTGGTGGGTGATTTCAAGAGTAATGGAAGCGATTACCGTCCCTCAGGTTGTCCAGATCAGGTACAGGTCCACGACTTCATAAACAAGGATCTTGGAAAAGCGGTGCCGTACGGAGTATACGATATTGCCACCAACGAGGGTTGGATAACCGTAGGCATTGATCATGATACTGCCGAGTTTGCCGTCAACAGCATTCGCTGTTGGTGGGATAGAATGGGTAAACAGCGTTACCCCACAGCTCACAGTATTCTGATCACCTGTGACGGTGGAGGCTCAAATGGCTCCCGTGTTCGCCTGTGGAAGCGTGAACTACAGAGGTTATCTAACGAAACCGGCATATCGATAACTGTGTGCCACTATCCACCAGGTACATCAAAGTGGAATAAGATAGAACACCGGCTCTTCTGCCACATATCTCAGAACTGGCGCGGTCAGCCGCTCATAAACCGTCAGGTCATTGTCGATTTGATCGCAAAGACGACTACAAAGACAGGGTTATTAGTGCGATCGGAATTGGACACACGCAACTATGAGAAAGCCATCAAAGTAACCGAAGCAGAAATGAACAGCCTCAACATCGAGCGCAATACATGGCACCCAGACTGGAACTACAGTATACGACCGCAAGAATCCGATGGCTCAAAAGTGATGCTGTAATTAATGCGCGTTGCCTATGTATCGCCGCGCTGAGCGAGTATGGCGGCGAGCTACTGCCAGGATTCTATGATGACTGGGTGATTAACGAACGTGATCGTATCACCACTCTACATTGTAGAGTAGTAACAGAGCTAGTATTAGCACTTAGAACTAACGGACGGTATCAAGAAGCGCTCGACCACGTGATGACTGCAATCTCTGTGTCTCCAGACCAAGAAGAATTGCATACATTTAGGGTGCAACTTCACTTAGAACTAGGTCAGACGCAGTACGCAGTACGCCATTACCTCAATTACTGTAAGCAGTTGCAGGCCATTAATGAGACGCCGGGACACAGTCTGTCATCCCTGATCGAGCCATTCGTCAGTGCATCTTTTACCTGTAAGACGCAGCCAAGACGCGGGTATAGCCGTGCATCAAAGAGTGCCAGTAGGCAAGCCGTGGTTAGTCGATCTGCCGGTTTGCCCGCACCGATTAATCGATACTTCGGTAGGGAAAGCGAACTTTCGCAAGTTACTGAACTTTTACGGCTGCCCAACCTGGCGGATACTGATTCCAACTTTAGACCTGACGGCCGGCTGGTGACCGTCACCGGACTTGGTGGCACCGGAAAGACCCGTTTTGCGACCGAATGCGCAGTCTCACTGCAACGTGTTTACAACAATCGGGTTATCTGGATCAACATGAATACGGTCGGGAACGAGCAGGACGTTTTGGCCGCGATAACCAACCAAGCTAACGCAGCGCTGAACTCGGATGTATTAGCTACCGACCTAAGACAATTGCTTAACGGGCAGCCGTACCTGATTATTCTTGACAACTGCGAACACCTAATTTCCGACATAGGCAGGATCGTTTCAATCCTGCTATCCTCGATCGAAACGCTTCGAGTGATGATCACATCGCGTGTTCCGCTTCGGGTTCCGGGAGAGATTATTATCGCGATCAGACCATTATCGACACCGCGCGAGTTACAGTCAGTATCAAGATTATATGAATTCCCGAGCGTACAACTATTTATTAATAGAGCTCAGATGGTAGCTCCGGATTTCCAGCTTACCCAACGAAATGCAGTAACCATTGCTCGCTTGGTAAATCGACTGGATGGAATACCGCTTGCTCTCGAAATGGCTGCTTCGAGGCTCCGCACGATGTCGGTCTCACAGATAGCCGAAGCGATCGATCATCGATTTGATGTGCTTGTGCGCACGAGGGCCGGGTCGACCAGGCATCAGGCTTTAATTGATGCAATCGCCTGGAGTTATTCACTCCTATCGACGGACCTGCGTGCCTTTTTCAATAAACTGCTTGTATTTCAAGGACCATTCAGCTTGGATACCGCACGTATAGTCTGCGATGAACCGCGGTCACTCGAGTACTTTGAAGAGCTTGTTGACTACTCGCTGGTAACGACAGAGACAATACGCGACACGATGAGGTTTGGATTCCTGGAAAGTGTGCGTGAGTATGCCATATTGCAAAGCGGTGAAGTGCAGGTAGGTTTACGAGCTCAGCACGCTTCCTACTTTGCCGATATCACTGACCAGTTTGCAGTGGAAGTTCGTGGCTCCAAACGCCGCGAATCGTTGATGGGCCTTGATAGCGATTACCATGATATCGCCGCTGCAATACAGTTTCTGCGAAGCAATGCTGTCACCCTCAGAATGGCCTCAAACATCTGGCGTTACTGGGAGGCGCGAGGCACCTACCAGGAGGGTATCAACACACTCGACGCTGCCATATGTGGTTGCCTCTCAACTGTTTCAGTCGAGTACGCCGCAGCTCTCCATGGTATTGGCGTATTGAAGGAACGAGTTGATGATTTACCTGGGGCAGAAGCTGTGCGATCTCGGCGAGCGTGTCGTTGTTTGATTCTCTCGGCATGCCAACGGAAGTTATCAGGTCGATAAATAGCCTCGCGATTCTACAGGAGAAAACCGGAAATGCCTCATTAGCGTGTATCACATGCGGTGATGCTCTCAGCTTGGCTCGCGAGTGTGGAAGTGCTCACGACATCGCGGCGTGCCTTAATACTTTTGCCAGACTGAAGAGGTACATGGGAGACGTTCGGGGATCGATCGATATGCTCCATGAAGCACTTTCAATTTATCAAGCCATTGACGATACGGATTCATCAGCTGCGGTACTAAATAACATTGGCTGTATTTCAGCTGATATTGGCGATTTGGCTACCGCGCGTGCCGCCTTCGAGGAAGGTCTACTCCTCATTCGGAGTATTAGTAATCCGGCATGGACCGCGTTTGCGTGCCACAATCTGGGAGATACCAAGGCCAGGCAGGGCGACCCAGCAGGTGGCTTGGAGTTGATCAGGGAAGCAATACAGATCAGGGCAAGAATTATGGATCACTCCGGAATCATTTCGAGCCTTGAAGCGGCAGCATTTGCCATTTGTGATTGCGGCAATGTGCAATGTGCTATTCGATTGGTTTCGGCGACGAGCCATTATCGAAGTAAGCTTGGCATTCCAGCCAGGCCCGTGCAGAAGCAGATCTTAGAACACCTCATAGACAGTATGAAGATGCAGGTGAGTGCATCCGACTTTCACGCCGCATGGTCAGTTGGAAGATCCTTAACTGAAGCACAGACAGTGTCTCTCTCATTATACGAGGCCTTAGATTTCAGCTCTGACGTCGCCAATCCTTTGCGTACCTAACATGCCTGAAGTAGCTCTTTCTTGTAATGTTCTTCTGTCTATCGCACGGCCGTTTATACGGGCTGAATAGCAACCCGAAACTTGAACGTACACGGGCGCAGCAGGTGTTGTGGCAGCGGTGTTGGTCCGCAGCTGTTGCTGCCAATTCCGTTCTGCGCCAGGTCCAGGTTCAATACCACATGCTTGCCCGGCACCAGGTCTGTGGTGTGCTTCGCTGCCGTAAGCTGCTCGGCGGTGTAGCGGTGTGCACTGAAATCGATGGTTGGTCTCCCATCCACGCGCAGCCCCTTGCCCTCTGCGGTGGTCAGTTCCAGCCAGCGGGTATTGTGGCGATTGCCATTTTCTTGGGGCAGCACATAGGGTGTGAGCATGGCGTCGACATCCGATTTGAACAAACCCAGCCTTGCTGCCTGGTGGGTATCAATGTAAGATTCCCCTGGCCCGTACCCAAACCAGCTGCACTCTCCGCACGCTTCCGGCAACAGCAGCTGCAAACCGATGCGAGGAACCGTTTCAGGCCAATCGCCGCTAAACTCGCCGGCCACATAGATCTCAACCTCGCCTCCGGCATAGAACGTATACCGATATTCGGCGGCAATGGCCCGAATGAATTTAGGAGGCGCTATGCGCTTGCGAACCACCACGGTTGTACTATCTGCACTCTCTTCCATAAAAATGGCATCCAGCCTGTACTTCAGGGCATCGTAACCTGCCTTGTGCCAGGTTGCCTCGTAGTTGGCCCAGCCCCTATCGTTATCGGTTGGTGCCCGCCAGAAGTGCAGCTTTGGCAACCTGAAGACTTCTGCACCCCGGTGCAAATAGCTCGTCAGCTCTCCATACACAGTATCAAACACAGCTTCAAACTGATCGCCAGCCAAAACAATCTGGTTATTTTCAACGACAACTGCAATGGGCCCAGCAGCGGCTTTGGGGCACAGCTGCACAGCCTGATGGGGCGTAACAACGGCCTGTGCCCAGGCTACCTCATGGCCTCGCGGGGCCCACGGTGTGCCGGCTGCAAGCGAAAAGCTCAATTCCAACCATGCTTCGCCATCCAGACTACCCGGTAGTTCCAGATTGTATGGCAGGCGAACATCGGCACTTTCGCCTGCCGGGATTTGCGGAAGCACCAGGGTGCCACCCTGCAGGGTTTCGCCTGCTCTACACAGGCTCCAGTTTGCCTGCAGTGCATCCAACCCGATGAAATCGTACCGATTGCGAAGGGTAACCGTGGCTGTTTCAGGATTGAATGCTTCCAGTGTTACAGGCTCTATTACTTTTTTGTACTCCACCAGCCCGGGTGAGGGCGTACGGTCGGGAAATAGCAGGCCATCTATCACAAAGTTGCCATCGTTCGGCGTGTCGCCAAAATCGCCGCCATAAGCATAGTATTCGGTGCCATCTGCCGCTTTCTGGCGTATCCCGTGATCCAGCCACTCCCAGATGAAGCCCCCCATATTCCTATCAGAGCCATAAAAGGCATCCCAGTATTCTCTGAGGCTGCCGGGTCCATTGCCCATGGCATGGGCATACTCACACTGAACAAAGGGTTTGTTTACGCGTGCCTTTACCGCATCCGAGGCATCCTCTGGCGTGTCCTCACGCGCACCAATCTTGATAGTTTCTGGGATGGAGGCATACATTCGGCTATAAACATCGGCCACCTGCGTTTCGGCATCGCCCTCATAGTGTATAAATCGCGTGTTATCGATAGCCCGTGCGGCCTCGGCCATTAACGGATGATTGCACCCAAAGCCCGCTTCGTTACCAAGCGACCAGAGTATGATGGATGGGTGGTTTTTATCACGGTGCACCATCCTCACCATGCGATCGATGCAGGCGGCTTCAAACAGCTCTGTATCGGTGGGGTTGAGTTTTTGAGTTTCGCCACCCTGCAGAAAGCCGTGCGTTTCCAGATCGCACTCATCAATTACATACAGACCGTACTCATCGCACAAATCCAGGAAGTGTGGGTGTGGCGGATAGTGAGAGGTGCGAACAGCATTGATGTTGTGCTGTTTCATCAGCAGTACATCCTGCAGCATTGCCTGGCGCGGCACAGCCCTGCCCAAATCGGGATGGTGCTCGTGGCGGTTCACACCTTTTAGCTTAATGGCTTTGCCGTTTACTTTAAACACACCATCCACTATTTCAATGGAGCGGAACCCTGTGCGCTGGCAAAAGGCCTCCAGCACATTTCCGCTTGCATCCAGATGCTCTATCTCAACAGTGTACAGGCTTGGCGCTTCGGCAGACCATGGCAGCACATTCGGAATAGTTAACTCGACCATTGACGAGGCTGCATCTGTAAGACCAATCAAGCGGGGTTCAATTTCAGCCGCACCGGTCGCGTTTTTAATACCAATTCGGGCATATTGCCCTGCCGCATTAACAGATGACAACTCAATCCGCAGATCTCCTGCACCGGATTGCAAATTGTACAGGCCCTGCACATGAACATCATAGATATGAGCTGCCGTGCGCGAGATGAGCGTTACATCTCGGAATATTCCGCTTAGCCACCACATGTCCTGATCTTCCAGGTAGGTGCCATCAGACCACTGATACACGCGCACCGCCAGCAGGTTGGCTTCGCCAGGCACAACTGCGGCCGTAATGTCAAATTCAGAAGGCAGCCTGCTGCCCTTACTAAAGCCAATGTTCACGCCGTTTACCCACACTTCGAAGGCGGAATCCACACCATCAAAACGCAGAACGGTTTGCCTGCCCGCCCAGTTGGCAGGGATATTAAAATGAGTTCGATAGGCACCTGTGGGGTTTTCGGTGGGAACATGGGGCGGATCGATGGGTATGGGATACACCACATTGGTGTAGTGCGGATACCCGTAACCATGCATCTGCCAGCACCCGGGCACGGGCAGCTTACCCCAGCCTGCATCGTCAAACTCCGTGGAATAGAACTCTGCCGGAGATAAGGCCGGTGCTGCTGCGTAACAAAAACTCCATAAACCATTTAAAGAGAAGACGCGAGCATCGGCGCCCTGCAAACCAGCGGATAATGCCGCCGATGGGTAAAAGGCAGAACGGGCGGGCAGGCGGTTAATACCGGTTATGGTGGGGTTTTCCCATATGTTCATGATTCAATTAATCCAGATCTAAAGTGTTTGAGCCAAATTTGCGGGGCGTAGAAGCAGTTTACCCGCCATCGGCACTGGTTTTTCTGTGGCACTATCCGGGTATCATTTTGCCTGATCCGATTGTATGCGTATCCGTTCGTGAAAGGTGTGTTCATGCGCTCATCCGCATTCTGCGCCGCCCCGGTGGCCCTCTTCCTCGCACTACTCCCAAATGCTGTTGTTGCACAGCCAGCCGGTAAACAGCCCGTATCTTACGGGGCGTACAACGGTTGGAAATCGATAACGGCCCCGCAAATATCCCGCGATGGCAAGTGGCTGGCCTATGCGCTTACCCCGCAGGAGGGCCTGGCGGAGGTGCTGGTTCGCAGCACCACCGGCAGCACCGAGTACAAGAGGGCCCGTAGTTCTGCACCAACCATTACCGCCGATAGTAAGTTTGTTCTGTTTACGGCGCGCGCCCCAAAAGCAACCACGGCAAGCACAAAAGCAAAGGGCAAAGAGGCAGCCAAACCAGACGAAGCAGATGGTGTTGATCAGGAAGAGGCGCCAGATGCGGCAGCAAAAACCCCGGATGGCGTGGGTGTGCTGGATGTGGCAACGGGCAAAATCTCGATAACTCCACGCATAGCACGCTACAAACTGCCTGCAGAAAGCGGCCGTTATGTTGCCATTTTAAAGGCACCGCCCGCAAAGCCGGATGCAAAGCCCGAGGCCAAACCCGAAGCAAAAACCCCGAAAAAGCCGGACCCCGGGAACGATTTGATTGTGCTGGACTTAACTACCGGAGAGAAGATTACCATACCGGAAGTTACCGATTTCGAGTGGAACCGAGCAGGAACGCGCCTTCTATACACCGTTACCTCGGCAGACGATGCAAAATCTGGCATCAATGTTCGTGAGCTACCTGCTGGCACCACCACCGCCCTTATCAAAGGCAAAGGCAGTTACAAAACGCTTACCTTTAATCAGGCTGGAGACAAAGCCGCATTTGTTGCAGATCATAACGAAGCAAAGCAAACCCCGGATGCCTATGGCCTGTTTGTGTGGAGCGCGGGCGAAGCAATAGCAACGCCAGTTGTAAACGATGGTAGTGCTGGCGTTCCGAAGGATATGATCCTGCCAGATTACAGCCAGGTGCGCTTCTCTAAGGATGGCTCTCAGCTGTACTTTGATTTCAGCCCAAAGGCGCTGAAGGCGCTGGCGAATGTTAACCCGGCCATCAAGAAAGATGTTTGGACGTATAAGGACGACTACCTGCAATCCGAGCAAAAGCTACGCTCGGCCGGGGAATTAAAGAAAACCTATCTGGCGGTGTACCGGTTTGCCGATAAGCACTTTACCCCTCTGGCAACGCTGGATGTTCCGAGCATTGAAACGGCCGATGGCGGCAAAGTAGCCATCGGCAGCACCGATGCACCTTACCGAATCGCGCGCTCCTGGGATGCAAACTACACGGATATATACACCATTGATATGCAAACGGGTGCCCGACAGAAGCTTCTGGAGAAATCTATATTTGGCGCACGGCTATCTACAGCGGGCCGGTATGTTGCCTACTTTAGCCCGGAGAGGCATGGTTGGTTTGCACTGCGCCTGGCAGATAGGAAGCTACTGAACCTTACGGCAAGAGCCCGCTCCCGCTGGACCGATGACGAAGCCGATACGCCAGAAGTGCATGCCCCCTACGGGATTGCAGGCTGGACGGCCGATGACGGTTCCGTGCTGATTTACGATAAGTTTGATATCTGGCAGGTAGATCTGAAATCGCTGGAGGCACGCTGCATAACGGCTGGTGCGGGCCGCGCAACTCACACTGTTTACCGGTATTTGCACCAGGATCCAGAGGAGCGCGCGGTACCAACCGCCACGCCGCTCATGCTCACACTCTTCGATAAAAAAACAAAGGCATCCGGCGCAGCCAGAATTACGCTCAATACAACCCTGCCGGGCAACCCGGTAAAGCTAGAAGTACTGCTAAAGCTGGACAAAATGGTTACCGGTATCCAGAAAGCACGCAAGGCAGATGCTGTATTGTTTGCCGAAGAAACTTTTGAAGAGTATCCCGATCTATGGACCGCCGACACCTCCTTTAAAGGTGCTCACAAGCTCACCAATGCCAACCCGCAGCAGTCGAAATATACCTGGGGCAAAGAGGAGCTGATGCACTTCCGCTCTGCAGATGGCACCGCGCTGGATGCCGTGGTGATTAAACCCGAAGGCTTTGATCCCAGCAAAAAGTATCCGCTGATGATTAATATCTACGAACGGATGTCCGACAGGCTGCATGCCTACCACCGCCCGGCGCCGGGCACCAGCATCTGCATCGGCCGCTACGTTAGCAATGGGTACGTTGTGCTACTGCCAGATATTCACTACAAAACCGGGCACCCTGGCCAGAGCGCTCTCAACTGTGTTATCCCGGCGGCTCAAAAGCTCATCGATCAGGGTTTTATCGACCCTACAAAAGTGGGGATCCAGGGCCACAGTTGGGGCGGCTACGAAATTACCTACATGATTACGCGCACCGATTTCTTTCGGTGTGTTGAGGCTGGCGCATCGGTATCGGATATGGTGAGCGCTTATGGTGGTATTCGGTGGGGTTCAGGCATCTCTCGAGAAGGCCAATACGAGCATGGGCAGAGCCGCATTGGGGCTACCCCGTGGGAGCGGCCAGACCTGTATCTGGAGAACTCCGCCATCTTCCATGTCGATAAGATCCATACCCCCTACCTCACCATCGATAACGATGCAGATGGTGCGGTGCCGTGGTACCAGGGAATAGAGTTTATCACCGCCATGCGTCGCCTTGGCAAAGAGGCGTACATGTTTAACTACAATGGGGAAGATCATAACTTGCGCGGCCGCCCGAATATGAAAGACTGGACCGTGTACATGGATGAATTCTTCGATCACTTCCTGCTGGATAAGCCTGTGCCGGAATGGATGGAGAAGGGCATTCCCTACCTTGAACGCGGCAAGCGGGATGTGAAGGCACTGTATGGCCCGGCGGTTGCGAACGATTAGTGAGGGAGTTAGGGAGCGAGGGAGTTAGGGAGTAATCGGCGATCTGCCGATAAAACAGCTCGGATGGCTTCGCTGTAACCGTCAGCTTGCAAATGGTGGTAACCAGCGATACAAACAGACAGCCCTACCTACCTTAGCACCACAGCCACCCCCTGCAGCAATTGATGCCATTCGTTCGCTATAAATACAAATACTCTCTCCGGGATACTGATGAAAACTTGCCTGATAATAGGTGCCGGCATCTCCGGCCTTTTGGCGGCGCATCGGCTTAACGCCAGCGGTGTGGAAGTTACCCTTGTAGATAAAGGGCGCGGCGTGGGTGGCAGAATGGCCACCCGCCGTATTGGCGAGGCGGTATTCGACCATGGTGCCCAGTTTTTCACCGTGCGCGATGCAGAATTTGCAGCAGAGGTTGAACGCTGGATTGCGGGCGATGCGGCAGCAGAGTGGTGCCATGGCTTTTTGAATAGAGAAGGGGTGGCAAGCACAGACGGCCACCCTCGATACCGCGGCACTCTCGGGATGACAACCATCCCGAAGCTGCTTGCGCAGGGCCTTAACATCCGCACTTGCGAGCGCATACTATCCATTAGTGCCGATGCTGGTGGCTGGAAAGCGATATCGGAAACCGGTGCAGAGTTTACTGCGGATGCTCTCATCCTTACGTCGCCGGTGCCTCAGTCTCTTGCCCTTTTGGATGCCGGCGAGGTGGACCTGCCAGATGCGTACCGTCAGCAGCTGGAAGCCGTTCGTTACGACCCATGCCTTGCCCTGATGCTCCGGCCAACGCAAAGCCTTATCCCCTCGCCGGGCGCTATCCAGTTTGAAGGCGAGCCCATAAGCTGGATTGCCGATAACCAGCGCAAAGGAATTTCGCCCGTTCCAGCGATAACTGTCCATGCCGCCCCACAGTTCAGCAAAACCCACTGGGACACGCCTACTGAAGAGGTAACCACCGCGCTCTTAGAGGCTACTGGCCGTTGGTTTGAGGGCCCCACCCTGGAAGCTCAGCTCCATCGGTGGCGCTATGCGAAGCCAGAGATTTTGCACCCGGCCCCAGGCCTCATGAGCATGCTCCCACACCCCGTAGTATTTTGCGGCGATGCTTTTGGCACACCACGGGTTGAAGGGGCAGCGCTCTCAGGCATGTATGCGGCAGAACAGCTGCTTGAGTTGGGAGCCTGATAATGAAACTCCGTACCGCGTGGTTAACCGGTTGCCTGCTTGCCCTGTTGGCACCGTTGTGCCTTGCAGATCCTGCCCGCAAACACAGCCCTTCTGAGGTGTTGCTTGTATCCAACGCAGGCAGCCCGGTTTCTGTACGCATTGCTAATGAGTATGCCCACAGGCGCCACGTTACGGCACACGTTACTGTAAACTGTGCGGATTCATCACTTTCTGTTGCCGCAGAAACCATCGGCTTAGCAGATTATTCACGCAGCATAGAAGCCCCCATTCGAGCCTACCTCAAAGCCCATCCACAGATAAACTTTATCGTACTTACTAAAGGTGTGCCAATCCGCATAACCGGTGCGCCGCTGGGCAGCTGCGATGAAAATAGTAAAGAGCCGCTGCTAACCCGCGGGCATCCCTCGGTAGATAGTTATATTGCCGCCCTGGATTACGATCTGCTACGGGGAACGCGCCGGATACCCATTGCGGGCAGCGGAGCCGTGGGTGCTGGCCTAATTAATAGGTACTGGAATGCTAACGAACCCTTTTCTCACAGCAAATTTGGTGGTTACCTTGTTACCAGGCTGGATGGTTACACCGAGGTAGATGCCACGGCGCTAATCACCAGGTCTTTAGAAGCCGAGACAAATCAGGCGCAGATATTGAAGCAGGGGAGCGTTCTGTTTGATATTCAGCCTCGTTTCGGACTGGGAGACAAAGCCACCCAACCCGGGCCAATATCTGCCGATGCAATTACGCGGGAATCGGAATGGAGTGAGTTTAATGCAGATATGCGGCATGCCCACGATGTGCTGGCAAGCCGAAACATCCCGGATGAACTCGACCTTACCGATGCCTTCATAGGCAACCGAACCAACCTGCTGGGGTACTTCTCGTGGGGCAGCAACGATGCCGCCTACACAATGCAGGCCTACCAATCCCTGAAATTCGCGCCAGGCTCCCTCAGCGATACCGCTGTTTCAACCAGTGCCAGAACCTTCCTGCCCACACAGGGCGGGCAATCTCTACTGGCAGACCTAATCTCCCATGGCCTTACATGCGGCAAGGGATATGTGGATGAGCCCCTGCTGCAGGCTGTTGCATCGCCAACGATAGCTATGGATCGCTATACCGCCGGCTACACCATGGCCGAAAGCCTGTACGCAGCATCCCACTTTGTGGCCTGGGAAGATATTGTTATCGGCGATCCACTCTGCGCACCATACCTGCGGAAGCGCTGATATTGGCCGGCATAATCCTGAGGTAAAGTCACAATATCACCGGCACTGCTTCGCATCCTCCCGCAAAGGGTATTCAGCAACACTTGCTTACCCGTAGGTATTGCAACCGCACACCAGCAAACCTGTGCAGAACAGCGTATTCCAGATAGTGCCTGAGTGCCCTCCTATGGGAAGCGTGCATGATAAAACAGGCATGCGGTATAATGTACCCGTATGTGATAAAAGCTTCCTTCGCCCATTGACCTCTTGCCGCCTCGCGGTAGGAGCGTTCGGCACCACCTCACCACTGGCTCCGCACCCTTCATCGGTCGTTTCTCGCTATTGTTGCTAACCTGAGTTGCCCGTGCAGCTGCTGCAACAGGCGTATGCGTCCCTGTGTGATGCATATTTCCTGTCATCCATGCTGTCTGCGCGCAGACCCGATACTCCATCCTGCGGGATGGAAACGCACAGCACGAATGGAGACCAACTATGTCTGATAAAGATGTTACCAGCCAGCCCGAAACACCGCAGGCACCCAAGCGCCACCGCCTTGCAGGCACCGTTATCCGCGATGCACGCATTCCGGTAACCGCCCTCAAACAGCGGTACGTTAGCCCGGTAAGCCGCCATAGCCAGACTTCCCATGTAAACGCCGCAGCACGCGCAGAGGCAGCAGGCCTTGACGGCGAGCGCGCACTTTACGAGGCAGACCGTGCAAAGACCGCTACGGATATTGCCCATGTTGCCGATGTTAAGAAGCAGCAGGCAATGCGCGCCAACAAATAGTGAAGGCGCGCCCAACTCGGGCGCACCCTCAAATTACGAGCCGACACCTACCCTGGTGGCGGCTCGTTTTGCATTTGGAACAAATCCCACACTAAAGTTATGGAGGCAATTACACACACCGTGGTAAACTCTTCATCAGAGCAGTGCGGGGTTTTGGAGCCCAATATCTGGGAGTTCTACCCTTCCATCAAAATACAGGAGTCGGTGTTATGGAGAGAATTAGCAGGCGAGAATTTGTTGGCACATCTCTGGCGGTAACGGGTGCCATGGCCTTTGGGGCAGCGGAGCCCGCCGAGGCTGAGGCGCCACCGAAGCGCCCCACCGATAGGGTGCGCATAGGTAAAACCAGCATCAAGGCCTCAATGGTTGGTATGGGCACGGGCAGCATTGGCTCCAACCACTCCTCCAACCAAACCCGGCTGGGCCAGGAAGCGTTTACGCGCCTTGCACGCCATGCGTTTGATAGCGGCATCAACTTTTTTGATTGCGCCGATCAGTACGGCTCCAACCCATATATTCGCGAAGCCCTGAAGGGCATCCCGCGAGATAAGTACGTAATCCAAACCAAAACAAACAACCGGGATCCAGAGGGTGCAAAAGCAGATATCGATCGGTTCTTGAAAGAGCTGGGAGTAGACTACATCGATTCTCTTATTCTGCACTGCGCCACCGAGGGAGACTGGACCACGCGCTATCGCGGCGTTATGGATGTGATGGAAGAGGCCCGCCACAAGGGCAAGATCCGAGCACATGGCGTAACGTGCCACAGCTATGCAGCGCTTGAGGCCGCCTATGCCAGCGACTGGGTAATGATAAACCAGGTGCGCTTCAACCCCAGGCAGGCACATATGGATAACGATGTGGAAACCTGCAAGGCCCTGTTTGCAAAGATGCGCAAAAAAGGCCAGGGCATGATTGGCATGAAGGTAGTGGGCCAGGGAGACCTGATTGCAAACAACCCCGAATACCGAGATGTTTGCTACCGCTTCCAGATAGAATCTGGCGTGGTCGATGCCTTTGTTGTTGGCCTCGAAAAGCTGGAGCATGTCGACCATATGCTCAAAGGCACCCAGGTAGCCCTTAACGAAGTAGGCTACACTCTGCCACACAAAATGCTCGCCTGAAATTACGCGGGCGCGCACCCCAAACCGGGTTTGCATCCGATACCGAAACTTGAAAGCACAATTCCCCCACCAGCTGCCACCGCGGCAACAGGTGTGGGAATTGTTCTGTTTAGCTCTCTACACGAACAGGCAGGTGCGAATGACGGAGCCTGAACACTGCTCGTGCATAATATTTTCCTCGGACTGATAATTTGCGGTATTGGCCTCCGCCCCTTACCTCACTATTTTCAAGCTTCCCAGAATCTCCTCAACCCGAAACGATATCCGAGGCACAAAAACAAAACCTTCCCTCATCCACACCAGTAAAAGTAAAATAACACCGCCCTAACTCGCACCTTGTAGGAGCCACACATGCCAGAAACAAAAAAATCACCCCGCCGCGTGGTTATTGTCTTAATGTGTACGGCACTTGCGGTAGCATCTGCTTCTGGGATCATGCTCTGGGTTGCCGGTTTGGGAACCAACATCAATGCAGACCTGATAACTGCCGCAAAAACCGGCAATGCCATTGAGATAAAGGATCTGTTGGAGAATGGAGCAGACCCAAATGCGCGTGAGCTGAACGAAGCAGAGCCGCCAACTTCGAACCTTATCGCCATGCTCATTTTTAGATATAATCACCGAAATGCTCAGAACAACCGGGGCGATACTGCCCTCACCTGTGCCCTGAACAGCCTGCACCCGTATGAGAGCGCAAAAGTCTTGCTCGAACACGGGGCGCATGCCAATGCAGGTGGGGATAAAGGTGCCGAGAATGTGGCAGTTGCAGCTATATATGGCAGGCCGGCGGTTGTTGACTTGTTGATAGAGCATGGTGCCAGCACTCAGCTCATAAGCAATAGTTACGATCATATGCGTGCCGATATGCGACTACTGTTGGCAAACCATGGCGCGCAAGTGCCGCCCGCCGATTCAAAACACATTCGTACCAACCCGGTTTATCGGGGTAGTACACCCAACCCGCACGATGCAGAATTCTTTGATGCAGTAAAACGAGATGATCTGAGCACGGTTAGGCGCTTGCTGGCCGAGGGCGAAGATTACTATACAGAAAACAAGGAAGGAGCCTCCGCGCTGGACCTCGCCGCATACTATGGCCACACAGACCTGCTGAGCCTGTTTATACAGGCCGGTGCAGATGCATCCGATGTTAACCATTCAAGCCGGAAGTCACCATTGGAGTATGCGATAGACAACCCTGCCAACGTGCCAACCCGGCTGGAAGCCATAAGGATCATACTTGAACATGGAAATACGCTACCGCCACGGTGGGTTGAGAAATTTGTAAAACAGATGAATGCAAACAATATCAACCAGCGAGATGAAATAGTGGCTCTGCTCAAACAGCACATGGAAGCAGAACACGCGCCTGCGCCATTGCAGCACCTGTTGCCGGGGCCTCACCTATAGCACCTCAAAACACGTAAACAAAATGGCCATGCCCGCCAGTAACTGCAGCCATGGCGGCATGGCCATTGCCAGGTTTGCATCACGCCTCAGCGGTGGTTGGGTCGATAATGGCTTTTACTTCAGACACCGAGTTTGCGGGGAATCCGCCCTTTGCAGCATGCTCAAGCACCGATTCTTTATCGGGAGCAATGTAAACGCAGTAGATCTTATCATCGGTAACATAACTGTGCAGCCACTGAATTTGCGGCCCCATTGCAGTTAGCACCCCACAAGATTTCTGGCTGATAGCAGTGAGGGTTTCTGCTGGCAGGCTGCCTGCACCGGGGATCTCACGCTCAATAACATACTTCGGCATATGGTCCATCCTCTCGTTTTAGCACAAAATCGTTAACAGAATTCATTAGCAATACGCGCAAATCCTTCCCCCAGTTCACGGTTTAGCTTGTTGCCGCCTGGAGATTTGAACGCGGTATCAATTGCCTACTTTTTTGCCAGCTTTATTGTTTTGAGGTACCCCGGCTGTATCAAGGCTAAAACTTGCATGCCACCAAGCGTAGCGCGGTAGAAATTGCTTTTAATACATTTCCTATTCTTCGTCGCTCTGCGGCCTTGCGTGCAACCTTAAATGCATCACCTTCGAGCCACTTTCAGCCTCCCACCAGACGGTACCGTTGCCGCCATAACTTCCTCTCACGGCGAGGAACGAGCCATCGGGGAGAGGTTAGGAGAGGCCCAATAGTTACGAGTTAATAACATTTATCTACGCTAAATGTCGCCTGAAAGACAGCTGTAGGGGCGCTGCTTGCTGCGTCCGCAAGCTATCAGCCGACGCATGGCAAACTACCGTTAGGCGCGCATTGTCCCTGACTCCACCAAGCGTAGCGCGGTAGAAATTGCTTTTGATAAACATCCTTGGCGACTCCCAGCCCCGCCAGTTCTTTTCTGCGCAGCGCGGTAGAAATTGCTCTTCATAAACTACCTCTCTGGGGCTTTGCGACCTTCGCGTGCTGGGCCAAAAATCTCCCACTAAGCACAGGCTTTCAACCCGCAGTTGACCATTCAGCCGCCATCTGTGCCGCCCAAGTGCACAAATCTCCCGGCGCAGTTTTTCAGCTAACGGTCCTACTGGTTATAAATCGAACTGTTGCTGAACCTGATGCCCTGCCACTTGAACAATCCTCATCGCCCTGATAAGTGGAACGGGTACTACATTGCGTAGACCACCCTCAGAAGAACAATTGCGTCCACCGGTAAACGGCCAACGAGCAAGGCATGTGGTGTAACAATTTGTACCAGAAGCAGCAGCTAAGATACCGGGCTGGCAAGCTTTGTCACGACAATCACTTGCGGTATCTCTTGCCCCAATCACAGACCGGTGAGGAACACCCACTTTGCTGTTATCAACCGGCTGAAACCTGTCCTGCGTCGACGGCAACGTCCTTGCGCATTCAGGGCTAACAAATTTCGTTAGGAAACAGCACGAAATGCAATGCGTAAACATGTGGTTACAAGCATGCCACTGAGTATTCCACCACTCCCGCATAATGGAAACTGAACACTTGTGACAGCATGGTACTTGAAGTGCCAATATGGGATTGTTACCGCCTGGGGCAAAACTACTTCCGAGTCCAATTTCGAAACAAGCACGGGGTGATATGCACGGTCTAGGATCTGCAAGTCCAGGTATAAACCCAGACGGATCTGACCGTCCGACGGGATCATTCTCCGCATACCCATACGGGTGCTCTCCCGCCTTCTGATACTCAATACCCGCCCTACTAATCCACGTTCCATTCGCCGGGTCGTAGTATCTGGCTCTTACATACAAGCGGCGACCTGCCGCTAAAACACTAACCTGGCAGCGAGAACCACGCCGCGCTGTAACTCTGGTGTTCTCTGAGAGCGCCGAGCGTGCTCGGATCAAGCGGTAGAGGCGA
>CAIONQ010000156.1 GCA_903859705.1 uncultured Chthonomonas sp.
CCCAAATGTACCCATTTGGCCTGATTGCTGTCAATAGCCATAAACCGTACCGCGCCGCCGCAGCGAAGCAAGGATCAAGGCGCTGTACTCAATTGCACCAAGCCTGGCTGCAGGGGCATCGCTCTGGCGCTCTACGAGGTTGAACCCCGCATCGGTGGCAATCGCAAGGTTCTGGTCACTCCATGCGAAGTTGCGGGTGCTGCCACCACTGGTTTTGGAGGCTCGCAACCCAGCAAGCGTAGCGCGGTAGAAATCGCTTTTTATAACGATCCTATTCAGCGAAGCGTGGTAGCTGTAGGATTCTGCGAGGGATGGCTGTGTACAGCTGGTCAGGCGGTTTTCAGAATCCCATACAAAGGTGGTGAGTGCACCGCCTGTGTTGGAAAGTGTGAGATTTCCGCAGGCATCGTATGTGCGGCTGGTTAAGGCACCAACAGATGGAACCGCCGTCAGCATGGAGTTTGCAGCATTGAAGGTGCGTGTGGTTGTTACCCCCCGTTGTTCTTGGTTACGCGGTTCCCAAGAGGGTCAAACCCGTACGCTATGCTGTAGGGGTTTGTTCCGGTGCGCACTTCGCTTGTAAGCTGGCTTATGGCACCAAAAAGATTCGCATAGACTACCGAACTGCCTCCACTCTCAGCAACGCCTACCCTGTTGTTGGCGGCATCGTACTGGTAAGAAAAGCTGGGTGCGAAGAAAGCGTCTGTGTCTACAGCGGTTACGCGGCCTGCAGCATCGTAATAGGTGCTTACCGTGGCCCCAAGCATGTTTACCTGCTTCTGTATCTCTCTGCCCAGCTCGTCACGCACTATGGTGGCTGTTATGGGCACAGCGGAACCGAATACTGGCGATGGCGGGGACTGCATCGAGATTACCTTGAACAAGACAGGGTCCTCTGTAACCTTTCGCTTCAACAAGGTTCACGCATCTCCTCCTCAACGGTTGAAACACTAATTTCGCTTCAGTCATAGTCCCAATACGCAGCAATTGCATCGCAAATAAAGCTACGCTGGTCTTCACATTCCAACGACACGAAAGTTAGGTAATCTCTTATCGCCCGCCGCTGCTTTTCTGAGTAATTACAAAACCGTTTCTCAAAGGTAGCAGTTTCGTAAAGTATGCTAAAGGGTGAAAGCACACTCGGTATAGTGTACTTCGCAAGAATTGAGTAATCGCGTCGTAGCAAGCCTGCAACCATAAACGCAGGCAAATAGTGATGTAACGCTGCATCGGTAAGATTGTACAGCCCGTCTGCGGCGTACACGATGTCGCCTACTGGAATTGATCTGGCATCCTTCCCGTGAAGACTTCCGTCAATGTCGCCTTCCTCTCCGTAACCTTGGCGTGACATTAACAGATCGCCGCTGGGCCGAGGTACCTCACTAAAAGCCTGCCATATTTCGGCGATCAATTGAGCCTCCATCTCACTGTTCAGCCAATCTTCACCGTCATATTCCCGAAGAGATTTAAGGTCCACCGGTCGGTTAAAATTCATTTGCAGCTCCAATCTTGCGGCACACATGCCTTTCAGGTTATTTAGGGCGGAAGGCCTTCCTGCGAAGCCTTCTCTCGTACATTGCCAAGCAGCCCCAAAGCGAATTCTGTCGATTCCTTATTTCATCAACATGTCCCTGATCGCCACCTTGGTAACACCAGTTTTCGCGTAGTTGTCTAAGGGCAATACAATTTAACAACCTTGCAATAAGAAGCGGAATGTCAGCATCCTTCGTGTTTTGGTCACACGTCATTTTCAGCTGTTCTTCCTTGCACGTTTCGCGAACAAGCATGTTCATACCGACTTTGACGGCGGACGTGCAAGGATAATCAGGCGGCTCCAAGTTCGGACCAACACCTGGAACGGGCGGCGCAATGGTTGTAAAGGCACAGAGTTCTGGAAACACTACACAAAAAAGCGCGGCGATTTCTGTAATCAATAAGGGCGTTCTCGGTCCCCCACCATTATTCGTCTGAGTGTGACAACCGTTAGGTGAATGTGATCTTGGACCAACGGGCGTTACCGGTGTCATGGGCTGTACGCGCGGTGTATTAGCTGGCCCGGGTACTACGACACTCGGTTGGGGCCCAAAACGGTCACGCGGTATCAGATGTATATCGTCGCAGTTTACGTCGTTTCGCGTAAGTTTACAGTTTCGGAGAGCTACCTCGCAAGCATTACGTATTCCTTGGTTTCTCAAGGAAATATAAGCGGGGGCGAAACAAGCAAGGTTACCTGATGATACCGGGAAGAGTATAAATCCTTGCATCCCAGACGGGTCAATGGCTATATCAACTGAGTTGGAAACATACCCATATGGATGCTCTCCCGCCTTCTGCTCACCAATACCAGCTCTACTATCCCACCTTCCTTTCACAGCATCCAGCCATCTTGCACGCACATAGTACAGGTTAATGAAGGCCATGTAGTAGCCATACAGGCCGACATATCGGAATGGGTTTATAGTGCCGCTGCCGTTGAGTAGTTCTACCCCGAACGCGGTGTAGACGTAGGTATCGGTTGGCGTGCCAGCAGAGTTTGTGAGGATTCGCACGGAGCCCTGGCTGTCGTAACCGTAAAAGGAGCTTGTTCCGCTTCTGTTCTGGCTGGTTAAGCCCCCCCAGTACCCAGGGAAATCGGTGTATCGTGCCTGGATTACGTTACTGGTATCGGTTTCCAGCAGCAGGTTTTGCTGGTCCCACGTAAGGTTGGTAGTTACGCCACCAGAGGTCCTGGATTTGCGCAGGCCATCTGCCGAGTACGTGCTCTGTTCGCCGCTGCCATCTGGGTTGGAGATGGAGAGCAGGCGGTTTTCTGGGCTCCAGGTTTGGGTTGTGAGCGCGCCACCGGTGTTCTGGATGGTGAGGTTGCCCACCGGGTCAAAGGTCTGAGTTGTTGGTGCTCC
>CAIONQ010000157.1 GCA_903859705.1 uncultured Chthonomonas sp.
CCATTATCCGCCACTTGACATTGAACATATTGAAGCGTGACGAAAGCAAGAACGTGAGCGTCCGACGGAAGCGCAAGAGGGCAGCCAGGGAGACGCAATACCGCGAGCTACTCCTGAAAAATTAAGATGCGATTCCCGTGATACCGCAATCGGAGGGAGGCGTTGTGCCACCAACTACAAATGCGGTGTTGTATCAGGGCAGGAATTATGTGCTGCAAATTGGAATTGGGAACTGTTGGGGCCATATCAATATGCGTTTGCCGAAATAGCGGATGCAACCAAACTGGCTCCTGCATGCAACTATCAGGGGGTAAACAGAATATGTATGTTGGCATTCTTACAGCACCGTTTGCAGGGGAGCCACTGGAAGTAGTGGCGGCCTTTGCCGGTCAGTACAGCTTTGGAGGCCTGGAGATTGTAGCCGGCCCCGGCAGCAAGCATATCAATACCGATAACTTCGGACCGGAGCAAGCCTCGGCGGTTAAAGAGCTGATGGAGAAGCGTAATCTTCTGATATCCGCTGTGGCAGCCTACAGCAACGTTACAGATGCCGATCCCGATCGGCGCGCAAAGAACATTCAAACAGTGCATAACGCCATCGATGCCGCTGCGCTTTTGGGGGTGGATGTTGTTAACACAATAGCCGGCCTTCCGCCCGCCGGCAAAGACAAGTACAAAACCATAGAAGAAGACTGCGCTCCTGTTTACAAGCCCATTGTAGAGCACGCTGCCGAAAAGGGCATAAAGATTGCCATGGAGAACTGGTATGCAACTAACATCCAGCACCTTGGCCACTGGCAGCGCCTCTTTGAGCTGGTGCCAGATGCCAATTTCGGCCTGAATTTTGATCCCTCTCACCTGGTACATCAGGATATTGATTATCTTGAGGCGGTAGACAAGTTTGCAGATCGAATCTTCCACTCACATGGTAAAGATACGGAAATCAAACAGCACGTCAAACGTATTGTAGGCAACCAGGGCACTGGCTGGTGGCGGTATGTAATCCCTGGCCTGGGGGTGATTAGGTGGGGAGAATATATTGCGGCCCTGCGCCGTAATGGATTCAATGGCCCCATTTCGATTGAGCATGAAGACAATGCGGTGGAGCGTGAAGAAGGCTTCCTAATCGGCAAGAAGTATCTTGAACAGTTCATCGTATACTGAAATTACGGTTGGATTAATTGTGAAAATGGGCGACCGAGAGAGATCTCAGACGCCCATTTTGTTTAACTGTGCGAAACATGTGCAGGCAGTCCTGCCGGTCAAGGTATCCTATATCTGCTTGCAGGAGGTGCCGCATGTTAAACCGCGCTGAAATTGAAGACGCTCTCGATGAAATTTTACCCCTGGTCAGCAGGCCGGGAAGATATACCGGTGGCGAACTGAACAGTATCGTGAAGAGTCACTCCGATGCCGATGTTCGGTTCGCAATTGCATTCCCAGATGCTTACGAAATAGGCATGAGCAATCTCGCCTGTTCCATTATATACAACATGCTTAACAATCGGCAGGATACTCTTGCCGAGCGTGTTTATGCTCCCTGGCCGGATATGGAGAAGGCTATGCGCGGTGCACAGATGCCGCTGTTTAGCCTGGAAACCCGTACTCCGGTGTCAGAATTCGATATGCTCGGATTTGCTCTGTCATTCGAGCTATCCTACACAAACGTCCTGAACATGCTCGACATGTCGGGTATTCCCGTTCGTTCAGAAAACCGAATTGAGGAGATGCAAGATGGCAAGCGGGTTCAACGCTACCCCATCGTGTTTGCCGGTGGACACTGCACCTTCAATCCAGAACCTATGTCGCCATTTATCGATGTGTTCGTAATTGGTGAAGCAGAAGAGGTTCTGCCATCACTGATATCGGTATACAGTGAGTTCAGGTTTCTCCCTCGTGAGGACTTGCTTGTAAAACTTGCCTGTGTTCCGGGATGCTATGTGCCCCGATTCTATGATGCCGAGTTCGAGACGCCAGAACAGCGTTTAGACCGGTTGAATAGTGCTGGTATCACTGCCGAACAGGCCATTGAACTTAGCGACACCATGCCCCGGTTTAAGCGTATTGTTCCCAAACGAGATGATGTGCCGGAGATTATTGAGCGGCAGTGGGTTAAGGATGTTGATTCTCTCGATTTCCCGACAAAGCCAATAATCCCGTTTGTCGAAGTAGTTCACGATAGAATATCGCTCGAAGTTATGCGTGGTTGCACTCGAGGATGCAGGTTCTGCCAGGCCGGGATGATAACCAGGCCAGTGCGCGAAAGAACGCCAGAGAAACTGCAGATACTTGCTGAAGAGCTAGTAAAGAACACGGGGCATGAGGATATCTCGCTAGTATCACTATCGACAGCCGATTACAGCCGGGTAGACGTTGTTGTTCACGATCTTATCGAGCGGTACGCTGGTAGCAAGATCGGTGTATCGCTTCCCAGCCTCAGGGCCGATCAGGATTGTGTTAACCTTGTTCAAGAGATCAATAAGGTGCGCAAAACCGGGCTCACCTTTGCACCGGAGGCGGGCAGCCAGCGCCTACGCGATGTTACGAACAAAGGTGTCTACGAGGAAGACCTATTTAAGGCTTGCGAAACGGCCTTCTCAAATGGATGGCAACGTGTTAAGCTGTACTTTATGATTTCGTTGCCTACCGAAACAGATGAAGATGTACTCGCTATCGGTGTGCTGGCAACAAAGTGCGCTCAAATCGCCCGTCAGAATGGGGTTAAGAGCCCAACTATCACTATCGGCGTTTCTGCATTTGTTCCCAAGCCATTCACACCATTTCAGTGGCATGGGCAGGATACCATTGAAGAAGTTGAGCGTAAACAACAGTTGCTAAAGCGCTCGATACGAGACCGCGCTGTAAATTACCGTCCCAACGATTCAAACGCTGTACACATCGAAGCGCTGCTCTCACTATCGGATAGGCGTGTTGCAGAAGTCATTGAACTGGTGTGGCAACGCGGGCAGACGTTTGACGCGTGGGACGAGTACCTGGATCACGACCGGTATATGAAGGCCTGCGAAGACTGTGGCGTGGATGTTCACTTCTATGCTAACCGAAATAAGGCTTATGATGAGCCCCTTCCATGGGATCACATCAGCTGTGGAGTAACAAAAACGTACCTTCGTGCAGAAGATAAAAAGGCGCGGCTGGCAAAACAAACTGCAGATTGCCATACGGATCCGTGTACCTTCTGTAGCGCCTGTGATCGCTCGTATACAGAAAGCTCTGCATTTAGAAAGAGTACGCTTTCAATGGTTCCCAATGCGATTGCTCTGGAGCCTGTAGCCAGATAACCATCGAGCTTATGGCTATCAAAAGTAAAGACAGAAATCGGGCTGCCTCCAGCATTGTGAGGCAGCCCGATTCTTACGTCACTATTTATTACGCTACTCAGGGAGTAGTTTTGCGTGTTCTTTGAACTTCCACTGCCAGCAACAGTGCAATTCCGACAAGGAACCACGCAAGCCTATCCTCCTGGCCAATTAGCCGCACACCGCTTATAAGTGCAGAGATTGTGGCAACGCCCAGGGCGGTACCAAGCACCGTTGCCTTGCCACCAGTAATTACCGTGCCACCAAGCACTACTGCTGTAATTGCAGTTAGTTCCAGGTATTGTCCGGCGTCGGGTGTGGCCGTAGATTTGTGTGCGGTGTTGAGCACCGCTGCAGCGCCGGCCAGTGTACCGCTGAGAACATAGGCCATGGCTTCAATACGTTTAACTCTGTTGCCAGATAGTTCAGAAGCAACCCGATTGCCACCAAAAGCGAGCAACTGACGGCCGAATGCTGTTTTCTTCAATACAACGGCACCGCTAATAAGGCATACCACACCCAGCCATAACAGAAGGGGTAGGCCAGCGATGTTCGTGAGGTCAAATGTTGTGTTTAGCTTTTCTGGCAATCCAGAAATACTGTGGCCACCATTAAACATGGCTGCCCCGGCCCTGCAAGCAGCCATAGTTGCAAGCGTAACAACAATCGGCGGCAACTTTCCGCGGGCGATTAGTACTCCATTTGTGGCGCCGCATAAAGTTCCGACACCAATAGAAGCCACACAGGCTGCCCAGATATTCCATCCGGCATTCATAGTGAGCCAGCCTATAGTCATAGAACAGAGCGCAAGCACGGCACCAACAGAAATATCAATGCCACCAGTTGCTATCACAATCGTCATCCCGGTGCCGAGCAGCGCCAGTTGTGCCGATTGTTTTGATAACAGTCTAAAGTTCTCTACGGTTCGGAAGTTAGGGCAAATAGCTGCAAAGTAGATAACAATTACGGCAAGCACAATTGTTACACCAAACTCTGGAGGCAGTATTCGCTTTGCGGATTTGGTTGCAATCGGAGTGGCTGTTGGAGTATTCATAACTACGCTACGCCTCCTTCTGCCTGTAGTTTGCGAGACTTACGCTGCGCTCGCCACCCCTCCAGAAGTGCAGCACTCAGGATTACTGCACCGGTAAACAGGCCATACTGGTCTATCGGCCGGCCGGTAAGTATAAGAGCATTCCTCAGCAGGGCAATCAACAACGCACCCAGTGCTGCGCCTCCAAGGCTGCCGTCGCCGCCCGTTATTCGGATACCTCCAACAACGCAGGCTGCAATAACATCCAGCTCAAACCCCTGGCCAATGCTGGATTGTGCATTGTCGTTAAATGCCATAACAATCCATCCGCCAATAGCTGCGGTAATACCAGATATAGCATATGCCAGCAGTTTAACCCGGTTTACTGGTACGCCTGATAGCCGGGCAGATTGTTCGCTGCCACCAATAGCCAGAGTCCAGCGGCCAACGCGCGATCTATTCAGACCCACCATAGCGATGACGGTTAAAGCAACAAACAGCAGAAATGGTATCCAGCCGGCACCCACTTGCTTAAAACCATCCGGAAATTGCGTGAATGCTTTCGCATGTGTCGCCAGGCTAATGCCATGTCGAAATAAGAGCAAGGTTGCCAGAGTAGTTAGAATAGGCGGCAGCGATCTGCGTGTGATTAAAAGACCGTTTATGGATCCTGCCACAGCTCCAACTGCCATACCAAGCGGCACAGCTACTGGCCAGGCTATGCCTGCCTGCAAAGCCACGGCCATAGTACAGCTTGACATTGCCATTATGGAACCAACGGATAGATCTAAGCCAGCACCGATAATCACGAAGCCTTCGCCTAGCGCCATGATGCCGATATAAGCTGCATTCTCTCCAACTGCTTTGAGGTTGTCTGCAGACCTAAATGCCGGTACAAACACGCATAGCATGGTTATAACCCCTGCAAGCAGGAGTACTATTGGCAGTTCGCGCGGGGCGCGTACCGATGGTCTTGTCATTTAATCTGCACCCAATTGCCGTCTCGAGAGGAGTTTAAACTGGCTTCGATCACACGCTGAACTGCCAGGCCATCCTCAAACCCTGGCGAGCCCTCTGCGAGCACAGAGAATCCAGTGGATTCAACGTGTGCCACATTATTAAGAAAGTCGTAAAGGCTGTGTATATGAAAGTTCAACCAGCCTACGCTATTCTTAGTTGCCCCGAGAGAGTAGGGTGCTGGATAGCGCGTAGTACATTCAATTCGGGTGTACCCGCGATCACCACCCAGTGCTGCTTCAGGAAGTGTAGCATCGTATGCATCCAGCCAATTAGGATCCATAAGGTTAAACCTTAGGCTTCCAGCAGAACCATGCAGCTCTACCCGCAGTTCATCTTGTGCACCTGTTGCAAGGCGCGATGCTTCCAAAGTACCGGTGGCCCCACCTTGCAGGCGGCACTGCAATAGGGCGATATCATCCACGTCTACTTTGCGCATTTTCCCTGTAACTGGATCTGGTCGTTCTGTGATCAGTGTTTGTAAATCGGCACGAATGCTCTCAAATTCACCGCCGCGTTCAACGCAAGTGTCTGGCCCAATCAGGTACCGAGTTATGTCGATAATGTGTGCTCCGAGGTCGGCCACTGCTCCTCCGCCGCTCAGCTCAAAGTTCGTTCTCCAACTGTAGGGGCGTTTCGGGTCTACATAGCCAGCATGCAGGTAAGCAACTCTAAACTGAAAGAGCTTGCCAAGATAGCCCTGTTTGCATAACTGCCTTGCCCGCATAAGGGCGGGAACAAATCTGTAGTTAAAGGTCATCTGCCGCGCAGCCGGCACTTCAGAATCCATAGCAGCCAATTCAGCCGCCTCTTCAGAGTTCAGTGCAAGCGGCTTGTCGCAGTATATGTGCTTTCCGGCTGCGATTGCCAGCCTGATCGCCGAGGCATGTTCGCGGTTTGGGGTGCATATATGAATGATGTCGATATCCGGGCTGGCCAGCAATTCCTCGGGAGTTGCAAACCATTTACGGAACCCAGCCTGGCGAATTGCAGTGGCACCAGAGGCCTCTGACCGTGTGCAAACGCCAATTAATTGCGTTTCTACTGGAACAGGATTATATAGTAAGGGAATGGAGCGATGCGCATGGCTATGAACCTTGCCAATAAACCCGTACCCAATTACGCCCACACCGAGCGGTCGCATGTGGCTCTCCCTCTATGCAGTGTGCTCAAACAGTCCCTCATTGTATCCTATTGGTGGGCTATCTTGCTGGTTCATTTAGCAAAAAACCCCTTGACATTTAGAGGTCAATTTACTACTCTGTATACCGCTCATGGCCCGTATTTTTGCGGGCAATCTACAGATTGCAAAGGTTCCCATTATGCGATCGCGCCTTCGGCTGGCGTCCTGCCTGATAAGCTTCGCCATTACAACGGGTACCGCAGGAGTGTCTGTTATGTCTGCCCTTGCTGACCAGGTTCCTCCGCGTGAGGATACTCGCGCTAAAGTGAAGGCTCAGGATCTCAACACACCGCGTACTTTTCCGCACTACGCAAGTCTTGCAGAGTGGGAGGCACACCGCGCCACCATCAAACGCCAGATACTTGTAAGTAATGGGCTGTACCCGATGCCGAAGAAAACGCCCTTAAAGGCAAAGGTTACTGATAAGGTTGTGCGCGATGGATACACCATCGAAAAGGTAGCCATTCAAACGTATCCAGGATTTTACCTTGCCGGCAATCTCTATCGGCCAATAGGTAAGCCCGGCGCGGAACACATCAAGCATCCCGCAGTACTTGTTACACATGGCCACTGGGAAGTAGGCCGCATGGCAAATGAGGAACGCGGCTCTATCTCTGCACGCGCCATCACATTTGCGCGAATGGGAATTGTCGCGTTCACTTATGACATGGTTGGCTACAACGATACTCACCAGATACCACACACTTTTGCGAGTGATCGTGATCATTGGGTCTGGGGCGTATCGGTTATGGGCCTGCAAACGTGGAACAGCATTCGGGCACTCGATTTCATTTCTGCGCTGCCTGAGGTGGATACCCACCGGCTCGCAATTACTGGTGAATCTGGCGGTGGCACTCAGACGATGATGCTGGGTGCAGTGGATGACCGCCTGGCGGTTGTTGGTCCATGTGTAATGGTATCTCACTCTATGCAGGGTGGGTGCATATGTGAGAACGCGCCAGGGCTAAGAGTGGATTTCTCAAACATGGAAGTAGCTGCTCTGGCTGCGCCCAAACCACAAATAATGGTGGCGGCCACAGGTGATTGGACCGCGACGACCATGAACATCGAAGGTCCAGGCGTAGAATCGATTTACAAGCTCTATGGAAAAACAGACAATCTTAAGTACGTGATCTTTCCTTTTGAGCACAATATTAACAAGACAAGCCGGAATGCTGTGTACCAGGCGTTTGGCAAATGGTTGCTTAATATGCCTGCGGCTGATAGTTATAGTGAGCCTCCCTATCAGATGGAAAAGGTTGAGGATCTCCGGGTATTCCCGGATGCCACAGGGCTTCCGAAAGGCGCCGTTACGGATGTTCAGCTAACCAGCACCATTAAAAACGTTGCGATCGATGCTCTAAACGCTGCCAAACCTACCGACCAGGTGGGACTTTCGGCATTTAAGCAGAAATACAGCCCACTTTATCTGCAAACACTAAAGCTTGATACTACTTCTGTTATTAATGCACGCGAAGAAGGTGGGCATGAAAGCGGTGGCATTACTAGCAAGCCGTTAACCATCGGCAGAGCTGATAAGGGAGACAGTATTTCCGCTCTTCTGTTTACTCCTTCCACTGGCAAACCGAAAGCAGCCCTTGTTCTGGCCTCACCGGCAGGTATTTCTGGCTACACAAATACGGATGGCAAAACTCCATCCGAACTCGTATCTGGCCTGGTTAAGGCTGGGAATGCAGTGCTACTTCTGGATGTGTTCCTCACAGGCAGCCGGGCCAATCAAGAACTGGAGGCCGCCAGAGTTAAGCCATTCCGAGCATACTTCGATACTTACAACCTTACCAATATGCAAGAGCGCGTGCAAGATGTGGCAACGGTTGTTGCGTACCTCAGAAGTAATCTCAGTTGCAAAGTGGCTGTTGCAGGATCTGGTGCAGCGAGCCTTTGGGCCGTACTTGCAGCCCCTATAGCAGACGGAGTTGCTGCAGACTGCTCTGGGTATGATCTGGATGCAGATGCAACCTACACTTCAGATGACACGTATGTACCATGCCTGCGGCGCGCAGGCGATGTCAAAACAGCATTGACGCTTGCGGCATCCCATCCAGCAATAATTGCAGGCGTTCCAGCAGATACAATTGCAGGTGGATGGATTCAGGATGTGTATCAGGCCACCGGTGCCGACACTCCATTAAGTTCAGATGCGAGCAGCCTCGGAGCATTAAGCGGGCTGCTATCAAGAATATCAACTTCGCCGAGGAAGTAATATGATGACCATCGCAGAAGCTCTGCATGATCTGGGTGTACGATCAGACTCCTTATCTGAACAAGAAAAGCAACAACTGGACGGGGATGGATATTTGCCAATTCCTGGCGTGTTGTCTGCCGAGCGAATAGAAATAATCTGCGCGCGCCAGCATGAACTATTAGATGCTGAAGGCGACCTCGCAGGCGCAGAAGTGCATCGAGAGGCAGGCACAGATAGGCTGAGCGATCTTATTAACAAAGGGGACGTATATCATATCGTGATATCGCACCCGAAAGTTCTGGCTGCAATTGCACATGTGCTTGCCGGCGATTTGAAGCTTTCATCTCTTAATAGCCGTGCTGCCCTTCCTGGCCTTGGCCAGCAAGGGCTTCATGCAGATTGGGGCCGGCTCGAAAAACCGGGCGAGTATCAGGTGTGTAACTCAATGTGGTTGCTGGATGACTACACGCCATACAATGGAGCTACTCGGGTTGTACCGGGTACCCATAAGGGAACCAAGCTTCCCTCCGATATTATGTCGGATACTACACAGCCGCACCCAGATGAAGTCGTACTACAGGGAAAAGCTGGTGATGTAGTAGTGGTGAATAGCCACGCGTGGCATGGCGGCACACTCAACAGAACAGAAAAGCCCAGAAGGGTGATGCACGGATACTTCTGCCGCAGGCATCAACCTCAACAGCTTGATCAACAACAGTACATTACTGCACGAACTTGGGATGTGCTTTCCGAAGCACAAAGAGTGGTTCTGGGCGTTTCACAACGCCCGCAAAACTAGCCTGAGCCATTCTGGAGCACCCACATAGTTCGCACAACCACCGGGGAGATAATCCAATCGAAGACCCGACCGTAGACAACGAAGCGCGGATCGATGCGCTGATAGAAAAAACAAAAGATTATATTAATCCTGGCCTTTCCCGGCTTATGCAGTTTGCTGGCTTTGGGGATGTTGAATTCAGTGCGAATGGCTGTGTACTCACTACCCTTTCTGGCAGGGAGTATCTCGATTTTGTGGGCGGCTTTGGTGTATTCTCACTTGGCCACAGACACCCAGCGGCCGTTGAAGCCGCCCATCTGCAGCTGGACCTCATGCCCCTCTCCACGCGCACTTTCTTTAATGAGCCGCAAGCGCTGCTTGCCGAGAAGCTGGCCGCTATAACCCCGGGGGATCTGCAGTATTCGTTTTTTAGCAACAGCGGTGCCGAGGCTGTAGAAGCAGCCCTTAAGTTTGCCCGTATAGCCACCGGCAAACATGGCTATGTTAGTACTGAGGGATCCTACCATGGCAAGACCATGGGCGCATTGGCTGTAACAGGCAGGGAAAAGTACCGCACGCCTTTCTTGCCCATGGTGCCCGGTGCCAGTTTCGTTCCGTTTAATGATCTGGAAGCAGCTGAGGCAGCCATTGATGAGAATACAGCTGCGTTTATTGTAGAACCCATTCAGGGTGAAGGCGGAATTATTCCAGCCTCGCCGGGTTACCTCCGTGGTCTTCGCGACTTATGCGATCGCAAAGGCATTCTGCTTATTGTGGATGAAGTACAAACCGGGTTAGGGCGCACAGGTAAGATGTTTGCGGTTGAACATGCAGGTATTACGCCGGATATTCTTACACTTGCGAAAGCCTTAGGCGGGGGAGTAATGCCGATAGGAGCTACCATTGGCACCGCTGCTGTTTGGGATAAAGTGTTTGGCAATAATCCCCTAATTCACACAAGCACATTTGGCGGTAACCCACTTGCCTGCGCGGTTAGCCTCGCAGCACTCAATGCTATCGAATCAGATGGCCTCTGCCAGAATGCAGCCGATAGAGGTTGCGAGCTTCTTACTTCTTTACGATCTGTTCAGGAAACGCATCCAGGTGCACTGAAAGAGGTTCGTGGTGTTGGACTCATGATTGGTGTTGAGTTCAACGTGAAGGATGTTGCGGAGCTTACAATCAATTTCATGGCGCAGCGTGGCATAATCGCTGCATATACACTTAATAATCCGAAAGTCATTCGATTTGAACCGCCGCTGGTGGTTACAAGGGAACAAACGGCCACCGCAGCCGAGGCTTTTGCAGAGTCGGTTTCGGATGCAGCAGCTATGTTGGAAGGTCTTGAAGAGGATTAACAGGAGACGCGGACATACCGCAGATCTCACAGGAGAGACACGATGATGACACGCATGAATGGGCTCCGACAGAACGGCTTGATGCCGGTGCTGTGTGCCGTTGCCGGAGCTCTAGTCACGCTTTCCCTGGTAGGGTGCAGTTCGGAAAAACCAGGTGGCGAGAAACCAGCAGGAGAGAAAACTGCCGGCGGCGATGCGAGCAAAGCGGGCGGCAAGAAAAAGGTAGTTTTCATTTTCAAGAGCGGCGGCGGTGCCTACAGCGAAGCGTGTAAACGGGGAGCTGAGCAGGCTAACTCGGATGCAGCCCTCAACCTTCAGGTAGAGTATCAGGCTTCAGCAGAGGGTACCGCTGAAAAGCAGGCAGATATTGTTGAATCTGCCATTGTTGGCCACGCAGATGCGATAGTCGTTTCCCCGGTGGATTCCAAAGCGATTGTTCCTGCATTGGATAAGGCCGTTGCAGCCGGAATCAAAGTGTTTACCTGGGATGCCGATGCGCCCACCAGCAAACGATCCTACTACTTTACTGCAGTGGATGACGTTCAGATTGGTGTAGATATTGCTGATGCGCTCGCTAAGTCAATGGGGCAAAAAGGCAAGGTACTGATTTTCAGTGGCCAAAATACCGCCGAAAACCTCAACAACCATGTTAAGGGCATCGAAGATGGCTTGAAGAAGTACCCGGGTATCACCATCGCAAAACCCTACTACTATAACGATGACGATGCCGCAAAGGCAACGCCGCAGGCCGTTCAGGCACTGCAGGCAAACCCGGATGCAGCCGGAATCGCTTGTGCCAATGCGCCCAGCCCGCCCGCAGCAGCGGAGGCCATCAGCAAGAACCCTGCTCTTAAGGGTAAGGTTAAGGTTTGGGGCCTCTCGCTTCCGAGCATGGGTGCCAAATACCTGAAGGAAGACACAATAACGGGGCTATACCTGTGGGACCCGCAAAAGCTCACCTACGCTTCTGCACTCATGGTCAAACAGGTTCTGGATGGCAAAACCCTGGCAACGGGCGATGTATGCGGAACCGATGGCAAGATTGCTGTTAAGGATGCAACCGTTACATTGCCACTGCGTCTGGACATCACAAAACAGAACGTAGATACATTCAAGTTCTAATCGTGTGGTTATTCTTGCGGAGCGTTTATGGCCCACTTCGTGCGGGCTGTAAACGCTCTGTGTGCTTGTGGCGGGCCAATTATTCTTCGTGAAAATCGGCTGCCCTGGAAAAATGCATGACAAACGTAATTCTTGTAAGCCTGGATACAACCAGGGCAGATAGGCTGGGGTGCTATGGGCATTTCCGCAATACCAGCCCTCATCTAGATAAATTAGCTTCCAACGGCGTTGTGTTTACAAACCACATCAGCCCGCACATTCCAACCTATCCCGGCCACACAACCATGATGACCGGCAAGGATGTATACGCACACCAGGTTACCTCGCAGTCTCACACACCGGAGCCCGCACCAGGCACAAGAATGCTGGCCGAAATTCTTAAAGAAAACGGCTACTACACTGCTGCCGCAGATAACCTCGGTAGGTGGTTTGCGCGAGGGTTCGATCACATCGAGTCTTACAGTTGGGACACCATGAATAAGAAGGAATGGCGCAAAGGGGAAGCCGTAGCTGCAGCGGCCCTAAACGTGTTGAATGAGGCTGCTGCGCAGGATAGCCCATTCTTCTTGTTCTTCCATTTTTGGGATCCACACACACCTTACCTACCGCCGGCACCCTTTGATCGTATGTTCTATACAGGCGACGAAACCGACCCTAACAACGACAGCATGGATGCCCTTTGGCAGTTTGAGAACTTCAATCATTACTTTGCTGAGTGGATGGCTGGCGTAACCGATATCGAGTTTCCTAAGGCTCAGTACGATGCCGAAATTGCGTATATGGATACCTGTTTTGCACGTATCCTGAATCGCCTGGATGAACTTGGACTTACGTCAGATACGCTGATTGTGATAACTGCCGACCACGGTGAAGAGCTTGATGAGCACGAGCACTGGTTCGATCACCATGGCCTGTACGATACCAATATCCACATTCCGCTCATCATGCATTGTCCTTCAATTTTGCCTACGGGAACCAGAATTGGTGGGCTAACCAGCATGCTGGATGTTGCACCAACCATTCTGGATGCACTGGATCTTGGCCACATTCCAGAAGAAGAAAATATGCTCGGCAAGTCTCTTCTGTCGCTGGTAAATTCACCCTCCGCTACAGATAGGGGCACCGTAGATTTTCTGCACATCACAGAAAATACCTGGATGAAGAAACGCGGTATTCGTACTCACCGCTGGAAGTTGATTGTTCCGCTGGAAACGCCTGATATCCATGGAAACTCTGCGGTTGAGCTTTACGATCTTTATGATGACCCGGGTGAGCTCAATAACATCGCTGAGGATCAGCCCGAAGTTACCTCCAGGCTGATTACGCAAATGGAGGAGTGGGTACAACAGCGCCTTAACGAAACAGGCAACTCTGATCCATTGCCTGTTCAACCCATCCCACTAAAGCGGGTAGGCAGCATGGATGTTGCTGTTCCTGAAGATCGCAGGCTCCGAAAGGCTAAGGGATCAGCAGGTGATGAGAAGCTGCCTGCCGGAGACTTTATCGGCTACGATCGCGAAGAGCAGTCTCCTGAGTAGTAACGAAAGGCAACGCTGTTTTGGTTAAGGTTCTGTTTGTTTGCCTCGGCAATATTTGCCGATCTCCAATGGCAGAAGCGGTATTTCGGCACCATGCTGTACAGCACGGAATTGCCGATCAGTTGGAGATAGATTCGGCCGGAACAGGGCACTGGCATGTTGGCAATTTGCCTCACAATGGCACGCTATCTGTGCTTGCTTCTAACGGCATACTTACGAACCACCGCGCTCGTCAAATACATCCGCGAGACCTCAATCATTACGATTATATAATTGTGATGGATAGAGACAACAAGCGCGATGTGGAGCTGTTGGGATTAGGGGCTGCAGATGTGCGGTTGATGATGGAGTTTGGCCCGGATAGTGGCCCCGATGAGGTTCCAGACCCCTACTATACTGGGGAATTCGGGCTGGTGTTTGAACTGGTTGAGGCCGCATCATTGGGGCTAATAACTGAGATAAAACAGCGTTTAGCCTGACATTCATCAATGCCAAAACGCAGAACGCGCCTCCAGCAGTTGCCGGAGGCGCGTTCTCTTGTTTAACGTTAATCAGGCGATTAGTGAGCCACAGACTCCCAGCTGCGAGAAACTACAGATTTCTCAACGGCTTCAAGCACTGCCTGGTTGCGCATTCCGTCCTTAAAGTCCGGAGTGAACTGTGTTCCATTGCCAATTGCATCAAACAGATCCTTCATCATGTTGATGAAAGTGTGCTCATAACCAATAATGTGTGCCACGGGCCAGTAGGCATCCATGTATGGCATGAAGTTTTCTGTGGTCTGGATGGTATGGAAGCCCTGCAGTCCTTGAGGATCATCCGTGAGGTAAACCTCGAGCTCATTCATGCGCTCCAGGTTAAATGCGATGGATCCTTTTTCCCCGTTGATTTCCCAACGGTTGTAGTTCTTGCGTCCCGGGGCAAGCCGAGTTGCCTCAAATGTCCCGGTGGCTCCGTTATCAAATCGTGCCAGGAAGGCGGTTATATCGTCAACGGTAACTTTGCCCATTTCACCGCTGGATTTAAACCCGGTTAGACCGCCATCGGTATCCGCAACAAGTGGGCGCTCTTTGATGAACGTTTCTGAGAGGCCACTAACTTCGGTGAACTCTGCACCCATAACGAAGCGAGCGGTATCAATAAGGTGAGCGTTCAGGTCCCCATGAGAACCAGAGCCCGCGATATCCTTATCCAGGCGCCATACAAGCGGTACAGAAGGATCCAGGATCCAATCCTGCAGGTAAGTACCCCGGAAGTGGCGGATCTTGCCAAGCTTACCTTCGGCAACCAGCTGCCGTGCGAAAGCAATGGCTGGTGCTTTGCGGTAGTTGTGGCAAATGCCGTTTACCAAGTTTGTGGTTGCAGCTACACGGTAGCTTTCCTGCGCGTCAGCAAGGCTAATGGCCAACGGCTTCTCGCAAAGCACATGTTTGCCAGCTTTAAGAGCTGCCTGTGATATAAGAGCGTGAGAATCGTTTGGAGTACCGATATCGATAAGGTCGATGTCTGGCCTATTAATAACTTCTTCCCAGCTTGTGCTGTACTCTTGCCATCCAAACTGGGCGGCAGCTGCGGCTACTTTTGCTTCGCTGCGGCCAACAAGCACCTTCATCACCGGTTCTACGGGCAGATCGAAGAAACGTCCCACCTGACGATAGGCATTGCTGTGTGCTTTGCCCATGAACGCGTAGCCAATGAGGGCTACATTGATCTGCTTCTTTGCCATTCTGTTTCCTCCCGTATGCGGACAACAGGGAGCAATCCCTGCTCAATATCTAAAGATCGAATTACAATAGCCGGATGCCGTTCTATTCGACATCCGGAGGCGAACTCCTGCGTTAGCAGGCGTCAGCGCATCTCCTGACCACCGGTTACGTTTATTGCCTGCCCCGTCATGTATGACGATTCATCGGAGGCCAGGAAGGCAGTTACATTGCACACATCATCGTAAGCGCATCCTCGGCCAAGCGGCACCTGCGCTTCGTACTTTTTGCGTACTTCATCCGCAGTAAGGCCCTGGTTGCGGGCGTACTGATCATACAGACTTTGCTGCCACAGGGTGCCATCCAGCAGGTTGCCCGGGCAGATTGCGTTAACGCGGATGCCATGCGGAGCAAGATCCAGTGCAATGCTCTGCGTAAGACCTATTCCGCCAAACTTACTGGAGGCATAGGCGCTGTTCTTGAAGCTGCCCTTTTTGCCCGATTTGGAGTTGATCTGGATGATCACTCCGCGTTTCTGCTCTACCATAACTCGGGCTGCGGCTTGTGCGCAAAGGAAGTACCCAACGAGGTTAACTTCAATTACGGCACGCCAATCGGCAGTGGAGAACTCCAGAATGTCCTGCGCTTTGAGGATGCCAGCATTTGCAACCAGGATATCCACCGATCCAAATTGGTCTTTCGTCTGGGCAACCATGTCCGCAACCTGGTCGGCATCGGCGACATTAACTTTTAGGGCCAGGGTTTTAGCACCCGTAGCTTCGGTTATAGCAGCGGCGCTCGCCTCTGCTTTCTCAAGGTTCATATCTGCCAGGGTTACAGCTGTACAGCCCTCCTGAGCAAGGCGCAGGGCTATGGCTGCACCCAGGCCCTGGGCGGCGCCGGTAACAATGGCAACTCTATCGTTCAGTCTTCCCATAGGTCTCCAGTAACCGGTAATCGGCCGGCAATCAGGGTGTATTCAAACAGCATGCCGATGGGGTTCCGAAAATCGGAAGGCCATCGGCACGCCGAGTGTGTACGAAGCGGGGCAGGGGATCTACCCCAGATGCAGGCGCAGAAGCTCTTCTTCTGCTTCCTGTGTCCAGAACGTGCCGTCCTTTAGTAGGGCGTACACGCTGGGATACTTCTCTTTCAGGTCTGGCAGGGGAGTTAGGGGCATGTCATGGATGAGCGGAAAGATCAGAGTCTTGCCGGGGAACCAGCCTTCCTTAACTGCCTGCAGGCCTTCTCGTGCGGCCGACATTCCGCCCACGGCGGCCAGGGAGGCATTTGTGGAGAGGTCGTCATCTTCAACGCGCTGCAGCGTGTTGCGCATATCGGAAAGGGAGGAGCCAGAACTGCCTATGAAGCGTACCCGGTCTTTCACGATTCGGTTTACGTCCAGGCTTGCCATTGTGCCGCGTGCCACGCCAGCAAAAATGTTGAACCATCCGCCGGGGGCAAGGTAGGCCTGTGCGTGCTCGATGAGCGCGGCAACGGGCACCATTGAGAGGATGTCGTCGTAGCCGCGGCCTTCGCCGAGGCGCTCTATTTCCGCGTTGAAAGCTTCCTGGCCGAGTACCTTGGGGTTCAGGGTAATCAGGTCTACGCCGCGGGCTTTTGCATCGGCGCCGAAGCGGTCTGCGACGCTTTGCAGGCGAACGGCATCTACATCGGTGCAGACGATGCGTCGGGGTCCGTTTTTGTGGAGCACGGCCCTCTGAACATGCATCTGGCCCATTGGGCCACCGGCACCGATGATCCAGGTGAGGCCGCCTTCATGGAGGTCTGCGCTGCGGGGCTCATCGTACAGGGTTTCAATTTTGTCCAGGGTGGTGCCCAGGTAGAAGTGCCAGTTGTAGTGGATGCGGCCGATATCCAGGGTGAGTTTTCGGGGGACATCTGTGAGGCCAACGAGGGCTACTACGCCATGGTCGGCGACGGTGACGGCGGCACCTTCGATTACTTCGGGGGTGGGGGCGCCGGTGAGGAAGATGTCGTCGAAGCCGGCGCCGTCGGTGGCGCTGGATTTGAGCTCGGTCCAGTTAATATTGCTAAGATCCTCATTGCTTTTGTATGTTACATTGATGTTCTTAGCAGCGAGCGAGGATATGAAGCTGTTACACAGGCCTTCGGTGGAGCTGAGGAGAAGTACGGAGGCCGGGATGTGGCCCTCTTTAAACAGTACTTCGATTCCGCAGCCGGGAGCATCGGGAGTTGGCGCGCAGATTACGAGTGTTTTGCCGCCGTTTTTGATGCCGTCTCGATGAGACTGTGCGTAGGCGGATACCACGCAGGCCCAGGGCTCGGTGAGCGCGGATTCTACGTAGCCTGTGTCTGGCTTGATTGGCAGGAGGTAGCAGCCTTCGTCGCCATCGATGATGGGGGTGGTGATAACGCTGTACTCTGCCAGGCCGCCTTTGATGGCGTAGCCGTAGGCCATGCTTTTGCCTTTGTAGAATACGTCTGCCTGGATTACGAAGCGATCGCCAATGTTGAAGCGTCCGGCCAGCTCAGAGCCGACGCCTACCACGGTTACCGATACTTCGTGGCCGAGGGTTACGGGATCGGTGGCGAGGTTGCGCCCCGTCATGCGGGGGTGGTTTTCGCCGAGGGCGATAACCTTGGTGTCTGAGAAGCAGAGGCCGCAGGCATCCTGGCGCACCAGCAGCTCTGCCGGGCCGTAGGTGGGTACTTCTACCTCTTCGGGAGCGCCTTCGCGTCCGAAGCTCTCGAGGCCTGCGCCGTAGAGGTGCCAGCGTAGCATCCTCTGTGGGATTGGCCCATTGGCTGAGCGGTAATCGTCGAGTACGTCTTTACTCATCACAAAGCTCCTGTTGCATAACCTGGTTTCGCCGGCAATGCGTGTGTTCACTGCATGTTTTGGGATGTGTTTGGGCCGGCAGTTGTGTTGCGGTTAGATTTTGCCAATCTGGCGCTGTCGGTAGTGTTCGTCCGGGCGGGTGTGGATGCGGTCTACCTGCTCCTCGGTGAGGAAGCGTGGGCCACCCAGTGCGTAGGTACCCAGGATAACGCGGGCTGTTTTGACGTACATGGAGGTGATTGTTTGCACGTCTTTTACGGATTTACCGACGGCTATCAGGCCGTGGTTTTCCATTAATATTGTTTTGGGGTACTCGCCGTATTTTTCGATGTGTTCTTCTACGCGGAGTTTGATGGCTCGGGAGAGTACGAGGCCGGGATCGGTGTACTCTACGTAGCACGGTGCCGGTCCGCAGCATACGATCTCATCCGGGAAGAGGCGGCCTGCGATGGCTTCGCGGGACATCTGGGAGCACAGGATTGCGTTTACCGCGGTTGGGTGGGTGTGCCCAATGAAGTTGACGCCGGGCAGCGAGAGCAGGTAGGCGTGGAAGAAGGTTTCCACGGAGGGCATGATGCTGTTGCCGCTTTCGACTTTACAATCTACGAGAGCCTGTTTGACTTCGGCATCGGTGAGGGCCGGTCCATCAAATAGCGGCAGTATTTTTGAGAATGAGCAGGCGACGAAGCCAGCAGGGGAGATGGTGCCGAGCTGCTGACCGCTGGCTTTTACGTAGAATGTGTCGTCATCGACTCTTGCGCTGGTGTTGCCTTCGCCGAGGATTGCGAGATCGCGGGCGGGATCACCAAGAAAGTGAGAAAGGGTGGTTAGTTCTGCGAGAATATCTTCGGGGGTTGCCATTCGGAAGTCCTTACACGGGAAATGCGCACTGTTCTGTTTATTATACTATTCGATGTGGGCGGTGCGGTTACCTGCGCGGTGTAGCGCGCGGGGGGGTGCGTGAAGCTCTATGGTTTGGGACCGATGGGCAATAGCCTTGCACACCCATCTATGTTCAGCGCGCTGGGATGTAGAAGTGCATTTGTCGCGTGAAGCAAGCGTAGCGCGGTAGATATTGCTTTTCATAAACATCAGCAAGCGTAGCGCGGTAGAATTGCTTTTCATGAAGATCCGCTTCTGCATTGCGTGAAGGAGATGCAGGGAAGTGGGAGGTGGTACGGCTCAAGATACCCTCCGCTTAAGCAGAGCTACGTTCTGAAATGCATTTGTCGCGCTAAGGAAATGCAAAGGACGCGAAGAGATGCAGCGAAGAGGGAGGTGGTACGGCTCAAGCTAACAAAGGTTTGGGTACAGCCACGGTTTGAAATGCATGTGTCGCGCGAAGGAAATTCAAAGG
>CAIONQ010000158.1 GCA_903859705.1 uncultured Chthonomonas sp.
AGCTGAAACAGATCCGTGTTGTCACCTTGCTTACCAAGCATTGGAACAGCTCCCAAAATCTACGTCTCCAAGATATGGTAAGATTCGATTCTAATGCGTTTGGTACCTTCGTGTGGGAGAGTTTTTCATCAGGCTTCTAGTGCTTCTCGGCACGGCAGAAGGGCTTTTGGATAGGGAGGCAGTGGGCAGATAAAGTAGTCGGGGCGGTCAATAAGCAAGAATTGGGCCAGTTTCTGCCGCGTCTCGTCGTCGTTCCCACGCCTTCACTTTCTCTCTTAACCCGGCTCATCTGTTCCTTGTTGCCTCGTTATGTCCTTGTCCCTGCAGTATGCTCTGTTAGGCGGAATGAGTATTACGTTTGCGACCGCTGGTTAGCACCATTTGTAAGCTCACGGTTACAGCGCCGCTTGTTCGTACTTCTGTGTTAGCGTTTTAGTGGAACACAACTGCCAATTACCCTGTCCTAACCGTACTTGCTGGGAGCTGAAGGAATTGTGCCTCCCGCAAGCAAGGGAATTTGCAATGATTGTTGTTGACCTTAAACTGGAGTTGCTAACACGGCGATTTGGTGACTTTGTTGCGGTGGATACACTGAGTTTCTCTGTGAATAGCGGCGAGATATTTGGCCTGCTTGGCTCCAATGGCGCCGGTAAAACCACCACCATTAAGATGCTTACCACCCTACTACAGCCCACCTCGGGCGATGCCACCGTTGCCGGATACTCCATCACTACACAGCCTGTAGATGTGCGGCGCTCAATTGGCTATGTACCGCAATCAGTTTCGGTGGATGGCTCCCTAACCGGATACGAAAACCTGCTAATCTTCGCAAAGCTTTACGATATCCCCACTAAAGATCATCATGCTCGCGTTCTGGAAGCCCTCGAATTTATGAACCTGGCGGATGTAAGAAACAGACTGGTTGGCCAGTTCTCCGGTGGCATGGTGCGCCGGCTCGAAATTGCCCAATCCACACTGCATCGGCCCAGGGTGCTTTTTCTGGATGAACCAACCGTTGGCTTAGACCCCATTGCCCGCGATTCTGTGTGGAAACATCTGCTAAACCTGAGGACCACATACGGAACAACGATGGTTATCACCACGCACTATCTGGAAGAGGCCCAGAGTTACTGCGATAGGATTGCTATTATGCACCTTGGGAAGATAGCGGCCATCGGAACTTGCGGTGAACTGATGGTCTCTTTCGGTGGCGCCTCCCACACACTAAACGAGGTTTTTGATTACTATGCAGCAACAGGAAATGATGCCGGTGGCAGCTTTAGAGACGTTAATACGGAGCGTGCCTCAGCTCAGCGCCTGGGTTAATGGCAACTTATGAATGCAATTTCGCCCACGCAGATATTTGTGGATTTTGTTAACAAAGCCCTTGTTATAACCGAGTTTGAACTCCGCAAACTTCGGCACGATTATTCAGAGTTGATTACCCGCGCCCTCCAGCCTGCGCTGTGGCTGTTAATATTCGGGCCGGTGTTTTCACGCACCGGGGCAATGCATACTGGCAGTTTGCCCTATCTGGATTTTATTGCACCCGGTATCCTAGCACAGAGCGTGCTGTTTGTTGCCATCTTCTATGGCATCAACGTTATCTGGGAGCGCGATCTCGGCATTGTGCAGAAGTTTCTGGTTAGCCCCACCCCACGCGCCTCACTTGTGCTGGGCAAGGGCTTATCGGCTGGTATTCGCAGCCTCTCTCAGGCTGCAGTTGTGTATATGCTCTCTTTGCTCATTGGTGTTAAGCTAAACTGGCACCCGCTTGCCCTGTTAAACATACTCATTGTTGTGGTTGTGGCATCCACTCTGTTTTCAACCTTTTCGCTCACGGTGGCCTGCATTGTTAAAACCAGGGAGCGCTTTATGGGGGTTGGACAGGTGCTAACCATGCCAATGTTTTTTGCAAGTAACGCGATATACCCAATTGGACTGATGCCGAACTGGCTTAAAGTGGTTGCCCACATCAACCCACTCACCTACGTGGTAGACGCCCTGCGAACCTGCATGCTTGCGCAATACACCAGCACTTTTGGGCTGATAACGGACTACGCAGTGATCCTTGGCACCACCGCATTGCTTGTATTTACCGCATCTCGCCTTTATCCACGGCTGGCGGAGTGAGCCTACCGATTGCGGCAGGTACCTCTAGCGACGTGCGAATAGAAGATTTCAACAGTTGAAGGGTTGGCTAATGTGGACGTTACCACAAACAAAGTTACCGATACAACCGAGACGCTTGTTACAAACCTTGCGGGTGGCATAACACCGGCGTTCGTGAGTAAGCCTCCTTCTCAGAAGTTTATGTTCCCGGGCATGCTGGCCGTATCTCTATTCGCCAGCCTTATGCTGCTAAAGCCTTTTGCCATATCGCTTTGCTGGGCAGTTGTGCTTAGTGTTGGCACAGGGCCAATCTACAGGCGAATGCGGGTTAGAATGGGTCCGACATTTGCTGCATTTTTGAGTTGTTGTCTGATATTTGTAACCGTGCTGGTACCAGTGGCTGTGATAACAACAGAGATAGCACGCGAAGCAATTTTGCTGCACACATCCACCCTGCCTCCTGCTACCGATGCAGCCACGGATTCTGCATCCGCTCAATCTGTTAATTCTGCCTACCGCTGGGCGCTTGTTCAGTGGAAGAACATCCCCATAGAATGGCAGCCCGCAGTACGCTCTGCAGCCCAGCAGGCAGGATCGTTTGTGGCAAGCCAGAGCATGATGGTGTTGAGGAACCTGGTTTGGATTGGGCTGGAAGCAGTGGTTACCATGCTTACCACCTTCTTCCTATTGCGGGATTCCGGGCAATGGTGGCTTGTGCTTCGCCCTTACATTCCATTTTCTGATAATCGGACAAGTGCTGCGATTGTGCGCATCAAAGATTTAATATATGTTGGCCTATTCGGGTTAGTGGTTGTGGCCGTTGTGCAGGGAATACTGGATGGGGTTGCATTCTGGATTGCAGGAATACCATTGCCAGTTTTGTGGGGCACCGCACTGGCAGTTGCAAGCATGATCCCGTTTGTTGGGGCACCGGTTGTGTGGGTACCTGCCGCTCTATTTCTGGCAATGCGAGGGGAATATGCCCCGGCTATAGGGGTGGCCGTGTGGGCATTGGTGCTGCATGGAATCACAGATCATGTTTTACGCCCACTGTTTGTGGGCACCTATACGCGCACTCATCTGCTACTAACAAGCCTTGGCATTATGGGTGGCCTCATGTTGATGGGGCCGATCGGGCTATTTCTGGGGCCCGTGATCCTGGTATTATCGCTCACACTTCTGGAGATAGTGCCGGAAGAGTTAGCACCTGTAACTGCAGATGCTGCACCGGTATTGCATAACAAATCCCATGAAACGCTGCGAAATGAGTTCAAGCGCACCGCTCGTGCCAGGATAAGGATCCGCAAGCGGCGCACCAGGCGAATAGCTGTAGCTATGGAGCTCGATAAGTCTTAAGATGGTACACGCTGAAGCATGCTAAACGGGGCTAAATTCTGCAAGGCGCTGTGGAGTTGTGGCGACACAAGCTAATGAGCCCCAGGGAGGCCAAAAGTATAATGATGCGCCCCTTTTGTCCTGAAGGATGCCGCATTATTACCTTCGGGGCAGGCAGGTAATTGCCCGGGGTTGGGTGGTTCCCATGTAGCGCACAGCGGAACCCCCACCCCGGAACACCTAGAGCCTGGAACTTAGCCTCCCACCCCGCTGGCAAATTCCTTATGCCTTGCTTCTCTTTCTTTAAATCCAGAGCGATGCCAGTACCGCGTCAGTTAGCAATGCTAGCGTGCCCGGTTCGGGGGTAAATGGCTCTACCGGAGTGCTGGCAGCAAGCTGATAGTTGTAGCTGAGGTTAGACACTGAATTAACAACAACGTCCCCGGTGGTAAGCGTTTCAAGGTTGCTGCTATTTGTTTCAACCAGGTTCCCCGCACTGTTGCATACAAGGGCGTTGCGCTGAGAGGGTGCCAGAGAGGCCAATGATGCTGCTCATTAGCGCTCCAGTACCTGGGCTCAGCAGATCGACCCGTAAATTAGCCGCACTGCTATTGAGATGGCAAGTAAGCCTCCAAACAGGCCTAGAATAACCATCGCTATCACGTTTAGAACTTTCAACATAGTATATTCGGGCGCCTCGAAAATTACCAGCCATAGCACTATAAGAGCAAAACCGTTCACGGTTTAAATGTGTTCAATACTGTGGTGTACGCTGCGTTAGCACACCCCTCTAATGACTATGGTAATAATAACCAGTGCGCCCACGCCTGCCAGCACGCCTAACAGTATCAGCACCATTTTAACCGGGGTACTCATAAACCGTTGTTCCTCCTTGCGGATATCCGCCTCGCAATTTCTGTATGCAGATCTTCGATGGAGAAGCCAGCTGATTTTGCAATTGTGCTCAGTTCAGGCTCCGAACGCCCTGCGGTGCGTGAGGCTTCTGCCAGGCAATAGGTTCGGATAGCTCGCTTCCCCGTTCGGCAGTACAGCAACAATGGCTTTTTGCCATCTCGCAGCACTGCTGCCAACCTGTCTACTTGCCCTGGCGGGATATCGCCATGCGGCACCGGTATGTAAGCAAACGCAATTCCATGGCTGTTGCAGAGCTTATTCATTTCAGAGGATGGCGTTTCATCCAGAGCCTCACCGTCTGGCCTTAAGTCCACCACCGTTGCGATGTGTATGGCCGATATTTGCTTAAAATCCGCGGTCCTCAACTGGCCCGTTAAGTAGATGCCTGCGCTATCCACCTCGCGAATAACCTTTGCACCGCGGCTGCCAACCCAGAAATAATAGTAAGCCGAACCGAGCATCATTCCCGCCAATACAGACCACAATAGAATTTTTACAGCTGCAGTTCTGTTCTTAATAGAATATGATACGCAAAAATTACAATAGTTGCTTCATTAAACTATCCTGCGGGCTAAAGACAGCCAACGGCGACAGTGAATGCTACCCGGGGAGGAAGTTCGATGCGCGCATCCGGATGGATGGTTGTGTGCAGATAGTTCGTCAGATCGCCCCGTAAGACGAGGAGTTGAAATCCGATGCATCTCGCGTCCTCGCTTCCTCGCTCTCCTCGCTTCCTCGCTTCCTCGCTTCCTCGCTTCCTCGCTTCCTCGCTCTCCTCGCCCGCGAACCACCCTACCCGCTAACATTCGCATCCGACCTGCTTAAGAATCTCATAAAAATCTCAACGATTTGGAGGTAGAGTTGGTGAATGTGATAGCGGAGATGCTATAAGGGATATGCAGCCGCACGGACGCAAAGAAATGCAGCAGTCAGTCAAAACTTAGCGTATCTGAATGCCCCAGTACGAAGCACTAACCTCTCGATAGATCTTTGCGACCAGGCGGCCTGGCGTGAGGATAAGTCCGGCTCAGTTTCCCAGAACCTTCATCCTGCCGATGAGAGTAAAATCGCATCGGACAAGCGCTGATCCGGCAGTGACAATCGGCGACCCGCCGATATAATACTAACTAAACGGCCAGCACAAGCTGCGCTGTAACTCCGAGCCCTCGAGGAGTGGCCAACAGCGCAGTTACCGAAAACTAATTCCGCCGAATTTTGGCGCGGCTTTAATTTCCTTTTTCCGTTCCCAACCCCGCGCCACATGCGCTATTTGCGCATCTCTTCGCGGCGGGTATCGGGTATTACATTTAAACTCTTCCCCTGCATTGCAGAAACCTGAAGTGTATCGATGTTAACCTTTGCTCGCACACAACATAACCCCGGTTGCATTGCTACTACTCGCGGCCCTACCTGGCTCTGCGTGCCTGGCCGCGCCCCCCGCCTCGCTACCCTGGCAGCCAACAAATCAACAGGCAAGGCACAAACTGGATCTGGCCGAGCCTGTGCTATCTGGCTATCGCCGGATGCCTGCCCTGCACAATTCGTGGGAATATGAAGGTCATCAAGAGAAAGCGGCAGATGCTGCAGATACGATGCAGCAGTCCCTGGCGCTCTCGCCTTCGGCCAGAGCGCACCGCAGTATTGGGCTTTACTACCTGAAGCAGTGCCGCTATGCCCTTGCGCTCAAACATCTGAAGATTTCCGAACGTGGAAGGGTGCGGGATGCGATCCGGAGTGCGGAGCATGGGCTTCGCATGGAAAAACTGGCAATACTCCGGCTTCAGCCCGGGTATGCATTACACCGCAGTTTCGGGATCCATGTTTCCGGGCACAGCCTGTGGGTTGCCCTCTCTACCACAAGCATAGAGAAAGAAGCGGCTGGGCATCCCAATCGTGTTCGCATTTTGGTCCTTGAGGACAGGGCAGATAGGGCCCAAGTGGTCTGGCAATCTCCGGTGCTACCAGACATACAGGAGAGAGGGTTTACAGAACTGGACCTCTGGCCGCTCCGCATGACGGGCAGCAAGAACCCGGAATTACTCTTCCTGGGTAATTGCAGCGGTGGTTCTGCTAATCCGGGTATAGCCATGGTGTATCGTTGGAATGGCAAACGCTTTCGGAAAGTACTGGATTGTGACAGCCCGGAACAGCCCCTATGGGTTGAAGACCTCAAACACGATGGCAGGTATCAGGTACGTGCCGTACAGCTTGTGGGTACAGAGATGTCCCATGCAGAGCAGGTGCGCTGGCCGCTGGTGTATGCCTGGAATTGAAGGCGGTTCCAAGAAGACCGCGGGCAGTTCTCATTCGCGGTGCAGGATGCAGTGGATGCTGCAGAAAGCGAACTGCGACGGCGTCCAACCGATCCCGTTCTGCTAAAATACCTCGGCAAAGAGTACTGTTTCGAAGGCCGCTGGCGACGCGGCCTCACGCTGCTGCACCGCATGGAACGCGAGTGCCGCGCCATGGCGGCGCAAGACAAAAAAGACACCGAATCGCTGTGGAACCTTGCCGATATCGCCGAAATCACCGGCAAACGCTCCCGCGCCAGAACCTACTTCTTGCAAACAGCGGACACCTGCCGCCGAATGGCACACCACGCCACCGAAACCTGGGAGCGAGATTACTACATACGGATGATGAAGGAGGCAAGGCTGAGGGCGGAGCGGCTGCGGTGAACTGCGAATGCAACCTATCCTGAGAGGCGTCGCGACCGCCTGGCAGCCAGCCACCGAGGAGAGTTACCAATGTTTTATGTCCGGAGTACGCAAGATGCCGTCTGCCTGTTCTGCCTTTTCTGTTTGGCTGTTGCGTTTGTGCTGATGGCATCGGGATATTATCGGCTTCTGAGGCAGGCATTTCGCAGTGAGAACCGGCGCGAAGCGCTGCGGCTGGTTTATGATTGGCGAGGATATGAACACCACGTGGATAACCGCGGCGTACAGCTGATTTACATGGGCGCGCGGTTCGGCGCAATTGGCTTTATTGGGCTTACGATTCTGTTGCTGCCGGCAATTCTGGGATATTGATGGGTTGAGTTAGGAGTTAGGGAGTTAGGGCTTTCTATTACCGTCGCTGTTCAACACCATTCGCAAGCTCTTGATTATAGCGAGACCGCTGCTCGCTGGTGTGTAGGTGCTTTATCGGCGGGTCGCCGAACGCTCAGGAAAGCCTTCCCAGAATGGTAGATATTCCCAGCAAACTCGTTAATTTAGATCGCACTTTCAGGGCTGTAAAACATTCTGTTTTACATAGGTGGGCCTGTCGCCCCGGGCTACCCTAACGCACCCGTTCAGGGGTAATTGCTGCCGTCCGATACCAGGCACCCCGCACCCTGAACCCGCCTGAAGAGTATGGAGTCCATTGGCTCAATTGGTGTGACTTCCATACTCTCCATCGAGTTTAGCAGGTTACGCGAAGTTCGCAAAGAAGGCTTCGAGCGACCTGGGATCTTCACGGAATGTGGCGTATGCCTGTTTGGCCATCGGATCTGGGAGAATGTAGTCGTCGCCGGCTTCTATCCCATCCAGGATCTCTGCAGCTACCGATGCAGGTGTTGCCTTCTCAACCCCTTCAAGGGCTTTTGCCATATCGGTATCGACCGGGCCAGGATAAATGCCGGATATCTTAACGCCTTTCGGCCCAAGTTCCGCTCGTAGCCCCTGGGTTAACGAATGTGCTGCTGCCTTGGATGCAGAGTAGGCACCAAAACCCGGCACACTGGCGAACGATACCGCAGAAAGCACATTTGCAATGCTGCCTCCGCCATTAGCTTCAATTACAGGTGCAAAGGCACTGGCGGTGCGCAACGTGCCATAGTAGTTAACATCCAGATTGAGCTTTAGCTGCTCAATACTTGTGCTTAACTGGCTTCCGGGTGCAAGCGCGCCGGCATTATTAATCAGCAGAGTAACGTCGCTGGCAATGGCCTTCGCAAGCGCCACACTTTCATCGCTGGTGATATCCAGGGCTAACGCAACTACTCTTCCGCTCCCCGCCGCAACCAGATCGGCAAGAGCTTCAATATTCCTTGCGGCGGCGTATACCTTTGCTGCTCCACGGGCAATAAGCGCCTCCACAACAGCACGGCCTATTCCTCTGTTTGCCCCGGTAACGAGGGCAACCGATCCCACTATTCTGCTCATTCCATTTCCCTTTCCTACGGTGAGAACGAAGATAGTATACCGATCGTTCTATCTACAAAACGCCCAGATAGAGGCCGTAGTTCCCATTGGGCGGAATATTAACTCTGTTTGTGATACATTAGAAGTTAACTGAGAGTGTTAACATGTGTTAGGAGGTTGCTTTGGCCGGCAAAGGCGCTAAAGATAAACTGCTGGAAGCTGCGAAGGAGCTTTTTTACACCGGCGGCATACATGCCACCGGTATAGACAAAGTGATTGAAACCGCAGGCGTAACCAGAATGACCCTCTACAAATACTTTCCGTCCAAAGATGACCTGATACTGGCCGTTGTGGAGCTTAAGAGCCGCGAAGTACTGGAACAAACACGGATGCGCGTGGATGCTGCACCGGGAAATGCCGGCGATAAGATAATGGCGCTGTTCAAAATATTGCAGCAATTTACGGATGATGCGGGGTTTTGTGGCTGCCCGTTTACCAATGCGGTGGCTGAGTACTCAGATCCATCCCACCCTGTTCATGCTGCGGCCGCCAAACATACCGAGGCTGCGCGTGGTTACCTCACCGAACTTTGCAGATCAGCGGGGGCTAAAGAGCCAGATCTGCTTGCGGATCAACTTTCGATACTGCTAAAAGGCGCGGTTGTCTTGAAGGCGCTTGAGGGCAGTTGCCAGGTTGTGCGCGCTGCACGGGCCGCCGCGGTGGTACTCATCACCGCCCAGGGAGTGGAGCTTTCGGAGGAGACGTTAGGAGCTTAGCGAAATGCGCCGGCAGGCGCGTTCCGGGCGTGGATTGGAGCACGAACAACGGAGATGGTAACAGGTGAAATGCCTGACCTGGTGCAGGCACGAAGAATTGATAAGTAAAAGGCGATATACGATGCTTGTATCGCTACCTGATTCGCGCAGAAACCCCTGACATTTTTCAGGTGCTGCCTGCGGTGGCATACTCACATAAAAAAATCCAGACTTGCGATCGAATTCCAGCAGTACAGTGATTCAGGTGAGAGAGCGATGGCGGCGCAGGGAACCCGGATTTGAACCAATGACCCGGCCAAGCTCTTTCTCGGATGAGCGCGGGAACATGCCAACCCCGGCATGTTCCTTAATCGCGCGCTTTGGTTAAACTGTTATCTGAATTTCGCCAAATGTGTACATTTTGTGATCAAGCCAGTGCTCTTAACGAGCACTTCCATGACAAGTAGGCAATGACGTAACACAACGCCTATAAACAGAGAGGG
>CAIONQ010000159.1 GCA_903859705.1 uncultured Chthonomonas sp.
AGGTCTGGTTAAACACAACCACGCTCATGCCACCGCTCTGATCCAACGCATAGTCTACACGTCGCCCCTGATCATCCGTAACCCGAGTTGGCATCAATGCTTCGGCATTGGGATCAAATTTGGGCAAGATGGTGATCTTAAGACCATTGGTTGTATCGGTTGCGTAATCGTAATGCCAGGTGCCGCCTCCTGGCAGGCTCATTGTCTGGCGCTCACCCAACGGGCCATAGGTGTAACTTACTGCCCCTGTTACCGGATCGGTGATGCTGTGCAGCCTGTCGCATGCCGCTTCATAGGAGAGGGTGGTGGTGCCCCGGTTATCGGTTACACTTTCCATGCGCCCATTGCTGCCATAGGCATAGGTTACGGTTTCGGCAGGGGTGCTGGCTGTTGACGGGAAGCCAGCGCTCAGCGGCTGCCCTGCAGAATTGTAGCTTACAGTTTTCACATGCCCCATTGCATCTGTGGAGCTGGTTACCCGCCCGGATACCGAATAGACCGCAGAGGTGGTTCTGTTAAGATGCGTTTTGCCATCGGATACCGCCGGGGTGGGATCCTGAACAGTTTGCGTGGGATTGCCCCACTGATCCCCATAAACAAACGCCGTGGTTACATTGTTGGCGTTTACTTCGGTAAGCTTTTGCCCGTACTGGTTATAGGTATAGCTGAATGTGCCGGCCGGGGTGGTAACAGAGAGCACCTGCCCCTGAATGCCGGGATTGTTCGGATCATTGGAGCCTACATTAAAAGTGGTTGTGTGGCCAGTGATATCGGTTACGCTGGATTTCTGGAAGTACTGGCTGGCACCATAATACTGGTAGGTTTCGTTACCCTGAAATCCATCGATTCTGTGGGTTAGCTGATTGCCGAATGGGCCAAAAGTGGAGACATCGTGCCGGTAAAGCGGCGGCCCGAAGGTCCAGGAATCGGTATGGGGCGGCGAAACATAACGGTACGAATCCGTTTGATTGTACGCACTATCGTATCCAACAGCCATAACAACCGCACCGGCGGCGCCATCGGTACCATAAGCTCCCAGAGATCGGCACAGGCGCACGGTGCGCAGCAGCCCATCCGAAACCGCCATCTGCGTGTAGCTTATCGGGTTGGTTATGGCCGTCATTAAGGGCAGGGCGGAGCTGCCGGTTAAAATGCCAGTAATGCCCCAGGTGAGGGTGCGGGCTGTGCCGGTGCTATCTACGCCTGCGGGCTCGGTTACAGAGGATGCCCACACCGTGCCCGTTGGAGTGGGCATGGTAAAGCCGTTTGCATCCGGGAAGGTAACGGTATATGTGTACGAAATGGTATGCCCTGCCGCATCTGTGATGCTGTTGAGCAAGCTGTGCACGGCTACACCCTGTGCATCCACCACATTGGTGTAAGTATAGGTGGTTGTGCGATTGAGATGGCCAGCTGCTGGGCTGCCGGGATCTATCACCACGCTTTTGAGGTTGTACAGATTATCGGCGGCGTTGGGATCGGTGGTGCTGGTGTAGTAGTTGTAATCTACAGAGCATTCCGGGCCATCTACATGCACTATTCTCAGAATGGGCTGAGCAGATGTGCCGTAGTTTACCCACGTGAAATTGAGAGTGCGGCCAGAAGGATCGGTGACTACAGTTAACGGGTAGGAGCCTGTGGCCGTGGTGCGCGTGTTATCATACGTTAGCGAGGTTGTGTTGCCAAACCTATCAGCAATGGTATCGCAAACCCGGTAGCCGCCCTGTACAACGTAGTGTTTTACGGTGCCATCCAGCCCTTTATCTGTATCCGATTGACTGATGGGTGGGCCATTTACCAGAAAACTCTGGTACTGACTCTCGAGCATATCGTGCAGATAAGGAGGTGGGGTGTACAGCCCATCTGCATCCCGGTGGTAGCGCTGCTGGCCACCAAAGAAATCCTGCCTGTCTGAAAAGTTGTTCTGCGCATCATCTCGCGTGGTGGTGGCGGCGGGCTCTTCCGCCATATGGATGTCGTAGGCGTGGGTCCACCCAACGCCAAACGGGCCAGCGGCTCCCTGATTGCTGTTGTAGCTGCGGGTTAGCACCAGGCCTGCGCCGCGTGCCGGTGATACCTGAATATCTGTGGCGTTTATAAACACATTGCCGGTGCTAACGTTGATGTTCCGGAAGCTCTGTTGCCATGGGGCCACACCACACATGCCGGGAGACCTGTAGGTGGGTGGGGTGCTGCCAGACTGCCTGCCCCGGAGGGAGGCCATTTCGGCAGTGGTGAGAGTGCGCTTCTGGACTAAGGCAGATTTTGCGGCAGATGCCTTAGTTTGTGCGTCAATCCTGGCAGCGAGGGCTGAATCCACTGTTTGGGTTAAACCCGGCTTCAATTCCGAAATTGGGCGGGTTTTGTTGTGCCTTTGGGCACGGGCCAGATCCTGCGCTACTGCAATTGGCCTGCCGGTGTAGGTTACCGCTATTGCCGTAACCACCACACCCGAAATCACTCTCATTGCCGGACTATAACTGTGTTTTGATCTCAACAGACTATCCCCCGTTGCTGCGCGCCTGCTGCACGCAGCGCGGAACGAAACATACCTACAACGCATTAACCGCTGATATGCGGGCTACTTGTAAAACTCTACAGCGCAAGCACGGCACCATGCCATAGCTTTTGCCACTCGGCCATTGATATTTGCCGCACAGGTGCCTGATTACGATGCAGCAGAGCCGGATCCCAGATGGTTACACCCGCAGGAGATACGGCATCCACAATCACAAAGTGATCTGGCAACATTGCGAGAACTGGTAGTTTTTGAGAAGCAAGGGTTTCCATGGTTAGCCTGTAGCCCTGGGCATTCATTCCGTGTTTCTTTGCAGTTTCGGCAATGGCGAGCATGCTTGTTCCATCTGCGTCTGTATGCATTTCGTCGGCAAGGCGGTGCCCGTCTGCATGGTCGCCTTTTCGCCGCAAAATCTCTGCCAGGCATTCTGGCCCACAGAGCGCCTCTTCGCGTTCTCTGGCCAGCTGGTTTGCCCGTTGCATCTCCATGGCAGCTTTCCAGGTTTTCTCAGCATCGGCGGGCACATCGCCACCGTGCATCCGGGCTATTCTGCCAATGGCCCCATGTATGAGCACGCTTTGCGGATAATGCTGAATAAACTGCTTAAGCTCGGCTTCTGCAGTTTTCTTGTCTCCCTGTGCGCTTGTGCATACAGCCGATTCGTAAGCTGCTTCCTCCTCTGCAGAGGGCTGCTTGTCCCCCAGGTTTGCCTTACGGGCACCGTGATCTGGCAACTCCGAGGCTTTGTTCCAGGCGCTATCGAATCGCTGTTTTGCTCCCGCATAATCCCGGTTTCTTGCAAGTGAATAGCCGGATATTATCAGGATTTCAGTCTGTTTTCTGACCATGTCGGGGTTGGGCTGCCCCTGCAGGTTGCGCAACGCGACATCTGCTTGCGCAGCGGCATCCGTATATCTGCCAGCGTTGTAGGTAGCAGAAACCTGTTGCAGCGCATCGCCGCTGGGTGCCGGTTTTGGCGTTGCCTGTGGGCGTGCCTCCACAAAGCCGCCATAACCATCTCTGGAATATACAAGCCCTGGCGATGCATTTGCCCGAGTGCTTTTGTGCAGCATCAGGAGTGCTGGAAATGCGCATGCTGTTAGAACGGAGAGGCCAACTACACTGCGGACAAGGATACGATTTGACTGTGGTTTCATACTGTTATCCTCCGCTATTTCCGCCGGTGCCACCGCCCGTGCCACCGCCGCCTGTGCCCCCGCCGCCTGTGCCCCCGCCAGAAGTGGCAGGATTAACTATGAGGTTGTAGGTAACGATATCTTTATCTGTACTGGTACGGTCGTATTCAATGGTGAAGGTGATTGTTGTTGCCTGTGTTACTGCTTTGGCCTTGAACGTGAATGTTTTCAAGAGCCCCGTAACGGTAACGGAAGAAGGCAGGTTGGTAACCAATTCCGGATGATTGCAGCTTATGGCAACACTCGCAGAATCGGGCGGGCCAATTCCATTCATAAAGAGCTTGGCTGTTACCACATCAGACCCCGAGGTAGATGACGGAGTAACAGGATTGGGGGTCATGTTAATGCCAAATGCAACCGGCTGGCAATGCGCATGCAGGATGGCTGGCCCCACCGCAGATCCGTACTCCTGTTTGGCCAGGTAAGCCCAGCCAACGGAGGTTTCATCTTTGGCCGCAAGAGCCAGAGTTATGGGATTTCCCAACGCGGCCTTAATCTCGTTATTCATGGCGAAGTTTAGCCATTGTGGATTGGGCGAAGCCGGAGTGTAGGTTATGCTTGTGCTGTAAGGAGCCGAACCTGTAACAATGGATGGAGCGGTAGACCAGACTATGTTGGCCACACCCGTTGAGAATATTGCCTGACACCCAATGTTTACCGTTGAATTGGCGTTGTTTACAGTGTAGGAGCCCAGATAGTAGACTGCTGCTGTTCCGGCTCTGTAGGTATCTGCGGTTGCAGACGACAGTGTAAAGCTTGCAAAGCTGCGTGCCACTCTGCATGGATCATTGGCATAACCCACATAAAGGCCACCCCGGTAGATGGTGCTGCCATAGAAGTGATTCAAGAGCGTAGGTACCGAGTAGCGCAGATCGAGGCGATTATCCACAGTTTGATTAGATGTGGAAACATCTCGGTACAGTGTTACAATCTCAGATGCAATGGGATGAGATGGCGAACTTGAATCGTGCAGATCGTATCGGTACGCCTCACCAGTGTTAAAGGTAAAAACATCCAGAAAAGAGCTGTTGGAGTTGGCCTGTGTTGAGATAACGGATCCATCTCGTTTTAGAACAAAGCTACCGGATGCGGCAGCATCCCACTGTAACTTGATTGTATTGGGCATGTAGATGGCGGTTACGCGCAGGCTTGTGGGTTCAAGCGTTAATACCGATGTTAATGTAACGGTGCCATCTGATGCCGTGCAGGTTACCGGCGTTTCGTTATTTACAGTGCTTGTTGGAACTGTAATGCTGGCCGAAGAGGAGCCTGCAGGAATGGCAACCGAAGCTGGCAGGGGGAATGCCAGGCTGCTGGCTGTGACAAGGGTAATTATCTTGCCTCCAGTTGGTGCAGCAACACTGAGAGCAATATTGACTGTAATTGCTGTGCCACCGGCACATTGCGCCGGAGAAAGCGAAAAGACGGTTAAGCCAGACGGCACAACAGTGACCGTTCCTACCGATATTGTGCCAGCCAGGTTGACCGTAATATGCGCTACCTGTGTGGATGTTACAGCATTTGTGGTTACCGTAAACGGAAAACTGAGCGCGTTCGCAGTTAGATTCAATGTGCCGGGAACTATAACGGCAGAGTTATCGCTTGTAAGAGTTGCCGTTTCAATTATTGTGATATCCCAGGGAGCAAGCAAATTTATGCTCCCCGCAGTACTCTGCCCGCCAACTATTGTTGGAGGGGCGAAGGTAACGTCTTTAACCAGTTGTGCGTTGGCGCGAGTTGGAAATATGAGGGCAGTAGACAAAAGGAATACTGCGACAACCATCGAAAGTAATCTGTGACGTTTTGAGGTCACAATATACTTAATCGCTTGACCAGGCAACAGGGCCATGTAGCAACCTCCGCTAATGACTGATAACTTAACATATATAGCCGGATGCAGGTATCGTGCCGCAGCAATTATGGGCATCGATTAATAGAACATCGCTATTATAAGCGTGCAGTTAAAGCTTTGTATATTGGGGAATTTGCGTATTTTTTGTGTTTTTTTCGATAGCATCCTTTCTGAAACACAGCAAATCAAAACATGGATCAGAGAGCCCTGCAGAGTTCTCATGAGTTACTATGCCGGACCGCTTGCGCCAGGCTTAATCCAGTTGAAAGTCGTTTCTGGCGTCTAACAAACCCCAATCGGCAA
>CAIONQ010000160.1 GCA_903859705.1 uncultured Chthonomonas sp.
CCGGGTTGAAAGGACCGTTAGCATCCGAAGTGCGGAAGTCGCGGCAAATGCCTTTGAGAGTGATTGTATCTGCATTGGCAGCTGCGGCAACGGCGCCGAAGATCACGGTACATGCGACTGCTGCAAAACACTTCTTAATGGAAACCATAGTCTCACTTTCTGTCAGTTAGGTAACTGGAAGCGCATGGGAGTTTTTTGCTCAGTTCTTCTTTGTTGAGCGGCGCTTCGTGTTGGACAGCTATAGTCTATGGGATCCTCATTAACCGGGCATTAATGCCCTACCATTAAGAAAACAGCCCTGTTTTCGGCACAAAAACGCCTACATTTAATGATTTTTGCGCTACAAGGCCAGATGCAACTCAGAAACAAGTCAGGTCCATTAATGGCGAGCCGCACGTGTAGAACAGCAAGCAATTAACCTGATACTGCTCAATCTAATTCACCGTGGCTGGCTGGCCCGGCTGTACAGCCTCTATAGCCTGCGGTGGTTGCAGAGCCTTCACATCTTTCGGCCTGTTCAATACCCGCACATAGCCCGCCATTAACCCTGCAGAAATGGCATACAAAAATGTTACTGGTGTAATCCGGAACACCCACTCCATTAAACCACTTATATGCAGCGCAATCTGCCCGTATATCAGCCCAAATAGCAGCAGCGTTTCAAAGTCTTTCTTCTTCTTAATAACCGTTACAATGGGCAGCCATAAAAACCTCGCCAGAATAACCACAAACACAAACAGCCCCGGCCTCCCTAACTCAGCAGCCGTAAGGTTGTAGATTTGATGGCACACTCCTGCCTGTTCTTCATCTTCCATTACAGAAAGATACTGGTTGTATCGCTGGTTGGCGGTTAGCACCCTTGAGAAATTATTGACCCCCACGCCAAACGAGTAATCTTGCATCATCTTCTTGGCCGCCATATTAAATTCGGCCCGCGCCTCTTCACTGCTCTCCGGTGCATTGTGAATTCTATCCAGAATGCTCTTGGCGGCCAGAGCACCGCCAACAAAAACTGCCAGCACAGCACATATGGTGGCTATGGTAACGCGCTTGCTGCGTGCCCGCACATTGGCAGTAATAATAGCAAGGAAGAAGCAGCCCAGGGAGAGCATTAACCCCAGGCGTGAAAACGTGGACTGTGATGCCACAACAAGCCCGAGCGATGCGGCAATAGATAGCCAGGCTTGCCAGCCTTTCAGCTTTTTATCGCACAACGCCCACAGCACGAGAGCAGGCAGGAACAGGTTAATGAACAGTGGTACCGTGTTAGAGTGATCGAATGGCCCGTTAATGCGATAGATGTGCTGGATGTATTTCTGCTTGATGGCAAGAAACGACATGTACCACCCCATGCCAAACATGGCCCTCCAGATGGCCTCCCGCGGGAAGCCCACCTGCACCACATTTACCATGCACCAATAGATGATGCCAGCACGAGCCCACTTAAACAGGGAAAAAGAGGCCACCAGCTTATCTGGTGCGGCAATTACGGAAATACAGGCAATTAGAAACAGTGCTGCCAACCAGATGGTGTTGTAAGGCAACCATTGAAGTTTCTTGGGGTACTTAACCAGCATTCCAATTATCAGGCCCCAGGCAGTAAGATCGGTTAGGTTGATCTCAAAGCCGCGATCCGGCCCGCGGTAATGCTCCATAGAAACAAAATTGATCTTAGTGGAAGTGCTGAGGATGGTGGAGAAGATTAGAATCGTAACCAGCCACCCGCGATGCCGCTCCGATTTCATTGTAAGAGCGGCCATCGCGGGTACGCCTGCGAGAGCCATTAAGGCAAATACGGCATATTTCATGTCGCGTGTGTTTCTATACGCCGGCCTCCGATCGCATCATGCAGAACAGATCGGTTAATCGGCGCGGCTGCTTCTCCAGCACTACATTGCTGGCATACATTGCTGTGGAGTTGGCATCTGTTGGTGCGTATCCGTGCATCCCTGCAATGGGCCGTTCTCCCATAAATCCAGGGCACAGCAGCACACCAGGGTTCATAAGGAAGAACAGTTCGCCGTACTTCTTTCCTTCAAAATCACAGCCCCACTCGGCAAGTTCTTCATCAGAAAGGATGCGCCCCTTCTTCTCGCCAGAAATTGCCTCAATCACCTTTTCTCGCACACCCTCGTGGTGGAACCAGAAGCGTGCCATGGTGCTATCGAAAACCGCCGTATAATCCCGGCCAAACTTCAACCCGGTTTTGCTCTCATCTAGCAGAGACATTAGCGGGCACGTATCGCGCACATCTGCCATGCCATGATCTGAGAAGATGTGCAGGCGCACCTCTTCATACTTTTCTCCGGCCTTAGCCAGCAACTGCCGAACCTGAGCATCATACCAGGCTATTTTATCAGAAACGGCCTTCGCATTGGTGCCCTGTGCATGCAGTATGCCATCCATCTCGGCAAGATAAAGGTATGCAAATTCAATCTTACCCTCATCCAGCTGTTGAGTAAGGGTTTCTATATTGTGTTTTTCGTTTTTCCGCCAATCAGATACCGCAAATGGCACTCCGGCTTTACGCAAGAAGTCAAAAACAGTAGGCTGCCCACCATTTATGCCGCCCGGCATATACAGGTCCTTTTTCTCACTGTAATCAAAGAGGTGCAGATGCTTGAACGGCATGTTATAGATCTGAAAGTAACCTGTGTACCCGTAAAACTTCTGCAACAGGCGGCTCATAACCCGCCTCACACGGCCACGGCTTGTAATGGCCGAAGGTAGGGGCGCAAGCAACCGGCAGGATCGAAAAGGAGACTCTGGCGGGTTGTAGTAAAAGAATGAAAAGTGACCGTGCTCCCGCGGCAGCTTGCCGGTAAGTATCGTTGGATCACAGGTAGAACTGTAACCAAATACCGTTTCCAGAGGGGCCTTTACCTTTAGCACATCGTCCAGGAAGCTATTCTTCTTGAGAATCTCCCACCCGAATGCATCGATAAACAAACAGATTGTGATTCGCTTCTTCTTGGTGTTCTGCATTTTAATCTTTCGCCTCTCAGACTGCCGCAACCAATCTCGCTGGCGTATTTACTATTTGGCAGTTTAAACGCATGGCGTTAACTAACCATTAACTGTGTTTCTAGCCATAATTAGATGGCGAACAGCCGATCAAAAAAGGAATATTCAAAGCATGGGGCTAATGTTGCCGGTACTCCCACTCGGAATCTGAGGCCCTAATCTCAAACGGACACTATCGGAGACACGCAGCTATGTACACGGTGTACCGTACAGAAAAACCGCTGAATGGTTCCATAGATGGAACTCTGCTCTCAGCAGCATGGCTGAATGCACCAAAATCATCGACCTTTGTAGATATGGCTACGGGTGCGCCTGCTATATTCAACACTCGGGCCGCCGCACTCTGGGATGATACGCACTTTTATGCTGGCTTTTGGATTGAAGATCCATATCCACGGGCACAACTAACCGAACGCGACTCCATCATCTTCCTTGAAAATGATGTTGAGCTGTTTATTGATGGCGGAGATAGCTATTACGAGCTGGAAATAAACGCGCTGGGCACCATTTACGAAGTGTTCTTCATCTGGCGAGATGCCATGCGCCGTGGCGGAAAGTTTGATATTCCTGAGTTTGATCTGCTGGAGCGAGATGCCTTCGGATTTGCCGGAGACTTTGATAGAACTCCGGAATCGTTCTGGAGAGGCACACATCCACGCGGCCCTCGATGGGCTTTTCTGGATTACGATATGCCCGGCCTGCAAGTTAAAACCCATGTGGATGGATGGCTAAATAACGACTCTCGCCGCAGCCTGGGCTGGACCGCGGAAATAGCAATTCCCTGGGAATCCATGAAGCATCTGGCAAGTGGCCGTTCGCTGCCGCCACAGAACGGCGATATCTGGCGGATGTTCTTTGGTAGATTTCAGAATCTCTTTGCTGGCGATAGAAAAACCCAGGCTGCCTGGTGCCTGACGCCGCATGGCAAGTACGATACACACATGCCAGAGCAATTTACCCAGCTTCAATTTACAAATAAAGATGTTTCTATGGCAAATAAACCTTAACCGTTCATTCTGCCATAATATTGTGATGTATCGCCCGCGAAGCAAGCGGGTGTTCGATGTGTTCGCAGTGTAATGTGTTTGCCTCTGTGCCTGATTATATAGCCGGGGAGGAGTTACAACATGGATAACTGGATCATCGATTTAATCGTCTACATCACCTTTAGCCTGCCGCTTTTCATCATTGCAAAAAAATCTGAGCACGAATATGCCTGGGTAGCATTTATACCTTTGTTTGATTTCTGGCTGATTTGTGATATGGCCGATGTAAACATTTTACTGGGACTGCTGTATTTCTTTCCATACGTAAATCTACTGGTTCATATGTACATCTGGAGCCGGATAGCAGAAAACACCAACAAGTCCCCGCTTTGGGGGATATTGATGCCGGTTCCTGTTGTATCACTTATTGTGGGCTTTTACCTTGCTCTGTACGAGCCTTCCGGTGGCCGCTACTAAGCACCACCCTATACAACCCGATAGTAATCATAAACAATGCTTGCTTCAAACCCGCAGGATTGGTAGATGCTGAGGGCATTTTCATTCTGCGTGGCAACATCCAGTGAAAACAGTACGGGCTCCACACCGGCTACAACAAGTTCATGCCTTACGGATTCGGCAAGCATTCTCCGGCCCCAGCCCTTACCACGCCACTGTGGCAATATGCCCACTCCCCTAATGTAAACTCCGCCCTGTTCTCGTAGTGTGCCAATGTGCCCAACAATTTGGCCCTCAACCTCGGCAATAAAGTAGTAGCGCCCGGCTCGGGCAAGCTCTTCCGCCAGGTCTTTCTCGGTGCCCCATCCGCCAGCGCCAAAGTTGGTTTGAATCATTGCAGCAAGCACCGGTACGTCGGCAGATGTTGCAATACGCAGCACCAATCCACCAGATTCAGGCATGGTGGGCAAGGCAGAAGATTCTACAGACATGCTGTATTCCGAGGAATCAAGTGGCAACTTCAGCAAGGCCACTAACGCGCTTCCAGATTTGGAACTGCGGTAGTTTACCATCAGAATTTCGGTACACTTTGCTGCAGCCGGGCTGCCAAGTGCGGCGGCATACAGGGAACGGAAAATGCCTTTGCCACGGTGTTCCGGGTGCACGGCAGCGGTAATCTCTGCTTTGTTCCCAAATTGATCCAGCGGAAGGTAACCAACCAGTTCCCCATTTTCAAACCACAAAAAATCGGTGGCATCTGCCGGATCACGCATATCAAGCATAGAGTAATTGAATTTTACATCAATGCCATCATGCAATTTACACAAACCGGCAAGGTGCCGAACTCCAATCAAGTCTTCTGCACTCAGCCCGCCCTGCGCAACAAGCCCTGTAATCGTCAACATTGCCTCCCAGTTACCTATTTGTGAACGTATCAGGAACCGTATCGCCCGCAGGAGTGGTGGCGCTAAACGGCGGCCATCTGCGCTTTTATGGCGCGGCTCCATGTAAGGTAGCTGCCATCCAGGCTGGCGCAGTTAAAGCCATTCTGAGTCAAAATCCGAGATGCGTAATAAGATCGCTGCCCACTACGGCAGTAAACAACCACATCTTTACCTCTCGGAACATCCTCTAGCCTTTCTCGCAGTTCTGAAAGGGGTATTGATATGGCACCAGGCAACATGCCCTCTTGCAGTTCTGCCGGTTGCCGAACATCCAGCAGCGTGGTATCTTGCAGATTAAGCCCCGATATTTCGTGCCACTGTATAAGCTTCAAATCCCCATTCAAAATGTTTTCACCAATCATGCCAGCCAGATTCACAGGGTCTTTTGCAGATCCAAATGGCGGAGCATAGGCAAGCTCCATATCCGCAAGGTGGTGCACTGTTAACCCGGCACGTACGGCCGCGGCAATCACATCAATGCGCTTATCCACGCCATCCTGGCCAACCGCCTGCGCCCCAAGTAGCTTGCCGGTTATCGGTGCAAACAGCAATTTTATTGCCATGGTTACCGCGCCAGGGTAGTAGGATGCATGCGAGTTGGGATGCAGATGCAGGATGTGATGTGGGATTTGAAGGCGTGTTAGCTGCTTTTCGGTTGCGCCAGTGCACGCGGCTGTAAGATCGAACAGCCTCAGAATCCCGGTTCCAAGTGTACCAGAGTAGGGTGTAGATCTACCAAGCATATTGTCTGCGGCCGCACGGCCCTGGCGGTTTGCTGGCCCCGCAAGAGGAATCAACTGCCACTCGCCAGTTACGCCATGCTTTACTTCTATTGCGTCACCCACAGCCCATATGGAGGGATCGCTGGTTTGTAGATACTCGTTTACGCGTATCCCACCCAGTGCACCAATCTCCAGGCCTGCGCTTTGCGCCAGAGTAACTTCCGGCCTAACCCCAATTCCGAGCACCACCAGGTCGGCAGGAATGCGTTTTCCAGAACGCAGGGTAACCATGGAAGCCAGTACTGCCGATTCTCCGAGCTTCGAATCTTCAAATCCCGTTACTGTATCCTGCAGACACACCGCTACACCGTGGCGCATCAGCTCTTCTCGTAGCATGGCGGCCATCTCAAAATCAAGCACGCCCATCACCTGGTTTGCCGCTTCCACAACCGTTACCTGCAGCCCTCGGCGCACCA
>CAIONQ010000161.1 GCA_903859705.1 uncultured Chthonomonas sp.
ATACTTGCTTTGATGTCGCCTATATGTAATCTTACAGCAGGTTGGGGCTACCCCTCTCAAACTCTTGCACATCCCTCATCAGGTTTGCGAGCTCATAGCGAGCTATGCCATTGCAGTAACTGTGCCGGCGGTTCGGCGTGTTGTTGCACCCGGGTTTTGGATGGAGTTCAGGGATCGATTTTAAGAGCAGCTTGTGATGGCCATCAGGCGGATGTTAGCAATATTAAGTTTGCCTGGATTGCACTGCCGCGATACCTCGAGTGTATGTTTGTAGTTCACTGTCAAAAGCTACACCCATGGTTCTGGCTATGGCCCGCTTCTGACCACATTATACGTCTGGTTGAGATGCCTCCTGAGTAAGGTGCATTGTAAAAGCGTTAAGTCCGCAGGTAAATAACCCACGTTGCCGTCATGCTGCCAAATGGTCAGCTGGCATCGTTGTGGGGTGCCGAGCCATGCCGCAATTGGGCACATAGTTGCCCTGCGTTTTGTTCTTGTGTGCTGGTTAGGCACTTTCCCTTATAGTGCTTTGCTACTTCTTGCCCGAGTGTAACAGAAAGTAATAAAGCGAAGCTCTGCCTGAAAGGCATCAATAGTGAATAGAAGAGACCTATTTAAGACCCTTGGCATCGCTGGTGCTGCGTATTCGGCAACCGGCACCATCCCTGCGTCCGTATCGGCTGGCACGCATGGAAAGCAGAATACAGTGCATAGCATGGAAGGTTATGGCGTTCCAGCGGGCGCGCCGCAACATATAGTAATGCTTGCATACCCTCAGATGACACTGCTGGATCTGGTTGGCCCACAACAAATCTTCTCCCTGCTTGGGAACATCCGGCTGCATGTTGTCTGGAAATCGAAGGAGCTAATAACAACAGATTCTGGAATGATAGTGCAGCCAACAACTACATTTGCCAGTTGCCCCGCAAACCCGCTGGCGGTGTTTGTTCCGGGCGGTTCGCTTGGCACTCTTGCAGTTATGAACGATTCGGTTGTTCTGAAGTTCCTTGCCGAACAGGGAGCCGCAGCAAAGTACGTTACCAGCGTATGTACTGGATCAATGGTGCTGGCTGCAGCCGGACTGTTGCATGGATATAGAGCAACATCCCATTGGACTGTGAGAGATCAGTTGGCAGATTTCGGAGCGATCCCTATAAATGCACGCGTTGTAGAAGATCGCAACCGAATAACAGGCGCCGGAGTTACAGCCGGGCTAGATTTCGCGCTTCGGTTAACAAGCCGCATCCGAAGTGAGAAGATGGCCCAGGCAATTCAACTTGCGTACGAGTATGATCCGCAGCCGCCATTCCATGCAGGCTCACCTGCAACGGCGCCTGCAGAAATAACTGAGATGGAAAGAGCCATGTACGCCCCAGTGGTGATGGGGATGAAAGCTGCAGCAAAGCGAAGTGCAAGGAAGTAAGCGGGTGTAAGCCACAGTGTGTTTGCCCGGGCATTTAACAAATGCCATGTAAGTAAACACCTGTTTCGGCAGGCATTGCCTGTAACAACATCCAATAGTTCATCAAACACTCTGCCGGGCTATTGGCATACCTAGCCTGCCTTTAGCCCGGTAAGATGGGAGCAATATGATGAGCACTCCGGATATCACAGTTGCAGATGTGCCAGTGACGGCGCGTGAAGAGTATTTTTTTGATCTCAACGGATTTATTATCCTGAGAGGCGTGCTGGACGCAGATCATGTAGCGAGCATGAATGCAATTTTGGACAAGATCATCGCTCTGGATCCACCCCTTTCAAC
>CAIONQ010000162.1 GCA_903859705.1 uncultured Chthonomonas sp.
AGCATTGGAACAGCTCCCAAAATCTACGTCTCCAAGATATGGTAAGATTCGATTCTAATGCGTTTGGTACCTTCGTGTGGGAGAGTTTTTCATCAGGCTTCTAAGGTTTCCAGAAGTACAGCTCGTTGCCATCCATGTCCGCAATAACAACGGTTGGCCTGCCCCACTGGACAGTGGCCGTTTCGATGTTATTGCTTGCAAGATGATCGTGGAACGCTTGTACCTGCTCTTCATCAAGCCCTATAAACACGCGCCCAGTGCCAACTCTGTGCGTTGTGGTGTCATCTATCTGGTTTATTATCAGTTCGAATCCATGCCGACTAACCTGGCCAACAAATGGCCTCTCAGCCTCCTCGTGAACCCAATCACGAGAAAAACCAAGGGCGCTGGTATAAAACTCGAGTGCGGCCCCGGCATTAGTAACAAAGAACACCGTTCGAGCATGTAAACTGTTCATTGTTTAGGTTCCTCAGAACTTGTTGTCATGTATGTGGGATAGCAGACTATTTGCCCACATCTATCACCCATTTCTTTATAACTCACTCTCCGGCCGGTGGCTGCCATAACTCCACCTTGTTACCTTCAGGGTCCATTACCCAACCAAATATTCCATACTCTGATTCCTCGGGCTCTCCCACAACTTCACATCCTTCTTCGCGGAGCACAGCCAAGAGTCCGAAAAGATCTTCGACTCGGTAATTAACCATGAAGGAGGATGTGCTGGGAGCAAAATAGGCCCCATCGTTAACAGACCAGGCTGTAGTTCCGTTGGTTGGCGTGCCATCTTCATCTGCCCAGCGGAATGCGGTTCCGCCCCAATTCTGAACATCTATACCCAGATGCGCCTTGTACCATGCACACAGCGCTGCAGGGTCTTTAGCGCTGATGAAGATTCCGCCGATGCCTGTAACTCGCCTCATGCTCTGCTCCTATACTTCAGATTTGGTAAAAAACACGTGTTGCTTTGGCATGTAATGCGATTGCCTACTGTTTAGAGGAAATGTACCTCCAGATCGCCCCAGCAAGTTTGGAGGTAATCGATCTGGCTTTCGTGAGATTCCAGATGGAGTGCCGGGAGATTCAGGAAAAACGTAAACGGAGTTTGCGCATGAGGAGCATCGATTATTTTGCCGAACTCATCCAAGGAAACGTTATCCAGAGCAGCTATTGAACTATCTATTCCCTGCGAAAGCATTGCTATGGCTTCATCTTTAGAATTTATGCTCATGATGTTTGAAGCCACTGTGGATTTCCACTGCTCCAGAGTACACGGCCAGTTCTTTTCCCGAATTACCCATGCAAACAATTCACTGTATCCAGCGCAATGTGCGGCAATCTGCAACGCACTTTTGGCCGTTGGGGTGGGGCTCCAGTCCAGTTTGTCGTCTGGCACAAAACTAAGCGTGTACAGAAAGCTCTTTAGGGCGTTTTGTGTACGTGTTTTAATTTCATCGATAGGGTTATCTGCCATGGATTGCGCCTGCCTCTCTAAACCAGTAGTCATAAGTTGTGGTACTTAACAACCTATAGATAATGTACCTGTTGTGTTGGTTTGGCTCAGCTTACGGGCTTAGATATAATGAGGTCAGCAATAGGAGTGTGTAGAAGTACTGGCCCCGGCCGAAAATTGAACGCGGGGATATGCCTCATTGCGTTGCAGGTCGAAAGCCTAAGCCGAAACTTTTAAATGGCTCTCAAGGCCAGGTGCCACATCAAACCTAAAGGAACCGATTGGCGGGAGAAGGCCTCTATAGGTAGTTCAAGGCTGAGTTCAACGATCTGCCTTGAGCCAAGTTTCCCGCCTCGGGGCTGGTGCTCCGGGTGTCATAATCAGCGGACACCGATCACCCAAGCACTAAGCCATTCTTCGATTATTTGCCCTCATTGGTCCAGGCAGGTGTGCCAGCTTCCCACTTATTGTCCGTTATCTGGCGTAACCCGGAGCCATCCGGGCGAACGATGAAGATCTGGCCGTACGGCTGCGGGGATTCGGATAGGGCATGCTCATCCTTGAAACCCATTCGCGCGCTTGAAAACACGATCCAATCTCCGGTTGGAGACCAGGAACAATGCGAGTCGCCCGATCTGTCGGTCAGGCGGTGAAGGCCACTTCCATCCGGCCGGATCAAGTACAGCTTGAACTCTTCATCGCTCTCTCTGTCACTGGAAAACGCGATCCAATCTGCTTTAGGCGACCACTGCGGAAAAGTGTCGCGCTGCCCTCCCGGATTAGTCAGATTTCTCCCCACTCCTGTTTGAATATCCCAAACCACGAGGTGAGCATCTTGCGAATATACGATGCTTTTACCATCAGGGGACCATGTGGGAAACCCACTGTTTGTGTTTGCAACTCCAACGTACTGAACGTTTGTGCCATCTGCATTCATGATCCCAACTTGACCAGAAGGATGCCCACCAGGGCGAAAGTACATTCCCTTTGAAAAAGCAATTTTGCTTCCATCTGGAGACCATACAGGAGAAAGCAACAGAGCATCAGTGACTGTTAACAGCTCCTTACGGTTGGATCCATCTGGCTGCATCGCTACCAGGCTTTGCATGTTTGCTGATACAACCATCTTATCGCCCAGGGGAGATAGCGCCGGGAAGAAGCCGCCGCTTGCGAGGCGAGTGAGTTTGAAGTCTGCCTGAATGGAAAAACCAGGCAAGACCTCAAACTTATCTACTGGAGAGAGCCTGGCAAACACTACTGTCCGCCCGTCTGGAGTCCATGAAGGGGAACGGAGGTCTCCTGATGCTCCTTTGGTTACCTTGCCATCTTTCAAACGATAAAGCGATTTCGCTCGGTTCTCATCGGTTCCCAGATAAGCAATAGAGCCATCGGCAAGGGGCTGCGGCCAGTGGCGCACACCATCGCCCGTAGTTTGCTGGGTAAACGTTCCATCCCCTACATTTACAGAAACAAGCTGTGTTTTGCCATTCACCATATCTCCAAATAAGGCAAATACGGCGCCGATTTCGGTGGTTTCATAGTAGAAGATACGGTTTCCATCCGGAGACCACTGTGGTGACCCCGCGACGCCTCGGCCTCTGGTGATCCGACGCAGCCCCGACCCATCAGCACGAACTATGTAAACGCTAAGCGATTGAGTCTTCTCCCAACGCCCCGGCATATGCCCGGCGAAGCGCCCACCATCTGAACTGAATGCTAACCACTTGCCATCTGGCGACCAGGCCGGATGAAAGCCGCTTCCCGGTTCCTTGCTAAGGAGGTGGCACTTACGACTTTGGATATCCATCAACCAGACATGCGCATGCCCCAACTTGCGAGAGGACACGAAAGCCAGTGTTTTGCCATCCGGTGAGAGGGTACCCTGGTCATCAAATGCGGGGTTGTCAGTCAGCCGTTCCATGCCTGTGCCGTCCGGGTGAACACGGAAAACATCTGCTGAACCATACCCTTCCGACGTGAACACCACCCACTTGCCATCATGGGAAAGAGATGGCGAGTAGTCCATGCCAGTTAACAGCAGGATGGGCTTCTCCTGAGTGCCATCGCCATTGGCTACAAACAGCTGAGAGTGCGTGGGACTGGCATCAACACTGAAGCAAATCTCATGCTTCGGTGCAGCTGAAACATCCGCTGTTGCCCGAAAGGCACAATATAAGAATAGGAAGGGAAGCAACATAGTTTGGGGTTGTCTCCGGACGAGATACTGTGGTTGGAAAACCAATACCGTTGAATCCCGCGCTGCGTAACAGTGAGGATCTATCTGAAGTTGTACTCAGGATGTGCCCGGAGATAACTCAGAAACCGCAATCAAATCGGTTGGGTTTCGCAGAATGGGAGCGCGTTGCCAGCACGCTTAATCTAATCAGTCGAGCCTGGCGAACCGTTGTGTAATTCAACCAAACCACCCATTGATCCTGCATGGAAGGACGGCGTCTGTGGCACACCGCCTCAGGCGCACAAACAGAAGAAAACGCGAAAGTATCTGCAAGTCAATGTTCGGCGAAGCAGGTATGCAGGAGGCGAATGCCCTTGTAAGAAGCGCTGCGCGCTTGATTACAGCTGCTTAGCGCTTATCCGTGCGATACCAGATTTGCTCAATCACATGTATTGATCCATGAATTCTAAAGTAATGTCTCGCAATCCAATAGGAAGCCTTTCAAGTGTGGCCTCCGCCATTGTGGCTGGAGTACCGCCATAGAATGCTTCGGCGATGCCCCCCGCGATGCATGCCATCGTATCGGCATCGCCACCGAGTGAGATGGCATTGCGGATTGCGCTTTCATAGCAGTCTGAGTCCAGGAGCGCGATAATCGACTGAGGGACAGACCCCTGACATGAGACATCGAAAGGGTAGGTTGGGCGAATGACCTCGACGGTGCTGTTCAGCGCATATTCAAACTTCTCGCTGATGTAGCTGCGTATCTGGTGCTTTGTTGCACCGGTGCGGGCAAGATAGATGGCTGCAGCCGTTGCCTGTGCACCTGCGATGCCATGCGGGTGATTATGGGTTACAACTGCGCTTGCTCGAGCCGCTGCCGAGACACTCCTGCACTATTAACGCAACAAGCACGGTTATGCCTGCAAGTTTAGGTGGATAGCTCAGATCAAAGGGCGATTGCCCTGTTACCTCATGCCGAATCGGCAATCTCAGCAAGTACCTACTTATTAACCTCGAGGTTCTCCTCACCGTCCGCTGTTGAGATAATATGCTTCGGAATAAGCTGGATGCACGGCAGTATCGCCATATACACTGTAGTAGTGGCTATAACGCAATAGAGAAAGCCATAGGGCTTGCCGGCGCTATAGATCCACGTGCCGAGAATGTCGCCACCCCGGCTAGACAGTGCGAATACACCATCGACCATCATCATTAGCGAACCCTGAAGGCCCGGAGGGCATGATCGCATTGCCAGATCGATGTACGCAGCATTGGCTATTCCCCCCATAAGCCCTATGGGGATGGCTAGTAGCTCAGCACCCCTGCTGGAATGGACGAATGCGAGCGGGATCACCTGTGGAACGGCGACGATCGTTCCCCACAACAGCAGCTTCTTCAGTGGGTATCTCTTGCATAGATAGCCATATAACAAGAATGTAGGTATGAAACTGAAAAAGAATATGGCCTGGAAATTCGCATAGATAGCGTCAGAACAGTGAAGCTCGTTCGTGAGATAGAACTGCAGCGGGGTATTCATTCCAGGAGCGAAATTCCACAAGAAACAGATCAAGACTGCCGGATAGATAGCCCGGTGTTTTATCAGCCGAACGATATCGCCACGCAGTGTTGTGCCTTGCGCGCGCGGATTTTCGTACGTCCCTTTGTATACAGCCTTTGGTTTCCATAAACCGATAAATCCCAACGATAAGCAAAGCGCTGCCATCAGGAGGAAGATCTGATGGGCTGTGAGGTGTTCCGTTACATAGCCCGATCCCCACGCCGCTGCTACCGCGGGTAACGACAACACCACATTCCAGACTGTAGACAGTCTGCCGGACATGAGTTTCTCCTCGCCTACCAGCGCAATGAGCGCCTGATAGGCGGAAGCGACCAGCCGGAACGCCAGGATAGCGGAGAGGATGCCGGTATAGAGTGTGGGCAGAGTAAGCTTGCTGAAAGCCAGCCATACGAATACAGCAGCTGTTACCGGTGAGAAGATTAAGAAGTAGCCTCTATCCCGCATTCGGAACGGATTCCATGTGTCTCGAATAAAGCCAAAAATGAAGGCAACAAAGACAGGTACCGCCGTGATAAATCGAAATCTCGCAACAGCTTCAGGGCTTGCATGGAGCTGGTTCTTGAGCATAAAGGATGTCGCGATGTCGACCAACGCCCCGCCAGGCGTCGCGATATACAAGAACAGAGTGAGTGCGCCAAAATAGAGATAAATCTGCGTGTTGTCTGACCGGTGAGCCGCCTCAGCTTGATTATCTGTTGTAGTCATCTATGCTCCTGATATGTCCGCTTAATTCATAGTACTGGAGAGTGCACTAATGGCAGTATTGGTTCCGGCCCAAGACAGCGTCGCCGGCAACACGCTTGTCGGAGGTCTGCTGATAGCACCTCACCGTAACCAGGCGCACCTCGAACCGGTAATGAGCGTCACCTTGTAGAAGCTTAAAGGCTGTGGGCGGATCGTTCTTTTACCCTTCAGACTGATGAGATATGGCGACCATCAACTCCAGAAATTCTACGGTTGCCCACGCATTCGCGGCCAAAGGCGATATCCGGGCTTATTCAAACCAGAACGAATGCAGCAACGCGATACTGTGGTCGAACCGCTTCTAAGCCTGTGGGTTTTTTGCCGTGATGGGAATGGAGATGTCGCCGATGCCCTTCATGAGGCAGGGGCGAGTGCTCATTCCAGAGTCGAAAGCCGAACCATGCGCTGAGTGACCAGATGTGTCTTCTGCTACCGCAAGCGACGGTACAAGTAGCAGCATAGGAAGCAACAGCCGCGACTAGTGGCTTGCAAAAGTGGCATTGAAGTTTAATGCTCCATATCGCTCGCGATTGAAGTAGTGTATGAGACCATTGTACAGCTGGAGCGTCGGTGTAACCGTCGGTGAAAATAGAGTAAGTACATCGGTGCGCGAGGAAAGTAACGAGAAATTGACACCGATAGGACCTTGTGTATGCTTGGCAGGATAGACGGTACCCTCCACACCAGTTACCATTCGCCTGTTCGGCCCCTTTGAGATCTAAGTTGACGTGCGTATCCTGCCTGCCGGCGCCTCCCGGAAAGAGCATTGGCTGCACGGTCGAGTGGAACAGGCTTGCCTCTAACCTCTGGCCCGATGGCAGGCGCTCACGGGTGCAACTGAGAAATTCACTCTACGACCTACGCCAGACAATGATATCGCAAAGATCGCGACTTTTCTCTCACGGTGCATACCAATCAAGTCTGTAATGGCTGCAATCTGGCATGCCAGCATTGTTCAATTCAGGAATACCTGATCGTCCCTGCCGCGCTGAGCGAGGCGTAGGAAGAGCGGCGGGCTCCCGTGCTGCATCCTCATTCATCAATCGGCGTACGGAGAGCACCAGGTTATGTGCCCAGTTACGCTACGATTATTGATTTCTCAAAGTACCTGTAAAGCGAAGAAGGCCGTGCAGATTTCTCTGCACGGCCTTCAATTGGGAGCGGGGGTCAGACTTGAACTGACGACCTTCGGGTTATGAGCCCGACGAGCTACCGGACTGCTCCACCCCGCATCATCTTGCATACGTAATGTACCTCAGTCGGGGCGGATTGTCAAGAAAAAAGACTGCACCATCCAGATTGCCAGAACCACGTGTAAGCTCGCAAAGCAACCTTAAACGTGCTCAACCATGCAATTGCAGAGCGCCTCAGGATATTTACCCGTGCGTACCGAACCTTCTTGCATAGCACTTTACCGCCGGTAACAAGGTATTAACGATGTCTGTTTCTTGCATCCTCTCTGCCCTTATCTCAGCCGCTGCGTTTGCTGTCTCTTTCCCTGCAATCGCACAATCGCGCCTGCCTGCTGCTGACCTTAACCCGCACCTCACCGCCCCGATATCTACCTGGGACGAAGCCCTGCCGCTGGGCTGCGGATCCATGGGAATGCTGATGTGGGGCGAGGGCAACACGCTGCGCCTTTCGATGGATCGAGGGGACCTATGGGATGAGCGGCCTTCTAAGCGGTTTACGGAGGTAAAGAGCAGGTTCACTTACAAAGAGATGCAGCGGATGGCAGCAACGGGAGCGAAGGCGGAGTTTGATGACGTATTCGACTCCAATTACGATTACGATGGCCCCCCCACAAAGCTGCCTGCCGGACGAGTGGAGATTACGTTGCAGAGTGGGGGCAACCTCAAGGCATTTGACCTAAACCTTGGCCATGCTGAGGCTGTGGCTTCCCTGGATGCAGGCGGCGAATGCCGGGGGTTTACCGATGCAAATTCTGTTGCGCACCCGGTAGCGATGCTCCGGCTATCTGGTACAAAAATCGGTTCTGTACTGCTAAAGTCTCCAGAGTCTGTTCAAAAGCTCGGCTATCCTGCGCCTACCTCCGGTGGCAGTGGCAATGAGCGCTGGTTTGAGCAGCAGGCGGCTGATGGGTTCTCATATGCAATCGCCGTGGTGTGGCGGGAGCGTAACGACAGTTCAGAGGCGGCAATTGCTGTAACTGCTCACCATTCAGAGAGCGGTGTAGCAGAAACTGCACACCAGGAGGCATTGCGTATCTGCCGGTCTGCCCTTACTGCTGGGTATGCACACCTAGTTGCTGCCCACAAAAAGTGGTGGGCGCAGTTCTGGCAGCGGTCTGCAATTCAGATCCCCGACCGGCGCATCGCACAGCAGTACGCTTTTGTGCGGTATCTGGCGGGGGCAGCATCACGCCCTGGTGCGCCGCCAATGCCACTTCAGGGAGTGTGGTCGGCCGATGCAGGCACTCTGCCACCCTGGAAGGGCGACTACCACAACGACCTCAATACGCAGATGACCTACATTGCGTACCGCACATCTGGAGACTTTGAAGAAGGACGCTGCTTTCTGGATTACCTGTGGGACCGCATGCCTGTGTTCCGTGCATTTGCCCACAGTTTCTTCAATGCCCCGGGAGCAGCAGTGCCAGGTGTGATGAGCCTTGCAGGAAATCCACTTGGCGGATGGGGTATGTATAGCTGCTCGCCCACTATGGGTGCCTGGAATGCGCATCTGTTTTATCTCCACTGGAGGCATACCGCAGACACGCGGTTTTTAAAAGAGAGAGCCTACCCATTCTGCAGTGAAATAGGTACCTGTATTAACGCACTGCTAAAGCCAGATGCCAGTGGAACAATGGTGTTGCCACTCTCTTCCTCGCCAGAGATCTTCGATAATCGGCTCAAAGCGTTTCTCAAACCGAATACGAATTACGATCTGGCGTGCATGCGCATGCTGTTTCTATCTCTGGAAGAGATGGCAAACAAACTTGGTAAACATGCCGAAGCGTCAGATTGGCAGCATGTTGCCGCTGCAATTGGCAACTTTCACAAACGGCCGGATGGCACCCTACTTTTGGATGAAACCACGCCCCTGCCAGAGAGCCATCGGCACCTGTCAAATTTGATGGCGCTGCATCCGTTTAACCTTATTACAGTGGAGAGTGGGGACTCGGACGTGCTCGCCATCGATCAGAGCCTGAAGGATTGGCAATCCAAAGGCACCAGCCTTTGGTGCGGTTATAGCTTTAGCTGGATGGCATGTATGCGTGCCAGGGTGGGGGATGCCGAGGCAGCATTTCATAACCTGGATATTTATGCCCGTGCGTTTGTGCTGCGCAATGGCTTTCATGCCAACGGAGATCAAACAAAATCGGGCTACAGCACTTTCACATATCGGCCGTTTACCCTGGAGGGTAACTTCCTTGCGATGGAGGCAGTACATGAAATGCTGCTACAGAGCTGGAGCCCGAGCCCCGGGGCAGGAGAGTGGGGAACTATCCGCATATTCCCGGCTATGCCTGCTGCATGGAAGGATGCCTCATTTCAAGATTTACGCGCAGAAGGTGGACACCTTATTAGTGCGGAGCGTAGAGGTGGTATTTGCCGGATGGTCCGGATTACTGCAGGTAATGACGGGGAGATCCACCTGCGAGACCCGTTTGGTGGCAAAGCGGCTACCTGGAACAGAACGGATATTGTTAGAAATGGCGAAGAGTTAGTAGTGGCGCTTAGGAAAGGTGAGGTACTTCACGGAAGTGCCGATTGATTGTAAGCCATTGTACATCAACATCCAAACAGCTGTTGAACACATCGAAACCATGAGTTTCAGCCACCTCAGGTAAGCGCAAGCAAGAGGTACTATGGTTATCTAAGTACTAAATGCCGGACAGCGTTATTGTTGCCCGGCTTTTAGCATTCTATATCGGCCGGTTTTGCCAGACTATTGGCCCTGGCCGAGAGCATAGCCCGGAACACCATCGAATACGCAAAGGTTTTCTGATTTGATGAAATCCAACCCAAGATCATGGATTGTATCCAGCAGTATTACGATTTGTTTGTGTGTAATCGTGCCGCCTTCCTTCGCTGCCATAAATCGGCAACGCCAATGATCCGTACAAATGGTTTCAGGTAAGCCAGATGGCCATACTTTAACTCCCCGATTTGTGATCATAACGAGTGCCATGCCAAGTTCATTTGCCGCTTCTTCGCTCATTGTGCACAGCATCGCACCAAGGCAATCCGGGCTGCGTGTACTATCGTGCAGAAACACGTCCACTCCAACCAACTGTTTTTCAGCAACGTGCCGAGTATTGGCCTGGCTTGTACTTACTGATGGCGGTGCTGCGTTTGCGTAGTTAACTGCCTGAAGTATCTGTGGCCGCTCGCCGAGCCGGGCAATAACTGCTGCGGCAAACTCACGTGTTCCCTGTGCCAGTTTATTTTCGAGGTGTTCCTGCGCCCCCATGTCATATGTTCTTGTTCCCTGTTCGACAGCGGTAAGCCAGGCATTGTGGACGCGCTCGGCAACATCCGCCTGGCCGATGTGATTGAGCATCATCACCGCTGCGAGCAATAGACCAGAAGGATTTGCTATGTTCTTGCCTGCAATATCCGGGGCCGAACCGTGAATAGCCTCGAACATCGCACCATGTTCTCCAATATTTGCAGAGGCTGCCAGGCCAACAGAACCTGCGATCTGTGCCGCCACATCGGATAGGATGTCTCCGTAGAGGTTAGGCATTACCAGCACATCGAATCGTTCTGGGGTATCGGCAAGCCGTGCGGCACCTATGTCTACAATCCAATGTTCGTTCTGAATATCCGGGTACTCTGCCGAGATTTCATCGAACACCTTATGAAATAGGCCATCCGTAAGCTTCATGATGTTGTCTTTGGTGAAGCACGAAACTTTCTTACGGCCATAAGCCCGTGCGTACTCAAACGCATATCTGACAATTTTTTCGCATCCTGGCCTCGTGATTAGCTTCAGGCATTGCATCACATCATCCGTTTGGCGGTGCTCAATGCCTGCATACAGGTCTTCCTCATTCTCACGAACGATCACCAGATCCATAGCCGGGTGGCGAGTAGGTACAAATGGTGCATACGCGGTACATGGGCGCACATTTGCGTATAGGCCAAGTGACTTTCGTATGGTAACGTTGAGGCTCTTCAACCCACCGCCCTGCGGGGTGGTAATTGGTGCTTTCAAAAATACGCGCGTTCGGCGCAGAGACTCCCATGCTTCAGGTTCTATACCGGCGCTCACTCCGCGCTCATAAACGGATTTGCCAATTTGAATGGTCTCTATCTCAAGTCTTGCATCTGCAGCTTTGAGGATTTGCAGCACGGCTACCATAATTTCCGGCCCAATGCCATCTCCCATTGCAACTGTAATGGCCGTCATATAATCACTCCTTTGATGAGTTTAGCTTCGATTGATGTATAATATTCAAGTCGCGAATATATTACCATGAATATTGTTTCATGCAATGCAATACGCGAAAATATTGTCATATATTTAAGGAGGCCACGATGGCATCCACTCAAACCGCAGTTTCTGCCGGAGCTGGCTGGACCTTTTTAACCAATCATTCCCATGTAATCATCTGCCTCTGGCAGGATCCTACGATGCGCCTTCGAGATATTGCGCTGCGTGTGGGAATTACGGAGCGAGCAGTGCAGCGAATTGTTGCCGACATGGAAGAGGCCGGCGTGCTTACACGGGCCAGGGAAGGGCGGCGCAACACTTACGAAATTCATGCGGAACTGCCGCTGCGACATGAGCTTGAGTCGCACCGCTCCGTAAAGGATTTGCTTGAACTTGCAGGCGGCAAGTAGAATATGGAACTAACCGGATGGAGCTAAGAGAGTTAGCAGCCTTTGTGAGCGTGTGTGAGCACCGTAGTTTCACCCGGGCAGCAGAAGAGCTGTGCCTTAGCCAACCCGCTGTTACACGGCAGATAGCTTCTTTAGAGACAGACTTACGGACCCGCCTTTTTGACAGAATGGGGCGTGATGTTCAATTAACTTCATCTGGCCTGGCGATGCAGCGCTACGCCAAGGAGATGCTACGCCTCGCCAGCGAAGCCAGGCGAGCCGTTGGGGATGTGGTTAGCGGTGAGGCAGGGAGGCTTGCAGTGGGTGCCAACAGCACCACGGCAACCTATTTGCTGCCGCGCGTGCTAAGGGAATTTCGGGAGAAGTACCCGGGAGTAGAACTCGCAGTACATACTGGAGTTTCCTCTCAGGTGGCCGAGATGGTTACTGCGAACAGTGTTGACCTGGGGATAGTAACCGGCCACGCACCACAAGAGGGATTGATTGCGGCTCCCCTTACTGAATACGAGATTGTTGCAGTTGCTTTTCCGGAGCATCCGCTTGCAAATGCTGCAGCGCCAGTACATACAAATCAGCTATCTGGCTGTCCCCTCATCCTGATGGAGGAGGGAACTAATCTGCGGCGTTATGTAGATCGATTGCTTTCGACGGCAGGCGTTGAAGAACGTGTATCCGTAACGATGGAATTGGATAATGTTGAGGCCATCAAGAAGATGATAGAGGCTCGCCTCGGGATTTCTTTACTTCCACTTATTTCTGTAGAGGCCGAGGTGGAAACTGGCCGATTAGTGGCCATTCCCCTTGCAGATATGCCGGCTGCCAGCAGACGCATCAGTGCCATATACCGCCAGGATAAATATATTACCGCTGCTATTCGGGCATTTCTGGATCTGCTTGCCGTTCGCCTGTGATTGGGTCGCACGGTACAATTCTCCATTCCGAATGCCAACTGGTTGCCTGCAACAAGGGAACCGGTGGCTGAGTGCTTAATATGATATTACGATTGCTGTATTGCAATAGAACTATGAGGTGTATGACGTGAGCAGAGAGCATTCCCGAGAGCTATTTGAGCGCGCCTGTAAGGTAATACCCGGTGGTGTTAACTCGCCGGTGCGTGCGTTTCGCTCAGTTGGCGGTGACCCGCTGTTTATAAAGGCAGGGCAGGGAGCCGAGCTGATTGATGCCGATAACAACCATTACCTTGATTGCATTGGATCCTGGGGACCACTGATCCTGGGACATGCATACCCGGCGATTATTGGAGCAATAAGCGAACAGCTGTCCAGCGGAACCACGTACGGTGCACCAACTGAGCTTGAAGTACACCTTGCTGAGGCCATTGTTGCCGCTGTACCGTCTATAGAAAAAGTAAGAATGGTGTCCTCTGGAACCGAAGCAACCATGTCTGCAATTAGAGTTGCACGTGGCTTTACAGGGCGTTCTAAGATACTGAAGTTTGAGGGCTGTTATCATGGCCATGCAGATTTCTTGCTTGCCAAAGCCGGCTCTGGTGTGGCGACACTGGGACTGCCGGAGTGCGCAGGCGTGCCAGCCAGCATTACCGCAGACACGATTACGTTGCCGTACAACGATGTGGAGGCCGTAAGTGAACTGTTTGCTGCAGAAGGGGATTCTATCGCCTGTATTATTCTTGAGCCGGTTGTTGGGAACATGGGATGCGTGCCACCTCTGCCCGGCTACCTGCAGGTGCTTCGAGACATAACAGCTGCACATGGAGCGTTGCTCATATTTGATGAAGTGATGACGGGCTTTCGCCTGGCGTATGGCGGTGCTCAGGAGCGCTTCGGCATAACTCCAGACCTTACATGCCTGGGCAAAGTTGTAGGTGGCGGCATGCCTCTGGGAGCCTACGGAGGTAGGGCCGATATTATGGATGCGGTTGCTCCGGTAGGGCCAGTGTATCAAGCCGGCACACTATCCGGAAATCCTGTTGCGGTTACTGCGGGGATTGCCATGCTTACCGAACTATTGGAGCGTAAGCAAGAGATATACCCATACCTGGAGGATCTTGGCGCAAAGCTTAGCGCCGGCCTGCAGGCGGCTGCTAAAAAGGCAGGGCGCAACGTACTGGTAAACCAGTTGGGATCTATGATTACAGTTTTCTTTACTGATCTGGATACAGTTACTAACTATGCCGATGCAAAGGCAAGCGATACCGCAGCGTTCGGGATGTGGTTTCGTAAGATGCTTGATCAAGGCATCTATTGGCCGCCAAGTCAGTTTGAAGCGGCTTTCCTTTCTGCAGTAATGACGGAAGAAGATATCGATAGAATTGTTGCGGCAGCGGAGGTGGCGTTCAACGCGTAGGGAGGAAGCATGAGCCAACAAACAAGTTTTACCACGCGGAGATCTATAAGGCCGGGCAGCTTTGCACTCATTCGGGCTGTGATCCTGAATGGGCTCGGTGCATTCTTGTTTCTTCGCATAGCGCTTGCTATATTCGGGATAGAAGAGATCATTCCTGAGGCGGCAGCGCGTATGGGGCACTCAGAAATGAGTGTGCACTGGTACATCGCTGGCACCCTTACGCCTGGTGCAGCCGTTTGTTTTGGTGCCCTGTGGTTCTGGCTCATCTTAACCGGGAGAACCGAACGCGGTATCTCCTGGGGCTCTGCGGTTCTCTATGGCGTATTTATCGGGCTGTTTGATGTGCCATTTGCGTTCATGATTGAGGGCTTCCGGCTGGGATTCGGATTTCTGGGGCTTTTGCTTGGCCTGGCTATAGTGTTTCTCATTCCAAGCCTAACCGTGTGCATGAGCCTGTTTGGGATTGCATTCGGGCTGGCTAACGGCGCTTCTGCAAACAAGTGGATCCATGAGAAATACCTGAAGTAACCTCGAAAATACTGCAGAACAAATAACGGCCTGCCGGTTCGCTGAACCGGCAGGCCGAATTCTTGATACGTGGAAACTACAGTGTTACCGATGTGCGCACTACACCAGCTCGATCGTGCCGAACTGTTATATTAACCGTATCACCCGGCTTGCCAGTAACAATCCACTCAATTTTTGCTCGCTCGGTGGAAGTGTCTGCTGTCCAGCCATAGGGAACTGGGCCACGGTAGCATCGGCCTTCCAGTTGACCGGCCTCTATGCGTGACTTGCCACTCTGGAGGGCAGCACCAGCTGGCAGTTCGATCTCAGCAATCACTTCGCGGGAAGTTTTTCGTTCCAATGCCTTGCGAGACACATAGGTTGGCAGCCAGCCTGTGTTATCTACCAGAACACGGATCTTGTACGCACCTTCACCAAGCGGGATCGATTCGGCCGAAGCCAGCTTCAGCTCTGGAGATATGAGTGCATGGAAGATAGCCCAGTCAGAAAGCGGAGCAATCTCCTTTTCCAGCAGATGCGGGGGTGGGTTTCGGAAGCAGTATTGAACATCCCATCCACCAATCTCGATATCGCCAAGCTGTTCGTGGTGGAAGGGCTTCCAATCAATATACCCTTCACCTTTCAGTACATCATCAGACCATTTGAGCATCTTCAAATCATCGTCAAACGGGTGCTCTCGTCCCCACTCAATGGGCTTGAAATCTGTGATGCCTGCCTGCCGTTGTGGGCACCATATCTCAACAGTCCAACCGTACATACCCAGGTGCTCATATAGCCAGTCATCAAAAACGCCGGTAATGACCTCCTTGGGATGGTACTTAAAGTCGTGGAAGACGCTGATGGCAGGATAACCGGTAATTTCGGTACCCTTTTTGCCGATCGCCTTGTAGGTCCACAAATCTTCAGCAGGCATCGCTTCGTCAGGCTGGGTGCCATAGGGGCGCAGTAGAACGCCGCTAAATGTGTGGAACGTAAGCCCGCCGGTGATATTCGGGCGCTCGGAAATGAACTTTATAAGAGCATATGCCTCTGGCTCGGATCCAGGAAACGGGCCAGCCCCATATTGCTCGTTTTCCTGGCGCCAATGTGCCGGGAAGTTCCGGTTAAGATCCAGGCCCTCTTTTGTTGGGCGCATAGAGTAGGTTATGCCATCCCAGTCCGTCAGTAGGCCCTCTGGCAGTATTCTGTAATACTGGCCTCCCTGCTCTGTGGGATCCCGTCGAACCATCAGGCGAGGCTCTGCATCGCTAATTTTCCAGGGGCCATTAGCATCTTTAATTCGCATGCTCAGAATGCGTTTGTCTCCATCCACATCTGCTGGTTCCAGTCCATCCAGAGGTTCTTCGTCAAATGGATATGGGCGCGTACTGCTTCGAATATATCGCGGCTTATCGCTGAAGTAGAGCTCAGCGCCATCGGGATTAACACGCGGAACAATGTAAAAAGCACGGGTATCCAGAACACGAGTAACTTCTGGATCATTTCCGTGCCCATTAACTAGCTTGTTTAGCAGGTAAAGCATGGCAGAAGATGCAGAAACTTCGGTTGCATGTATGTTCGCGTCGCACCAAAATGCAGGCTTATCTGAGGCCGGGCCAGTTACCGAATTTGTTGCGGTTACCAGCCAGATATCTCGGCCCTCAAAACTCTTGCCAATGCTTGTTTTCACAAGTAGGTGCGGTGCTTCAGCTACCAGAGCATCAATGTGCTCCGTAAGCTCAGCAAATGGGTAATACTTATCAAAGCGCAGCTGATCAGTCAACGCTGTATCCTCTCAATCAGTCAGAATTCAGTTCACCGAAATTCGAAGTGGAATCAGTAATAGCCGAATCCGCAGCATTAACATCTTCGATTTCGATGGTGGTATCCGTACCAGCGTCTATATCGTTGTTGGCTACGCCAGGATCTGCATCTTCGGCAACTATATCATAATCGTCTTCTTCATAAGGAAGCATGTCATCTGGCAAAACCACTCGTGATTTCTCTGTTCGCCAGACAATGAGCCAGCCCACTGCCAGTACAAGGAAGATGCCACCACCAGCCCCAAGGAATACGGCCGCGCTCTTGTGCGATGGCGCAACGTACTCTTCAATAATAATTGTTTGTGTGTTAATGCTCTTGCCGAGGGCCTCTCGCACTGGCTCAGGAAGGTCACCTGGCTGGCGAACCATTCCCTGAACCATCCGTGGCGCACGCTCAGCCCTTGTTTGTGAGGCACTTCCGGCTGCAAGTTGACGCACGGCTGTAAGCAGATCGGGATCTTTAGTGAGAACCATGATATCTGCCGCAGAAGGATCTTTCGGCGATCGATGTAGAGGAACGTACACTTCACGCGCCCGGCGCAGTACTTCAGCTTCCCGGGTAGCTACCTTGTTTTCTGGATGCAGGGATGCAGGGCCATACGCGGCCTCGCCAGCATCTATCCATCCGTCGTCTATTCTGTACCAGCCTCTGAGTGGGCGTTCCGCAGAGAACTTTTCATATGTAATGCGCTCTGGTGCAGGATAGATGTTGGCTTCATCCCACATTTGATCGCCAGTTACGCACAACCTGGCCGCTACAATGAAGAGCAGAATTGTTATTATTACGCCAATAAGACGCATGCAAGAGCTCCAGATAAATGGGGAAGGGTAGGGTTAGTGTGCCTGACAGTGACAGAGGTATGCCTACCGTCATGAGTTGTAGAGAATGTTTCCGCATCATTATCCCTGACTCCTGCCATGCTGGTTGACAGACGGGCGTTCAAACCAGATAGTTTAATTGCCAGTTATCAAAGGTGGATTCTATAAGAATCATCAGTAATGCACGCGGCAGGCGGATTGGTGCAGGGAAAACACGTATGTGTGATAGATAATACTTGCGAAGCTTATAAATTGCATCCCACATTCAAATCTGGTAGAATTAGTCCAGACGAATGGATGTTTCGCCAACAGTTTTGTGTACACCATGTTGTGTGCATATACAAAAGCTTGAGCGCCCACTCTGTAGCATCGGCAAACGGTGAGTTTTTGCCTGATCCAGAGCTTCCGGACGCGTTCTTTACCGATGTAGATACCGTGCGGCCTGAACCCGGTCGCTGGTGCAATTTCACAAAGCGTGCCCGCATTGGACGGGATATGGCATGCAGACGTAACAGCTCCGACCTGTTCTGTTCGAACAGCGAATTCGGGGATTATGTGCAGCCCACTATTCAAGAGCCTCATTATTGAGGCGTACTCCATGCCTGCACGTTGTGCACAAAATGGCAGTTGCCTTTATGGCAGTTTGCTACGAGATGCACACAAAAGTGAAGATAGTTCGATGCATGGTGCAAAGTTGATTCGCCTACTCCTTTTTTTAGGGGTGGTGAGCGCTATTAGCCCGCGCATTGTACGCTAGCACCAGTTTGAGCAATGGGGCACAGCTGCCGGTAATCCGGCGTATAGCTGTGCCCCATTTTGTGTTACCGGAAAAGGCAACACGGGACGCAGAATTCTGTAGGCAGCAAAGGGCCTGATGGGCAAGTACTTTTTTTACTACACCAAAGCGGAGTCTGTAAGATGGCTGGGGCACCTTGATATTCTGCGTGCATTTGAGCGCGCCTTAAGACGCACAGATCTGCGGGTTTCATTTACGCAGGGCTTTAATCCGCGTATACGGATAAATTTTGCCTCGCCGCTTGGTACTGGGATTACCGGTGATGCAGAGCCTGCGGTTATTGAACTGGAAGATGCGATGGTACCCGCCGAGGTTGAAGCAGCCTTAAACGCGGTGCTGCCGCCTGGAATTCAGATACATGGGTGTGAGGATATTCCAGATGCGGGCCGCAGAGATCTGCTAAACAGCTTTGACCGAGCGGAATACCAATTTACCTGTGCATCGCCGGAGTTATTTTCGGAGGAGAGCTGCAAAAGCGCAGTAGTAGAAATGCTGAGCAGAGACGACATACCGGTTGTGCGCGAACGTGAAGGGCGCACACGCACTGTGAACGTAAGGCCTTACCTGCAGGAGCTTGAATTCCAGAACCTGGAACCAGGCAACTGCAGAACTGTATGGCGCGCAATCGTTGGTATCGGCGAAAGCGGCAACGTGCGCCCATCAGAAATAGCAGATGCCCTCGGAACGCATCTGCCCGGACTAAAACTGAGGCGAGCTCACCGGCTCGGCCTCAGAAAAAGCGTGGAGACAGTCTCCACGTCAGAAAGCAATTGACCTTTCTATCAGACGATTTGGAGGGAGGTGGCCTGATTGCCTAATAAAGAGATTATCGTGAATGTTGGCGAGCGCGAAACGCGCATCGCCGTCACGGAAGATGGCAAACTGGTAGAACTGCACATCGAGCGCTCAGAGCGCGTGGTGGGCAGCATCTACAAGTGCCGCGTAGCCAATGTGCTGCAAGGTATGGATGCAGCATTTGTGGATGTTGGGCTGGAACGTAACGCATTTCTTTACGTTGGGGATGTATTGCCAACTGGTGATGATACGTCCGCAGCACCCCCTGTTATTGTGCCAACGCCAGAACCAAGGCGTGGGCACGACAGAAGGATCCGATCGGACAGGCGTGGTGGTAGGCCAGCAGACTTGCCGGCTGAAAGCTCTGCAGAACCGGTTGATGCATCGGTTGGTGAACTTCTTTCACAGCCAATTTCAGAAACCAGCGATGAAGAACGATATGCCATCCAGGATATCGGTGTTGAAAGTGAATTGGCGGCAGAGGCAGCGGATGCGCTACTGGATACCATTAGCGCAACCGATGATGAATTGGACGATGTTGAAACCGTTGAAATCGGTACATCAGCTATTTCTGATATTACGTTGATTTCAGAGGGCGACCTGGATGATGATTCAGACCTGGCCGCCGACGAAGCCGATGAAACGGAGACCAGCGAAGGCGGGAAGCCCAGGACTGCCCCTCGTAAGAACATCCGGCGTTCTGCCCTCAGGCAGCAACGGATTAAGGACGTTCTAAAGGTTGGCCAAGAACTGCTTGTTCAGGTTATAAAAGGCCCCCGTAGTACTAAGGGAGCCCGCGTTTCTACACGCATTTCTCTACCTGGCAGATACCTTGTATTGATGCCCGAAGCAGATAACCTTGGTGTTTCTCGGAAGATTGAAGATTCTCGGGAACGAGACCGCCTGAAGAAAATTGGGGAGCGACTGCGCGAACCAGGATTTGGGCTGATTATTCGCACAGAGGCCGAAGAACAGACAGAGCAAGAGTTGCGGCAGGATAGAGATTTTCTGCTTCAAACCTGGCGAGAAATCCAGGAGAAATCTCGCAAAGTGCGCGCACCGTATCTCGTTCAAAGCGACCTTACGTTGCTTTACAAAACGATACGCGATGTTTTTGGTTCCGATGTAAGCAAGCTGGTGATTGACGACCCGGCAGAATATGAAAAAGCGAATGATCTGCTAGACCGTATCTCTCCGAAGCTTAAAGGGCGAATCCATCTTTATGATGGTATACAGCCAATCTTCGATCACTATAAGCTCGAAGAAGAGATGTCTCGCCTGCTTAAGCGCAAAGTGTTGATGAAATCTGGTGGGTCGCTGGTTATCGATGAAACAGAAGCGCTTACGGTTATCGATGTAAACACCAGTAAGTTTACGGGTGGCAGTAGCCTTGCTGAAACCATCGTGAAAACTAACCTCGATGCGGCAAATGAGATTGCGCGCCAGTTACGCCTGCGAGACATTGGCGGAATTATTGTAATCGACTTCATCGATATGAATAATGCACGCGATAAACAGTCCGTAGTGAAGGCGCTGGAAACGGCACTCAAGCGCGATAGGTCCCGAACAAAGATCTCTGCAATTAGCCAACTTGGCCTTGTAGAGATGACGCGCAAGCGCACCGGAGAGACGCTATCTGGCTTCCTTACTGACGAATGCCCATACTGTAATGGGCGTGGCCACCTGCCATCTGCCGAAAGCGTTAGCCTGTTGGTTGAGCGTGATCTGAGGCGTACTGTGAACTCTACGCAGAATGCACGTCGCGAAGCGTTTATGATTACGTGCCATCCGGATGTTGCTGAGCTTCTCATTGGGGCAGACGGCACCACGGTTGCGGAGCTGGAACAGAACCTGCAGCGCGCAGTATATGTGCGGGCCGTGGCGGATGCACATGTAGAGAAGTACCACATTGATCCCGGAGAGATTGCAGACTTCGATAAGCAGAGACTGAGCTATCGGCGCTCACAGGTTGTGGAGTGCCGCATCGCTCGCTCGCTACTGAAAGAAGCTGGTAAGGCAATTGGCTGGGCAGACGGTTACATGCTGGATCTGGATGACGGCAGCCGTTTTGTTGGGCAGATGGCCAAGGTGAAAATTGTGGATGTACGCCGCTCGTTTGCCATGGGCCAGCTAATCCCGGGCACTAACCGGCAATCCTAATAAAGCTGCCGATATCTACGGAGTGCTAAACAATAATCGGCCCCCGCTGAAGTAGTTCTGCGGGGGCCGATATTGCATTGCATCTGGTTGCCGGCCTTATTACGGCTGATCGGCATATATGCTATACGTAGGCGTAGAGAGGTAGCGCTCACCGGTGGATGGGATAATAACCACTATGAGCTTACCGGCTGCCTCCGGCCTGGCGGCCACTTGCAGGGCTGCCCACACGGCTGCACCGCTGGAAATACCTGCGAATACGCCTTCTTCTTTTGCGAGGCGGCGCGCAGTTTCCATTGCATCAGATGCTTCTACCTTGATTACTTCATCATAGATGTGCGTGTTAAGGTTATTTGGAATAAAACCGGCACCAATGCCCTGGATTGGGTGTGGGCCCTTTGGTAGGCCACTGAGCACAGCAGAAGCTGCTGGCTCTACTGCCACAACTTTGAAACCTGGCTTGCGGCTTTTCAGCACCTCTCCAATACCGGTGATTGTGCCGCCAGTGCCGACGCCAGCAACCAGGTAATCGGCCGTACCTTCGGTATCTCGCCATATTTCTTCGGCGGTAGTCTTACGGTGTATTTCCGGATTTGCGGGATTGTTAAACTGCTGCGGAATGTAGTACTTGCCTGGTTCTTCTGCGGAAATCTCTTCAGCTTTTTGAATTGCGCCAGGCATGCCTGCTGGCCCAGGAGTAAGTACAAGCTCAGCACCCAGCGCACGCAACAGGGAGCGGCGCTCCTGGGACATCGTTTCTGGCATAACAAGTTTGCACTTGTATCCACGTGCAGCACAGGCAAATGCAAGTGCAATTCCAGTGTTGCCAGATGTAGGCTCAAGAACTGTAATATCGGGGCCCAGGAGGCCGGCTTCCTCGGCGGCATTGATCATCGCCACGCCGATTCGATCTTTCACACTGGAGAGAGGGTTGAAATACTCCAGCTTCAAAACTATGGTTGCCTCGGAGCCTGCAGATAGCCGATTGAGGCGAACAAGCGGTGTATTGCCAATGAGCTCTGTTACATTCGCTGCGATCTTCATGAATTGTCTCCTGATCTCCGGTGTCCTGAATACACGGGCACTTGGAGGAAGTATGGCCATTACGGCGCATACACAGTAAGTAACGATAGGGTGTCAGATCCCGGGCATATAGCTTAGAGAGTCATCCAGTTCCACTTTGCGATTCACCAGATCTGCGACGGTGGTGGACGCGAGGCGTGAGCTAATGAGCCCCTCTATCTGCTCTTCAAAATCCCTGACTATCCAGGTAACGCCGGGAGCATTAAGATCCGGTGGTTCTTCCTCGCTAAAGCTTGAAAATAACCTGTCGGTTCGTAGAACGGCTCTTACTATATCCGCGATTGTAATTTTGTCTGCGGGGCGAGCAAGGTTGTAGCCTCCACCGGCTCCACGCACGCTGCGGATTAGGCCGGCACCTTTGAGTGCTGCCAGGATTTGATCGAGATACGGGCCTGGGATACCCTGGCGTACCGCGATTTCCCGGCTCTGGCATGCATCGTGTGATGGTTGCATTGCCAGGTCTATCGCTGCGCAGATTGCGTATCGTAGCTTGGAGTTGAAGAAGCTCACGTGATACCTCTATAGGATGTAGCACACGCTTGAAAGTGCGCTGCCGTCACAATTACCGTTTAGCTGCCATTTTCCATAGAATTGGCAACAGCTACGGAGGGAGAAATGGGTAATTCTTCAACAGGCACAGTGGTCTAACCACATTAAACCTGACTAAACCAGTATACTTAATCAAGCTTTCGGTGTCAAGGCCTGTTTGTAGCTGCTTTTGCTCTGTTCCACATCTCGTCAAGCTGATCGATATTCAGGGAGTTTAGTTCCACTCCACGGCTTGTCGCTTCAGCCTCCATGTGTTGGAAACGAGTTTTAAATCGCTTAAGCATTGTACGGAGGGATTCCTCGGGATCTATTTTTCTCCACCGAGCAACCTGCACCATTGTGAAGATAAGGTCCCCGAGTTCCGCCGAAATTCTTTCATTATCAGGCGAATCGCAAAGTAGCTCGTTTCGCAGTTCAGCAAGCTCTTCGTCGATCTTATCCAGAACACCAGAAATAGATCCCCACTCAAAGCCCACTTTAACGGCGCGTTTACTCAGTTCCATTGCGGCCATGAGGGCAGGTAGGCCAGCAGGAATACCATCCAATACAGAATTCCTACGCCTAACAGAGTCGTCTTTCTTCTCGGCCTTCTTAATCTGTTCCCAGTTTCTAAGTACTTCGTCACTATCGGCAACGGAGATTTCCCCAAAAACATGTGGGTGGCGCCGTACAAGTTTAGTCACGATGCTATTGACCACATCTTCGATGTTGAAATCGCCGATTTCTGTGGCTAGCTGAGCGTGAAAGACAACCTGTAGAAGTACATCCCCGAGCTCTTCGCAAAGCAGATCGGGATCATCCGCATCGATTGCTTCTATCGCTTCATAGGTCTCTTCAATAAAGTATTTCCGAAGGGAAGCAGAAGTCTGCTCTCGGTCCCAGGGGCATCCGTCTGGTGCTCTAAGGCGTGCCATAAGGCCGACGAGCTCTGGGAAACGAGGTCGTCGCAAATCGGGCGGTAATGCGGGAACAAATACGGTTGTAAGGTAATCTACGGCTTCGCGATCTAGCTTGAAAAGTGGGATGGTTTTAACATCCTCTTTCCCTTCCACGCCAGCCCATCTCACCAGCGATACTTCCCAATCGTCTGGATAGTCCTGCATCAATGCAAGCTTAGTATGTGAGGCACTTGCTGTATCGAACACCTGATACAGCATCAGGCTCCGGGCTGTGTCAGGCCGACCTGATACGCGGCGGCCAACGCGATCCAGTGTGTCTGCCTCAGGCAAGGTGAGTGCGTCGCGCACATCACAACCATCGCCAAGATCTGCCTGCACGGCCGTCAAAACCGCTTCTACAAAGCTACCAGAAGAAATGATCTTTACAGGTATTCCAGCAACGCCTGCTTCCGCACGGATAATGCGTACCGTTTCTTCAGCAAATAGGGGATGCCCTGGCACCGCAAATGTTACCGGAAAAGCAACCGTAACGCCTTGCTTTGCGGCCGAGAGCACTGCATCTGCAATGGTTCTGTAGACAGAAGCAAAATCAGGAGAAGTCTCATAAATGTTATCGAAGGTTGCATACTGCAGACCTTCAGCATTGAGGGCATCTACTACGGGGTGGCGGGCAGTGCGCAGGAACAAACGACCTGTGCCAGCCGCATGCTGTACAGATGCGGTGTGGAGGGCAGCCCTGGCCCCGAGAGATAGTGTTGAAACGTCTCCGGGACCAAGGCCGACTATCGTGATCACGGTTTTCCACCGGGCATTGCGCCGCCAGGGGCTCCACCCGTTGGCGGTGCTTCACCCTGAGTGGCTCCGCCGGGTGCTGGGCCGCCCGGTGCAACACCGCCCGGTGCTCCGCCCGGTGCGCCAGCACCAACATTAGCAGACGCTGCGCTACGCTTTGCGCTTGGTATAATTACATTGTTGAGGAGCGGTTTGTACTTCTCAATCTGGATGTCGATTTTGGCTTTGTCAGTGTAATCGGCAACGCGCTGAGCGGCATGCTGGCTCCATTGTGGGAATTTCTTTTCAAGGGCCATCTGTATTAGTTGCGACTTAATCTCAGCTATAGTTGGAGTTTTTGCCGCCTCTTTGTTCACGAGTTGGGCAACCATGAACTTGGGACTGGGAGTGGCTCCCGGCTGGTTTGGATCATTTATCGTGAACTCAACAGGTTCCGGCGTAAAGTCGTTACCCTTTAAAGTATCAAGTACTGCCGTAACCTTGGGGGGGAGTTGCTTCTGTGCCAGCACCGTGGTTCGCCCTACTTGAGCAGCACTCTCAGCTGGTATATTGATTGCGGTTGCAGCCGTTTTAAAGCTTCCGGTCTTCTTTAAATTATCCAGAAAGTTCTTAGCTGTGGTGAGATCTGGCAGAGTTACAAAGCGTATCGTGTACAGAGCCGGATAGTCCAGAGAATTCTGGGTTTTCAGCTCATCGTACATCGCCTGTATCTCTTTATCATCGGGGGTAGCCCCATCTGTGCCGATCGCCAGCAATTCCAAACGGCTTTTTACTGAGTTCATCAGGTCTTCCTCGGTCATCTCGCCGCCTTTAATGCGGTTAACCATGTCCGGGAACATTCTCATCACCTGAGCTACATAGGATTTCAGTGCCTCATCCGTTGGTGTGTACTTAACGGGTGGTTCTTTGGCACACTGGTCTATAATGCTCGCCTGAACCAGGTTCAGCATTGTAACGCCACCGGCATCCAGGTTAAGTTCCTGAGGGAAGTTACCAGCCCTAACGTGCATCAGCTTCGCGTTAAAATCTGCTTCTGTAATCGAAACATCATTGACTTTCGCGACAATCTTTTCCTGATGGCAGCCAGCCAGCAGCGGAAGCGCAGCGGAGGCCAACACGGCAAGCCTCAGGCCATTGCGGGTTTGCATCAACTCTTCGATCTCTCCTTCGAGGCCGGCCCTGCCGGAATTCTCGTGAAATGTGTGTAATGGTCCGGCCGCTTCGTCTAACTGGAACCATAAATAAGGAGCCAGAAGGCAACGTACTTACCGAATCGAAACATCGCCAATAACGTATTATGACAGATAAAGCCTTAGCATGCAGAGTGCGCAAGGCATCAAGTAGGTGCAGAAACGGTATCCTGAATCCAGCGTGCTATCCAGTTGCATGTGCCATCTATACGGATTGTATGCACCGATTTGTTGCCGCGGTAGCAACTATTTGGCTATTGGCGCACAGACTCCAGATATGTATAGAGCGCAATGTAGTCACGAGCAGACCTCTTCCACGAAAAATCTTGCTCCATTGCTCGGCAACTGAGGGTTGTGCGGTTAGCTGGAGATTGCATTTGCTCAACAGCGCGTTCGATGCAGTGGGTAAGGGCTTCTCCACTGTATTCGTCAAACACAAAACCACAGCCAGTTCCATCCGAATAAGAGAAATCAACTACCGTGTCTGCAAGTCCGCCCGTCGCCCTAACTATCGGCAGGGTTCCGTAGCGCATAGCTATCATCTGCCCAAGCCCACACGGTTCAAAGCGTGATGGCATTAGGAATAAATCGGCACCGGCATATATGCGTTGAGCAAGAGCCGCATCGTAGCCAATTGTAACGGAAACACGAGATGGGTACCGTGCTTGTAGCGAGAGCAAGAACTGCTCGTATCGAGTTTCACCCTGGCCTAGTAGAGCCAGTTGTACTGGCATCTCCAGTATTCGCTCCGCTTCAGCCTCAACCAGGTCAAATCCCTTTTGCTCGGCAAACCTTGTAACCATACCAATTATTGGGCGATCGGAACTAATTTGTAGACAGAGCTCTCTCTGAAGTGCCTCTCTGCACACCAGTTTACCGCCTGGCAAACGTGCCGAGTAGGGGGCAACAAGCAATTTATCCATTTCCGGATTGAATATATCTGTATCTATGCCGTTCAGAATGCCGCTGAGCTTACCTTCTGACATGAGCTTACGTAGCAAGCCATCGAGCCCGCACCCGTACTCCGGTGTAAGAATTTCTTTACAGTATCCTGGGCTCACGGTGTTTACATGATCGGAAAAATTTAGGGCTGCTTTCATAAAAGTCCAGCGGCCGTAAAACTCAACGCCATCTATCCCGTAGTAATCTTGTGATAGCCCGGTGCAGGCAAACTTATCCGCTGGGAAATCACCCTGGTAGGCAAGGTTATGAATGGTAAAAAGCGATGCTGGCTTGCACCATGTGGGAACTTCGGTGGAGCGCTGCTGAAGCAATAGTGGTATGAGGCCTGTATGCCAATCGTTGCAGTGAACGATGTCTGGTGTCCAGCCAGGGGAATACTCAGTTAGCCAGGCCAACGCTGCACGGCAGAAAAATGCATATGGCTCCGGTTCCAGAGCGTAGATGTGCGCACTATCTGTTGCCGATGAAAACCACGGTTTTCGGCCCTTAGCACCAGTGGCATCTTCTACGAGGTACAGTGGGATTGCATCATCATGACCAGGCGAGGCAGGGATAACGGAGGAGAGAATACGTGCTGGGCTTTGCCCTGTTGACGCTGATGGAATAGATGCCTGAGAACGAACTGTATCACTGCCAAGCATCTCGAGTACCATAGGATACGCGGGAATCATCACCCGCACATCTACACCCAAAGCTTTGAGGGCTTTCGGCAATGAACCCGCAACATCAGCCAACCCGCCAGCTTTGGCGTAGGGGGCAAGTTCTGCAGAAATCAGAAGCACTTTCATCATCGTACCGACGATCTGCTGCCAGCACTAGCTGGCCATTCAATACATGCGAGCTTTTTGGGCGCTATTTTGAAGGCAGGCAGCGTATTCAACTCGGGAGTATAGCACAATCCACAGTAACGTGCAGTTGGAGTTTGCAGCACAAAGCACTCGTTTTCTGCTTGACACGCCTTCTACAGGCGGCCTATAATGACACACCATGACTAACCGCTCCACACGCTCGAAAGAGCCCGTCCGAGCCTCGTCGGGATCTCGTCGTAGACGGCCAGACCGGCAAGGATCGAGCCTGAAGAAGCGATTCAGGACGATCTTCGCTCTGGCGCTTCTCGCTACCGAGATTGTGGTTGCCCTTGCGTTTGTTGCGTTTTTAACATTTTTCTATCGGTTCTCCAGAGATCTGCCGCGCCCAGAGCTAATTGAAGATAGCAAAGGCCCAACTGCTACCTCGATATGGTCGCAGGATGGGGTTATGCTTGGACGGCTGGATGTTGAGAACCGACAACCTATTACGCTCGATAAGGTGCCGAAGGTACTACAGGATGCAACCATTGCTATAGAAGATCACCGGTTTTATGAGCACCAGGGCGTAGATATGCTGGGAATTGCGCGCGCAGCCTGGGTGGATCTTCGCGGTGGAGCTACCCGCCAGGGTGCAAGTACTCTTACACAGCAACTTGTACGAAACGTAAGCTCATTTGGGGTTTCACGGGAAAAGAACGTTAGCCGTAAGGTCCGTGAGATGCTTACAGCTGTGCGGTTGGAGCAGTACTACACCAAAAAAGAGATACTCCAGCTCTACCTTAACAATGCATACTACGGAGCTGGCTCCTATGGTATTGAGGCTGCGGCTCAAACCTATTATGGTAAACCCGCTGCAAAGTTAGATCTTGCCGAGGCGGCACTGCTTGCTGGCATTCCTCAGCGCCCACGCAGCTACACGCCATACGAGCATAAAAAAGATGCGCTAAAGCGGCGTGATGAAGTGCTCCTTGCCATGCAGAAGTGGGGCTACATCACTCCACAGCAGTGTGAAGCGGCGAGGGCAGAGAAAACAAAGATCATTCCCCCGCCTAAGCGTAAAGATTACGAGTTCAAAGCACCGTACTTTACACGATATGTACTTCGAGAAATGATTAAGAAGTACGGAAGAGATTTTGTTGAGTCTGGCGTTCGTATTGACACTACCTTGGACTATAAAATGCAGCAGTCTGGCGAGAAGTCTCTTGCAGCAGGAATCGAGAGAAACAAGCGACTTGGGGCGAATGACGGCTGCCTGGTTTCACTGGATCCGGCCACGGGATACATTCGTGCAATGGTGGGCGGCACAGATTTTAACAAATCGCAGTACAACATTGTTACTCAGGGCAAACGGCAGCCAGGATCCACATTCAAGATTTTCGACTACGGAGCAGCTTTTGAAACGGAAAACTACTCGCTTAAAGATGGATTTGTAGACAAACCTGTGCCGTATCCCGGTGATCCGAAGCATCGCTCAGTTCATAACGAGTACGATGAATCCAGCGGCCGTTGGACCAATTTCAAAGATGCTATCAAGTACTCTAAGAACACGATAGCCGTGCAGCTGGCACAAGAAGTTGGGATGCAGAACATCAACGAACTGGCACACAAAATGGGGATAACCACAGAATTATCGCCCTATTTGCCGACCGCGATCGGTGCCTCGGCGGTTCGTCCGATGGATCTGTGCTCTGCTTACAGTATCTTGCCCAACCACGGAAATCGATGCGTGCCAATTTGTGTAACTCGGATTACTAATGTAGCGGGGGAACTGGTAGATCCGCAGGACTTCATTCCACATGTTCAGCAGAACATTTTGAAGCCCTCTACGGTGCAACAGCTGGATGAAGCGTTTTTGGCGGTGTGTATTGGCGGTACAGGCGTACCTGCCCGTGGCAACCAACAGAATGGCATCATTGAAAATGCACATGGCAAAACTGGTACCACGGATGAGTTCCGCGATGTATGGTTTGCGGGGTATACACCGGAGCTTACCACAGTGGTGTGGGTTGGAAGTGTATCGCGGGATGCAAAGGGACGCGTCTCATACAAGTCCATGCATGGAGCAACAGGCGGACACACGTGTGGTTTAATCTGGCACGATTTTATGGTGGATGCCATTCCGCTACAGCGTAGCTTCCAGACGGCGAATCCGGGGCTTGCAGACCCGGATAATCTTGCGACGGAGAATGCAACGCACAGCACCGTAAAGCGCGATAATAAGAAGACTACGAGAACTACTACTACTCCGCAGACTTCCCCAGATCCCAACGCTGTCGATCCTAACAACCCGGATGGAAACATTCCGGCTGAACCTGGCGCAACCGAGCCAGGAAGTGCAGGAACTACTGTGCCCGATGGTGCAGATACAGGAACTAAGCCTGTTCAGCCAGGAACTGCTCCCGGTGTTCCAGCACCTGCTCCTATAGTGGGCCGAACCCCGGCCTCACCACCAGTACAGGCCAACACGCGTCCTCAGGATGAAGAGATGATCACCGTTAAGGTGTGCACAGACACCGGCGACCTGGTTAATGGAAACTGGTGCCCGTCATACACGCTGAGCAGAGTAACTCGTGCGGCTGCAGTTCGGATGCATCGCTGCAAGATCCACCGCGCCCCACCAGGCGAGAAGGAGTAGCCGCAGTTGGCGATGATCGATATTAAACGCGCCTCGGTGCGATACCAGGGCGGCGTTACTGCGCTGGATTGCGTGGATTTATGTGTTCGGGCAGGCGAATTCGTTTTTGTTGTTGGCCCAACCGGAGCCGGCAAATCTACTTTGCTCAAATTGCTATACCGGGGTGAGGCGGCAACCGAAGGATATGTATCTGTTGCAGGAAGTGATCTGAGCACAATTTCATCTGCAGATATCCCGCTGTTTCGGCGCAAGCTCGGAATTGTTTTTCAGGATTATGGCTTGTTGCCGAACAAGACGGTGTGGGAGAACATTGCGTTTGCACTGCGTGTTACAGGTGCTGGCAGAACGGAAACACGTGCGCGTGTACATGCTGCACTTGAAATGGTAGGCATGACCCACCGCCCCGATGCTACCCCCTCACAGATATCTGGTGGCGAACAGCAGCGTGTAGCCATTGCGCGCGCCATTGTAAACGATCCGCCACTATTGATTGCCGATGAACCTACGGGCAATTTGGATCCGGACACATCAATGGGAATTGTGCAACTACTTAACTACATCAACGAGCGGGGCACAACGGTGATTGTAGCCACGCATGATTCGATGATCGTGAATATGATGCAGAAGCGGGTAGTGGCAGTAGTTGCCGGCAAAATTGCCAGGGATGAGATGCGGGGTGATTATGGCTTCGAACGGTCATCCGGCTACACAGGAGCCGGCGACTGATGCGACCATCAAGCATACTATTTCTTCTTCAAGAAGGCTATCTCAATATAAGGCGTAACGGCCTGATGTCGATTGCCGCATTGGGAACCGTTGCAGTTACGCTCACAATACTCGGTGCTTCGTTATGGTCTGTATTCAGAATCAATGAGATTGCACAACAGCAGCCTCAGACGTTTAATGAGATCGATGTGTTTATGCGGCCCGAACTGCTTCGGGACGATGCTCTTGATCTAAAGGAGCGCCTAACTGCAGTGCCGCATGTTGGTGTTGTAACGTTTGTATCCAAGGAGCAAGCATGGAAAGATCTTACATCTGAGGAGAAGACGCTCACGGAGGCGATGCCTGAGGATCCGCTGCCCGATTCGTATCGAATTGAAACTACGGAAGCCAGGTACGTTAGCGAGATAGCTAAAGCGCTTCGAGATAAGGCAAAATACCCGGAAATTGAGCACGTAACCGATGCTGGCGCAGAAGTACGAATGATGCTTGCTTTTGCTCGATTGATAAAGGTTATAGGATATGGCGTGGCTGCTGCCCTATTTATAGCAACTATGTTCATTGTTTATAACACAATTCGGTTGACTGTGTTTGCACGTCGGCGCGAAATCCGGATTATGCAATTGGTAGGGGCAACCTCCTGGTTTATACGCATTCCACTATTGATAGAAGGGCTGTTTCACGGCGTTGCCGGTGCCACGGTGGCCACATTCATTGTGCTTCTTGGTGCCAGGCAAGTTGCAGGATTTGTAGATCAGATACATTCTCCGCTTATACCTGATGTGCCAAGCCAGGCGTCGCCATTCACGATCTCCCTTTTGTTAATTTTTATCGGCGCTTTTGTCGGGCTAGCCGGCAGCCATATGTCCATTCGAAAGTATCTGAAGCAGATATAATGCGCCGCTTCCTGCCACTGCTGCTCTCCATATCACTGCTCTTTGCCGCAGAAATATTCCCCCTACAGCACACTGCCGCCCAGCGGCACAAAGGCTCTGGTAAGGGGCAAACTAAGAAGGGCAATTCTCACGCGCCATCTGCAGATGAGGCGCGTGCTGCCGCGGCTCGTCAGGAGCAGATCCGCAAACATCTTGAAGATGTACGGAAGCACATGCACGATGTGCGTGTTAAGATCAAAACTGTAAAAAGGCAAGAAGCTCAGATTACTGAAACAATTGATGTAGTGCAGGGGCGGATAGACACAACGCGGGCAACGCTTAAACGCATCAACCGGCGGCTAACAGACCTATCCAACAGGCATGTACAGGCTGTGGCCAGGCTATCTCGCACGCAAGACCACCTTGCGCAGCGTAGACGTCTCCTGGCGGGCAGGCTGCGCGAAAACTATGAGCGCCGGCGAACAACGTATGCAGAGGTATTGATTCAGTCCCAATCGGTTCATCAATTGTTATCTCGTGGTTACTATGTTCAGAAGATTGTTCATTCCGATGCATCGCTGGTAAAGGGCATTAAGGATGATGTTCGCATCATCGAACATGATAAGAAGCAGCTGGAACTGCAGGCCGCGGAACAGCGAGACCTCGCCTCTGAATATGAAGAGAAAAAGGCTAGCTTTGCGCAGGACCTGAGCAAGAAGCAGACACTGCTTGCGAGCGTTCAGGAAGTTCGGGAAGAAGCGCAGGACGAGCTTGACGAGTTGGAGAGCGAATCGAATGCGATGACAAATCGCATAAGGGCGCTATCCGAGGTGCTACGGCAAAGGCAGGAAGCGCTCAGGCGTGAAGCTGCTGCGCACAAGAACGGTGGTCACTCCGGAGGCAACTCAACCCCCGAGGCGTTGCCTACTGTATTTCATGGGCATTTCATCAAACCGTGCCCTGGCAGAATTACCTCAACCTTTGGCATGCGGTACCACCCAGTTCTGCATGTGCGCAAGTTGCATACCGGGGTAGATTTTGGGGCACCCCACGGCACGCCAATTCATGCAGCGGCGAGCGGCGTGGTGTTAATAGCCGGTTACACCCGTGGGTATGGCAACTGCGTGATTATCGATCACGGCGGCGGTATAAGCACTCTGTATGGCCACTGTTCATCGCTGGGTGTAAGCGAAGGCCAATCTGTTAAGCAGGGCCAGGTAATTGGGCGTGTTGGAGCTACCGGATACGCTACAGGGCCGCATCTGCACTGGGAAGTGCGCAGAAATGGAACCCCTGTTCGGCCAATGTAATTTTGTCAGTTGTGTGATGGAGGTTTTGTTTGAGAGCAGCCAACGAAGCGCAAGGTACCTGCTGATACTTTTGTTCGGGATATTTGTGGTTCTCGGCAGTATCGTATGTCAACATCGCCTGTCACTTCGCAGTCCTGCATCCGGAACCCTGATATCACTGGCTCCGTTGGAACCCTGGGTGAACCATCCGGTCCAGGCATCAGGGAAGTGATAGCTACCGCAATTGTTGCGTTTCCACGCCCGCAGCTTAGTTTGCAACCTGAAATTACGGAATTCTGTGGCAAGGGCCCTTCGGTAGCGTCTCCATAAAGCCAGATTAGTGCGTGCACCGTACAGTCAAACAGAGTTACACCGCTCTGAAACCGGCAACTGTTGTTTATAGTGCAGTGTTTCAGTACGGTGTTGGGATTCCCTGCAGATGCATTCCAGAGGGTATCTCCAGAACTTACGGCCACGTCTGCATTTAGTGTAATCTGAAGCGAAGGCGCTGGTTTATCTGGCCCGTCGTCAGGCAGCGGTGCCAGGCTCTTAACTGCGGTTGCTGTAACTATGGGCAGCAACTTCCCGGCCGTTGCACTGAATATCCCAAGCTTATCCCCGGTGCAAATTGGGACGTAACCAAGTGGGAAATTCTGGTGTACTTGCAAAGTAGTTACTTTCCCTATGCGCGATACCGAGTTCACCCTGGATGAGTGCGTTGCAATATTGAATGCATCGTCATTCATTCCATCCAGAATGCAATTGTTCCACGTTAGTTTTGCTCTGCAACCCTTTACGTGAAAACCATCCCGCCATGTGGAGGTGAACCTTGTAGTTCCGGGGCGAGGTCGGATATTGAACGATTGGAATAAACAATTGCCCGCACACCGTGCGACGTTCACACCGAACAATGGCCCAGACCACAGTTCGATGTGATCAAAAGAAATATCAGTATCATCCTCAACTACAAAAACTGGGCTTGCTCCGTGGCCATTCATTTTATGTGCAATACCTCGAACCGGGAGGCAAATTCGAGAAGCTCCCTTCTTAAGGCTTGAGTAAGCAGTAAAGGGCTGAGACGCGTACACGCGTACTTGCCTGGATGCTGTGGCTCCGCCGTCTCCAGCATTTTGAACATCTCGAATGAACAGATGTGCAGAAACTGGTGCCGTGCCGTTGTCCGGATACACCATCCCAAAGTAGGCCTGCTCACGGTCACCTGTAGGTCCGCCAGGGTCAATCGGCGGAAATTCGGGGGATAACTGTGCTTCTATCCAGCCCTGTTGTGCACTGAAATTAGTAACAACGCCTTCGGCAAACGGCAATGGATCAAAATCTACCTTCAGCTTTCTTATCTGAATCCGTACACAATTTGTGAGATGTAAGAACCTGGTTGCAGGAGCTAATAAGAACAGACTGTTACCGCCGTTAATCGTTAAGTCTTTACGCTTATCTAATCGTAGAAGCCACGTATCGGCAGCCGTGGTTACACGGTAGGTGTGGCTTGGCTCGAACACCAGCTCGGACCCGGGTTCTGCGGACGAAAGCGCATTGCATGCCCGCTGGATTGCCGGACCATCGTCTTGCTTTCCGTTGCCAACCGCACCAAAGTCTTTAGCATGTAATATCCGTGCATGCGCAGGCTCACATAACAGAACCAAAAGCGTAGCCACGATCCAGAGCCGTTTCATAGCCCGGCATACCAATCGTATCCACGTTCAGCCCAGAAGTCTTTTGGGCGTTCCCTGGTAAACCGTATCAGGCCAATGCGCTTTATGCACTTCACTCCGTACTTAATGGGAATTGCCAGGCGAACTGGCGCCCCATGTTCGGTTGTTAGTGGTTTTCCATTCATTTCATAACAGAGCAGTGTCTGTGCATGAAGGGCACTCTCCATATCGAGGCCAACATAGTACGAGCCATCCGGAGTTTCCATGGCCACATATGGCATAAGATCATTTTGCCTCTTGTATATTTCAGGCTCTGCCCCAGATATTGTTGCCGGGCCAAGCGCCACAATCAGGTCTCGCAGGCGAGCACCCTTCCACTGTACTACTGCACTCCAACCTTCAATGCACTTGTGCTCGGTAACAATTGTATATGGCTTTAACCCTTTGATATGGCTGATTGTGATTTCTACAGCGGGTTCATCGCCATCCTGTGGTACGGCTTGCGACATATTGTGTAAACCACGCACCAGTATCTTGTGTGAGCTTTCGTCAATCTCACCATCCAGCCCATACCCACCATTCGTTTTAAGCTCTACCGCAGTACTCGCCGCAAACTGTGGCGACATTCGGTCTTCACGATAGATGCCTCTGGCTGCCTTTTCGTTTAGCTTCAATACCATCCGAAGTTGGCCAGGTATACCGTCGCTCTCAGCAATAGGCGATGTTGCAGAGCGGTGTATTGTAAACCACGATAAGCCGATGGCACCTGCAGACCACAAAATGGATCTGCGGGTAAGGGTGCGCATCCGCGCTTCTGCGGCTGCTCCGCTTTCAAGCGGCCTGTCGTCAGGGGAGGGCCAATCAGGGGTAGTCATTACTCTTGTCCCTCCGTTGCAGCCAAAGTCTCGTCAGCAATTAGCTCATATCCGGTGATCATTGCACGGAAATTATTCCATCCCGCTCGAATTACCTGGAGTATGTGTATTACAAAAAACGCACAGTAACCCATAGTTAACCAGAAGTGGATAAACCTGCATACCTGGTAGCCGCCAAGCAGAGATGTAAGCCATGCAAATTGGGCCGGTTTATAGATTGCGATCCCTGTTAAAAGGGAACCAAATCCCATAGTTACTACGGATGTATATGCAATCTGCTGTGCGCCGTTAAATTTGCGTTTTGGAAGCCGTTGCTTGCGGATCTTGAGGTCGTGAAGAACTACCTGTAACGCTTCATTAAGCGTCTGCCTGCCGGGCAGCAAGTATCGCCACTCGCCACTGATAGCCGTATATAGAACATATAAGGCACCATTAACGGCAAACAGCCACATGAAACTGAAATGCCAGCCCATTCCTAAAGCCAGACGACCATGAAACTTGCCATCATCGCCTTTTTCTACGATGTGCATTGCCTGATAAAAGCTTTGAGGAAACAGTTTGTGGCTACCTACGAAGTAGACATCGCTGGCCCAATATATAAGCAGGCCACTCCAGATCATCATGAACAAAACCGGGAAGTTTATCCAGTGAAACCAGCGTATAGCCAGTGGATGTTTCTTATGCAAGCTGCCTGGCATTTATGCCTCCGAATGCTGTTTCAAATCTTGCGATAGAAAGTGTGCCGCCTCACGATACATACGGATGCAACTGCGCAGTTCGGCATCCTTCTGGTATCATGTTGCGTAACATACATTCCCACAAGAGAATATACAGCAAGAATTATGGAAAAGTTAGGCCCAAAAGTATGAGTGATAACAGGAAGCACAGTGCTCGTGGCGCAGGCAAAGGCGCCAGCGCAAATCCGCGCCTCGAATTCAGGCCACAAGCGGGAGCGCTGAGCCTATATGTAGATGGTAAACACGCTGCCAGCCTTGCGGTTCCCGCAAAGGCGGAAACCGATGCGCCATTGCGCATTTTCAGCCTTCCGCACCTGTGCTGGCTTCCGGATGGCGAACTTGATACAGAACAACTAGCCGAACTCGTCAGCGGTGCCGCCGAAACGGGTTCGGCACTGATTATGCTGGAAGTTTGCATGGATGCCCCCGCCTGGTGGTTAAAGGAGAACCCACGAGAGCTCGCTGTAGCGGCCAGGGGTGGTTCCATTGCACAGGCATCTTTTGCATCCAGCAAGTGGCGAAAAGAGGCAGGAGCCGCTCTGCGGCGACTGTTGCTTGAGCTTGCGAGCGGTGTGATGCGAGATCGGATTGTTGCCGTAACCTTACTTGGTGGCGATAAGGGCACATTTGGCAGCATTGATTCTCATTCGCTACCCGATACCTCTGAATGTATGCGAGAAGCGTTCCGCAGATACGCTTCTGTTAAGTACAGACGCAACGAGGGGTTGTTACGGAAGGCATGGTTTGATTCTCGCGCGGAGTTTCTACGGATAACGTGCCCGGATGAGGCTGTACGTGGCAAAAGTGATCTTGGGATATTCCGAAATCCTCACCGCGCAAGGCGCCTTCTAGACTTCTATGAAGTCCTCAATGAAGAACAGAACGAATCAATCCTGACCTTCGCAAGCATCGTGCGTGAAGCCAGCGGTGGGTTATGCAGGGTGGGTGTGCGATCTGCAGCCTTCCGCGATGTATCTTCCAGAGCAGAGTACGGTAGGGCAACCTGCGCAAATCTGCTAGATTCGGATTTGATAGATTACTTTGTAGAGGCACGCTCTACTACAAGTTTTGAGGTGTTCTGCCCGCCTGCTGGCAGTGTAACATTGGCCGGCAAATACAGATTTATCGATACCAGGGCCCAGGCTGGTTCAGATGTAAGTGCGGCGTTGCACGCATCCGCTGAGGGCGTTGGAGTTATTGCTGGTGGGGCTGGTGCGAAAGCGGCGTTTACGCTGCTTAAAACTCAGCTTGCCGGGCGAAGTGGTAAGAAAGCTGGGCCCGATGTTGCGTTGGTTCTGGATCCTGCGGCTGCCCAGATCGCTGTGCGCAGGCCAGATTGCGCCGATTTGTCCGCGTTGGTTTTGGATCAGATCGATGCAATAGCCGCCAGTGGCACTGCGATTCAGGTTTACGCTCTTTCAGATGTTTACCGCTCTACTTTCCCAACCCACAAAGTAGTGTTTCTGCCAAATACCTGGTACCTTTCGGAGCCCGAGCACCGGAGCATTGACGCACGGTTCAAACGATCAGAACAAACAATTGTATGGTTTTGGGCTTCCGGGCTCGCAGGGGAAGATGCGGTTACTTCAGATCTCGGAACACGATGTTGTGGCCAGAAGCTAAGGCTTGAACTGGGCTCGGCAAGCCTTAGAACTCGCATCGCATCTGCAACGGATCCGATAGTGTGGGGCCGGCATCAAGGTGAAAAGATTGGTAGTGAATTGCCTGTGGCACCTATCATTACCGTTTCGGATAAAGGCTCCATTCGGCTTGGTGCTAACGGCGATAACAAAACCACATTCTCTACCCGGAGGTATCCAACCTGGACAAGTATCGTAACTGGGACCCTTCCAACGCCACCGGATATTATCCGCAATATCCTGCGGTCTGCAGGTTGCCACCAGTTTGCCCCGGCCCTTGGCTTCGGCGATGTTCTGACTGCAGATGCACGCAGCATCGCATATACCAGCAGAGTTGGCGGGCAGTATACTCTGTTTTTGCCAGGTACGTTTGATGTGACTGAAGTTACATCCGGTAAAAAGATGGGGCAGGGTGTAACGGAGTTTGGGATTGAAGTAATGCCTGGTCAGGCGCTTGCTTTTGAGCTCAAGCCAGTTACTCGAACCTGATATAAGCTAACTTGATACTAAAACGGCTACAGGTTTACTATTAACCTGTAGCCGTTTTTTTTGTGCGAGATCGGGTGTTATCGAGATCCGCGGCTAATCAAACCCAGGAACTCGGCACGGGTGGCACGGTCAGTGCGGAAAACACCCAGTACATGGCTAGTAACCATATCACTGCACTGCTTTTCTACCCCTCTTGCCATCATGCATAGGTGCTTACCTTCAACCACTACAGCAACCCCTTTTGGCTGCAGCACTTCCTGAATCGCATCTGCAATCTGGTGGGTCATTCGCTCCTGCACCTGAAGTCTACGGGCAAACATGTCCGCTATTCGTGCCAGTTTGGATAGACCAATGATTTTGCCATCAGGAATGTATGCAATGTTCACATGCCCATAAAATGGGAACAGATGGTGCTCACACATCGAGAAGAACTCAATGTCGCGAACAATCACCATATCATCCGACTCCTCATGGAAGATAGCGTCGTTAACAACCTCTTCCAGGTTCTGGGTGTAGCCAGAAGTAACAAACTTGAGCGCCTCTGCAGCGCGGTGCGGCGTCTTTATCAGACCTTCGCGCTCAGGATCCTCACCTACGTTCTGTAGGAGCGCAGTATAGAGCTTTTCAAGCTCAGCGGGCATCTATGTTAATCCTTCCCAGAGTACTCGAACACGTTGCGGGCTGTTTCACGGATTACCACCTTACTAAGGTGTGCCGTGCCAGGGATGTGGTTTTTCAGGCGCTCCCAGATAACGTATGTCAGGAGTTCTGAGGAAGGTATAACATCTGCAAACTCTGGTATATCCAGGTTTAGATGTCTGTGGTCGTAACGATCCACAACCTCTCGATGCACCACTTCATCCAGGGCATTTTGATCCACCAGTGTCCCGGTAACTGGATCTATCTCCCCACCCACGCTCACTTCGAGTATATAGTTATGTCCGTGTCCGTTATCGTAGTTGCATTTACCAAATAGCGTTCGGTTCTCTTCATCAGAAAGAATGCTACTGTGCAGCCTGTGCGATGCAGAAAACTCATATGCACGCGTAACGACGACACTGACAGAGCGATTATCAGAAGTCATTAGGCTCCATTCTGCAAAGCATGTTGGCGTTTCCTCAAGTCGTAGCCCCGTGAGCTCTGCGTTTGGGGGAAACTTGCACTGCAGTCTGTTATGGATATGTGTCACAAGTGTGGCACATGATACGGGCTTGCCCTGCATTGGCCCCAAAGGGCCATTTAATAGGCGGCCTTCCATGGCCTCTACAACTTCACGGCGTACAATGCGATCGATGTCTTTGATATTCACAACGATCCCAGTTGCAGTATCCACATAACCCGTAACACTTACGTCCAACGTGTAATTGTGGCCAGAAGTTTCCAAATCTTTAGGATTTTCGAATTCTGTATTGTTTTTGTCTATATTCGGTTCAGTTTCGTTCCCAGTGTAGAGAAACGCAGCACTGAAGTTTACGGTGCGAGTCATGCAGATTACCGGCGTTGGGTAACCGGCACCGCAGTGTTCTGGAAGCAACATATCCGAGCTATTGTTTTGGTGTATGGTTGTCATCGTTTTACGTAGGGAATACCCAGGGCCGCAGGAGCCTTGCTGCTGTGTGATCCTGAGAGCAGTATGATGAGAGTGATGACATAGGGTACCGCAAGCAGTATATCGTGCGGAATGTGAAGCCCCATTGCTTGCCCTTGAATTTCAAGTTCTTCTGATATGCCAAAAACAAGTGCGGCCGCGAGGCAACCTGGAGCAGACCATCTGCCTGCAGTGACGATGGCAAGCGCAATGAAGCCTCTACCAGCAGACATACCCTCCTGAAAGGTGGGTACGTCTCCCACACTCAGGCAAGCACCAGCAATTCCCGCCATTACGCCCCCGAACAGTACCGCCACGGTACGCAGATTAAGCACGCTAATGCCACTGGAATCGGCTGCGGCCGGTTGCTCACCAGCTGCCCGAATCATGAGGCCAGAGCGTGTTCTGTTTAAGAGCCACCATGCCGCCGGTACCATCGTGAGTGCAAGGGGCGTAAGAATAGTCTGGTTGGCAAACAGGTGCGGCAGCGCTTCTACGGAGACAAAAGTACTCTGAGCGCCAAACACTGCCCGGCTTACAGTGCCGGTTAATCCCAGAGTCAACAGGTTTATAACCACGCCCACAACAACCTGGTTAGCAGCAAGGCGCACTGCGAATAGCGCAAAAAGCAGTGCAACCGCTCCAGCCGCTATTGCGGCACATACAACACCAATCAAAGGATTGTGCGTGTTGAGCGTGCCAAGAACTGCCGCGAGAGCTCCTGTTAGTATTAGCCCTTCCAGGCCTACATTTACCACGCCAGATCTCTGAACAACAAGTTCACCAATGCTCGCGAGTAAAAGGGGGGCCGCCATAGTAATCGAACCTTCGATGGCTGCTGAAAGGATGCTCATGATGCCTCCGTTTCAGAGCGTTGCCGAAATGCGCGAATTCCGACCACCGCCAGTACAGCCGCTGCCTGAACTACATAAATCACCACGGATGATACGCCAGTATTCTGTTCAAGATTTCTGCACCCCTGGGTTAAGCCAGCGAAGAATAGGCTTGTAACAAATGCTCCCGCAGGATGTAGGCCGCCGAGCAAAGCCGCAGGAATGGCAGTAAAACCAGTATTCCCAGAAAAGCTTGCTGCCGAGAGGCTTCCTGTAGCGCTGCCAAGCAGTTGAATCACGCCTCCCAGTGCTGCTACACCACCCGATAGGGCCATCGCGGATATCTTTAGCCGATCTGCTGGATAATGTGCAGTGCGCGCTGCTTCGTCATTTGCACCGAGAACCCGCAACTGAAAGCCAGCTGAAGTGCGAAACATGTAGATATACACCAGAGGGCACACAAATAAGGCGAGCAGCACACCTGCATGTAGAGATGTTTGAATATGATCCGACCATGCTGATGGTATTAGCCGTGCAAACAGAATTCCATCTGGCAAGCTATCGCTCTCTGTTCGATACGCACCACGCGCTCGTAGTGGCCCCAGAACCAGCCAGCTAACAATGTGCAATGCCGTGTAATTAAGCATGATAGTGCTGATTACTTCTTGCACGCCGCGTTTTACACGCATCAAGCCGGCCAACGCACCCCAGGCGGCACCCGCTGCAACGCCGGTTACCAGCATCATAAACGTAATGAGTGGTGCCGGTATGGGGGCAGCGCTGGCAATTCGCGCCGTTGCCGTTGCGGCGAGCGCTCCCATCAATATCTGCCCCTGTGCCCCAATGCTAAATAGACCGGCACGCCACGCTATACACACACTGAGGGCAGCAAGCATTAACGGTGCCATCTCCACCAGAGTGGACGAAATAGCGTATAGGTGGCCCTCGTCTGCACTCCCAACGGCTCCCACCCACAATTGCTTGAGGGCCATGGGTACCGGAATGCGAAGCATTGCAAATGTAACTGCCAGCAACACAATAAGGCCGGCAGAGTACGCTGCGGCCAGCGCAATAATGCGCACTGGTGCCGGAACAGGGCGGCGAGTTCGTGCCTCAGTTTGCATCGCTACTCTCCCGTTTACCCGCAACACCTCCGAGCAAAAGGCCCAGCTCAGATGATCGTGTTTTGCCAGCTGTGTAGGGTAAAAGGGTACCTCCGGCAAGTATGGATGTATGATCTGAGATAGCGGCAAGCTCATCCAAATCCGTAGATATTACGACCACTGCTGCGCCTCGTGCTCTGGCTGCAATCAACTGTTCGTGAACAAAGCGCGCGGCTCCAATATCGAGACCACGGGTTGGATTTACCGCTACCAGAAAGTCTGGATCGCCAAGTAGTGCCCGTGCAACAACTATTTTCTGTTGGTTGCCACCAGATAGTGCTGATGCCGGCGCCTTTGCGGAAGAGGTGCGGATATCAAACTTATCAATTAAGTCTGCGCTAAGTTCCAGCAACGATCGGACCTTCAGAAATGGGCCGCGCTTGTACTCTTGTAAGAGGGCCGCATCAAATAGGAGGTTGTCAGATACCGACATACTAACTGCGAGGCCAGCTCTGCGTCTATCCTGCGGGATATATCCCGTTCGTTTTGCGTTAATTGTGAGGCTGCCGGCAGAAACCTTACGCAAGCCTACAAGTGCCTCAGCAAGTTCTGTTTGGCCGTTGCCATCTACTCCACCAATACCAAAAATCTCACCGGCCTTTGCTTGAAGCTGCAGTCCGTGGATAGCCGTCTCTCCGCGGTTTCCCAGCACTGTAATATTGTCAGCATCGCAAATAAGTTCAGGCGGAGGGCACTGGGAACTATTTTCGAGATCTGCGCTAAATGGTCTGGAAGCCACTTCGGCTGCGTCACCTACCATCCAGGATGCAAGCTCCACGGCGGTTACGTGTTGCGTATGTGCTTCAGCTATTCTTTCACCACGCCTTAGCACTGTAACTCTACTGGATACTGCGAGGATTTCTGAAAGCTTGTGTGCAATCAGCACAATAGCTTTGCCTCTATCTGCGAGCTTTCTTAGCACTTCAAACAGTTCGGAGATCTCGTCTCCTATCAACACAGCCGTAGGTTCATCAAATATCAACACGTCGGCATCAGTAGCCAGAGCTTTAACAATCTCGATGCGCTGCTGCTCACCAACAGACAAAGACGAAACACGAGCATGGGGGTCCATTTTCCAACCGAGATCCGCCGCACAGGAGAGCGCTGAACCTGCTTCGCGCAGAGGGCTGTAATTCAAGCACTTACTGATGCCGGAGGAGGGTGGGCAGGGGATATCGAGTGCCAGGTTTTCTGCAACTGTAAGTGCAGGGGCCAGGGCAAAATGCTGGTGTACCATGGCTATGCCAAGCCGGCGCGATATAGCCGGAGATGTTATTCGTGCCGTATAGCCGTTAATTTCTATCGTACCGGCGTCCGGAGCCGTGAGGCCCGTTAGAACATGCATCAGGGTAGACTTGCCGGCGCCATTTTCACCCAAAAGTGCGTGTATCTCGCCACGGCAAACGCTGAAGTCTACATTGTTGAGGGCGCGATTTGCACCAAAATTCTTGGTAATGCCCTGCATACGCACCGCCGGAATATCGGCAGTGCGTATGTCACCTGTGATGCCAGGATTACCGTGGGCAACATTCACTACTGCTTTTCCTTAAGCACGTCGATCGACCCATCGATGATGCTCTTGCGAGTAGATTCGATGTCTGAAAGTAACTGAACAGAAATCTTGCTTTTGAGCGCAGGGTTCACAATAAAGTCGATAACGCCATCCTTCATGCCGAAGGGAGTGTCATTCGCCTTAAGTGTGCCGGCTTTTGCCTGCTTTGCAATCGCTACGAACGCCTTATCCGTATAGATGGGCGCGCTGGCAACAACCACATCAGGTGCCACTGCATTTTGGTCGCCATTGGTTCCTAGCGCCCAGGCTGCGCCCATGTGCGATTTGTTGAACTCTTGCACTGCAGTGAATACGCCCTTAGCTGCTGAATCAACATCCTGCATGATCACATCTGCACCCTGGTTCAGTAGAGCCAGAGCCTGCTGCTTCGCTTTGTTTGCGTCATCCCAATCACCCGTGTATGTGGGGGGGATCACTTCTATTTTAGGATTGATTACCTTTGCGCCACGCTCAAATGCCGCGAAAATGCGCTCTAGCGGCGCTTCCTTGGTAGCTCCTACGCATCCAATTTTGCCAGTTTTTGATAGCCCGGCGGCTAGCATACCTTCCAGATATGCTCCATCCTCAAGGCGGAAGATAATGGGCATTGTATTCTTGCCCACTTTGCTTCCCGAGGATATCACGAACATCGTATTCGGAAAGTTGCTCTCGATCTTGAGTGCTGCGGCCTCATATTCAGTCCCGTGACCGAAAACCAGATTGAACTTCTTCGCAGCAAAGTCTTCAAGGCTTTTCGCCTGGCTGGTTGCATCTTTCTGGTTGTCTACAGACTTAACATCTTCTTCAGGTACTGCAAGTTCTGTCTTGATTGCCTCAAGTGCCTTGGCTGCTGAGCTGTTCCATCCATTATCACTGCGCGGGCCAGACATTACGAGAGCAACACGAAGTTTCGAAGGTGCAGATCCCGAATCGCCGGTTGCATTCGCCGCCGGCGGAGTAGCCCCCGGGGATTTAATACCATCGGTTTTTTCGCCGCTGTTACGGCCGCAACCCGCGAAAGCAATAGAAAGCAGTGTTGCGGCAGCAAAAATCGTTGCTGTACAAAGTGCACCCGGGCGATGACGCCGTGGGGATTGGTCAGAAAGATACATCCTATTTATTCTCCTGGCGGATTGAAGTTCGGTAATGAATGAACGTATGTATTTAGCGACGTTACTGCAGAAATTCATGCATTAACATGCTCAGGATCTGCCATTCTGTGCAGTATCCTTTCCGGTGAACCTTGATGGGGCCAGGAAAATGCGTGACGGAATGCCGCTTCCTGACACCTTCTAAGCTGTTCAAAATCGATGATATCTTGCGTTAGCAGATTCTCGAACTCAAATGGAAGCCGTACGTTGTGTAATCCGGGATTGTCGGTACAGATCGCGGTATCCACACCAGCACGGTTACATAAATCGAAAACGGTTCGCAGAGCAGAGAGATCTGTAAGTGTGCCAGTTTTCAGATAGCTGGTTGGGCAAATCTCAAGGCATTGGCCTCGTTCTGCCAATTGTGGCAAAAGATCTGGCCGATGCAATGGAATTTGAATGCCATGCCCAATTCGGTTGAGGTATGGCAGCAGTTCCGGGTGAAATCCGTTCGTGGTTTCGAACAGGTGGCAGGTGGTCTTTAACCCGCGCTCCTGCGCGCCCCGAAAAAGTTGCACCAGCTCACCCATCCTGTTTTTATACAGCGTGTCAGGGCCAGCTAGGTCCACACCACATACCAACTCTGGCTCTGTAACAGCGAGGTCGATAACTGCCTGATTAACCTCGGCTGGCAACCGGCTGTGCATGCAGAGTATTTGCCGCAGGCGCAGTGGGTATTCTGGCTGGTGGGCTGCGCCACCGATTATACGAACAATTGTGCGCATCTGTTCGATCCGCTGCGAAATACTAAGAGATGGATCGGTGCGATAAAATGGCGAGTACCGAAGCTCCAGGTACAAGATTCCTTCGAAAACGCACGCACCACGAACAAGCTTCGAAACGAAGTACTCCAGAGTTTCTATTCGCTGGACTTCTTCTACAAGCGTGTGGAGTTCCAGAAACTCGGTTAGCGAGGCGCGAGGGAGGGTTACAAACTCTTCGAAGGACTCGTAATCTGGATATTTCACTGCAAGCGGATGTCCGGCCCGCACAAGAAATCGCCAGAATACGCGCGGTACAATCGCGCCTCCAAGATGTCGATGCAATTCCGCGTGTAGGGGCAACTGGTAGCCTCTTGCTTTGTTAGGCCGCTGCCGCCGCACCGTACAGTGAACGGAACTGAGCTGAGCCTAATTTACCTATCTGAATGTGGTTATTGATCAGTTTACCTGATCGTCATCCGCACAGCTATCGGGGGACAATTTGGCACCTGGAGTGGCTTGACTGTCAGCTTCAGGGTCCGTTAAAGAATCTCCTGGTGAGAAGGGCGCAAGTTCTGCTGTTCGTCTGCCATCGGTGATCTGGTCAGCAGGAACCGGTGGTGGAGCTTCGAGGTCGAGCTCTGGCAGCTGACTTAGATCCGTAATGCCAAAGTAGTGAAGGAAATCATCGGTAGTTTTGTAGAGCATTGGGCGGCCAATAGCCGCTTTTCGGCCAGCTTCAGCTATCAGGCGGCGGTCCAAAAGGGTTTTTAAAACACCATCGGAAGAAACTCCACGAACGGCTTCGATCTCGGGTGATGTAACCGGCTGGCGATAGGCGATAATAGCAAGAGTTTCCAGTGCAGCACGGCTCAATCTACTGGTTCCGCGGGATAAAAGCCTGCCGATGGCCTCCGCATGCTCTGGGCGTGTTGAAAGCTGCCAGCCTCCCGCAATCTGGAGTACCTGCAGGCCAGAGCCGTCTCTGGTTAGCCTCTTCTGGAGAAACGATAGGGCCTGAACAGTATCTTCGTGCGGAATGTGTGCCGCCCGAGATAAGTCTTCAAGCGTTAAGGGTTCTGCAGCCGCAAAAAGTAAGCACTCAATTGTGGCCGCAGCGGATACTGGAGTAACCACTTGCCCACCGGATTGTTCTTGTATATCCATTTCGATCCCTGCGCTAGTATTTGTCATGTCTGTTCAGGCAGTTCAGCTGTTTCAGATTGTGGTGGGGCAATATCTATCTGAACCGCATAAAGTGTAATGGGCTCGAGCGGGCCCAGTTGTTCTGCTCGAACGCGTCCAGAGCGTAATAGCTCGAGCAAAGCCAAGAAAGTGATAACGAGATCATATCTTGGGCAAGGGAGTTCAAAGAGTGATTCAAAGCTCAGCCCTGCTTCGCCGGCTGCCGCAGTACGCCGAGCCACTTCTGCCATTTTTAGTTTTAGCGATAGCCTTCTGCGTGGTACAACCGATGTAACGGGCTTTTCATCAAGGCCCGAAGCGTTTAGAACTCGATGTAACGCTGCCAATAACTGATTAACGGAGGCTTCACCTTCCGGTACAGGCAAAATGTAGTCGTCTGGAGTTGCTGCTGCGCCTCGGAAAAAGATTTGCCGGCGAAGCTCTTCCCACGTGCGCAATGTTTCAATAGAGCCCTGGTACTGTTGGTACTCAACAAGCCGCGCAACCAGTTCAGCTCGCGGATCCTCAGGTTCATCCTCACCCGGAGCTGGAGGAGGCAATGGAAGCAGCATTCTAGACTTAATTTCAATGAGTGTGGCTGCAATCACAAGGTACTCGCCTGCAATTGTGAGGTCTAATTCCTCCAGAAACTCCATATACGCAAGATACTGGCGGGTAATCTCTGCAATCGGAATATCGTAGATATCTACCTGGTTGGCCCTAATAAGGTGAAGCAGGAGATCGAGCGGCCCTTCAAACGCAGGCGTAACGAAGTGCGGAGGGCTGCTATGCGCAGATGGCGAGCTGGTAACCGGGGAATGGGGCTGCATGGTTGCCACTGATAATACCGTTCTGGCGAGACACTGTCAACGCATTAGCAACTTAGATACAGCACAGTGGCTGAGACACAGGCTGTTCCTCAATGGGTTTATTGTCAGTGAGCGGTGGTTTGTGCTATAATTCGCCGTCAATTTGTCTTACAAATTTCGATTATGGCCCGAACAAAGCGGGCCAATCTGGAGGTGTGCGCGTGCCAAAGATTGATACCGCCGACTTTAAGAATGGTCTCTCATTTCTGCTGGACGGCGAGATCTTCACCATTGTTTGGTTTCAGCATCACAAGCCCGGCAAGGGCGGCGCAGTTATGCGATCGAAGCTGAAGAACCTCCGAACCGGTGGTGTGATCGACAAGACGTTTAATGCAGGTGAAAAATTTGAGCAAGCGATCCTGGATCGCCATCCAATGCAATATCTGTACAACCAGGACGGTGAATATGTTCTGATGAACCCGGAAACCTTTGACCAGGTATCTATATCGGCTGCCGACTTTGGTGATACTCTCAAATACCTCAAGGATGGCATGGAAGTACAAGTCATTGAGCACGATGAGAAGATTCTTGGCGCAGAAGTAGCTACTTTCGTTGAGCTGGAAGTTGTGCAGACAGACCCTGCTTTCAAGGGCGATACGGCATCTGGCGGAGGCAAGCCTGCTACGTTGGAAACGGGTGCTGTTATTAACGTTCCATTTTTTGTAAATGTTGGGGACAAAGTAAAGGTTGACACGCGTACGGATAGCTATCTCGAACGTGTTAAGTAGGGCAGTGCTTTGTCGCTGAACCTGCGCTCTGGTGAATTATGGGCAGGCGTTTGAGTCTGCCCTTTCGGCAAAGTTGTTTCACCAGGCAGAAGGAGATCCATTGCGAATCAGACAGTCGAACGAAGGTCTATCCGGCATCATCTCCGAACAAGCCGAAGACCTGATAAAGAAAATTTTTCAGCTGGCCCTTGCAGCCAGTTTGATTTTGTTCGTCTACCTGATGTATGGTCTCTTCTCGGGAGACCTCGCAGATGTCGCTGGCAAACCAGATGCTGCAAAGCATGCTCTGGCTGTGGTGGCACAGATATCCAATTATCTTAATCTTGCACTTGTAATCACGCTTGTAACCAGCATTTTGCTCTATTACGATGAGAGTGTTTATGGCTTTAGTTTGCTTGGTATAGCAGCTTTCCTCGCATATGGGCTTCAGTTTTCAATAGACCTTCTGTTTGCTTCTGAGGCTCCAAGGTTAACCTCTGGGGCAGCATCGAAGTCACTTCTGCATGAAGTTTGGCTAATGGCAATGATGATCGGAGCTCCCGGTATCATCATGGTTGTGCGCTCGATGTTTGTCCGGATACTTGAGGGGCGACAGGGTGAGGACCTTACAGCCGTTCAATATGGTAAAGGAGTTGCCCGCGAAGATGACGTGCCAAAGGCGGCAATTCCGATCCTTGCGAAGTGCTGGCAACTGCCATTTTGCCGTGCCGGTATCCGTAAGAACTGCCCAATTTTTCTGGCCAAAACGCGTTGCTGGAAAGAGCGCGTTGGCTGTATGTGCGAAGAGAACATCATAATGCTGGCGATGGGCGGAACCGAGGCCCAGACGCCAGTCAACATGACAAAAGAGATGGGGTTTGTAGCCATTGGCGATATATTGGCCAAGAACAACGAGGACAAACGAGCCTCAATACAAACCAGGCCAGGGCCACATGGTGTGCGCATTCCAGTTAATCCGCACATTACACACGAGCAGCAGAAGTATCGATGTAACAACTGCATTATTTACAACGAGCATCAGCGGCTTAAGTATAGTTTCTTCTCTGTGCCGGTAACCTTGTGTGTTCCAGTTGTGGTATTCTGGCAGTTTGATGCGGTGCGTGCTCTGCTTACAACTGTGCTTCAGGGCATAGATAAGCTGGTTGCTCACCTGTCAATTTCGGGGAATGGGGGAGTTTCTCTGGACCTCTCCCGGCAGATTGCCGGAAGTTTGCCCATTGAAACCATTCTGATCATCTGCCTGGTACTTGTGCTGATGACCTGGGCCCAACGGCTACTTGAGTACTGCATCTTCACAATCAAGATTTAGAATTCAGGACGATAACCAATACATGGATAACACTGAGATGGAACAGCTTGTAGCGCTGTTCAAACAGTCTCGAGTACGCGAGCTAACGCTGAAACAAGGCGTAGCTCGGATTACGCTCAAGCAAACAGTGCCAGGTGCAGCATCGGAAATCGGTGGAGAACTGGTTCCTTATTCTGCCGAATCAGCACTTTTTGATACGTTCGCTTCTGGTTACGAGGCGGAGTTTGCATCGGCAATAGAAAAATCAGTGGAAGTTACATCACCGCTTGTGGGTGTGTTTCACCATACGCGGCCACTGGTTGGCCTTGGTGCAAAGGTTTCCGAGGGCCAGGTAATCGCAGTTATTGAGGCGATGAAGCTGAATACTGAAGTTACAGCCCCGGTAGCCGGTGTTATAACCGATGTGCTGATTGAAGATGGTATGCCTGCTGAGTACGGACAGCCCTTGTTCATGCTCAAGTGTGAGTAGTGCGCGAAACTCGGAGGTATGTATGCTCCCGGAACGGATACAATCTGCAGCAAGGCCAACGCGTGGCGGCTTCTCACTGATAGAAATACTGGTAGTGTGTGTGCTTCTGGTTAGCTTAAGTGCAGGCATGTACAGTTTTTATGCCGGCAAAAGTAAGCCCGGACCAAATGGCGAAAAGACTGCCAGAACCCCAATGGAGAGGGCGCACGATCCTGAGTGCATAAATCAACTTAGCCAGTTGAGACAGGCACTTCAGATGGCTCAAACCAATAGCGAAAACGGCAAATACCCGCAGCAGCTTACGGATATCCACGGAGTACCGCAAACATTCTTTTCGTGCCCCGAGGGGCATCAGGCCTATGCGTACGACCCCGAAACAGGGCAGGTGCACTGCACCACATCGGGTCACGGAAAATACTGATATTCTGTTCGTAACAGCGACTTTTGTTGCGGACTTACGCTAATCCCGCACTCCTGCTTCTCTCCGGTTAATTCCCTCGCCTAGCAATTTGGGAGCCAATGCGCCCTGCGTTTGAGGTGCCGGACAGGATTGCCCTCAGAAGGAATAGATGTTTAAAAAGATACTGATTGCCAACCGTGGTGAGATCGCAGTACGCATAATTCGTGCGTGCCGTGAAATGAAGATCAAAACGGTGGCTGTGTACTCCACCGCGGATGCCGAATCACTGCATGTTCAGATGGCCGATGAGGCCGTTTGTATTGGCCCCCCAGCACCTAAGGATAGCTATCTGCATGCACCCAATATTATCTCTGCGGCGCATATTACAGGGGCAGAAGCCGTGCATCCCGGAATTGGGTTCCTTTCGGAGCGTCCCTCATTTGCAGAGGCCTGTGAAGCCTGCGGCCTGAAGTTTATCGGCCCATCTGCTGCATCGATGGAGCGCATGGGAGACAAATCGGCGGCCCGAGAAACTATGTCAAAAGCAGGTGTACCCGTTATCCCGGGGTCGGCAGGTGCTATCGCCACAGAGCAAGATGCCCTCAGGTTTGCTCAGAAAACAGGGTACCCGCTGCTTATCAAGGCATCGCTGGGAGGCGGTGGCCGAGGTATTCGGCTTGTTCAGAACGATGAAGAGTTGCCCCGCCAGTTAGAGCTGGCGCGCGCCGAAGGGTTAACGGCATTCGGAAGCCCGGAGGTTTATCTCGAGAAGTTTGTTGAAGAGCCCCGCCACATCGAAGTTCAGATCATTGCCGATGAGCATGGCCATGTTGTGCACCTGGGAGAGCGTGATTGCTCAATTCAGAACCTGCGCCATCAAAAGCTGGTGGAAGAAGCTCCTGCCGCACAACTAACCCAAACTCAGCGCAACCGGATAGGCGATGCGGCAGTGAGGGCCGCGCGGGCTATAGGCTACTCTAACGCTGGCACTGTTGAGTTTTTGGTAGATGCGCGTGGCGATTTCTATTTCCTGGAAATGAACAAGCGCCTTCAAGTGGAACACTGCATAACAGAGCAGGTAACGGGCATCGATCTGGTTAAGACGCAGATTATGGTAGCTGCCGGGGAAAAGCTTCCGTTTGTACAAAAAGAAGTGCGGTGGGATGGCCATGCCATTGAATGCCGCATCAATGCGGAAGATCCGGAACGCAACTTTGCGCCAAGTGCGGGCCGCATTGAGCATGTTGTATTGCCAGGCGGATTTGGTGTTCGGGTTGACACACATATTCAGCCAGGGTTTGTTGTTTCGCCATACTACGACCCAATGGTGGCCAAAATCATTGTCTGGGATAAAACTCGTGCTGGCGCAATCAGCCGCATGAACCGATGCCTGCAAGAGACAGTGATCACTGGCATAAAAACAAACATCCAATTCCAGCAGAAGATCATCAACAATGCTTTCTACCGACGTGGCGAGCTAACTACTGACTTCCTGCAGCGCAGAATTCTAAACGGCGCAGATGTGCCCGTAGTTGCGGGTTAAAATCAGTCTGGCGTTCAAACATCATAGGCAGTAAGAAACACAGGAACTCAAGGAGAACCGACGTGATTCGTAGATTGGTAGCGGGCCTGTTGCCCGCAATTGGCGCACTGCTGGCGCTATCTCCGCTGGCAGCCTCCGCTGCAGACAAAGGGTTTTACCTTAAGCCAGGCGACCGGGTTGTGTTTTACGGCGACAGCATTACCGATCAGCGCCTGTATACAACGTATATAGAGTCTTATTGTGTATCGCGCTTCCCAGGAGCTCACTTTACGTTCGTACATAGCGGATGGGGTGGTGACCGTGTAACGGGTGGCGGTGGCGGTAACATCACCACTCGAATTAACCGAGATATACTGGCATACAAACCCACTGTTGTCACAATCTGTCTGGGCATGAATGATGGCTCCTATCGCTCTTTCGACCAGGGAATTTTTAATACGTACGTAACTGGTTTTCGCCATATTATCGAGAGGCTCAAGAAAGAGCTTCCTGGCGTCAGAATTACGTTACTTACAGCTCCAGCATACGATGATGTTACTCGTACAGCTAACTTCCCTGGTGGATACAATGCCACGCTGGTTGCTTATGGTGAAGCTGTAAGAGGGCTGGCAAAAGAGTACGGCCTTACCGTAGCAGATACCAATGCACCGCTGGTTGCCGCCCTGGCGCGCGCTCATACGGAAGACGCGCCTGCTTCTGCAAAGATAATTGGAGACAGAGTGCATCCCGGACCGGGTGGCCATGTTGTTATGGCTGCCGCAGTGCTTAAAGCCTGGAACGCACCTGCAGAAGTGGCGTCCATCAACGTGGACGCAGCGGCGCGCCGCATATCTGGATCAAAAACCACGTTGTCAAACTTTTCTGTAAAGGATGGCGTGATTAGCTTTACCGAAAAGGACGCGGCTTTGCCGTGGCCACTTGATCGTGACCCGGACCGCAACCCGGATACCACACTTGTGCTACATAGCACAGATATCGAGCAAGTATTGAACCGCTATACGCTGAAGGCAAGCGGCCTCTCTGCCGAGCGGTATTCTGTGAAGATAGATGGTATGGATTGTGGTGTGTTTGGCAAACAGGAGCTGGCAGCGGGCATCGATCTTGCCGCCTTGCCTGCATCCCCGGTATCTGGAGCTGCAAACAAGGTACTCGCTTTAACCCGTAAGCACAACGATTTGCACTTCCGCAGATGGCGACAGGTACAGATTACTCGAACATCAGACGGGCTAAATCCGTCCGCTGATGTGAAGGCTCAGATGGATAGCCTGGATGCAGAGGATGCAGCTGCTGTTGTAGAACAAACCGCAGCTACAGTTGTGGCCGCACACAGGGTTGTTATAGCGCCAGCGCCGTAGTGCATGGTTGCAATTGACATTGCTGTACGGCCCGGGCGCTTCCAATGAAGAAGCCCGGGCTGTTGGCATTCATAGATTTCATATCGGTACAAACATGCCTGTTACATTCGTAACAGTAAGTATGGGGCCAACAGCCCGGAATACTTGAAACGCACCGAGTTCGGTTACGTCAACATATTGTGGCCGGGGCAGCAATCGTGGTTGTCTGCGGCCGATAGCTTGCGTGAAAGGGTCTCCACCTATGTTTCGGAATCTCTGTTCTGGCGTAACAGCCATAACAGCGGCAGCCATCCTCGTGGCATCCGCGAATGCGGGCGCACAGGAGGGTGGGCAGAAGTCAAAGGGTCAACGCGTTGTTGGCAAATTGCCCGCCGCTGGTGAGCTTACTCCTGCACAACGTGCTTATGGCCTTCCTCAAAACCCGATTGTGGGCGGGCCAGTTGATGCAGACGTTACCAAGCCGCTCACTCTTGAACGTGCCGTGTCAATCGGGCTTGCATACCAGAACTCCATTGCTATATCCAAGACGGCGGTGGATCAGGCTTCTGCCAGGTTAACACAGGCAAAATCCAGCTACTATCCGCAAGTTACTCCCAGTTACTCGTATAGCTCGGCCCTAACGCCAAGCAAGGTCTATTCGTATGATCCAGTAACAGGCTTGCCGCTTTCAAGGCTCGCGAACCGGTCCACAACCTCTAACGCACAATCAAGCAGTATCGTAGTAAAGCAGTTAATTTACGATATGGGCCTGCGTGAAGCCAGTGTTGCACAAAGCCGCCGAAACGTTTTTGCCGCTGAATATGGCCTTGCCAATCAGCGCCAGTTAGTTATTCTGCAGGTTAGCCAGGATTACTACAATCTGCTCCGAAATCGGGAGCTGATTAAAGAGGATGAGAAGAGTGTAGAACGCTACCGCACTACTCTTGATATAATCACCACGCAGGCAAATGTTGGGACCGCAGCTAAATCTGATATTTTTCAGGCTAAGGCAGATCTTGCAAACGCAGAAGTAACCTTGCTTCAGGATAAGAGCAACTACAAGGTAGCGGAAGCAACACTCAAGAATGCCATGGGAATTGCCTCCATTGCTCCTCTTGCTCTTCCAGAGCTCACTTTGCCCGCACCAAAAGCTGCCGCAGATACTACCCAGTTAACAGCATACATTGCCGCTGCCTACGCAAACCGGTTGGACTCACGCCAGCAGCAGGAGAACGTAAACGCATCTGGCTATGCCTTGAAACTGGCAAAAATCCAGAGTGGGTTTGCTGTAGATGCGAGCATTCAAGAAGGCTACGCTGGCAACCCTGTTTCTGGTGAAGAACGGCTGTTCTCAGTATCTGTATCTTATCCGTTGTTTGATGGAGGCAATGCAAAGGCTGCAGTAAGAGCCAGCGCAGCTGCTTTAGAAGAGCAGAAGCGCTCCCTGGATCAAGTTCAGCAGAGCATTCTTCTGGATGTTGAACAGTCTTATCAAGTACGCGAAATTGCTCGCCAGCGCGTAGTTGCTTCTCAGGTAGCGCTTGATGCCGGTGAAGAGAATCTTAAAGTTGTACGCGCTAAAGAACTCAATCAGCTTGCTGGCCTACCAGATGTTATTGCTGCTGAGCGCCAGCGCGACGCAGCAGGCGTATCCCTGGTAGAAGCTACCTATGATTACTACGTGGCTACGGCAGCACTTCAGCGCTCCATTGGAGTGAACGATCCCTGGTACCAGGCACGCGTTCCAGGAGCAAAATCGATAGTTCGTACCGTTGTGGAGCCCTGATATGTCTGAAGTGCTGGTAGAAACATCGGATCTCTACAAGATCTACAAGATGGGAGACCAGGAAGTAAATGCCCTCAGGGGTGTGTCTGTCTCCATACGGCGAGCTGAATTCGTTGCCATTATGGGGCCATCCGGTAGTGGCAAATCTACTTTCATGAATCTCATCGGCTGTCTGGATAAGCCCACCCGTGGGTCATACAGGCTCGATGGGGTAGAGGTCGCTCGGCTTACGGATAATCAGCTGGCTGAAATTCGAAATCAGAAGATTGGGTTTGTTTTTCAAACCTTCCATCTGCTGCCCAGAACATCAGCTCTGCGAAACGTAGAATTGCCCATGCTATACAGTGCCAATGCAAAAGACAGAGAGGCTGTGGCTCGCCGCTGCCTTGAAGTTGTTGGGTTGGGCGATCGAGTTAATCACAAGCCCAATGAGCTATCTGGTGGGCAGCAACAGCGTGTGGCGATAGCCCGCGCGTTGGTGAATGACCCGCCAATGCTGTTTGGAGACGAACCTACTGGTAATCTGGATACCCGCACAGGTGAAGAGATTATGCAGATCTTTCAGGATCTGAATAATCAGGGCAAAACTGTAGTTATCGTCACCCATGAACAGGATATTGCAGAGCATGCTCAGCGTATTATCCGTTTCAAAGATGGTAAGCTGGTTTCTGATACTCACGTGGCCAATCGCAGGAATGCAGCAGACGAGCTGATAAAGCTCAATGCCATACATGAAGCAGAAGAACAGGGCAACGTATACGCAGCGTAATCTGGAAAGAGGGGAGCTACCGGAATGAACAGCAAGCTACTTACGGGAGGCGTTCGACTGTTTGTTCTTGTTCTTCTCTGTGCGTGGATTGTAAATCTGCCAGAACCAGAAGCAGATAGCATCCTGCATTTCCGCAACGCCGGTGTGGTGCTTGGTGCCATCGTCCTTGGTGGTAAAATCCTATACGATACGTTTTTCAACCTACGGCGCATCCTATAATCTGCATCTCAACGATACGCGACAACAATGAAAACGGGCGAGATCCATTATCTGGATCTCGCCCGTTTTCATTGCAGGTACTGGTAAATATCTAACGGCTACTTTTCCAGTGATTTTATCTGCCTGGCTTCTGTGAGGCTTGTAAGGTTATCCGAAGGTATTACTCCAGAACTTGCATACACGCCAATCTTCTGCCTGGAGTCCAGAATATCGAGATTTCGCATTGCGAGCTGGCCGATTCTATCCAGAGGTGAGAATGATTCGCCTTCAACACGCTCCATACTCAGTCGCTCAGGCTGATAGGTAAGATGCGGGCCTGTGGTATCCAGAATAGAATAATCGTCTCCACGGCGCAACTCTACAGTAACTGTTCCAGTAATTGCACTGCCAACCCACTTCTGAAGCATGTCCCGTAACATTAGCGATTGTGGATCGAACCACCGTCCTTCGTACAAAAGCCTGCCAAGCTTACGGCCCATGGTTTTGTAGTTATCTATAGTGCCTTCGTTGTGAATGGCAGAAACCAGCCTCTCGTACGCGAGGTTCAGGAGAGCCATACCTGGTGCTTCGTAGATACCGCGGCTCTTGGCTTCGATAATGCGGTTTTCTATTTGATCAGAAACGCCAAGTCCGTGGCGACCACCAATGGCATTTGCTTCATCAACAAGTGCCACCGGGCTATCAAATGTTTTGCCATTGATGGAAGTTGGGAATCCCTGTTCGAACTCAATAGTAATCTCTTCTGCTTCGATAGCCACTGAGGGATCCCAGAAACGAACCGTCATAATTGGATCCACAATCCGGAGACCCTTGCTCAAGAACTCAAGCTCTTTGGCTTCATGGGTGGCTCCCCAAATGTTGGAATCCGTTGAGTAAGCTTTGTCAGCGGAGGCCCGGTATTCAAATCCGTGATCTGTTAACCATGCAGACATCTCCTGGCGCCCGCCCATCTCTTTCACAAACTGCTGATCCAGCCAGGGTTTGTAGATGCGCAAGTTAGGATTAGTCATCAGGCCATAGCGGTAAAACCGCTCAATATCATTGCCCTTGTATGTAGAGCCATCACCCCAGATATCCACTCCATCTTCCTGCATTGCCTGTACAAGAATGGTGCCTGTAACTGCGCGGCCAAGCGGGGTTGTATTGAAGTATGTTTTGCCGGCAGTGGTGATGTGAAAGGCACCGCACTGAAGGGCTACTAGCCCTTCCAGCACCAGGGGCTCGCGACAATCTACCAGGCGTGCGTTCTCGGCGCCATACTCTTTAGCTTTGCGCGGAATCGCATCATAATCTGGTTCGTCGGGCTGACCAAGGTTTGCAGTGTATGTGTAAGGTATGGCACCGTTATGGCGCATCCATGCCAGAGCAGCCGAAGTATCCAGACCACCTGAGAAAGCGATACCTACCTTTTCACCTTTTGGCAGAGCCAGAAGTATTTTATTCATAACCATGTGCAGAAATCTCCCGATTCATTGCGCTTATCCACCAGATTCCGTTATGCCTCAGTCGAAATTCAGGCCAGGCCACAGTATTTCTGGGACCTGGCCGAAAGTCTCATGCCATTCACGCACGTCAGCTCATCTATTGACTGCTTACATCTTGCCAATATGGGCTGTGGAATACTATTCAGTTTCTTTTTCAAGCAGATTAGGAATTGTGCTCAAACTATCCAGTTGCCGGTGGAACTCACGCATCTCATCCACAGTGATGGTCCCCAGTTTGGTGAACCGACCACGCTCGTTATCAGATACATCGTTGCCGATATCCTGAAGCAGAGCATCTTCCCATTCATCTTGCTTTACAAAATGTTCGCCCAGCTTTTTGCAGCGAGAACAGCGGTACTTAATGTAAACATAACTCGGACCGAGTTGTTTGACATAGTATCCCTGTTGCATGACATCGCGCTTCAAAATTCGCTGACCACAATGGCATTTCAAACTGGTCTTCATTCCGTTAAACCTCCGCGCCGGCGCGGTTGCTACGTTACTCGTGAGCAATCGCTTATCGGCCCCGCCACGGAACAAATTGGGCGTTTTCGTGAGGAAATCCCCGTACGGATTTTCCTTCTACAGATGCGTTATTATACCATACACACTGATATTGGCAAGGAAACCAACCACCAGTGGTGCGCTGGCAAGCAAGGATCTGAGCCTGAGCATCGCTGCCGCGCATTCGTTGCAGTATAGAGTGCATTGCAGCGCTAACCTATGGCAGTACCCGCAAACCTTTGGGAACAAAGTGTTTGTCGAAACTTGCAACTGCATATCGGTCGGTCATGCCTGCAATGTAATCGCATACTTTCTGCGCCCGTTCCTCTACATCAAGAGCATCCAAACCTCTGGCACCATTCATCCGTTCGGGCTGCTCCATGTAGATTCGGAAGAGCGCCCGAATCACATGTTGTGCCTTACGAAGATCTTGATTGCCTGTACTGGCATTCCAATAAACCTTCTCAAACATGAACTCTTTGAGGCGATCTACAGCGCTTTGGATCACTTCAGACATTTCAACAGTTGGCTTGCCATCGCTTGTGTCTACTATGTCTATTACCATGCGGGAAATACGATCGGAGTGAGATCTGCCGAGGAGCGCAAGTTCTGCTGCAGGGATTTCGCTGGGGTGGAGAACACCCGCCCGTATCGCATCATCGATATCATGATTGATATAGGCAACACGATCCGCGAGGCGTACCGATTGCCCTTCGAGAGTTGAGGCTCTTACAGATGAAGTATCAGAGAGATCTGCGCGGCCCTTACTATGGTGAGCAATGCCATCGCGCACTTCCCAGGTAAGATTGAGGCCAGGGCGACGCTCGTCTCCTCGATCTTCCAGGTACGTTTCGCTTGTACCACGTTCCAGTAGCTCTACAACGCGTAAGCTCTGGTCGTAGTGCCGAAAAGCAGCAGCGGGTACAAACTCGCGATAGGCTTCATCGAGCGCCTCTTCTCCCGCATGCCCGAATGGGGGATGTCCAAGATCGTGCGCCAGCGCAATTGCCTCAGTAAGATCCTCATTCAGGCGCAGTGCTCTTGATATTGTTCTCGCGATCTGTGAAACTTCAAGAGTGTGTGTTAGCCGCGTGCGGAAGTGATCTTCCTCTGGATCGATGAACACCTGCGTCTTATGCTTCAGGCGCCGGAAGGCCTTGGAGTGCAGAATACGGTCTCTATCGCGCTGAAAGGCCGTTCGTACCGGGTCTGGCTCTTCCGGGTATTCTCTCCCGGCAGTCTCGGCGGCTTTTGCTGCCCACGGTGCCAGCGCCTCAAGTTCCCACTGCTCCTGTCGCTCTCTCGGGGATATACCACTCACTTGCGTAATCCTCTCAACCTTGGAACGTCAGCCTCGTGGGCACACCTCAGCAATTGATCAGCGGTAGTTTGAGAACTCTGGATCAAAGGTCAGGTCTTCTATGCCTTTGATCAGGCGCTGAACCAACTGAAGAGCGTCTTTATCTTTTGATGTGATCCGTAGCTGATCACCCTGGATCTGAGCATTGGCTTTAATGCCCGCTGCCTTTATATCCCGGACGATTCGCTTTCCCTCTTCAACCGGAACGCCTTGCTTAAGCGTAATGGTTTGGCGAGCCGAGCCTTTTGTGCCTTGCTCGATCTTGCCATATTCCAGTGCTTTCAGCGAAACGTTGCGCTTAGATAGTTTGCTTCGCAGAACGTCCATCGCCATGCTGAGTCGGAACTCATCGTCGGACGTAACTTTGATAGACTCTTCGTCGAGGTCAAACGCAGTTATCGATTGCCGAAAATCATAGCGGCCGGCAATCTCTTTTTCTGCCTGATCGATGGCGTTCTTAACTTCTGTAATGTCTACGCGAGACACTACATCGAAAGAAAATTCGGATGCCATAGTTGTTTATTCTCCAAGATGCTCGCGGCAGTTGCTTAGAAGTCCCTGAACCGCGACGGCAAGCGAAGTGAGTGCGTCTTCAACCTGGCGCAACTCCGGGTGGCTCATACGGCTAACATCAATGCCTGCGAGCGATGGCAGAAAATCGAGCACGCGCTGCGCATGTGCGGAGTGCCGAACCTCGTGTGATTCCGGTTGATTGAGGAACTCTGCCGAGGGATCATATGCATCCTGAAAGAATGATGCAAGGTGATCTGTAGGGCTGCTGAGAATATCATCTGCCTGCTCGGGCTTCTTCTTCAGTGCCTTTACCAGATTGCCAGTTTCTTCACTGCTCAGCTTATCGTTGCGAATACGATCAACAACAGCGTTCTGTAGATCGGGCGCTTCGTTCAGCTGCTTCAAGAACCGGGCGTGCTTCTCGGTAATCTGGCCATCCGATGGGCGATTAGGGCTGGATACAATAGCCTCACCGATATCCTCTGGCAATGCTAGCAGATCCAGTAAATAACCAACAGTGCGCTCTGATATGCCGAGGCGGCGCGCAATTTCACGGTTTGTCTGGATTAATGTTGACTTGACGTGGTCAATGGCTCTTGCCTTATCCAGCGGAGCAAGGTCCTCACGCTGAAGGTTTTCGATCAACTGCTCTGTAAGCAGTTCATCGGCACTGATCTGTTTTACGATGCATGGCACCTGCTCCAGGCCAGCCATGCGTGCCGCGCGCCATCGTCTCTCGCCGGTAACAATGCGATAGGCATCGTCCCCAATTGGCCGAACAGTGATAGGGTTTAGCATGCCATGCTGGCGGATGCTATCTGCCAAGCCCTGCAAAGCCTCTTCACTAAGGTGTTTGCGGGGCTGGTCGGGATCTTCTGAGATCCTGGTACGTTCAATTAGTCTCAAATCCACGCCTTCTATGCCTCCTTACAGGCGGCCCGATAGGTCAGCAAAAGGAAGTTGTGGCCCGCAGCCTGAAGGGCGCAAGCCTGCAACATTATGTATTACCGACAGACGCATGTCAAGTAAAAAGGCCCGGGCAAACTTGCAGCCCAGGCCCTTATTCACATGCCAGTTATGCGTTTAGGCGATCTTGTGCCAGCAGCCACTGCGCTCTCACTGCGGTGGGCGCTGTGCCCCCCTGTGATGTACGGGATGCAACACTGGACTCAACTGTTAGTGCCTTCACGGCCTCTGCTGCGGAGGCGGCGAGCCGGGGCTCACATGCAGCGAGAGACTCTGGCGTTAAATCCTCCAGGCCGATGCCCTGTTCTATACAAGTACGTACGATTTGCCCAACGATATCGTGTGCATCTCGGAATGTGTATCCCACACGCACCAGGTGATCGGCGAGATCGGTTGCAGTTGAGAAATCGCCTCGCAGTGATTGCAGCATGCGTGCCCGGTTGAAGCTGGCTGTTTCGATTGTCTTCTTCATGGCAGGAAGCAAAAGCCCCAGCGTATCGATGGCATCGAACAGTGGCTCTTTGTCCTCCTGCATGTCTTTGTTATAAGCAAGTGGAAGGCCCTTCATGAGGGTAAGCAGGGCAGTAAGGCCACCGAATACTCGTCCCGTTTTACCGCGCGCCAGCTCTGCCACATCCGGATTCTTCTTTTGCGGCATTATGCTGCTACCAGTAGTAACCGCATCATCCAGCGTTACAAACCGGAACTCGGGTGTATTCCACAGTATGATCTCTTCGGCGAGGCGTGATATGTGCATTGCAAGTATGGAAGCAAATGCCATAAATTCTACAGCGAAGTCCCTATCGGCAACGGCATCGAGGCTGTTTTCTAAGACCTGCTCAAATCCGAGAGCTGCAGCTGTTTGTTTTCTGTTGATAGGGAAGCCTGTTCCTGCCAGAGCTCCCGCTCCCAGTGGTGATCGGTTCACTCTATGTCGCAGGTCGGCGAGGCGCTCTCGGTCTCTGTCAAGCATCCAGAAGTACGCAAGCAGGTGGTGAGCCAATACCACGGGCTGTGCATGCTGCAGATGCGTGCATCCTGGCAGTATGGTATCAAACTCGCCTTCGGCAAGCTTGAGCAAGGCAGCCTGCAGTGCCTTCAGTTCGGGTGCAATGCCATCTATAGCATCGCGCAAGTAAAGGCGTACATCGGTTGCGACCTGGTCGTTTCGGCTGCGCGCCGTATGCAGTTTGCCCGCAACCGCCCCAAGGCGTTCGCGCAGCAATCCTTCCACTGCTGTGTGCACGTCCTCGGCATCCATTGGCAGCAAAAGCGTTCCAGCATCAATGTCTGACTCCAGAGACTTTAAACCGGAAATCAGTGTATCGGCTTCCTCACGAGATACAATCCCGGTATCGCCAAGCATATCTGCATGGGCTATGCTTCCATGGATATCCTGGCGCCACATGCGGCTATCGAAGCTGATGGAGTTGTTGAGCCTCTCTATAAGCTCATCTGTGGCACCTTCAAATCGGCCACCCCATAATTTTCGCACGTGATACTCCCTTTCAATTTGGCGGCAGGGCGGGCTAATTGCCTTCACCCTGCCGGGCTGTGATAGCGAATTAGGATTAAAGTCCCAGGATCAGAGCGGCGATAGCCTTCTGGGTATGAAGCCGGTTTTCAGCTTGATCCAGGATTACTGTTCTGTGCAGTTGCATCGCCGAGGCGGTGATCTCTTCCCCAAGGTGCGCCGGAAGGCAGTGCATGGCAAATGCGCCAGGTGCGGCAGCTTGCAGTAGCTCTGGAGTAATGCAATACGGTGCGAACACCACTCTTCGAATGGCGCTCTCTTCTTCTTGCCCCATGCTGGTCCAAACATCGGTATAGATCGCATTGGCGTTCTGAACAGCTTCTTGAGGATCAGTAACAATGGTTACCACAGCCCCGGTTTTCTCTTCAGAAGCAATGCGCTGTGCTTCCGTTAAGAAGAACGGATCTGGCAGGTAGCCATCCGGGCAGGCGGCAGAGATATGCACACCGGTTCTGGCGCAGGCAATTAGAAGCGACTGTAGTACGTTATTGCCGTCTCCCACATACGCAAGCTTTGTGCCCTTAAGAGTGCCAAGCTGCTGTTGCATGGTAAGCAGATCTGCAAACATTTGCAGAGGGTGCTCTCGATCGCTAAGGGCATTTATCACCGGTACGGTAGCGTGGTAATCCAATTCAACTACCGTACTGTGGGCAAACACACGTGCTGCGATAAGATCTACCCAGCGAGAGAGGGCACCGGCCACATCTTCCACGCTCTCCCGCTTTCCCATGCCAACATCGCCAGGGGCAAGATAGATGGATGCGCCGCCCAACTGCGCCATGCCTGCCTCAAAGCTGGTGCGCGTTCGGAGCGATGGCTTTTCAAAAAGCAGTCCCAATGTGCTGGGATAAGAGAACTTAACGGCATTGCAGCGCGCGTCGTGCACGATCTTTAGTGCTGCAGCAGTCTCCAGGCCGATTGCGATTTCTTCGGCCGAGACGGAAACCATATCCAGCAACGATCTGCCTCGCCACGGGTTAGTGGGGTTTGTGATGTGTTTAAGTGCGAGTGCGGCAGCATGTTCTGCCGCCTCTGGTAGTACATTCGTGTTGTTTGTCATAGTAACTATCGTAATCTCTCAAAGAGCATCTCACGATGCAAAACAGGTACCTATACGGCTTGCAGAGCGGCAGCAATTGCGGCCACAACTGTATCGCAATGCTCGGGTGTCACAGTTAATGGTGGAAGCAAGCGCAGAATGCTATCTCCCACAGCGTTGATGATTACCCCGTTTTTCAGAAGCTCTTTCATGAGTTCGCGTGCAACCGGCCTCCCAAGCTGAACACCAACCATCAGACCGTGGCCTCGCACTTCAGTAATGTCTCCGTTGCTGCTGCTTTGCAGGCCCTTTAGTGCATTCAGGAAGTACTCGCCCGTTGCGGATGCGTTCTCCATCAGCTGTTCATCAATTAGCACATCCAGGGTGGCGTGTGCAGCGGCACATGCCAGCGGTTGCCCGGCGAAGGTTGAGCCATGATCTCCGGGAACCAGCGTTAGTGCTGCCTCGCCTCTGGCAAGGCAGGCTCCCATTGGGAAGCCATCGGCGATGCCTTTTGCCATGGTAACGATGTCGCCCTGTATGCCAACATTCTGACTGGCAAGAAACGTTCCGGTTCGCCCCATTCCGCACTGGATTTCGTCGAGAATGAGCAGCACTTCTGCTTCATCGCAAAGAGCGCGCACACCGGCCAGAAACTCTGGGGTTGCGGGTTGAACGCCGCTTTCGCCCTGAATTGGCTCTATCATCACGGCACAGGTTTTGTCTGAAATCAGTTCATCCAGCGCGGCAAGGTTATTGAGCGGGCAGTACTTGAATCCGGGTACCAGTGGCTCAAATGGCGCCTGATACTTTGGCTGCGCGGTGGCGGTTACAGTACCCATTGTTCGGCCATGGAATGAGCCATGAAAGGTGATGATCTCGAAGCAATCTGTACCACGTTTCGCTTTGCCCCATTTGCGCGCAATCTTAAGCGCCGCTTCATTTGCTTCAGCGCCTGAATTGCAGAAGAACACGCGATCCATCTCTGCAAGGCTGCATAGCCGTTGTGCCAGTTTTGCCTGATGTTCGTTATGGAAGAGGTTGCTGATATGCATCAGCTTTCCTGCCTGCTCTGCAATAGCGGCAACCACGGTGGGGTGGGCGTGCCCAACACCTACTACGGCTATCCCAGATAGGAAATCCAGATACTTACGCCCATCGGTATCCCACAGGTAGCAGCCTTCTCCACGCTCGATGACAAAGGACTGGCGCGCATAGGTGTTCATTACCCAATCGCGATCCAGCGCAGCAATGTCTTCTGCGGAATGAGCTGGTGTCAATGCCTGAGGGTTTTCAAGATGAGCTGTCAACGAACTGCCTCCAATGTGTGCTTGCGTGGCTAATGCCTCTTGGGCTAAAGCTGTTTCTGCTTGCGCAGGTTTTGAGATCCCGGCCTAAGCAGTGATCATAGTGCCAATGCCAGTGTTAGTAAATATTTCGATTAGCAGGGAATGTGGCTGCCTTCCATCGATCATATGGGCTGCGATCACTCCGCCGCGTACCGCTGTTATACAGGCTTCCAGCTTGGGTATCATGCCCCTATCCGCTGAGCCATCCGCAATCATGTCCTCGGCGTCCTTCACGTTCATGCGCTGTATCAGGGAGGATTTATCTGAGAAGTCCCGATACAACCCTTCAACATCGGTAAGGACTATTAATTTGGCTGCACCCATCGCTGCGGCGATATGGCCGGCAACATGGTCTGCATTCACGTTATAGCTTTCACCGTTTGGCCCTACCGCGACAGATGACACAACGGGGATGTAACCCTGTTCTGATAACAGGTTAAGGATTTCCGGGTATACAGTGGTAACTTCTCCCACAAACCCCAGGTCGCCCTCATCGCATGGCATCTGCTGTGCAACTACCAGGCTTGCATCCTTGCCGCATAGGCCAACGGCGCGTGCGCCTTGCTGTGCCAATAAAGAGACGATGCCCTTGTTGGTTTTGCCTGCCAGAACCATCTCCACTATCTCCATGGTTTCGGCATCGGTAACTCGCAGGCCGCCAACAAATGTCGGCTGATGCCCCATACGCTTCATCATGGAGCTTATCTCGGGGCCACCTCCATGAACCAGGATGGGGCGTATACCAACGAAGTGTAGCAGAGCGATATCTTGCATCACGCTCATTTTCAGCTCTTCATGAATCATGGCGTTTCCGCCATATTTCACTACAATAGTTTTGCCGTAGAACTGCTTGAGGTAGGGCAGGGCTTCTATAAGAACTGTGGACCGGAATTCCGGGCTTAGAATTGTCATGTGTGATACTCAGCGTTTATCTTGATGTATTCGTAGGAATAGTCGCATGTCCAAACGGTGGCAGAGTGCTCACCCATATTCAGATCCAGCACTATCTCTACTTCGGTACCGGTAAGGTAATCATGTGCAGCATCGCGGTCGAAATCCACACTTGTGCCTTCGGAGAAAACTACGTGGCTGCCAATTGTTACGGTAGATGCATTGGGATCGAAAGGCACACCAGCCTTGCCTGCTGCCATCATTACCCGGCCCCAGTTGGGGTCACATCCGAATAGGGCCGTTTTCACCAGCGGTGATTCGGCGATGCTACGTGCAATCTGTTGGGCAGCTGGCTGTGATGAAGCGCCCTTAACAGATATTGCTGCAAGCTTTGTCGCGCCCTCGCCATCGCGTGCAATTTCTTTGGCAAGTGCGATGCATACTCTCGTGAGCGCATCCACAAAGTCATCATATGCCGGAGTTCTGGCCGATATCTCGCAGCCACCCACTCCAGAAGCAAGCAGCAGGCACATGTCATTAGTACTGGTGTCGCCATCTACGGTAACCGAGTTGAAGGAAGTGCGCACAGCTTCAACCAGGGCTTCTTGCAGCAGGTTTGCTGGCAGCCTTGCATCGGTAGTGATGAATGCAAGCATCGTTGCCATGTTTGGTGCGATCATTCCGGCACCCTTGCACATGCCACCGATCCGGACTGGCCCTGTCCAGGTATCCGAGTCGGCCTCAACGGCAACCCGCTTGGGGCGTGTATCTGTGGTCATGATTGCCTCAGATACACGCTGATCGGTGGAGGTATCTCTATCCAGGCTGGCTACCGCCGCTTCAATGCCATTTTGAAGCTTTTCCATGGGAAGTACGTGGCCAATAATGCCAGTGGAGGCAGTAAGCACCGAATCTGGGGCGATGTTTAGCTTTCTGCTAACCCATTCTGCCAGAGTGCGATTGTCTGTATCGCCCTGTTCTCCATTGCATGCGTTGGCGTTGCCAGCGTTAACAAGAATTGCGCGCGCCCTGCCGCTTTTTGCAACTCTGCGGGAGTACTTAACACATGCTGCCTGCACACGATTTGTGGTGAAGACCCCTGCCGCTGCGGCTTCGGTTTCGCACACAATGAGGGCAACGTCGTCGCCGATGGTTTTCAGTCCGCACCTCACACCAGAGGCA